>JAZKCU010000009.1:25042-185184 GCA_040387935.1 Verrucomicrobiota bacterium | reverse complement strand
CAGCCGCTTGACTCGGACCTCACCAGCATCGCCGCGCTGACCACCACCAGTCATGGGCGCGGCCTCCTGGACGATGCAGACGCCACCGCATCACGCACATCACTAGGCCTCGTCATCGGCACCAACGTGCAGGCCTATGATGCGGATCTCGCTGACCTGGCTGATGGCAGCTTGACCGGCACTCTCGTGGCCGCTGCCACGACCTCAGCCCGTGGCTCGGTGGAACTCGCCACCGATGGCGAGACGGCGGCCAGTGTGGCCGTGCAGGGCAACGACACGCGGCTGGTGCAGGCAGGCAGGGTGGAGATCGGTGTGGCGATCTCAGACGAGACCACCGCGCTCACCACAGGCACGGCCAAGCTTACCTTCCGCATGCCGCACGCCATGACCGTGACAGCGGTGCGTCTCAGCCTCACCACGGTCTCCAGCTCGGGCACGCCTACCATCGACATCAATGAGGCGGGCTCAACCATCCTCAGCACCAAGCTGACCTGTGACGCCTCGGAGAAAACCTCCGTCACGGCAGCCTCTGCGCCGGTCATCTCGGACGCCACCTTGGCAGATGACGCGGAGATCACCATCGACATCGACACCGCAGGCACGGGCGCTGCCGGTGCCAAGGTCTGGCTCATCGGCACACGCTAAACGTCATGAAGCTCCTCTCTCTCATTCTCTGCCTCCTGCTCACTGCCGCATTCGCCTGGGCGGGCATGCTCATCAATCCTTACCGCTACGTCGTCGCGGGCGGCGGCGGTGGCACCAGCTATGCCAATGCAGGCGGCACAGGCAATCGTTCTGGTATCATCTCCATCGCCACCAGCGGCAGCGCCTTCGTGGGCACAGTCGGGGTGATGATTGACGGCAGCCTGGCCAGCACGGGCTTTTACTTTGGCGGCGCGGGCACGGCGGGTGATTACATCAGCTTTGACTTCGGTTCGGACAAGATCATTGACGAGGTCCGGTGGACGAACAACGCGCCCTTTGAGCATGGTGTCTGGAAGCTACAAGGCAGTGCGGACAACAGCAGCTACAGCGACCTCGGCGCATCCTTCACGCTCGGCAGCACCAGCACGGCCACGAGCACGCACCCTGTCTCCAACACGAGCGGCTTCCGCTACTACCGCCTGACCAAGGTCAGTGGCGCGAATAGCGGCAGCCCATGGCTCTACGAGATCGAGTTCAAAATCGGCACACCCTAATCACCACCCCAGCACCTAACCAATCATGTCACAAATCAAAGTCATTGGAAACGCCAAGCTCATCTTTGGCACCGTGGACATCGCCGGGAAAGTCTATGGCGAATGCGAAAGCGCCACCATCGAACTCACGGGCAATGAGGAGGGCGTGCCAGATGATATGGATGGCTTCCAGGCCTTCATTCTCAGCAATGACCACTACAAGGTCACCATGAGCACCATCCTGCCCAAGGATACGCCCCTGCCTGCGCGCGGCGACCGAATCGACGTGGGTGGCATCAACGTGGCCTGCTCCTGCCTGGGCTGGAAGCAGACAGGGGAGAAGGGCAAGCCCCGCAAGTTCGAGCTCACTTGCTCTCACTGGATCAGCATCGGCGGCGTCATCGGCGTCGGGCCGACTGTGACCACGCTGCCTGTGGTGCCTGCCGCGCCACCTTCTGAGGATTGATCCGGCCTAACCAAGACCAAGTAACAAGGAACCAAGAATCCCTCATGAGCACTGAAAGACCTTTCATCACCTCTCGCGACCTCTCCATGCATGAAGCCGTCGCAGGCATCAATGCGCGCAGCGAGGCCGCTGGCCTCGGCGGAGATCCTACCCAGATCGGCGCGCTTGGCCGCGCGGCCTCAGCGCAGCCTCCGCAGATGCGCGAGTGCGCTGCCGTCATCGGCGGCCTTGAGATGCATGCCATGGCGCTCGCTGTGGCACTGGCGATCACGGAGATGGGCCGCCAGGCTGAGCTGACGGCTCAGGCTCAGGGTGTGCAACCGCACGCCATGCTCACCGTGGCGCGCATGGCCGCCTGCTGCCATGAGCCCTTGCAGGCCTATGAGATGCTCACCCAGGGCAGCGGACTGGCAGAACTCGATGCCTATGCCGTGCAGCTCACGGCCACCTGGCAGCCCCGGGACATCGGGGCTTTTAACGACTTCATCGCCCAACAAAGAGTGCGGAACGCCAGCCTTCAGGCCAGGCCGGAGGACGGTTCCACGCTGGGAAAGTCGAGGCGGCAGGGGAGGGGCAAGAAGGCGAGGCGCTGAGCGCGTGGTGCGCCGCCCTCCCCAAGGCCGGCCCCGCCTGCGGCTGGGTGCTGACATACATCGAGATCCTCATCCACGAGCATCACATGAACCTGCGCACCGTGTTCCTGGGGCTGGAGATGGAGGCGGGTCTGGCTCTGCTGGAGGCAAGACATTCCAGGATCAGCCCCAAGACCGCCTCCGGCTTTGTGGATCGCCTTGTGACCCGAGCCCGCGAGCAAGTCAGAGCCGCCTATGAAAAGACCCACATCATTCTCCCCTTTGAGCCATGACCACTGCTGAGGCTATGCAAAAGATTATAGGCCGAGCCCTCACTGGCTTCGCCACTCTCAGCGCCGACCACAAGGCTGAGCTGCTGGATGCCGTCAGCACCGCTTACACAGCGGTGGCCGCCACTCAGTCAGGAGGTGAGGAAGCTGGCTCATCTGCCGCTGCTGCCCTCGCCTCCAGCGCTCAGGCCGCCATCACTCAAGAAGCCGCCGACCTGGCCACCCTCACCGGCAACTTTCCAAGCTGGCCCTAACCAAGAATCATGTCTGATCTCTCCTACACACTCGGCCTGGATGGCGGCGGCTTCATGTCCGTCGCCTCCAAAGTCGTGGGTGTGATGGGTGGCATGGAGCTGGCCGTGCAAGGCATTGTCCGTGCGGCGGCGATGATGGCCTCCAGCTTCGCCAAGGCGGCGGACATGGAGAAGACCACGGCGGCCATTGAGACGATCACGAAGTCAGCCCAGGTCACGGCCAAGGTCATGGCGGACCTGAAGAGGCTCTCAGCCGACACGCCGTTTGAGATGTCGGACCTGGCTCCTGCAGCCCGCGCTCTGCTGGGCGCTGGCACGGCGGCCAAGGATGTGGCGAAGCAGCTCCGCGTGCTGGGTGATGTGGCGGCAGGCGCGGACACAGACATCGGCGGCATCGTCTCCGTGTTTAACCAAGTGCGTGGCAAGGGGAAGTTATTGACTGATGACTTCATCCAGCTTGCTGAGCGTGGTGTGGCAGGCCTGCGCGAGGAGATCGCCAAGCTCAAGGGCATCCCCATCAATGAGGTGGCGGATGCCCTCAGCCGTGGCAGCGTGAGCGCCAAGGATCTTGAGGCTGTCCTTGGCCGCATGACTTCGGCAGGCGGCATCTCTTTTGGAGCCATGCAGCGTCAGGCAGACACCTTTGCGGGCAAGCTTTCCACCCTCTCAGACGCCTGGTCCTCTTTGCAGGTGGCCTTTGCCGAGCCCATCAATACCGCCCTCAAGCCGGTCATCGACGACATCACCCACCTCACGGAAATGCTGACGCCGGCCTTTGCCGCCGTTGGCGAGCAAGTCGGCGAAGTCGTGACCGCATGCCATCAATTCATCACAGGCATTGAGGGCGGGGTCGCAGCGACGACAGCCATGGCTCTGGCTTTCGGTGGCCTGATTGAAAAGGCTTGGGAGCTGGCAGGCGTGCCCCTCAGCGCCATAGCTGCGGGGCTTCCCAAGCTCGGCGCTGCCTTCCTGGAGTTTGTCACGCCTGTGGGTAACTGGCTGTTTGCGCGCCTGGAGGAGGCCGCGCATAACTTCGGTGCCATCATCATGTCAGAGATGGGCGCGTTGCTCGCTCAGTCCGCCCTAACGAACACTGTGGGGGTGGCGATGATGGAAAGCGCACGAGGCCAGCGGGACGCGGCAGCGGTGTCACGTTCTGAAGCGGAAGGCATCCAGAACGTGGATATGGTGGCTGGATTCATGCATGCCTCCGCCAGCCTGACTGAGTCTGCGAAAGTCATGCGCGACACTTTCAAGGGAAGCTTGAATGATGCTGTGAAAGGCTTTGGCGTTGGCGGCACGCAAGCTCCTGGCGGCGAGGGCGCTGCCGCTGCGGTGGGAGAGGCCATCGCGCAGCGCATCATCTCACGCATCGATACGCCTGCGGGGCCGATGTATACCACGCTGCCGGGGGGCGGCGAAGGCAACGGAAACAATGCGGTGGTGGTCGATGCCTTGCGTGGCGTCCTGGCTGAGCTGCAAAGGATCAACACGAACTGACGCGCCATGGCCACCACGGGACAGCACTACACACACGTCATCGGCATGACGCCTCCGGGCATTGGCGAGACGCCCACGGTCGTGCGCATCGGGCCGCCGCGCATCTCACGCAATGACAAGGATTGGGACGTGATGGAGGAAAGCCTGTGGATGAAGGATTTCACCATCATCGCGCCTGGGGCTAACCGAAGCGGTGTGACGCAGTTCACCACGGACCGCTTCATCGTGGATAGCGTAAAGGTGCTCCGCTACATGGCGGGCTATCCTGTGGCTCAGGTCATCTCCAAAGGCTGGGCAGGCACCAAGGCTGCGCGCTGGGATTTCCGCCGCAACGTGACGGGGGATGCTAATAGCTTTAACCTGGGCGGGCAGGCCTACGCCATCGCCACCGAGTTCCAGTCAAGCCTGCCCAGTGGCATCTACAATGCCGCAGGAAGCCCGGGTGCGATCCCTGCTCAACGCTGGGGCATGGTGAACGCCGTCACCACGCCCGGCAGCTTTGTGCCGCTGCAAGGCTCCTGGGGTGCTTACTATCAGCCGGGCAGTGTGGGCTGGTATATCGCGGGCCGGGAGGTGGACACGCTGGCGGATGGTGCCACCAGCAAATTCGTCACGACCTACGCCTGCTATATGTATACCAACGGCACGGCACCCGTCTAAGTCATGCCCGTCGCCTCCGGCATCTATCTGCACAATGCTCTGGATGGTCTGCTGAGCGAGATCCTGCCGCGCATGGAAGCCTCTGACACGGCGCGCATGTATGGCGCGCTAGGCCGGGTGCCTGCGCGCGGCGTGGCGCATTCCGATGTGCTCTATCGCTGGCTTGGGGTGCTCGGTTCCACCTGGCTCTTCACTGATCCGGCCATGGACTCCCCCGGTGTGGTGAGCGCAAGACTGGCCATGAGGCTGGGCATCCAGGACATGCATACGGTCTGGCTGCGCGAGGCCACGGTGCAGCGGGTAGTCAATGAGCTGCGGGCCATGGCCGTCCGCTCAGTTTGGTGATTCGGCGCATTCGGAGAAATGCCCCGCGCGTGTGATGGGGAAGGGTGGAGGTCATGTCCGCTGATGCAGCCTCTCCCGTCTCTCTCGCTTTCCTGCTCGCTCTCACTGAGGCGGACAAGCCCATGTTCCTTTACTTCATCATCGCTGGGCTGATGGCGCTGGGGCCGGTGATTCACTACTACATCAAGATCTACGAGTGGTTCAAAGGCAAGAGCACTGACGTCACCAACTTCGTCACCAAGGCTGAACTGGCCTCCGCCATCCTGAGCGTGAAGAGCGACTTTGGCCGCATCGAGCAAACGCTCCTGGAGATCAACCGCGACCTGCCTGCCATCCACCGCGCCCTGGGCCGCCTTGAGGGTCACGATGAAGCAACCTCCGAGCGCATCACCACGCACCGCCGTGGCCGCTGATTGAGCCTAACTGAAAACAGCGAACCGCTTTCTTTCTCATGACTCCTGAAGATCTCCGCCTTGAGACCCGCACTTACCTCTACGCCCGCCCGCTGGCCTCGCTCAATGCCGATGAGATCGCTCATGGCCTCGGGCGAAAAGGCTACCGCGTCACCCGTGAGCAGGTGGTCGAGGCTTTGCACTTCCTGGAAGGCCTCCAGCCCACGCAAGTCATGCGCCACCGCAATCCTCTCGGTGGCAATAGCCCTAACTGGCAGATCACCAGCGCCGGTTCCCTCGCCCACGAGCGCAACGAGTAGACCCCTTTGCGGTGAGCAGCCGCCTAACCAAAACAAAACGCATCCCATGAAATCCATCCTCACCCACTCTGTCACCTTCCTCGCCATGTGCTTTTGCATCATGGCCTCCCTCTCGTCCTGTGCCAGCAGCACCAGCACGGATGCTGAACTCCAGCGCGCCGAGTATGCTGTCACCGTTGCGGAGGTCGCTCTGTCTGTTGCTGAGGTGGCCTATGCCACCCAGATGGCTGATCGTAAAACCTCACCCGTGGCCCAGGTCGCCGCCCAGCAGGTCATGATCAAAGCCCGCCAGAGGGTCACTGAGGAGCGCGAGAAGGTAGACCGCCTGCGCGCCCTGCGGGCCGCTGCCGCTGCTCTGGCCTCTCTGAAGTCCGACGCGCCCCCGCCGCCCGTGATTCCCGAGCTTTCGACCCAGCCCACTCTTCACCCCTGATCGTCGCCCGCTCTGACTGCCTAACCAACATCACTTCCCATCCATCCCATGAGCAAACTGTATCTCCGGCCCGGTGTCACGCCCGCCCAATTCTACACCACCATCGGCGTGGGCTTGGGTGGGACGGCGGCGGGCGCCCTCGCTCTCACCGCCTACACCTGGGCTCCCGTGGTCATCGGCCTGATCGGGCTGCTGGTGCCTTTCTTCCAGGTCCGCTTTGGTCAGTCATCGCCACCGCCTGCAGCACCTCCTCAAGACAAGCCTGAGGACCACCCTCAGGCCTGAGCGTCATGAACGCTCTTGTCATCCTCAGCGGCCTGATCATCGCGGCTGTCCTTTGGGTGGCCATCTGCAAAAGCCCCATCCCCTAACCATCTCCGAATTATGATTTCCTGGGAAGCATCACTTACAATCAGCCGCGCCAAAATCGCCACGCTTCAGCCTGCCACGCAGGTAAAGGTTAAAGCCTGGTTCAATGCCTGCCTTGATGCTGGCTTGCGGCCCTACATCTATGAAGGCCTGCGCACATCGGCACGCCAGACGGAACTCTTCGCCATCGGTCGCACGAAGCAGAAGAGCCGGCCCGTGGTGACCAATGCCAAGGCTGGCCAGTCCATGCATCAATATGCCTTGGCCATCGACTTCGGCCCTCTCGTTGCCGTCAAAGGCAAGGCCGCAGAGATGTTCGAGATTGATTGGAGCGACAAGGCCTACAAGCCTTATCACGCGCTCGCTGTGAAGCATGGCCTCCGCCGCTTGAGCTGGGAAACGCCGCACCTGGAAGATGCCAGTTACGCCAACTGGCAGGCAGCCGCCAAGGTCATCAAATCCGCCTGATGTCTGATGAAGCCTCCAGACCTCCGCGCGGCAAGATCGGCCGTCTCTCTGCCCGCACTCGCGAGCAGGTGAACCGCTGGCTGCATGATAATGAGCCAGCCTCCGTCATCCTGCCCAAGCTCAACGCCATGCCTGAGGTGCAGGCCATGCTCGCCCAGCACTTCAATGCTGACCCGATCAATGCGGACAACCTCAGCGCCTGGCGTCGTGGTGAGCACCTGAAGTGGCTGAAGGAGCAGGAGCGCATCACTGAGACGCGCGAGCGCTGCCGCTACAGTGCCGAGCTTGCCAAGGCCAGCGGCGGCAACCTCAGCGAGGGCGCGCTGGCGCAGCTCACCGGCGAGGTGATGGAGCTGGTGGAAGAACTCTCTGGCGCGCGTCGTGCCGGTCAGGAGATCAATCCCAAAGTGCTGACAGCGGCAGCCAAGGTGCTGGTGGCTGCGCGCGCCAAGGAGCTGGACACCAAGACGCATGAGCTGAACGTCAAGAGGTCAGATCAAAAGGACCGTGAGCTTGACCTGGCTCAAGACAAGTTTGAGATGCAGTTCACGGAGGCTTTCCTTAAATTCTACGACGACCAAAAGGCCAAAGACATCGCCGCCAGTGGAGACCGCAAGGAGGTCAAGATGGACAAGCTCCGCGCTCTCATGTTTGGCGCACGTCCTCAGGAGGTGAAGCCGTGAGCCTGGAGCCCGCCCCCATCATCCAATTCACCGCGCCTCAGCAGGCCGTGTTCTGGTCTACCTACCGGATGCTGTGGATGCTCTGGCGCCGCCAGCTCGGGAAATCCTTTTTGTTCGGGGCAAAGGCTCTTGATAGGTGCATGGAGCGGGCAAATCACATCGCCTGCTTTGTCAGTGGCAGCATCCTCATGGGGGGCGAGCTGATTGAGAAGGAAGCGCAGCTCTGGCGTCTGCTGATTGATGCACAGCGCATCGCCGCCCGCGCGGCCAATCTGGAGTTCACCACCATCGCCGAGGATGACAAGGGTGAGACGCTGGATGTGGATGCCATCGCGGATCTCTTCCAGCATGCCAAGCTGGAGTGCACCATCTGGCACAGCCAGACAGCCTACAGCCGCACCCGTGTCTTGAGCCCGAACCCTGCCACGGCCCGAGGCTTCTCAGGTGATGTGTTCGGGGATGAGGTCTGCTTCTGGCCTGACTTCAAGGCCACCATGGATGCCGTGGAGCCCATCATCTCCCGCCGTCCTGACTGGATCATGTGGCTGGCTTCCTCCCCTCCCGCAGATGACTCGCACCCCACCTTTGAGATATTACTTCCGCATCGTGACTCCTGGCCAGTGAACCCTCAGGGCAACTGGTATACTACTAATACGGAAGACGGCACCGAGGGCTATCCCGTGCATCGGTGCGATGCCAATGACGCTCTCCTGGCAGGCGTGCCTCTCTACTCACTCAAGACGGCGGGCAAACAGCTCACCATTGATGAGGCGCGCAGTGAGGCCATCGACAAGGAAAGCTTCCGCAGAAACTACGAGCTGCAATTCATTGCCGGGGGCGCGGCCGCCCTCGGTCTCCATGACCTCATCGCGGCCCAGCAACGCGGCAAAGGCAAAGGCCTCGGCATCGAGGTCACCGACACACTACAACTTGCCGCCTAACCAATGACTGTCCGTGACGCCATCCCCCGTGCCTGGCTGGACTTCCTGGAGGAAGGCCCGGTCGGCATCGGCATGGACATCGCCACGACTGATGGCCCGCACAGCAACCCCGCCAGCATCACGGTGGCACAGCTCACGGGCGGCATGATCTACGAGCGGCTTGTCCTCTCATGGAAGACACGAGACGAGGCTATCGCCAGCGCCATGCTCACCACGGTGGTGCATGACCTGGTCAGCATCAAGGCGCTCATCAAAGGCGGCAGCATCGATGCCAGCAACGAAACCTTTTTCGCGCAACGCCTGGCTAAGTCATTGAGCCAGCATTGCCGCTTCCAACTCCTCAAGGGCAACGAGCTGGTGACCTTCCAAGGCCAGACCTTACCGTCCAAGGAGCTTCTGGGGAATCTCTACGTGAACGCTCACACGGACGGCATTCTCTGCACTCCTGAGGCTGCCTTTGCGAAAGAGGACCGCCGCCTTGTCCAAAAGCAGAAGGGCAAGTTTGTCACCCTCACCGGCAAGGGTGGCAAGCATGGCGACACTTTTGACTCAGGCAAACACGCCCGCTGGGCTCTGCTCTCCAATGGCCCTGCCTCCGCTTTCGCCCTTCAGCTTGGCGGTGGGCCCACGCGTGACGGCTCCCGCATGCGCAGGGCAGAGGATGAAGATAACGCGACAACAGAGGCTTATTTGAATGCATGAACAACCCACCCTTGGCTCTCTCTTTGCCGGTTTCGGCGGCTTCGACCTTGGCTTTCATCGCGCCGGATTCCGTAGCGTCTGGCAGGTCGAGCTTAACCCCGCCAGCCGGGCTTTGCTTGCCGCGCGATTTGGCGGACGACAGCATGCAGATGTCCGCTACGTCGGAGAGGCCGAGCTGGAGCGTGTTGACGTCATTACAGCCGGATTCCCGTGTCAGGATGCATCGGCCATGGGATCACGTAAAGCAGGAGGCCGGCGAGGTCTCTCCGGGGAGCGCACGGGGCTCTTCTGGGAAGTCCTCCGCATCGCTGCCGCGCTACGCACCAAATGGCTGGTGCTTGAGAACGTCGTGGGCTTGCTCAACGTCAACGATGGCAAGGATTTTCAGACGGTCCTCCAAGCCCTTGCCGCGGGCGGGTATCATGTCGCCTGGCGGGTGCTGGATTCTCGATATTTCGGAGTCGCCCAGGCGCGCCGTCGAGTCTTCCTTCTCTGCCGTCTTGGACAGCCCCCCCCATTGGAGTTCCTGGCTGACGCCGGGGCAGTGGAAGGCTTACCTATCACGCTTGGCTCGCTCGAACTCGCACGCGGCCCGATGGCCCATGCTGCCAATACTCTTACAGCGTGCAATGCCGCATGCCGAGTCAATCTTGGCAGCGAGACTCTCGTCGCTATCGAGGACGGATGGAGTGAGATGGCTGAGCGGGGCCGAACGTCTCAAGCTCATGGGATTCCCCTCGGACTGGATGGACCCAATTTCCTCGCTGCATACGGAGCCGGGAACGCCGTTGTCCCCGCTTGTGCGGAGTGGATTGCCAAAAAAATAGCCCACGAAATGAGGCTCAACCCCCAGCTATGAAACTCTTCTCTCGCCTCAAGAAACTTTTTTCTTCCCATCGTGTCCCTGTCGAGCACGAGGGCGATGAGGAAGGCACCTCCTCAGTCGGCACCGCCATGGGTGAGCCGCCTGCCATCGCACACACGCTCTCCGCTGAACGCCTGCAAGGCATCCTCCGCGCCGCTGAGGCTGGGGACACTGCCGACCTCTTCTCGCTCTATCGTGACATCCGCATCGGCCATGCTCACAGCCAGACGGTGCTGAATCAGCGCCAGCTCAATGCGCTTAATAAAACGCTGACCATCGTTCCCGCTGACGAGAAGAATCCAGACGACTTGATCGCCGCCAAGGCCTGCCGTGTGCTCACCTCTCACCCGAGCTGGCAGGTCAGCGCCCTGGCGCATTTGATCAAGGGCCACTTCTATCCTCTCGCGGTGCTTGAGCAGACCTTTGTGCCCGCGCCTTCCTTCCATCCGCTGGGGCTGCGCTGGCTGCCGGGTGACTGGCGCGGCGTGCCCTTCCATCTCCTCGACTTCACTGAGGGCCGTCTCCGCCTTTGGAACTGCGACGCTCACACAGGTGCCCGCGCCGCCACGAAGCGCGACATCGGTGAGGACGTGCATGGTCAGCACAGTGACATGCGCCACATCGTCCACCGTGGTCACCTGCTCACGGACATCCCTGACAACTGGGGCGGGCCCATGCGCGCGGTGCTCTTCTGGTGGCTCTTTGCCGTGATGGATCGCGATTGGTGGGTGCGCTTCCTCGACCGGTTTGGCGCGCCCTTCCTGGTCGCCCGTGTGGATTCGGAGGATGAGAAAAGCAAGAGGCTCATCACCTCCGCCTTCTCCGCCGCCACCAAGCTCTTTGGCCTGGTCGTCAGCAAGGAGACAGACATCCAGGTCAATGCGGTCGCCACAAGCTCGCATGGCGAGGCCTTTGAGAAGCTCCAAAGCTTTGCGAATGGCGAGATCAGCAAGCTCTTCCTTGGGCAGACGATGACCGTTACGGCTCAGGCCAGCGGCCTCGGCGGCGGTGCACAAGCCGAAGTGCAGGAGAACACCCTCGGTGACATTGAGGCCTGGGATCTCACCGTGCTCGCCGCCACGGCCAACTCGTCTATCATCGGCCCCTTCCTGCGCATCAACGGTCTGCGTGGCAGTGCCATCATGCAGGTGGCCACGGACACAACCCGCGAGCTGACTGCCAAGACGAGCTTCCTGAAGGCCGCCACGGAGGCTGGCCTTGAGCCCACGGATGAAGCCATTGAGAGCCTGAGCAAAGCCAGCGGCATCCAGCTCCGTCGCAAAGCGGCCGCCCCGCTCTCATTCTCCGCCTTTGCCGCAGATCCGAGCGACCACGGCACCGCCGAGGCCATCCTCCGCCGCTACGGCAAGCCCACACCAAGTGAGCTGGATGTCATCGCCCAACGTGGGGCTGGTCGTTTTGCCAAGGCCTTCTCCACCCGCCATGCAGGCATCACTGACCTCATCGCCGCTAGCACATCGCTGGATGACCTGCAGGCCAAGCTCACGACGCATTTTTCAAGCCTCAACCCCGGCGAAGCTGCCGAGGCTTTTGAGGAGGTTTTGAATGCCTACGCCGCCACGGGTGCCGCCACGGCCCGCCAGCCGTGATTTTTCAGACGACCCTTTTTGGCGGCGTTTTTTCGTGTATCAAGACTTTCGCCGTTTTTCAATGCCGCGGGGCCGCGCCAGCCGGGGACGCAGTGGACCTCGCAGACAGGCAATGCCTGGCACTACTGCGGCACGTTCGACAACCGCACGACCACAGAGCAGCTCAAGTTCCTGGCGGCGGTCTTCACGGCGACGAAGCGCGAGGATGTGAAGTCGGCGCTGATGAGGGGGCTGGAGTATGTTTTCGCCGCGCAGTATCCGAACGGCGGCTGGCCGCAGAACTACCCGGTTGAGAGAGGCTATCATGAGGCCATCACGCTCAATGATGATGCCATGACGCATGTGCTGGAGCTGCTGCATGACCTGGCGGAGGGTGACAATCATTTCGCCTTTGCGGAGGCAGCACTGAAGGTAAGAGCCAAGGCTGCCTTTGATCGCGGCATCGCTTGTTATGCCGCCATGCAAGTGAAGATCGGGGGACAGCCCACAGTGTGGTGCGCGCAGCATCATCCGCTGACGCTGGAGCCGGTGAAGGCACGTGCGAAGGAGCCACCGTCACTCAGCGGCGCGGAGTCGGCGAACCTCGTGAAGTTCCTTATGCGCAGCGGGCCGACCACCCCGGAGACGGTGGCGATGATCGAGGCGGCCTTGAAGTGGTTCGATGCGCATCGCATCACCAACCTGCGCAAGATCAAGAATGACGCGGGCAAGACGGACTATGTCACCGATGAAGCTTCCACGGAGGTTATCTGGGCGCGCTTCTATGATCTGACGACCGGCAAGCCTATCTTTGCGGGTGCGCAGGATGGGATCATCTACCATACCTTCGGGGAGATGGCCGCGAAGAACAAGGTGGCCTATGATTTCTTCACCACGCGTCCGAAAGAGGTGATCGAGAAGGAAGAGCCGCGCTGGAGAAAGAGGCTGGAGAAGGCGAAGTGAGCAAGATTTGAGGGAGATGGCCTGCGAGTGAGGACACTCGCGCTCCACAAGCATGCCGCGAGCCGACGATTGTGGAGTGCGGATGTCCTCATCCGCATGCCCGAAACAAAGCTCTCCACGGATTTCGAAGCATGATCTGATGCGTCTGAAGCGATATCAACATTCTGCATCACGCACCATGACCACGCGCATCCTCTCCTTTGCATTCGCATCTTTTTTCAGCACCTCATCCTTCGCCCAGGATTCCACGGCCTGGCTGGAGAAGAACGCCACCATAATTTTTCATGAGGCGTTTGAGCGGGAGGAGGATGGGAATCTGGCGGGGGCGATCGGCAATGGCTGGAACAGCGCGACGGCGAACCGTGCGCCGAAGATCAAGCAGGCGGATCTGGATGAGGGCATCCTGAAGGTGAGCAGCGCCACGGTGGAGGCCAAGCATGCGGCGCACATCCATCATGAGGCAGGCTTCACGGATGGTGGCGCTGTGGTGCGGTTTCGATTTCCGGGGCTGAACAAGGACGAGACCTTGCAGCTCGGCTTTGTGGATCGTGAGCTGAAGGGCGTGCATGCGGGGCATCTCTGCTACGGGGTGGTGAGGCAGTCATCCGTGACACTGATCGACCACAAGACGGGCATCATGAACCTGGAGAACAAGAAGCGCCGTGACGAGGCGCTGGCGAAGAAGGAGAAGGTGCCTGCGGATCTGGAGGCGCTGTATAAGACCAAGACCACTGTGGTGCCCTACAAGGCGGACACGGAGTGGCATGAACTGATTCTGATCACGGAAGGTGATGAGATGCGCCTAACCATGGATGGCAAATTGATCGCGAAGCATCGGTCGGAAGGTTATGCGCATCCGATGAAGCGCTGGTTCAGCTTTTTGATCCCGGCGACGGTGTGGGTGGATGACGTGAAGATCTGGAAGGTGAAGTGAAGGAGCTTAATTCGCTCTCTCCAGCGTCGGTTCAGCCCACGCGCCCCAGGCTCCGGAGATGCCGTCTTTTCCCTGGATGCGGAGGGTGAGTTTTTGGATGCCTTGGACGTCAACTTTGAAGAGCTTGGTATCGCCGGACTTGAGGGTGGAAGATTTCCAGAGTTCACGGCCATCGCCGAGGATGGTCGCTTCGACGGGGCCGTAACCTTTGTCGAGCAGACAAGCGCTGCCGGAGAAGGTCTGCCACTTGCCAGCGAGATCATACTCGTAGGTGGAGTCGGCGTGGGCATAGAGGCCGTGGTTGATCAAGCCTTCAGGGCCGATGAGCGGACCGCCCTCCGGGGTGCGGTCATAGTGCACGCCGCTCCAACCGGTGACGGCTTTCAGCGGTGCGGCATCAGACAGAGCGAGCGTGTGTGTTGCGGCATCCGCCGCAGCAGGGGAAGGTTTGTCCTTGGCGGTGTCAGGTGCCCGCAGACGGCGGATGAGAGGCTGCACGTCCGGGCTGAGCTTGGAGAGGCTGTCCTCGTTAATTTTGCCATCTTTGAAGTTAGGCCAGTGTTTATCGAACTCGAGCTTCTGCACAGCTTTGCTGACATCATAAGCGCCGTCAGCGGTGATGCGAGCGTTCATGGTGTAGGCCTGGGAACTCCAGACACCGGCGGTGGCGGCTCCATTCACGGCGACAGCGACGAAGTGCAGGGCGGTGGTCGTCTTCTTGTGCTCGGGAGTGGGCAGGGTGAGAGTGATGCGGCCCTTCTCATCTGGGATGGCGGCGGCGATCTCGCTGTCGTAGTCGCCACCACCGGCGGGGTCGGCATAGGCCAGCACAGCATGCACGGGGAGATCAGACTTGAGGGCGGCGGTGACGTGAAGGCCATCCGACGTGGGCTTGAGCTGCCAGTCATCGAAGCTGGCTTTCAACGGGGTGGCGATCTGCTTCACGGAACCGGAGAACTGCGGATGCGCGGCGAGCTTCAGGGCATGCGGCAGGGAGAGGAAGGAGCCTTTGTCTTCTTCACGGAGTTCATTGCCATAGGTGCGGTTGCCAGAACCCATGAGAGCGGTGCCGCGGAGACGGCGCGCGGGCGAGCACTCCTTGCAATGCGGAAGGCCCAGCGCGTGGCCGAGCTCATGGCAGACACCGCCGACAAAGATGCTGTTATACCTGCCGAGGGAGATGCGGCCATATTGGCGGTCCTGCAGGTGCTGATCGCGGACAGGAAGCAGGGCTGAGTCCAGCAGTGGTGAGTCCACCTGCCAGGCGGTACCACCCTGGCTGTTCCCGCTGGCATAGTAGGGGCTGTGATGGCTCATGGTGCGCTTAGCGGCGTCCCACTCCGCGAGGTTGCAGAAGATGACGATGGTTTCCTTTTCGCCATCAATGCCGGCTTCGCTCAGCGCCTTGAGACAGTCTTTGCGGATGTCACGGCCGTCCTTGCCATCGGCCTCGCTGCATTCATCGGACTTGAGCGTGCCTTTGACCATGTGGAGATGGAGGAGACTGTCTTCTTCGAGATCGAGCTGGATGCTGCGCCCGGGGAATCCCCAGGCGGTCATCTCGCGCAGATAAAAGGCCTGGATGTGCTGCATGACGCGGGTGAGGCGTGCGCGGTAGTCGGGCTGAGGCTCGCGGTCCTGCGGCGTCCAGTAGCAGATGCGCATGAGGCGCTTCGTTTTGGCAGGAGATTCATTCTCCCAGGTTTCAAGCAGGGTGCGTGCGCGATCAAGATCCTGGAGAGTGGGCTCACTCGGGAGCATCTCACGACGCGGGGAGACGGCGAGGTCCTCAGAGTAGGCGCTCACCGCAACCTGCAGTGCGGCGGAGAAAACAAGGACGCCGAGAAGGGAACGAGGCATGTGGCTCATGAACGAGGGCTGATGTGACTGTGGATAGCTCTGAGGCTGATAGGACGGACGAGTGCAACGATGCTTAGAGCCAGAATGACGGAGGATCATTTTCAGGTGTTGGATGCGAGACATAACGCAGCGGGACTTGGCAAGTCCCGCTCCTTGAGATGCTTTGTCTGAAATCGCAGCGGGCGGGCTGTGATCATGCAAGACGGTGGAGGTGGGCGTGGCATTCTCAGGCATGTCTTCGCAAGTCACCATTCTCGGCGCTGGGGTCATCGGCCTCTGCACGGCGCTTTATTGCGCGCGCCGAGGCAAGTCAGTCACGGTCATTGAGAGGAAACCTCGTCAGCGCGATGGCTGCTCGTTTGGAAACGCGGGGATGGTGGTGCCGAGTCACTTCATTCCACTCGCAGCGCCGGGCATGGTGGCAATGGGACTGAAGTGGATGTGGAATCCAGAGTCGCCCTTTTACATCAAGCCGAGGCTGAATGCAGACCTGCTGAAGTGGGGCATGCACTTCTGGAAAGCGGCCACCCAGGCGCGTGTGGATGCGGCAGCGCCGGTGCTGCGCGATCTGAGCCTGCTGAGCCGTGAGTGCTTTGAAGAGATTGGTCTGACTTTTGGCTTGGCGAAGAAGGGCCTGCTCATGCTGTGCAAGAAGCAGGAGACGCTGGATGAGGAGGCGCACATGGCGGAGAAAGCACGTGCACTGGGCATTCCCGCCGAGGTGCTGGATGCGAAAGGCACGGCTGCCCTCGATCCGAACGTGACCATGGATGTGTGCGGCAGTGTGTATTTCCCGAAGGACTGCCACCTTTCACCTGCGCGGTTCATTGAGGTGCTGGAAGCAGAGTTGGTTCGGCTAGGCGTGAGCTTCATGTGGGAGACGGAAGTCAGCGGATTTGAGGTGGAAGGGCAGACTTTGCGGGCGGTCAAGACGTCAAAAGGTGATGTGGAGTGTCATGAGGTCGTCCTGTGCAGTGGCGTGTGGTCAGCAGAGCTGGCGAAGGAGCTTGGACTGAAGATCCCGATGCAGGCGGGCAAGGGCTACAGCCTAACGGTGAAGAATCCCAAACAGCTTCCTGATTTGTGCAGCATCTGCACGGAGGCGCGGCTGGCGGTGACGCCGATGGATGGCGCGTTGCGTGTGGGGGGCACCATGGAGATGGCGGGCCTGGATGAGTCCATCACCCAGCGGCGTGTGCGTGGCATCACGCGGGCGTTTCCGCAGTATTTCCCGGCCTTTGAGGAGCGTGATTTCGCCGAGGTGAAACCGTGGAGCGGGCTGCGGCCGGTTTCACCGGATGGAATGCCTTACATCGGCAGAACGCAGCGCTGGAAGAACCTCACCGTGGCCACAGGTCATGCGATGATGGGACTGAGCCTGGGGCCTGCGACTGGAAAGATTGTGGCGAGTGTGATCGATGGAGAGAGGGCGCCAGTGGCGCTCGATTTACTCTCACCAGATCGCTTTGCATGAAAACGATACTCCTCTCTTTGTTCCTTCTAGGACTGCCTGCTCTGGCGCTGGACAGGCCCCAGTTGCAGATTCTGAATGCGGGGCCGAATACGGTGGAGGTGTATTGGGAAATGGAGGGCGGGCATCGGGTGCCTAACGGGAAGATCGAGGCGGGCGAGGACCGCATCATCGGCACCACGATCGGGCATCGGTTTGTGATCGTGGACGGGAAGAAGGAAACGGATGTGGTGTGCCAGGTGAAGGTGCAGGGGTTCCGCTATGATCCTGATGCAGTGGATGGTGTGCCGCGCTTTTACACGCAGCGGGCGAGCGCGCGTGGCTATCCCATCGTTGGTTCGGCGAAGGTGAATCCCTACGCGCTCAAGGAGGCGGTGTATCTGGCGGACCTGATGCTGGCGAAGAGACCGGACGTGCGCGCGGCGATGATCGCCAGCGGATCACGGCTGTGCATCCTGGCGCATGATGAGTTCACGACGGATCAGCCGGAGTTTGCGTGGCTGGGCAAAGAACCCGTGCGCGGGTTTGAGGAGGTGCCTGCGAAGGATTATCGTGATGCACGGGCACGAGGCATGGGCGGCAGCGCGACGGATCCTTTCTGCTCCTGCGCGGAGGAGAACTTATTGGGGTATGAAGGCGATCCCTACTCGACCGAGTGCATCTTCATCCATGAGTTCGCGCACAACATTCATCTACGAGGGCTGGCGAATGTGGACCCGACTTTCGACACACGTGTGAAGGCGGCTTATGAAGCGGCGATGAAGGCGGGCTTGTGGAAGGGCAAGTATGCCAGCGTGAATCATCACGAATACTTTGCCGAGGGCGTGCAGTCATGGTTCGACAACAACCGGGAGAATGACCACGATCACAATCATGTGAACACGCTTGCTGAGCTGCTGGAGTATGATGCGGGGCTGGCAGAGCTGTGTCGTGAAGTGTTTGGAGATACCGAGATCAGATACACGAAGCCTGTCACCCGGCTGACGGGACATCTGCAAGGTTACGATCCCGCGAAGGCACCGCGCTTTGTCTGGCCGGAGAGATTGAAGAAAGCCAAGGAGTTGATTCGGGCGGCGGCGGTGAAGCGGGAGAAAGGTGCGAATGCCCCGGCTGAGAAGTGACGGGCGGGATTTACACGATTGATCCCTTGGGTTGTCATGGAGGCTGGGGGGGGCGGAGCTTGGCTGTCCCGCCCTTTCAGGGCTTGGGGTCAGGAAGGAAGAGGCGGCTTTGTGTTCCAGGGCTGCATCGGCTGCGCCGATTTGCCCTTCGCTTTGCTGTCTTGCCCCGTTGGGGCTCCGGATGATTGGGGTGTGGAACCTAGGTGACCTGACATTGTTATTTCAGTGAAGTATTGGCGCCGCCGTTGCCGTTGAGAGCGCATGTGTTTCTTCCGACGTGTTTTTGCTTTGCTGGCTGTTCTGGGTGCCTTGATGCTGTCCGCAGCATCAAGCCTCGCGGCGCGGCCGAACATTCTTTTCATCCTGGTGGATGATCAGTCGGCGTTTGATCTGAAGATGTATAACCCGAAGTCGACGCTGGAGACACCGAACTTGGACAAACTGGCGAAGGAGGGGATGGTCTTTGACGGGGCGTATCACATGGGATCTTCCCTGGGCGCTGTGTGCACGCCTTCGCGACACATGATCATGTGCGGACGCACGGTGTGGCATCTGCCCGTGTCCCCCTGGGCAGCGAAGACGAGTCCGCCGAACCTGGAGCAGAACACGATCCCGGCGGTCTTTAACCGCGCAGGCTATGCGACGATGCGAACCTGCAAGATGGGGAACAGCTATGAGGCGGCTAACAAACTGTTCACGGTGCGCCGCGATGCCACGAAGCGTGGCGGTGAAAACGAAAGCGGCAGCACCTGGCATGGTGACCAGGTGATGAACTACCTGGATGAGCGTGCAGCGACGAAGGACGCGGAGAAGAAGCCTTTCCTCATCGACTTCGGCTTCTCACACCCGCATGACACTCGCGATGGCAGGCCGGAGCTGCTGGCGAAGTATGGTGCGACGAACCACACGGACCCGAACACGCCGCCATCCCAGCATTCGAAGCAGCCGCCGCTGCCGGATAACTATCTGGCGAAGCATCCTTTCGACAACACACACATCGATGTGCGTGACGAGGTGGACGTGAGCGGGGTGTGGAAGCATCGTGATGAGGCGAGCATTCGCAATGAGATCGGCCGCCAGTATGCGTGCAGCGAGAACATCGATATCCAGATCGGTCGCGTGCTGACGAAACTGCAGGAGATGGGCGAGCTGGAGAACACCTACATCATCTACACAGCAGACCATGGGATCTCGATCGGCCACCACGGGCTGATGGGAAAACAGAACCTGTATCAGCATGCGTGGCGCGTGCCCTTCATCGTGAAGGGGCCGGGCATCCAGGCCGGATCACGCGTGGAGGGGAATATTTATCTCTTGGACATCCTGGCCACACTTTGTGATCTGGCGGGCATTCCGGCACCAGAGAGCAATGAGGGCACGAGCTTTAAGCCAGTGCTTGAGGGGCAGAAGAAGGTGATTCGTGATATTCTCTACGGCGCCTATGCGGGCGGCAGCAAACCGGGCATGAGGACGGTGAAGCAGGGGGACTGGAAGCTGGTGCAGTATGAGGCGCCGGATCGTGGGGTGAAGGAGACGCAGCTTTTCAATCTGGCGGCGAACCCGGAGGAGTTTCTGAAGGAACACGGAAAAAAGGAACCGCTGCTGACGAATCTAGCCGGTGACCCCGCGCATGCGGCAAAGCTGAAGGAAATGCAGGCCTTGCTGCTGTCTGAAATGCGCCGTCTGGAGGACCCTTGGCGGTTCGCGGACCAGCCGGGAGATGATCTGCCGACTCCGCCGGGAGCAGCGGCGAAACGGGGAGAAAAGAAAAAGAAGAAGTAAGTTCGGCCATCGCTCCGGATCCTTTGCCTGGACAAGCTGGATCTGGTGTGGGTGGCCTTGCTGAACCCGCTCCGAGCGCCCATCACAACCATTTGCCATGACGTGGGCACCTGCGGACCGCCAACCCAGGCGGAGCAGCGCCCGCCAGCAGCTCACTGCTTTTCGTTAGGTTGGAAAGATTTCCGCCAACTGCGCCCAACCAGGTGGAGCACTTCAGAAGCTTCGCGAACTCCGCTCCGGGGACAAGCATGGTTGTGTGAACAATGATTGTTAGATGAAGACAGTCTTCAGGTACCGCTCTTGATGACTTTGCACCCCTTCACTGACCGATGATGACGGGACCGGAGTGGATGGGGGACGTGGCGAATGTGGTGGGCGGTGTGGCGGAGGGATCCGGCCGCGCAGGGAGGAGGAAAAAGCCATGGCCAGCACGAATGTCCGGCAAGAGCATGCCGCGATACTGCACGGTGCGGGTGATGGTGCGGCTCTCATCCGCAAGATCCGGGTCGCGCAGGGTGAACTGGCCGCTGAAGTAGCCGGTGGGAGCATAGACGTCCAGGCGGGCCTGAGAGGGGTTCGCCTCGCCGCCGACACCAAAGGTGGCTTTCAGCTGGCGGCTGAATTGGAAGGGGATGCCAATCACTTCCCCCAGGGCCGGGTGGACCTCCAGAAACGCAGAGACGCTGCCGCCGAAGACCTGGACGACGGCACCCGGTTGATAACGAGAGCTATACCAGGTGAGCGTGACATCCTCAAAACCAGCCGGGTAGAGCCTGCCGGGGACTGGCAGCTTGGCCCAGGTCACCAGCCCCTCTCCAGCACCCTCTGAACGTATTTCCACGCTTCCAAGAACGGAGGCTTTGCCAGATTTGTCCGTGGTATAAAAGTAGAACAAAGGTGGCTGGCCGCCGGGGGAGGTGCCAGCCCCAGTGAGCCAGCCAGCTCCGGTAATGCTGCCACCGTCCGCGAGCTGGCCGCTAAAGGTTCCACGCCCATCGGCGGTCAGAGTGACGCTGCCAAAGCCGTGTCCGCCGGGCAATCCAGCCCCCCCATCTCCAGAACCCACAAGCACAAAGCTATGCCTGCCCACCAGTGAGGTCGGCTCAGCGGGTGAGGCGTGCGACCGGATCATGTTGAGTTCGGAAAGCGGCTGGATGTCAGACTCCTGCCCGCTGGCGGGCTTGACGAGAAAATCGAGGCGGTTTTCGGTCTGGCTCTGCTGGATCCAGCCAACATGCGGAACGCCACCTTCAAAGATGAAGGCGATCCGGGCACGGTCTGAATTGAAGGCGTTCGTCGGGTTCAGGCGTCCGGCGAGCGGCGTCTTCTTGGCCCCGGCCTGAAGACTGCCGGTGAAGCTGCCGTCCGTACGGAGGTCAAGAATGACCGCACCATCCAGGGGGAAGGCAGGTCCTTGGCGGATCCAGCCCCAATAGATGCCGGGCGTGAAGAGGCCAGACTCGGTGACAAGGAGAGTCCGCACCAACGGAGCACTGGTCAGCTGGGCAATGCGGGCCGTGATGGTGACGCGATACTGCCCCGTCTTCGTGGGAGTGCCTGAAACGCGGCCTGTGACGTCCGTGGTCAGCCCTGGAGGCAGACCCGTGACAGTGTAGAAAACATCAGACTCGACGGGACCGTCGAAGTGATAACTGCACTGCATCTGGCTTGGCTGGCCCAGCGGGAGCCTGCCGTCATCCACGCCGAGCAGGAGCGCCGAGGGCGGCTGCACCACGGCGAAGGTGATGCTGACATCAGCCTCCAGTTCACTACCCTGGGCAGTCATGGTGATGCTGGCCTTGTATCCGCCGGCGATTTCCTGGCGGGCATTACGGATGGTGAGTGTGGCCGTTTGAGCACCGGAAAAGGTGGCCGTGTCCTGAAGGACATCGATGCCTGGATCCTGAGACGTCCAGCGCACCTGGATGCCTGGGCCAGCAACGTTGACCGCGCAGCGGCCTGCCTGACCCGGCAAGGCATACGCGACGGGTGCCTTCACTCCATAGGTGCCGATCGCGGCGGCGGGGCTGCGGATCTTTCCGGCGGGACTGGTGACCTCGACCTGATAGCTGCCAGCAGTATCGACGGAGAGATCAGCAGTGGTGGCGCCGGGAAGGAAAACACCATTTTTCAGCCATCGGAAGCTCCAGGGACGAGTGCCCGTGACCTGACTCATGAGGTGGTGGTTCAGTTCGCCCGATGGAACAAGCGCGGAGGCGGGCACACGCACAAACTGAAGCACCGTGGACTGGGCCACGACCTGGACATGGATGACGTAAATGGCAGGATGCGCATCGTTTTCAGACGTGGCAAAGCGCAGCGTGATGGTCTTTTCCCCGACGGTCTTTGGCTGGAAGCGCAGCCAGCCTTCCGCCTCCTGGACGACTCCGAGGTCCCAACCGGGCACGGAGAAGCTGGCATCCGCCGTGTCTCCAGACACGGTGGCCGTGACGCGGACAGGCAGCGTGCCCTGATTCCGAACCTTAAAGCCTAACCAACGATCAATCTTGGCGCCGACGAGATACTCGCCAGCTTCCAGATAGGTGGTGCCGGCCTCACCGGGGTGTTCCTCAGCATCTCCAGACCATGTGACGAGAGGCGCACTGCTGAGATCCTTGAGAGTGACCCGGGCATTGGCGTCGGCAAAAAAGACCTCCTGCCCGCTCAACAGCAATCCTGTGGAGCGGCTGGTGGCCTGGCTTAGCGGAGGCGGCAGGTGCACCCATTTGTCCTGGGCGAGGCCGAAAATGGAGAGGCTGGAGGCGGTGTTGACCAAGGCCACGGGACCGGACAAGACGGCGGAGCGGGTTTCGCCCGAGCTGTCTGAGGGCAGATCCATATGATGCTGCCAGCCCGTGGCCGTGCGCCGATACAGGTGGGCCGGAGAGGTGCTGAACCCGCCTGCCACAAGTGCGCGGTCGCCATCCAGACCGACGGTCAGGCCGAACTGGCTGGCACCGGACCCCGGTGGTGGGGTGAGGCGGGCTGCTTGAGTCCAGACGCTGTCTTTCAACTCAAAAAGGTAGGCAGATCCGCCTCCCGTCTCTGGCGCGCCCACGAGCAAGCGCGAGCCATTGAGAGAGAGCGACCGGCCAAAGTCCTCACCGAACACAGCGCGCGGTGCCGCCAACTCAGTCACGGGATTCCATGAGCTGCCGCTACGACTGTAAAGATACACCCGGCTCTCCCCAGGTGTACCCACGGCCAAAAAGTCTGTGGAGAGGGCCAGCGCGGCGCCGTAGACCCTGCCGGGCCGTCCGAAAAGCGGAGAGACGATGGACTCTTGAACCCAGCTTTCCGTGCCGGCATCCCAGGCGTAGAAAATGACCGCCGGGGTGGGATAGCTTTCAGAGGCAGCACCCACCGCCACACGCCCTCCCGAACTGGCAACCTGGTCGCCAAAAAAGTAAAGATACAGCCCAGAAGATGCAGGCACCACCGGGTCTGGCAAGACGGAGTGAAAGCTGAAGGTGCCCAGGGTTGTCTTGCGGTAGGCGTAGACAAAACCGCGCAGGCCCATGGTACTCGGGGCACCGACGAACAGCCAATCACCCTCCCGGGAGAGACTCTTGCCAAAGTCCGCCATGTCCATGCGGTTGATATCCATGGGCTGGATTCGGCTGTGGAACTCCCACTGAGCGCCGGAGTAGCGCACGGTGCGGACGGCCCAATCGAGGATGGCCCCGCTTGCCATGATGGATCCGCCGAGCAGCAACTGCTCGCCATCCCAAAGCGCACAAAGATGCCGGTCCGAGACGCCACTGGCCGCCTGATGGCTGTCAGCAACCCAGTTTTGCTCCGGCCCGCGGCGGTAGATGGAGAGGCTGCTGCTCGACTGGGACCCGAGGACCAGACGAGTACCATCCGTGGCACAGTAAATCCCCTGGGTGTCGAGGAATGGGAGAGTCAGGCGGTTCAGTTGGCTGAAACCACCACTAATGGAGAGCTCATCCAGCTTCGGAGCAGAAGGCGAGGGGCTGAACACATAAAGCCTGCCTTCATGGACGAGGATCTTCCCGCCGAAGGCATCTCCACTGGCGGGAACGGGGGAAAACACATCCCGAGTCTTGTTCCAGGTGCTGCCAGACTTCTCAAAGACGGCCACCTTGCCGGCCTTGCCGAGCGCAGGTGGCCCCGCGATGTTTGTGTTGGGACAGCCGATGATGATCATCTCTCCATGCATGGCCACGGAAGTCCCCACGAGGGATCCCGCAGCGAGATCTGTCACCCGGCTTTTGTAGACCCAGCCGGCCGTTTCACGGGCGTAGACATCCACCCAGCCGGAGGTAGAGCCGCCGGTGGGGCCGGTGGGCGACGCAACGATGGCCAAGTTTCCCGAAAGCGCGAGACTATCGCCAAAGCCCGCATTGCTGGGGGTGCCGGTGATAGCTCTCAGAGTGCCTTCGAGCTTCCAAATGTTTTGCTGGAGACTGAAGACGTACGCGGTGCCGAGCCTGCCGCTGGTGCCGATCAGCAGGCGGGTGCCGTCCATGGCCAAAGTCCGGCCGAACTGAGAGTCAACACCGTTGCTCAAGGGCATGGTAAGGCGCTGCTGAAGTTTCCAGCCGCCGGCCTCTCGCTTCCAGAGCAGCACACGACCACCATTGTAGGAGCCGGTCATTTCCAGGGAATTGTTAGGCGCGCCCACAGCCAGCCAGTCACCAGAAGAGGCCATGGCAGTGCCGTAACCGGAGTCTTTGCCCAGATGGAGGCCGGTGAAGTCGCGGGCACTCAGTTGCTGATCCGCCGCCACCCGGCACGTGCCAGCCAGGAGGACAGAAACGATGAGGGAAAGGAGGAGGCAGGCGGGGGTGGAGCGCAGCCAGGAACGGAGCAATATCATTGATTAGGAATGACTTACCACGAACAGCCCCCCTGTGACAAGACTGTAGCTTTTTTTGGTTAGATGACCAAGGGCGGTCGCCGTGAATGGCGACTGTTTCGGGAGCTGCTCTCGGCGATCCAGGAGGATTGAACCGTTCTTTGAGATCAACTTGTTAGACAAACGGGCTTCATAACAACGGGCAAACTGCTCGTGCGTCAGGCTGGCAGGACGTGCCTGAGGATCAGAGTTCGGGGTAGAAAGATTGAGGGGAAAGACATTCTCCGATCTTTCCACTCTCTCTTTCTACCCCTTTCTCGGGTCCAACAGGCCCTGGCAGACCAACACCGAAGTCTGCCAGGGAAGTCAGCGCCGGAGAGTCGGGAGTTCGGCGCCAAAAGGATCTGATATCACCCGCGCCCCACCCAGTGGGGATTTGCATAGCTAGTGGAGCGCGGGCGCGGGGGGACTGCTGAGGTGAGGTGGGATTTGGCGAGGGTATGAGTGCGACGGTTTCCTTCTGGCCTGGAGAAGATCAGCGTTCTTAGGTCGAAGTGGCCCCTTGAGCCAACCCCACCAGGATCACCATGAGGACGAGTACGAGGAGGACGGTGAGCAGTTGAACGAATTTTCGAGATTTCACAGTGCCACTCTGCCAGAAAGAGCGCAATTATGTCAATACATTGTAAATACAATTTCAATCGCTGGGCGAATTGACCTATGCCGCTGCCCACGATGGGAACCAAAAGCCAGCTCAGGCTTCCCACCCACGGCCCCGGGATTCCCTTTGAACGAATTTTTAGGTGTCATGGAATCACTATGCTCGCGATGTGATGTCTTTGTCAATACCATGTGACCTCATTTACAATACGTTAACAATCTCTTTGAGTGGTTAGCAGCAGAAGTACCTCATGACCTACTCAGTCCCCCCGCTCGCTTGTCTCATCCATCGTGAGACCCAGAACTCATCCGCCAAGCAGGAGATGTGAAGGCACGACACCCTCCTCACGCTGAGGAACCCAGCGACGGCGAGATTTAAGAGGCCCTGAAGGGAATATGATTACTCAGGGTTACGCCTTCTCCCGCAGCCACTGAGTGCTGCGCTCAAGCTCACCTTTTTGGTAGGCGATCTCGGCCGCTTTCTTGTCCGCGCCATCGGGGGCTTTAAAGCTAGGCAAGGGTTTGCCCTTTTGAGTGAATTCGACCCAGGTCTTGAAGGCCGCAGTGCCCTGATAACCAGGAAAGGGCTTCCAGAATTCTTCCTGTTTCCAGGTCATGGGCTTGGCGAAACCGGAGATCGTCTCCACCTGGAGAGGCACGCCGGGCGCCAGTTCGGCGAAGCGCTTGGCATACTTGGAGAAATCGACCAGGCCTTCGCCGATGGCGGTCCACTGGATGACGGCACCTTTTTCATCTTCCCAGGCCATGCTGTCACGCACGCTGGAGCAGAGGGTGTATGGCCCGAGGACCTCGAGATGCGCCATCGGCTCCTCCATGGCCCAGACGGCATTACCGGGATCGATGTTCGCGCCGACATACCCCTTCCCCGCGGCCTCGATGAGGGCCTTCAGCTCATGGCTCTGCATGTCGCCCGCGTGGTTTTCAATGGCGATCTTGATGCCTTCACCTTCGGCGCGGGATTGGTTGGCCTTGATGACCTTGATGGTTTCCTCGATGTGCTTCTGGATGCCGCCATCGGTGCTGCGATCCTTTTGGTTACCCAGGTAACAGCGAGCCACGGGCGAGCCGAGCTTTTTCGCCGCGTTGATGGTGAGCGCGAGCGTCTCCTCCGGAGTGCCAAAGGTGGGCTTCCAGGTGTTCGAGGTCGGGCACACGCCACCCGTGCCGACGTAGAGCTTGATGCCGGCCTTGTCCGCCTGATCCTTGAGCCCCTGGAGATAGGCGTCTTCAAAGTTTTCAAACACACCGAGCTCGGAGATGAAGCAGGTGTCCAGTTTCAGCGAAGCCGCATACTCGATGTGCTGCGCCGCCTTCCACCCCGTGGCGCGCACGGAGAAGTGGTCCATGCCGATCTTCAGCCCCGGCACCGCCGCGCGGACTTGGTTCAAAACGAGAGCGGAGGCGGAAAGAGCGGAGGTCTGGAGGAAATGACGGCGATTCATGGGGAAGTGAGCGGTGGGCAGCGTGAGAGAACAGAAACGTGAGGAGGGAGGCTGCCTTTGCGGAGGTTTTGTTGCCAAGGGATTACCTCAGTCAGCTTTTACCTCAATACAAGGGGCCTAAGAAGGGTGGCGGTGGCGAATATTCCCGCAGTTCAGACACGTCATGCGCAGATACAAAGTAAGGATACCTGGTCACAAGTGAGTCCGGCACGAAGTCATAAATTGCAAAGGGCCACTTCCGCTGGCGGTCTAGGAGGAAGATGGCGTCGGTATTGAGTTCAGCGAACAGGCGATGCTGATATATCAGACGAACCAGGAGACAGTCTGATGAAATCTCCCTGACGCGAACCGTCATCTTATCCGCATGGCCCTCAGGGATACCAGTGGTCTTCAACATCGCGCGGGACTGCTTTGCCCCAATGTAGATGTGTTGTCCATCGACGAGAAGAGCACCCTCCAGAAATGCTTCCGGCAATATGGTCGGAGCATTGACCGTCTCCTTGTCTGCGTCCTCCTTGGATGGATAAAGCCCGGAGTAGGTGTTTGGGGGTTTGCCAAAAACGCGGCACATGCATTCTAGGGCGAAGTTGTGATAACGCATCGACTGCATCTCCCCCTCATCAATCAGACAACCCCATGTGTTGTGATAAGTTCGCGTCTTTGGATCCAGGTTGAAAAAGGCGGCGTCAGGCAGGCCAAATGTTCGATACGAAGGCCGAAGGCTGAACCAGACCAGAACTCCGAGGCTCAATGACAGCATGATGGGTGACAGCAAGACCACGACGATCGGCCGCCAGCTTCGTGTTCGAAAAGCCATGAGAACGAGGGCTGCGATGATGGGCAAAACGCCCAGGCTCAAGGGGCCGAGTTCCATTAAAATGACCATACCCAACCAGCACGAAAACATCCACACCCAGCGCGGAGATTTTGTTTGTTGGCGGATCGTTTCAGTCATGAGGGGGCATGGACGCTCTCATCCATGCCGCCGTTCAGCCAGACTATTTCTCCGGCACATAAAACCGGCCCATGGCCTCGAGGATCTTGGCGCGCAATTCATCGCCGTTCACTTCCTCGTTGTGGCGATAGATGACGTCTCCGCCAGGGGCGACGACGAGGGTGTGCGGGATCGGCCCCGGCCATTCGGGGTCCAGCGCCTGGATGAGAGCATCGGTGTTCGGGGCGTTATCCGGGGCCTGGTAGATATAGGCGTTGCCGTTGCGGCCCTCGGCCTTGAGCGTGGGCTTGATCTTGTCTGGGACGATGGCGTTGTGCTTCTCCAGGAATTCCTTCACTTCCTTGATCTCACCAGGTTCGTTGATGCTGATGCTGATGAACTCAAAGTCACGCAGACCGAACTTGCGCGCGGTGGCCACCAGTTCCGGAAACTCCTTCACACACGGGCCGCACCAGGTGGCCCAGACGTTGAACATGCGGACTTTCTTCGTGTCGTTCTTGCGCAGGGCGGCGACACCGGCGGCATCGATGACCTCCACGTGCACCTCAGCTTTGTCCCACTTTTCGTTATCGGCGGTCACGGCCTGGCGTTTGTCGATCCACTTGGTGGAGCAGCCGTGGGGCTTGGTGATCTCGACGGGAACAGGTTTGCCAGAAAGCAGGGCATCGATGGCGTTGCGCGCATCAGGCGAGGTCACGGTGGCGGCATCAGCATAGCGGGAGTCGTCCAGACGGCCCTGGTAGCGGAGCTTGCGCTCTTTATCGAAGAGGAAGACATGCGGCGTGGCGAGGCAGCCGTAGGCTTTGGCCACGGCCTGGGTCTCGCCATCGAAGAGGTAAGGGAAGTTAAACTCCTGCTCCTTGGCGTGGCGCTTCATCTCGGGGAAGCTGTCATTGTATTTGGAGTAGCCGAGCTCGTCCGGTAGGAGGGAGGCGGGGTCATTCGGATTGATGCCGACGACGCGCAGGCCTTTGCCTCTAAAATTCTTCACGATCTGCTTCAGGCGGTCCTCGATGGCCTGTGAGGTGGGGCAGTGATTGCTGATGAAGGCGATCATGAGCAGGTCCGCGTCCGCATACTCAGCGAGGGTGTGCTTTTCCTCATCGATGCCCAGAAGGTCAAAGGCTGGGGCTGCGTCACCGATCTTCAGCTCAGTGAAGCCCTCGGGGTGGCCGATGCCCTTCGCCGCGGCTTTTTTCGGCCCTGGGGCTTCAGTCTGGGCTGAGACCGAGACGAGGCTGGCGAACAGGAGAACGAGGGCGGGAAAAAGCTTCATGAGCGGATGAAAAACGTGACGAACTGGAGCGGTGTAGCTTCAGAGAGGTAGGAAATCTAGCCTTCGGACGGCAAACTGGGCGTGAAAATACGCCCAAAACTGGCAGAGAGGTAAAATTTCCCGGCACGCGTATTTGAGTCCGGCGGCGGACTCGTCTAGTCTCGTGGCCTCACAGACACCCCGAACCCGTTTTACCCCCCTGCCCCGCCATGCCCAAGATCATCGAAATGCCCAAGCTCAGCGACACCATGACCGAAGGCACGCTGGCCAAATGGACCATCAAAGAAGGCGATGCCGTGGAAGTGGGCACGCCGATCGCGGACGTGGAGACGGACAAGGCCACGATGGAGTATGCCAGCCCGTTTGAAGGCAAGATCCTGAAGCTGATCGCCACTCCCGGTGTGAAGGTGCCCCTGGGCAGCCCGCTGGCCGTGGTGCTGGAAGAGGGCGAGGAAGCCCCCGCGAACCTGGATGAGCTGATCGCCAAAGCCCAGGCCGCCTCCGCACCTGCGCCGAAGGAAGAAAAGCCCGCCGCTGGTGGAGCCAAGAAGGTGGCTGCCCCTGGTCCGCGCCTGCCCACGGCACCGCGCCCGGTCAGCCGCGGTGCCTCCGCCAGCAATGTGCGCGTGAAAGCCAGCCCGCTGGCCCGCAAGATCGCTGCGGAGAAGGGTGTGGACCTCAGCGCCCTCGAAGGCTCTGGCCCAGGCGGACGCATCGTCCGTGCAGATGTGGAAAATGCCCCGGTCGGTGGTGGCAGCGGCAGCGCCCGAGTGGCCGCCACACCCGCCATCCGGCCGACCTATGGTCCGGAAGACGAGCGCGTGACTACCAGCACGATGCGCAACATCATCGCCGAGCGCCTGCTGGCCTCCAAGACGCAGATCCCGCACTTCTACCTGCAGATGGAGATCGATGCCGCGCCGCTCATGGACTTCCGCGCGCATCTGAACGCCAACGCCGAGAAGAGCGGCGGTGTGAAATACACCGTGAACGACTTCATCCTGAAGTCCGTCATCCGCGCCGCCCAGGCCCAGCCCGCCATCAACGCGGCATGGGATGGAGATGCCATCGTCAAATTCAAGTCCGTGGGCCTCAGTGTCGCCATCGCCATCGATGACGGTCTGGTGACCCCGGTGATCAAGCAGGCGGAGAAGAAGACTCTGGCTGAGATCAGCGCCGCTGTGAAGGACCTCGCCGGCAAGGCGAAGAACAAGAAGCTCAGCCCGGATGACTTCGCCGGTGGCACCATCACGGTGTCCAATCTCGGTGCCTTCGGCATCGACCAGTTCGCCGCCATCATCAACCCGCCGCAGGCTGCCATCGTGGCCGTCGGCAGCATCCGCAAGGTGCCCGTGGTGAATGACAAGGGTGCCATCGTGGTCGGTCAGCGCATGTGGATCGGCCTCAGCGGCGACCACCGCGTGGTCGACGGCGCCGTGGCCGCCACCTTCCTGGCTGAGATGCGCAAGCTGTTGGAGAACCCCGCGCTGATGCTGGTGTAAGCAGCCCAGGCCTAACCATCCTTACCTTCAGTAGCTTCGGCGGACTCCGTCGAAGCTACTTTTTTTGTCGCCACCACCAGGCGATGAAATGCCCCAGCCCGCTGAATTTGAACTGCGGGTCCACCCAGTGCTCGATGACATAGAAGGCGAAGTAGTAAGCACGGCTGAAACCCCACACGCAGAGCGCCAGCAGGGCCGCAGTGCGCCAGCTCCAGTTCTCAATGAGCAGCAGGGCGGCAGAGAAGAAGCCGATGAAGAGAAACAGCCATGCCTTGAGCCACATGGCTTTCGTGGAATGGAGATCACGCATCATCCCCGCACTGGATTCATCAACGCCCCTTGAGGTTCAAATGGCCCATGCCGTTCTCGTGCAGAGTGCGGTTGGCACGGTCAACTTGGCCACGCCACATGGAATCGGGGTCGGTGGAACCGGGTGTCGGACCACGATGGCGATCGAGCTCGCCGTTCATCATGACTTGATCAAGCGCCATCTTCTTCCGCACCATCGCACGGAACTCTGGAAGGCTTGTCGGAGGCAGTGCCCCTTTCAGCAAAGGGGACTCGGGAAGGGTGAGCCTCGGCGCCGCCATGGCGGCAGGGAGGGCGAGATGTGGGATGGAGACGACTGCAGGAGCTGCCACGATCTTCGCCCCACGCTCAGGCGCGATGTCGTCATCGTCCGACTTCGACTGAATCAGCAGGGTCAGCGAGATGCTTAATGAGGCCACACTCACAAGGCTCAGCATCCAGAACGAGGGCGTCAGGGTCGATCTCATGAACGCAGAGAGTGCGCAGCTTCCTGGATTAAGGCAAGCCTGAACAATGAACGAACAAGGATCGAAGAGACAAGAGAGCCTCTCTTGCCGTTAGCTGTTAAAGCCCAGGCGGCCGTCTGGAGACCGGCTTGCCGCCCACTTTCTTTGTGTTCCCTTCCGGCTTGTTCGGGTCAAAATACTCACCACCGGCGATCTGGATGATGCCCTTTTCTGTTTGCTGCATCATCGGACGTCCTTTCTTTTCATCGGAGTAGTAGGCCAGCTTCTCCAGCTTGCCATCTGGAGTGATCACCGCGTGGGCAAAGACGTGAACCTGCGCCATGAAGAGCACATTCAGCTTGTTCTGGATGTCCAGGGTGATCTGCGGGTCATGGATCATGCTCAGCGGCCCCAGGCGATAGGTGTTCAGCTTGGTCTCTGTGCGGTCATCGATCAGCCGCACGTAGAGAGACGTGCTGTCATAGTCACGAAAGATGTGCAGCGCATAACGACGTGGTGCCCCCGCATCCTTCATGCCCTCGGGCACGCCAAAGCTGCGCTCCCACATCGGCTTGTTTTCGATGATGCTGAAGCGCACGCGGTCGCTCTCATAGTAATTGCCGCTCTTGGAATCCAGGATGCGAGCCTTGAGCGCATAGTTGCCCATGTCCGCAGGAGCATAGGCATTCGTCACCGCCACTTTCTGCTGCACGGTGCCGCCCGGAGGCACCTGAAGCAGGGTGGAACCATCCACCTCCATCTGGGCTATGCTGCTGCCCGCGTTGTTCAGCATCTCAAAAGACAGCCAGTCCGCACGTCCCGGGCCGCCCAGCACTGCCAGACTGCCCGTGCGGTTGGTGATCTGCACAGTCGCGGTGATGTTCTCCAGCGCCATGAAATTGGAGCGCGGCAGCTTCACATTGATTTCAAACTGACCCCGGGCCTGGAGGGCACAAAGGCAGACGATCAGAAAGACGAAAAAACGCATGGTGGGGGGGAATCGGGGGGATTTGACCGGATTGAAGCCAAAAATCCGGCAAAAGGGAATACTAAAGTGAAGGGGCATCTGGCCGGCCGGAGGTTGACCGGTTCAGATGCCCCAAAAAAAGCCGTCGAACCCGCGAAGGTCTTAAACCAGGCACTCTGCGATCTGCACGGCGTTCAGCGCAGCACCTTTAAGGAGCTGGTCACCGACCACCCAGAACGAGAGGCCATTGTCCAGGGCGCAGTCCACACGGAGACGACCGACCGCGCAGTTATCGCGTCCGGCGATGTCTAGGGCCAGCGGGTAGACCTTGTTGGCGGGATCGTCCAGCACGTCCAGACCAGGGGCCTTGCTCAGCACCTCGCGGGCGGCTTCCACTGTCACGGGCTTTTCAAACTCGGCGCTGATGGAGATGCTGTGGCTGCGGAAGACCGGGATGCGCACGCAGGTCACGGAGGCGCGGAAGTCCGGGTGATGCATGATCTTGCGACCTTCATTCTCCATCTTCATCTCTTCCTTCGTGTAGCCGCTCTCGAGGAAGCTGTCCACGTGGGGGATGGCGTTGAAGGCGATCTGGTGGGGGTAAACGTGCGGCTTGCTGTCCAGCTTGGCTGCATCCCAGGCACGGTTTTCAGCGGCCCACTCGCGGGACTGGTTCGCCAGTTCCTCGATGGCCTGCGCGCCCGTGCCGGAAACAGCCTGGTAGCTGCTGGCAAAGATGCGCTTCACTCCGAAGGCCTGGTGCAGTGGATAGAGCGCCATCAGGGAGATGGCGGTCGTGCAGTTCGGGTTGGCGATGATGCCCTTGTGGGTCTTCACGTCCGCCGCATTGATCTCCGGCACCACCAGCGGGGTGCTCGGGTCCTGCCGGAAGTAGGAGGAATTATCCACCACCACGGCTCCGGCCTTCACCGCATGCGGGGCGAAGTCACGGGAGATGCCGCCGCCCGCGCTGAAGAGGGCGATGTCCACACCGGCAAAGCTGTCTGGAGTGAGCTCTTTGATGGTCACGTCCTCACCTTTGAATTTCATCGTCTTTCCGGCGCTCCGGGCGCTGGCGAGAAGGGTGAGCTGGCCGACGGGGAAACCGCGCTGTTCCAGACAGCGCAGCATTTCCACACCCACCGCTCCGGTGGCGCCGACGACCGCGACATGCTTGAGATTGCTCATGGTCTTTGTCTGATGTGTGTTTGTTGCTTGGGGTTGCGGGAGCACCCTGTGAGGCGCACCCAAAAAGGGGCGCGCAGATTAGGGTCGATCTCCAGGAATGCAAGAGCCGGGGCGATGAGGCAGCGTGGTCCCACGCTCGTCCAAGAAAGGACCCCCAATTCCCGACACCCGTTCAGTTAGCCCTCCTAACATTTCCAACGGTCTAGGTCGGGGCTTGGAGGTTCCTCATGCCCTAAATGTGTTCACGCCTTCTCAGCGATCTGCTTGATCTTCGCGACGCTCTCAGTCCACGCGACCTCATGTGGCAGGCGTTTCGAAAGAGCGGCGAGGGCGCCGGTGACGCCGACGGCTTCACCCATGGCGACGGCATTGCCAGTGACGCGGTAGCTGGAGTGGGAGATGAAGTCTCCGCTAATGCAGCGGCCCGCCATCATGAGGCCATCCACGTCTTTGGCGATCAAGGCGCGCAGGGGGATGTCATAGGGCGTGACCTTGATGCCCTTGGTGGCGGCACCGCTTTTCTGCTCCTTGTTATGGCCGGAGGTGATCGAGTGGACATCGACCCCGAAGGTGACACGGACCACGCCGTCGTCATAACGCGCACCCTTGACGATGTCATCGGTCTGCACGGTGTAGCGGCCCGCGATGCGGCGGCCATCACGCACGCCGATCTGCTCGGCAGTGGCCACGATCTGGATGCCTTCCCAGGGGCCACCAAGCTTGCGCAGACCATTGATCATGTTGTTCATGTCAGCGCGGGCGCGCACCGTGGCGGCGGTGATCTCCGCAGCATCCCACGGCTTCACGCCATACTCATGATTGAACATGGCGAAGCAGAGATTGCCGCTGATGTGCCAGAGCGTGGAGCTGGCATAGGAAGGGATCTCACCGGTGGCTTTGGTGATGGCATCGCGGATGCGCCCCTTCTTCTCGGCCTTGGAATTCTCGCCGGGGTTCGGCGTGCCGAAGCGGATGAACTCGCGCAGCGCTTCCGCATCCTTCACAAGGATCAGAGCATTGAGCGACAGCGGCTGGCAGGGACAGGTAATCTCGGAATCGATGTCGTCGGTATTGCCGACCTTGAACCCGCAGCCCGCGAGCGCGCCGAGATCGCCATCGCCGGTGGTATCGATAAAGACACGGGCCTTCCACGCCTGACGGCCGGACTTGGACTCAGTGACAATCGTTGTTAGGCGATTGCCTTCCTTGAAGGCGGCGCTGACCTTCGTGTGATACTGGAACTTCACGCCTGCCTCCACGCAGAGCTCTTCCAGCAGCAGCTTCAGTGCTTCGGGATCGTAGCAGAAGGCGCTGTTGCTCTTGGTGTTCGCACGGGCACCGCGCTCGTCCAGCTTCAGACGGAGTTCCTTGGCGAAGCCTGGCTTGTCGAAGTCCAGGAAATAACCCAGCAGCCCTGCCGTCCAGATGCCGCCGAGACAGCCGCGCCATTCAAAGAGGCGCACTCTGGCGCCCGCGCGTGCCGCCATGATGGCTGCCGTCACGCCCGCAGGTCCGGCACCGCAGACGATGACGTCCGCATCTTCGACAGAAGGGATGTCACGCGCCGGCTCGGAAAACTGGCCGGGCTTGGCCACCGGTGCCTCCGCAGCAGCCGAGGCCTGAGTGGCAGCGCTACCAGCGAGGGCGGCAGAGAGAAAGTGGCGGCGGGAAACGGGGGCAGGTTTCATGGGGTAAGGAAACACGATCACTTACCTTCCCTGCTTTCAAGAAGTTCGCTCTGTCACCGATTCCATTACATCGAAACAACAAAAACCCGGCGATGGGAGCACCAGGACCGGGTTTTTGCGGGTGCAAGCTTTCTTAGTTACTTCAGAGCACTGAGATGGGCACTGAAGTGTTCCCACTCGACAGAAGCGCGCATCTTGGCTTCATGCAGGCTCCACACGATGCCCGCGAAAAAAGCCCGCTTCATTCCGCTGTCTGACCGCAAGGCGTATCATCGCTTTGAAGACGTGATCGGCTGCAAATGGAGCACGCTGGTCGTCGCCGCAATGCCTCAAGGGGTGACAGGTCCAGGTGAGCTGGAACGCTGCATCCCCGGCATCTTCACAAAGGTGCTGAATGAGCGGCTGCGCAAGCTGGCGGACTTTCAGGTGCTCTCACGCGTGGACTATGCGCTGACGGACAGCGGCAGCAGACTCGCCGCGCTGCTGGAGCAGGTGCCGCTGCTGAATGCGCAACATCCCGATTCCGCGTCATGAACACGAGCGCCTTTGTCGATGCCCTGCATGCTGGCAAAGCCAGCGAGATCCAGCCCACCGGCACCGGTGAGTGGTGGGACAAGCCCTGGCAGACCGGCTTCTACAAGCAGCCGCACCTAGATAAACTTTGGTTAGGCTATGAAGGCTTTCGCGGTGATGAGCAGGCGGACCGCCGGCATCATGGTGGCTCCGAGAAAGCCGTGTGCGTCTATGCCACGGAGCACTACCCCTATTGGCGTGAAAAGCTGGCGCTGCCTGATCTGGCCTACGGTGCCTTTGGGGAGAATCTAAGCCTCGCCGGCCTGATCGAGACCCAGGTGTGCATCGGCGATGTGTTCGCACTCGGTGAGGCTCGCGTGCAGGTTTCCCAACCGCGTCAGCCCTGCTGGAAGCTGGCACGCCGCTGGCGTGTGAAGGATCTCGCCGCCCAGGTGGAGCAGACCGGGCGCACCGGTTACTACTTCCGCGTGCTGCAGCATGGCCATGTCTGCACTGGAGACACACTGACCTTGCTCGAGCGCCCTTTTGAGAGGTGGAGCATCGAGCTGTGCAATGAGATCATGCATCATCGCAAAGACGATGCCGAGGCCGCGAAGGAACTCGCGCAGTGTTCCCTGCTCTCAGCAAGCTGGAAAGACGGCTTGTGGGCGCGGTCAAACCGGCCGGTGGAGACAAGTCTAACGAAGAATGCGCGAACGGATCAGCCGGCGTGAGGCAGGTTCTGTGGAGCGCGGATCTCCGAATCCGCAGCAGGGTGATTCGCTCTCGCGGGTGCGATCTGTGTGCTCGCATTTTCAACCCGGAGATCTTGGCGAGACGAAGATACGATGGCAGCATCCCTCCGCTAGTTGCGTTCCACCGGGCTGCGGATTCGGAGATCCGCGCTCCTTTCGCCTTGAGGCGCCACGTCCATTCCCCATTCAAGCATCACCTCAAGAAATCAAAAAGGCCGCCGGGACAAACCCGGCAGCCTTGGCGCTCATCAGGAGGATGAACAGACTCCTTGTTAGCCCACGCCACCGCTCACACGAACAACTTCACCAGTGACCCAGGCAGCGTCTTGAGAGGCGATGAACGTCACCACCTTCGCGATGTCCTCCGGCTGGCCTATGCGGCCGAGCGGAGTATCAGCGATGGCCTTGTTGGCGAAGTCAGTGCCGATGATGCCGCCGCTGTGCGTGCCTTCCGTCTCGACGATGCCGGGGTTGATGGCGTTCACACGAATCTGACGCGGAGCCAGCTCTTTGGCGAGCACAGAGGTGATGGCATCCACCGCCGCCTTCGTCCCGGTGTAGGCAGCGGTCGCGGGCAGCTTCAGCGCGGTAATGGTGGAGCTGATGTTCACCACGCTGCCACCGCTCGCGGGGAAGTGCTTCACGGCTTCCTGAGTGGTGAGCAGGAGGCCGAGGACGTTGATGTTAAACTGACGATGGAAGTGCTCGGGTGTGATGGCTTCAAGAGGGGCGAATTCATACACACCAGCGTTGTTCACGAGGATGTCAATCTTGCCAAAGGCGGCGACGGTTTCAGCGACGAGGCGTGTGATGTCTTCGGGCTTCGCAACATCTCCCTGCACGGCGATGGCCTTTCCTCCAGCCTGGGTGATTTCAGCGACGACCTTGTCCGCGCCGGCCTTGCTGGAGGCATAGTTCACCGCGACGGCGGCGCCCGCTTTGGCAAGGTCTTTGGCGATGGCGGCTCCGATGCCTTTGCTGGCTCCGGTGACGAGGGCGACTTGATTCGAGAGTTTGGATGAGGTGCTCATGGAGTTTTGTGGGTTAGGTTGATGTAGGGTCTGATGGGGTTTGCGTTGGGATTCTCCACAAGGTGGAAGAAAGGGGGGGTGCCGCGCTTGATCAGCGGAGTTTCAGCAGCGTCGCGAGGGCATTCAGGACGATGAGCAACAGGGCGAGGTTTGAGGCAGTCATGGCATCGGAAGGTTAATGATTAGACCGGTCGTCTACTTATAAGCCAAAAAAATCAAGGTGAGGGGACGAGATAGCTTTTCACAAACTGAAGAGCTTCCCGAAGTGGCTGCACCTGCTTACCAGCCGTGCCGCGCAGGTAGGCGCCAAGCCAAACGTCATGGATGATGCTGGCCGTATGGGTGGCATCCAGTGATTTCCGGATGCTGCCCTGGGCCTGGCCTTCCTGTATCACCTGCCGCAGGAGTGAGATGGCTCCATCATAGTTCGCAGACACCTCGGCGCGCATGGCATCGCTCCAGGAGGAGACCTCGGCAGTGAGCTTGCTCACAAGGCAGCCCTGCTGGCAGTCCTGCTCCAGAGTCATGGAGAGCCTTGCCTCATAGAAGGCCACAAGGCGCTCATAGGCGTTCGGAATGGTGTCCGTCTTGGTGAGCCACTTGCGAGTGTAAGCCTGTGCCTTGCCGCCGAAATACTTCAGCAACTCGACACCGAACTGCTCTTTCGAGGCGAACCAGTGGTAGAACGAACCTTTCGGCACATTCACCGCCTTCAAGATTTCATTGATGCCCACGCCGCTGAAACCTTTTTCCAGGACGATGCCCACGGCTGCATCCAGGATGCGCTCCTTGGTATCGTTGCTGGTGTGAGTGGTCATGGAGGGCGGATTGTCGTTTCGGTGAATGATGTATAGACCGATTGGTCTAGTGAGGCAAGAGGTATTTTGAAATTTTGAAAGAGAGGCGTCCCGCATGTCTCAAAAACAGCGTCGCGGCTTTTTCACCTGATCCTGCAATCGTGCACTCGCCGTCATGCACGATTGCAATCGTGCTTTCACCTCAACCGTTTTTCAAGGAGGCCATGTCAATGGAGAAGCGATACTTCACGTCTGACTTCACCAGGCGCTCATAGGCTTCGTTGATCTGCTGGATGGCGATGACCTCGACATCGGAGGTGATGTTGTGCTTCCCGCAGAAGTCGAGCATCTCCTGGGTCTCGGCGATGCCGCCGATGAGAGATCCGGCGAGACGCTTGCGGCCGAAAAGGAGGCCGAAGGCAGAGACAGGCAACGGTTTGTCCGGCGCGCCGACAAGCGTGAGTGTGCCATCAACTTTCAGCAGGTTCAGATAAGCGTTGATATCGTGATCCGCAGAGACGGTATCGAGGATGAAGTCGAAGCTGAAGGCGTGCTTCTGCATCTCGTTTGAGTCGCGGGTGACAATAACCTCATCCGCACCGAGGCGGAGCGCGTCCTCCTTTTTGTTAGCCGAAGTGGTGAGCACCACCGTGTGCGCGCCGAAGGCATGGGCAAACTTCACCCCCATGTGGCCCAGACCGCCGAGGCCAAGGATGCCGACCTTTTTGCCCTTCACATCGCCCCAGCGGCGGATGGGTGAATAGCTGGTGATGCCAGCGCAGAGCAATGGAGCCACACCTGCGAGGTCCAGATTGGTGGGCACCTTCAGCACAAAGCTCTCATCGACTACGATGCTGCTAGAGTAGCCGCCATAGGTCACGGGCGCAGTGCCGTGCTTGTCCGGTGAATTGTAGGTGAAGACGGAGTTTGGGCAGAACTGCTCGAGATTGGCTTCACAGCTCGGGCAGGTGTGATCGGAATCCACCAGGCAGCCGACGCCGACGATGTCGCCTGCTTTGTGTTTCGTGACTGTAGAGCCGACCTGGGTCACACGACCAACGATCTCGTGACCTGGCACGCAGGGATAGACGGTGGGCAGGGCGCTCCATTCATCGCGCACTTGATGGAGATCCGAGTGACACACCCCGCAGAAGAGGATCTCGAGTTCGACATCGCGATCCGTGGGTGCACGGCGAGGGATGCTGGTGGAGGCGAGCGCCGAGGTGGCGCTGGAGGCGGCATAGGCTTTGGCAGTGGACATCATAAGTTAGGGGATGGAGGATGGAGGATGGAAGATGCAGGGGCGAGGGAGAAACTTGGCAAAAAGGCAACGCGGCTTGCGGCTGGAGGGATGCGCCTGATCAAGCGGGCGCGGAGGCATCGTTCGCGTCGGGTTGAGACGAGGCTGATACGGCTTTTGAGCGGCCCGCTTGCAGCACCAGCAGAGCGGTGACCACGCAGAGACTTCCGGAGATGATGAAGGCATGATCGTAGAAGCCGGAGATGGAGCGGATCCAGCCGGCACCCCAGGCGGCACAGGCAGCCCCGATCTGATGCGCGGCGAAGATCCAGCCAAACATGATGCCGACCTTCTCGCGTCCAAAAATCTGCGCCGTGAGCGCGACGGTCGGTGGCACGGTGGCGATCCAGTCGAGCCCGTAAAACACCGCGAACCAGGTGAGCCGATCCGTGCCGGGCGCAAACGCATCCGGCAGAAACAGCAGCGAGATGCCACGCAGTCCATAGTAGGTGAAGAGCAGCCAGCGATTCGGAAAACGATCCGACAACCAGCCGGAGGCGATGGTGCCCACCAGATCAAAGATGCCCATCGTGGCGAGCAAACCTGCGGCGCGCATTTCGGTGAGTCCGTAGTCCATGCAGGTGGGGATGAAGTGCGTGCCGATGAGGCCATTCGTGCTGGCTCCGCAGACAAAGAAGCTACCTGCGAGGATCCAGAAATCACGCGAGCGCACGCCTTCGCGAAGACCGTTCAGCACATCGCGAAAAGGATGCGCGGACACAGCAATCCGCACCGGGGTTTGATCCTCCGGCATGCCGTAAGGTTTCAGGCCCATCTGCGCCGGATCATCCCGCATGAAGATGGCGATCAAGGGCAGCGCCACCAGCAAGGCGATCACCACCACCCACACCGCACTGCGCCAGCCATCCATCACCACCATCTTCGTGAAGGCGGGAAGGAAGACCATCTGCCCTGTGGCCGAAGCCGCACTGAACACACCGATGACCAGCCCGCGATGATGATGAAACCAGCGATGAACAATGGTGGTGCCCAGCACCAGCGCCGTCATGCCCGTGCCGCCGCCGACCAGCACACCCCAGAGCAGCACCAGCTCCCAGGAGTGCTTCATCTGAATGGTGGAGACCACACCACAGGCCACCATGGCGATGGCGGCGAGCATGATGCGGCGCGGGCCATGGCGGTTGATGAGGCCGGCGGCGAAGGGACCGATGAGGCCGTAGAGCAGCAGATTCACCGAAACCGCGAGCGAGATGACAGGCCTGGACCAGCCGAACTCAAGCTCAAACGGCACGATGAGCACCCCCGCGAAGGATCTCACCGCCGCCGCCAGCAGCAGGACGACAAAGGTGATGGCAGCGATGCCCCAGGCCCGATGACGGACGCCGAAGGAAGTGGATGGAGGATCAAGAGGCATGCGGGTCAATTGAGTGTCTATGCGCTTACTTGGGCAAAATGATCAGACGTCCTTGCCGAGGATGATGCCCGCCACGGCCTCCAGGGCTGGAAACTCATGGTTGCGCAGCTTCCGGCGCATCTCCGTCTGCGCTTTCCGCCAGCTCGGACGAGCGGCTTCCAGGCATGAGCGGCCCGCCTTGGTGAGAGAGTAAAGTTTTCCGCGCAGATCACCCTCTTCCCCTTCCGCGTGAACGAGACGCTTCTTCTCCAGCAGGGAGAGGTTTCGCCCCATGGCCGTGCGCTCCATGTCCACCTTCCGCGCCAGATCCGTGATCTTGATGCTGCCAGCGCGGTCGATGTTCGCCAGCAGCGAATACTGCGTCACTTTCAACCCCGTGCCTTTCATGCAGTCATCATAGAACCGCGTGGCCGCACGGGTTGCCCGCCGCAGGGCGATGCAAAGGCAGACTTCCCGTGGCGGTGTGGATTCCATGAGGTGCGGGGGCTAGATGCGTGCATATACACTCTTATTTGAGTTGCAGTCAAGGGCTCAGTGGAGCGCGGCGCTTCAGCCCGCAGCAGTGTGGCAAGCTCGATCAATCAAGCTCTTCCAACAGTGGCGTTCAAACTGGGGATCAAACGTGTCGCATACCATAGCAACGGCGTTTTCACCTCCTTTGAGCGGGCAGGATTGCTGCGGGCTAAAGCGCCGCGCTCCGCAGCAGCCGCCACCTCACCTCACAGAAACATCCCGCCAGAAGCCTCCACGCGCTGCGCATTCACCCAGCGGCCTTCTTCGGAGCACAGGAAGTTCACCACACCACCGATGTCATGCGGCACGCCGACACGGCCAAGGGCAATGGTGGAGTTCATGAACTCTCTCGCGCCCGGATGGGAAAGCGCCTCGCGGGTGAAATCCGTCTCGATGATCCCCGGGGCCACCACATTCGCACTGATGCGGCGCGGCCCCAGCTCCTTCGCCAGATAGCGGGTGAGCACCTCGATGGCACCCTTCATGGAAGCATACGCAGCATAACCAGGGATGCTGAAACGAGCGAGACCCGTGGAGGTGTTCACGATGCGGCCGCCATCCGCGATGAGAGGCAGCAGCTTCTGCGTGAGGAAAAACACACCTTTGAGATGCACATTCATGAGGTCATCGAAATCCTCCTCCGTGGTTTCAGCGAAGGGTGATTTGCGGTCGATGCCGGCATTGTTGATGAGGAAGTCGAAACTCTCGCGCTGCCATGTGACAGACAGAGCTTCCTTCAAAGACGTGGCAAAGACATCAAAGGTGCCCGCCTTCGCGGTATCGATCGGCAAGGCCACAGCCTTCCTGCCGAGCGCCTGGATCTCCTTCACCACTTCATCGCCCTCGGCCTTGCCGGAGCGATAGGTGACGATGATGTCCGCGCCTGATTTGGCGAGCGTGAGAGCGATGTTGCGACCCAGTCCGCGACTGCTGCCCGTGACGAGGGCGATTTTGTTTTCGTGTTTCATGAGTATGAGAAGAGTGAGGAGTTGAAGTGAGAACGAGGCATTACTGAGCGCCAGCGGTGGGGCGGATGATGAGTTCATTCACATCCACATCACCGGGTTGCTCGATGGCATAGGCGACACCACGGGCGATGGCATCGGCCGCGAGGGCGACCTTGCGGAACTCCTGCATGGCGGCGCGAGTGCCGGGATCCGTGATGGTGTCCGCGAGCTCGGACTCGACCACACCGGGAGAGACGATGGTCACGCGGATATCGCGTGTTTCCTGGCGCAGACCTTCGGAGATGGCGCGCACGGCGAACTTCGTGCCGCTATAGACGGCGGTGGTAGGCCAGACCTGGAAGCCACCGATGGAGGACACATTGATGACGTGGCCGGATTTGCGCTCCGTCATGTGCGGAAGGACTGCCGCGATGCCGTGCAGCACGCCGCGGATGTTCACATCGATCATGCGGTTCCATTCGTCGATCTTCAACTCTGCCAGCGGGGACAGCGGCATGACACCGGCATTGTTCACGATGACATCAATGCGGCCGAACTTATCCAGCGCGTCGTTCGCGAAGGCCTGCATGTCAGCGAGGTTCGCGACATCGAGAGAGCGATACTCCACGGTGCCGCCTGCGGCGCGGAGTTCAGCGGCGAGTTTTTCCAGACGGTCCGTGCGGCGCGCGCCGAGGACGATGGTGTGACCTTTGGCAGAAAGGTGGCGGGCAGTGGCCTCACCAATGCCGCTGCTGGCACCAGTGATCAGGATGACTTTCGAGGAGGTGGTATTGGAGGAGTTCATGATGTTTTTGGAGAGGTTGCGAAGGGTTGATTCCCTTCGTTTCTGACGCCTCCACTTCTAGGATCACTCCCCTTTTGCCGCTAGACCTAGACCTCCGGAATATTTGCCTAATTCTACGAACCATGAGATGATTGGTAGAGATAGTGCACTATACCTTGCCTATTCATCCATGAAAACGAAGTCCGCACGCTCCACCGCCACCCGCCAGAAGCCGCCTCTGCATCCTCCCAAATATCCACGGTTTGTGGAGCTGCTGGCGGATCAGGCACGGGGGCAAGGGTTCAGCCCATCACGCCTCGCGGGGGTGAAGTTCATGCGTTCCTCCATGGAGGTGCCGAGGACGCAGGTGTCGTATGAGCCAAGCATCGTCATCGTGGCGCAGGGACGGAAGTCCGGCTATCTCGCGGGGAAGAAGTTTGTCTATGATGCGAACCATTTTCTGGTGCTGGCCATGCCGCTGCCTTTTGAATGCGAGACGGAGGGCAGTGAGGATGAACCTTTGTTAGGCCTATCCGTGGGTGTGACCCCGGCGCTGGTGGCGGAGCTGCTGATGCATGTGGAGCAGCCGCCGCTGAACAGCGTGCCCCCGCAGGCCATCCAGTCCTCCGAGCTGGATGACCGTCTCGGCGATGCTGCCACGCGTCTCGTGGAGTGCCTGCGTCATGCGGATGATGCGCGCATCCTGGGGCCGCAGATCGTGCGCGAGATCACGTATCGTGTGCTGAACGGACCGCTGGGACACAATCTGCGCGCGCTAGCCGCACCGCACAGTCATTTCGGGCAGATCAGCCGCGTGATGACGAAGCTGAACACCGACTATGCGCGCATGCACGACCTGCCCACGCTGGCCGGTGAGGCTGGCATGAGTGTGTCCACCTTTCACGCGCACTTCAAATCCGTCACCTCCTTTTCACCGCTGCAGTATCTGAAAAACGTGCGCCTGCACAAAGCCCGCATGCTGATGGTGCATGAGGGCATCAACGCCGGCAGCGCCGCCATGGAAGTCGGCTACGAAAGCGCCTCCCAGTTCAGCCGCGAGTTTAAAAGATTGTTCGGCGACAGCCCCGCCAACGTGGCACAGCAGTTGCGGCAGACGCTGATCCGGTTGTCGTAAGTGGAAGTGAAGTCGCGGAGCGTCCCGGAGTGCGGTGTCGCGCCTGAGCGCTGGCTGACGCGCCTGGAAGATGAGTATGCGAAACGGTTTGGACCTGCGACTGCTTGAGTCGTGACTCACTTGACCCAGGCGAAGCCTGCGCTTCCCTGCCCTATACAGCCTCCATGAACACCCAACTCATCACAGCCGCCGCTCAAGCCACCCTCGCCAGTAGCAAGCCGTTTCCGCAGATCGTGGGCATGCTCATGGAAGCCGGTGTGGAGTTTTATCACGTGGACTACCTCGCGCTGAGCAAGACTTACTACAGCGGTGATGGCGCGGTGGTGAGCACGCCGATCCCGCTGGAGGCTCTGCCAGGCGTGGCAGCGGAGTTTGATGCAGCGGCGCTGCGTGCGAACATCCTGGACAGCCAGCAGAATGGACAGAGCTGGCGGGAGTTCAGCGTGCGTGCGATGAAAGGTGGCGTGCATGGCTACTTTGCCTTTCTGCGTGGCCAACGCGTGATCTACATGGGCCGCAACGGGGATCAGCACACGGAGTGGTTTCCGGGTGCGAAGCCTTGAGAAAGAGCCCAGGATGAGCGAGGAGGACTCGATCAATCATGAACATCCAACGCGCAGGCTCACAAGCATCCCGCCCCGGCCCGGCGGACTGGTTCACCGGCACGGTGCGGCTGGAGCCGCTGTTTCAGGCCGCAGCCCCGGCTCGCGTGGCCGGAGCCAGCGTGACCTTTGAGCCCGGAGCACGCACCGCCTGGCATACGCATCCGCTGGGGCAGACCATCATCATCACCTCCGGCCATGGCTGGGCGCAGCATGAAGGCGGGCCCATCGAGGGACTGCATCCCGGTGATGTGGTGTGGTTTCCACCCGGTGAGAAGCACTGGCACGGTGCCACACCCAGCACCGCGATGACTCACCTCGCCATCCAGGAAGCTCTGGACGGCAAGACGGTGGACTGGCTGGAGCATGTGACGGACGAGCAGTATCAGAAGTCCTGAACGGCGCGTTCGGAGATATACGTTGTTCACGCTTCAGCGTGTTCTTGGAAGTTCATTGAACACGCTAAAGCGTGAACAACGCATACCTCAAATCAACCTAACCAAAAAGACACTCAAATGAATGAGTGCCTTTGGAAGGAGATGCGGTCCGGACTTTCCCCTTAGGCGAGCTTCGCCTCCATGGTGATCTCGGCATTCAGCAGCTTGGAAACAGGACAGCCGCTCTTGGCCTTGGTGGCGAGCTCCTGGAAGGTCGCCTCATCAATGCCGGAGATCGTGGCGGTGACATCAAGATGGCTGGCAGTTATGGCGAAGCCGCCGTCCTTCTGCTCCAGCGTGATCGTGGCGGTGGTGGCGATCTTCTCCGGAGTGAATCCGGCGAGGCCGAGGATCATGGAGAAGGCCATGGAGAAACAGCCCGCGTGGGCCGCACCGATGAGCTCTTCGGGGTTCGTGCCTTGCTCGCCTTCAAAGCGTGTCTTGAAGGAGTAGGGCTTGTCCACCAGCGCGCCGGAGCCGGTGCTGATCGTGCCGTTGCCTTCCTTGAGGGAGCCGTTCCACTGAGCGGATGCTTTTTGTTTCATGAGATGAGGGATGAAGATGTGAGGTGGCGAGCACAAAGAGCTCGCGCATGGAACCACTACGCATCAAGCCTCCATCCAGATCAAACACATCGATGAGCAGGTCGTCCCTTGTCGCTCAAAGAGTGATCGCGGACTCGAGTTTGGCGTCGAGGGTGATCTGGGCGTTCATCAGCTTGGAGACCGGGCAGCTGCCCTTGGCTTTCTCCGCGAGCTTGAGGAAGGTCTCGCGGTCGATGTCCGGAACCGTGGCGGTGAGATCGAGATGGCTCGCGGTGATGGAAAATCCTTCGCCTTTCGGTTCCATGGTGATGGTGGCGACCGTGGAGATGCTCTCCGGCGTGTATCCCGCGAGGCCCAGGGCCATGGAGAGTGCCATGGAGAAACAGCCTGCATGGGCCGCGCCGATGATCTCCTCAGGGGTCGTGCCTGGCTCGCCCTCAAAACGGGAGCGGAAGGAGTAGGGCCTGTCTGCCAAAGCTCCGGAATGGGTGCTCAGCGTGCCTTTACCCTCTTTCAGAGTGCCTTTCCACTGAGCGGATGCCTTGTGTTTCATGGGAGGTGGGGTGGTTTGAGTCGAACCGAGCTAATGAATACGGATCAGAACCCCTTCCCGGCCTTCCCTGGTGATGGGAATCGGCGAGTGGCGCGCGCTCAACGCAGCTTTTCCGTCATCCAGCCCGCGAAGAGATGTGCATCCCAGAGCATGGTGGACCAGCCGTGCCTGCCGCCAGATTCCACGGTGATGACCACCTCGCGCCCCTGCTCCACCGCCTTTTCGCGGAAGCGTGTGGACTGGTCCAGAGGCACCAGCGTGTCCGCATCTCCATGCGCGATGTAGACCGGCGGGAGCTTGTTTGAAACATAGAAGATCGGCGAGAGATCATGCCCGATGCCCTGCCACTCTTTGAGATCAGCGGCCTTCGGTCCAAAAGCCTTGCGAAAGCTCTTCGGCGGGCCGCCATCGTGCAGGTTCTCGGTGGAGGGGCCGAGATTGAGGAGATCCGTGACGGGATAAAAAACGGTCGCCGCCTGCACGGCGCTGCTTTCACGGTCCACGGGATCCGCCGCCCTCGGATCGCCCGGGCCGCCACGCGTGGCGAGCATCAGACTGAGATGTCCGCCGGAACTGCCGCCGAAGACACCGATGCGATTCGGATCGATGCCATACTCCTTCGCATGATGACGCACAAACCGCGCCGCGTGCTGCACATCCTCCACAATCTCCTGCACCGAAGCCTGCGGCTGCGAGAGATGCGAAACCGCCACCAGCGTGTGCCCCTCACGCAGGAAGGAAGCGCCCATCCAGGGCTGAAATTTCTTCGCGTCAGACTTCCAGGCACCACTTACCATCACCAGCACACATGAACCCGTGGCATTGGCAGGCTTCACCACATCCAATGTTAGGTCTCGGCCATTCCTCTGCGTGTAAACAATGCCCGGGGTCCGCGTGAACTCCGGATGAAAATACCACCAGCCTGCCCCGAAAAGCAGCATGGCCAGCAGGATGAGGCTGAGGAGGAATTTGAGCAGCAGACGGACAACGCGACGCATGGGAAACATGAAAGCCATCATTTACTGCATCTTGCAAAACCGATCTGTGAAATCGACGTGCTGAACCTGCAGCCTGTGTATCATTCGATAAACACCCAAGACCGCCGGAGTCTGCACGGCTGACGGCGCGCGGCGCTTTAGCCCGCAGCGATCTCGCACGCAGGTGCGGGGTGAGGACGCTGCCAGCGCGAACTGCGAACACTGAGGTCTTCAGTTTGAAGAACCCGCGCTGTGAAATCTGATGCCTGGAGTCAAACACACTGCTGCGGGCTGAAGCGCCGCGCTCCCTGGACGTTTCGGGCTGCGTCATCCCATGGTGTTGTTCCGTCTTATCAGGGACGACGAACCGTCCTCGCGGTCGTCAGACTTAGTTGCATCTCGAAACATGGGTTTTGGATGGGCGAACCACGGAGTGGTTCCCCATGACTAGCCCGGGGTGATTTCGCGAAGCGGATGAACCCCGGGTTAGGCCCCGATCATACCCCACCTAAAACTCTAGCCCGTAGGGGTAGCCCAATGCTCACAGCGTCCACGTTCCGCCTGAAGCACCTCAAACTTCTTCCAGCATGCTCGTCGCATCACCAAACGTCTTCGGGCGGACGTCCATCTTGTCCATCAGGGACATGAAGAGGCGGCAGAGCTGGCGCTCGGGCTTGCCCTGGTAGTCCAGCACGCGACCGCCTTTGAGCCGGCCGCCCGCGCCGCCGAGCACGATGACGGGGAGCTCGTCGTTGTTATGCTTCGCGCCGACCATCATACTGGAACAGTGCATGAGCAGGGTGTTGTCCAGCAGGGTGCGGGGGCCTTCCTGCATGGCATCGAGCTTGCGGGCGAGATAGGCGAGCTGCTCCATAAAGAACTGGTTCACCTTCAGCCAGTCCTCGCCATCGCTGTGGGAGAGCAGGTGGTGGATCATGTAATCAATGCCATGGCCCGCCTGCTGCACGCTGGGCAGGTTCGGGAAACGCAGCGCGCTGTGGTCGTTGTTCAACTTCAGCGTGGTGATGCGGGTGCTGTCGGTTTGAAAGCCGAGCACGGTGATGTCACACATCAGCCGCATGTGCTCGCCGATGTCCTGCGGGATGCCATCATTGGGACGCTTCATGTTAGGCTTGCTCAGCGTGGGCCGCCAGCCTTGCAGCTCGCCGCGCTTGCCGGCGTTCTCGATCCGCTTCTCCACATCGCGCACGGAGTCGAGATACTCATCCAGCTTGCGCTGGTCACCACGGCTGATGCTGCGGCGCAGATCCTGCGCATCGGCCAGCACGGCATCGAGCACGCTCTTGTCGCCCGGAGCCACCTCATCTTTAAACAAGCGGTCAAAGGCCAGCGCCGGATACAGCTCCAGCGGTGTCGGTGTCGTCGGTGAGCTCCAGGAGATGTGGGAGCTGTAGAGCATCGAGTAATTTTTGTGCACGGAGGGGTTTGATCTCTCACACCCCAGCACCAGGCTCGGCACCTTCGTCGAGCGTCCATACGACTGCGCCAGCAACTGGTCAAAGCTCAGCCCCGAACGAATCTCGCCGCCCGAGGCGATCGGTGCGCCGGAGAGCAGATTGCCGGTTTGCGAGCTGTGGATGTTTCCCTTCCGCGCCTCCTCATGATACAGGCCGCGAACAAAAAGCATCTTCTCACGAAACTCCGCCAGGGGCTGCAGCACCTGGCCAAGTTCCATGACCTTGCCCTCGCCCTTCGCCCACCATTCCTTGGAGTGAAAGCCATTGCCTGAAAAGGTCACGCACAGCCGCACCGGAGCCTCGCTCGCGGGCTTGTCGCGCTTCGGCTCGTCTCCCCAGACATTGCGAGACTCCAGCCATGGCAGCGCCATGGTGACCCCTGTGCCGCGAAGGAAGGCCCGGCGTGAGAATGAGTGCGTGTTCATAGTTGTATTAAAAGGTGACTTCGGGCCGCTGAAACGAACCTAATTGTGAAGAGCCTTGAGCCTTCAAGGCTTCCCATAACTGTCGTGACCCATGATTCATCGCATGCTCACGCTCTAACTCGCTGATGGGAATCATCCACAGCAGTGTCACTGGATCATTCCGAAACGCAGGCAGAGAAAGCTCAGGAAACACAGGGTGCTCATTCATCAGGAGCGCATAGGGAAACCTGCCCCCGGAGAGACTGCCGAAAAGATCCGAAGGCAAGGTGTGCCCCGACCCCAGCCAGGTGATGTTGGCCCATGGCATTTGCGACTGGCCGCTGATGTAGGAGGCGATGGACTTCATCTCCGCATCTGAGATCTCATCATAGCATCCTCCCAGCTCGATCCGGCGCAACAGGGATGGAGTGTCGCTATGCAACTCGACTCTTGGCTGCGATCTGATGCCAACGCCAATGGTTGTCAGAATCGTTCGAGTCCCTTGGTGAAACACACTGAGGCCCTTGGGAGGCCAATTGCCTCCATCAATGGCGAAATATCGCGAGGACTTCCCAAGCCGACTCTCATAGCCATTCAGGAGAGTGTTCTGATAGTCCGGCCAAAAACTCTCCTTCTCCCATGAAGCCCAATATTCAGCAGCCTCTTCGTAGCGACGGAATGAAGCATTGGTCCCACTGTCACCAAGCTCCCACGCAAGCGGCCCCTCACCGATGCAGTCGCGCGCAAAACCATCAAAACCGTTCTCACCACTCCAGGAAGGCATCACGGCAAAGAGATCGCCTTGGAGATAGAGCGCCGCGGCATCGCCTTCTTCAGACCAGACGATTTTCAAATCATCAGACTGCAAAGGTGGCGCACCTTCCGGGAAACGGCAGTGCGCGCGAGGCATCAGCGGAGGAATGCCATCTCTTATGGCCAATGCATCCAGTTGCTCCGGAGCTTTCGTCAGGTTGCGAAGCCAGCAGGACTTTACCTGCCTGTCACCACCGACCTCTAGCAACAGATACATGCAGGCAACGCGGTCGTCTTGCTCGACGATGGCACTGACGTTGCCGTTGGGAGAAACATCTTCAAGGAGAACAGTGGGTTCAGGCATGTTGACAATGATTAATGACTCGCGACAAAATCCCGCCCCCGCACCTCACGGAACTGCGGGCTTTGGAGGATGGGGGTGATGGCGGTGGTGATGCGGTAGTCGTTGGCCTTGAGCTGGGTGATCATGGTTTCGATCAGGGGCTTGTCGGAGAGCTGCACGGCGCGACCGAGGGCGAAGCCGAGGAGCTTGCGGCAGAACTGGCGGAGGAAGTCATCGCGACGCGTGGTGAGGAGATAGGTGCGCAGGCCATCGAGACCTTCGAAGCGGGTGCCGTCCTGCAAGACGGCCTGGGTGTCGGCTTGGCGTGAGCGTCCGATGGCATCAAAGCCTTCGAGCGCGAAGCCGAAGGGGTCGATGCGCTGGTGGCACTTCGCGCAGGCGGCATCGCTGCTGTGGCGCTCGATGAGCTGGCGCTCGGTGAGGCCTGCGGGGGCTTCTTCAGGAAGCAGAGGGACGTCTTTCGGCGGGCGTGGCAGTTTCTCGCCGAGGACGACCTCGCTGAGCCAGTTACCGCGCAGGATGGGGCTGGTGCGTGAGGCACCGCTTTGCTTCGCCAGCGTGGCGGCGAAGCCGAGGATGCCACCGCGACCTTGAGCACGCATGGCATCCACACGCTGCCAGTCATCACCCTTCACGGTTAGGCCGTAGTGCTTGGCGAGCGCGCCATTCACGAAGCTGTGATCCGCATCCAGCAATGACAGCACGGAGCCATCGGCTTGAAACAGCTCCATGAAGAAGCGCATGGCTTCCTCCTGCATGGCGCCACGCAGGGACACGAAGGTGGGGAAGTGTCGCTCGCTCTTTTCGTCCAGGGTCTCGACATCACGGACATGCAGCCACTGGCAGCCAAACTCGGTGGCGAGGCGGCTGACCTTGGCGTCCTTCAGCATGCGCTTCGCCTGAGCGCTGAGCACGGCAGGCTCATGCAGGGTGCCGGAAGCAGCGAGGGCGCGCAGCTCTGCGTCAGGTGATGACGACCAAAGAAAATAACTCAAGCGCGTGGCCAGCTCCCAATCACTGACGGGCGCGGCCTTGATGCCCGGTGTGGCCTTTTCACCGCGATACAAAAACGCCGGTGCGACCAGCACGCGCGCCACCAATATGCGCGTAGCCGCCGTGTGTGGCATGCCTTGCTGGCGCAGCTTGTCATACAGGGCCTGCAGCTCACTCTGCTCGGCGGATGTCAAAGGCCTGCGCCAGGCGCGTGTGGCGAAATCATGCACGGCCAGCACCTGACGCGGCTCGACCTCGATGAGGCGCTTCTTGAAGGCTTCCGCAGCGCGCATGATGGGCTCGCGCATGGGCTCGAAGGCTTCGGGTTTCGCATCCTGGGTGGCGAACTGCCAGAGCTGCTCAAACACATCCACCTGCTTCAGTGGTGCTTCACTGAGGAAGAGCAGCTCGTCCCACAAACGGTCGATCTCCTGGATCTCATCTGCATTGAGCATGAGGCGCTTCAACTCGGTGTCCTCACGGTGATACAGCGTCAAGGTCACCACCTCGTCCACGGGCACGATCTTCGCATAACAAAGGGCGATGGGGAAGAGAGCGCGGAACTCATCAAACGCGGCTTCGAGCTTCTGGCGGGCGGGTGAGTCATCCGCGACGAGGATGGGCGCGCTGTGGGTGGTGCGCAGATTGTTATCGCTCCATTTGCCCTGAGCCATGGCGATGTCCGCGCTGCCTGATTGCAAGCCGGAAAGAACGGTGGGCTTCTCCGTGAGCACCTCGACCTGCACGCTGCCAGACTTGAGCTTCGCGCTCACGACGAATTCAGCGCCCTTGACGATGCTGGCTCCCGGCACGGTGACCTCGATGACCTGTGGCGTCTTGACGACTTCAGAGACAAGCACCTGCACGTCTGGCTTATCCTTGGCCACGACGCGTGCATTCTCCCAGATGGCTTCGTCATCCTTGCTGCCATCTCCGGCATCGGTGGAAACGAGATAGAGTTTCAGGTCGCCGGGTGACTTCGGTGGCTCGAGCTTGACGCGGATCTCATGATGAGTGCCCAGAGGTGTCACGGGTTCCTGCCAGGATTTGGGGCCGTTCTTCTTGCCGATGTGACCGACGCTGGCGAAGCGCCAGAGCACGCGCTGCCAGGCATCCACATCCAAGGCAGTCAGACTTTTTGTTCGGTATTTTTCGCGCAGTGGATCGAGCAGGGGCGAGGGCTGCTTGCTCTCCAGCGCGTTGCGAAGCGTCTTGAGATAGCGAGAGCTCAGCAGGGCCGGATCTCCCCGGCCTTGCAGGGTTTCCAAATACCGCGCCACCTCCAGGCGGCCACCGGTGTTGGTGTCAAACTGCACCCCTTGGAGGTTCACGGACTCCGCGCCGCCCTGCCAGGTGTAGCGGGCGTAAAAGGCACGGATCTTGGCCAGCGCCTCGTCCGTCCAGTCCTGCGGCGAGATGCTGGGGGAGAAGCGCGCTCCGTCCGGCAGCAGCACCGCGTGCGCGGCAATGTCCTTGGCGGCATCGAGATACTTCGTGAGCAGGGCTGGGGACATCACCAGCGCGGCTCCGGCATTGGTGAAGCCTTCACCGGCGGCACCATCGATGGGGAACTCCTTGGCGGGATCTAATGAATCAATCCCTGTTAGGTCGCGCACGGTGTAGGTGTATTCCATGTTGGACAGACGGCGCAGCACCACGGGGCCGGGATCGCCTGCGTTGGCGAGGGCCAGTTCATCCAGGGTGCCGCGTGCCCATTGGGTGAGCAGGGTCTTTTGCGCGGGCGAAAGCTGCGGCTTGTCCTTCGGCGGCATCTCGTTGTTTGCGAGCTGCTCCAGCGTGTGCTCCCACACGGCGGGGTCTGCTTTCACCGCAGCCATGGAGGTGAAGCGCTCGAGATCGAGGTCGCCCTTCTGCTTCTGGGTGGAGTGGCAGGTGTTGCAGTGCTCCTTCAGCAAGGGCTGAATGTCCTGCGTGAAGTCAGCTGACATGGCGCAGGAAGCGCCCGACAGCATAACGAATGTTGCGACTACATTGTTCATGCTTCGGCCTCCCGGAAATGAAGGGGCAGCCACTCGCGCCAGCCGAGAATGTGCTCACGCAGAAGACGCTCGCAGGCGGCGGGAGTTTGCGTTTTGAAGCAGTCAATAATCCCGCGATGCGCCTCGATGGTCTGGCCCTGGGTCTCGCGTGTCTGCAACTGATGCTGGCGGTGGAGTCGTCCGAGCCAGAGCTCCAGCTCACCGCGCAGGGAGCGCCAGAGCTTCAGCAGGCGCGTGTTGCCGGACATGCGCAGGATCAGTTCATGGAACTCGAGATCGAGCCGTGTGACCTCCTGCACGGACTTGGCGCGCCTGGTGGCAGCGAGATTGGCTTCGAGGCTGGAGAGGTCTTTTTTAAAGTGGGGTGAGGCGAGACGTGCGGCGAGTGGCTCCAGGTTGAGGCGCAGGACGTAGAGCTCCTCAAAGTCGGTCGTGGTCAGGTCTTTGACGAAGGCGCGGCCTGTGGCGCTGAACTCGACCAGGCCTTCGCGTTCGAGGGTGAAGAGGGCTTCACGCACGGGCACGCGGCTGACGCCGAGTCTTTGGGCCACTGCCGCCTCGGCTAGGAGGTTTCCAGGAGCGGCCTCACCACTGACGATCTCCTGGCGGAGGAGCGTGGTGGTGGAGTCGGATCTGGAGGAAGGTGAAGCGGCTTTGGGCATGGGCTGGAAAACGGTATACCGTTCTACGCGAGCTGGATTTGGGTCTTTCAGGGGGCATGCAATTTTTCAAAGGAGGTGCGCTTCCGTCATTGAGCTGGGTGGCGCCCCTGTTCATAGCCGTTTTTTTAACCGCTAATAAGACGCTCATGGGACGCTGATAGAGAACCAAGAAGGAGTTAACTTTCAGAGGTCCGAGACGCTGATCAAATCCAGAAGGCGTCCGAGGGCGGGATGTCCATTGCTTTCACCCCAGAGACCACCGAGGGACACAGAGGTCAGAAACAGAAGGTCCATCGTCTTCTGTGCCTTGAGTGGCTTAAATCAGTGCAGGTGGATCAAGGTTGGGATGGTGTGGGCGTTGCTCTGCAAGAGAAGGATACAAAGCACGGTGAGTTGCAGAGCTTGTTGGCGGAGGGGTAACTGGGGCGATCGTGCGTGGAGGATGATTGGGATATGTGAAGATGCTGGGTGCGCACGAGCGGTGTCGCCGAGGCACGGTGGCCCGTGCCTCTCTGCCACCCGCACTCCGGGACGCTCCGCGACTGCGCAGGCTGGCGAACATCGCAGCGGATGTGATTCTTGGAGTCGCGATGTCCAAAGGGTGCGCTTGGGAATGTTTTCGGGAAGGCGGCTGTGGTGGAGAGTGCGGGGCTATGAATGAAGTTTTTCACAGGAGGTTTGGAGATGGGGGAGGGTGGCTGACGCCTTCGGCATCATTGTTCGTCGTCTTGCTGCGGGTCGGGGCAGGGCTCTGCCGCGAGTCCGGGCCATCCGATGGGATCCGATCTGACTTTATGTTGTTCGGGGGGCGGGTGGGAGGTTTCGAGGCCTCCGGTTCATCTTTCGGAGAAAGATGACCACTTGGGGATCCAAGCAGATCCAGGTGGATCAAAGTGGTGATGAGAGGCCTGCGAGTGAGGACACTCGCGCTCCACAGGGGGCGGTCGTGGTGGGTTCTCCAGGTTGATCAAGGCTGATCAAGGTTGTTTTGATCCGAGGCAAGGGCTTGCGAGTGAGGACACTCGCGCTCCACGGGGGGCCTGATCAAGGTAGATCCAGGTTGTTTTGATGCGAAGGCCAGGCCCAATGGGGTGCGGGCGTCCCGCCTGCCTGTGGGAAGCTGCTCATCCTGCCAGCCCTGAAGTTCCCGGACAGGGACGCCCGGGGCACATCTGACAGGCGGGACGCCTGTCCTACTAAAACAAAGCGCGCCTGCTTCATCAGCAGGCGCGCTTGTTTTTGGGGTGGGTGGTCTTCAGTCCTTGCGGACCTGGACTGAATTCGTGGGACTAGCCTGGTCTTAGTCGTTGAAGAAATGGCGGCCGGTGGCGCCGGCTTCGGTCTTGTTGTCGGTCTCCCAGTAGACGTCTTCGAAGATGGACTCGGGCTCGGGATAAGGGCTGGCTTTGGCGAAGTCGGCGCTGGCTTCGGCCTCGGCCTGGGCTTCGCGGTCGATCTTCTTCAGGTCGGCCTCGGTGGCGATGCCTTCGGCGATGAGGACGGCTTTCCAGACCTGGATGGGGTCATGCTCGCGCTGGAAGCGCTCGACCTCGTCCTTGGTGCGGTATTTGAGCTTGTTGGCATCGGCGACGGAGTGACCTTCCCAGCGGTAGGTGGAGATCTCCATGAGGGTGGGCTTGCTCTCATTGTGGGCGCGGTCGATGGCGGCGCCGACGCGGGTGCGGACCTCATAGAGGTTCTCGCCCAGGCAGTGGTCCCAGGCCATGCCGTAGCCTTCAGCGCGCTCGGCGAGGCATTTGCCATAGGCGGAGGAGCGCTCCTGGCTGGTGCCCATGGAGTAGCCGTTGTTCTCAATGATGTAGATGACGGGGAGGTCCATGAGGGCGGCGATGTTCAGGGACTCGTGGAAGGCGCCCTGGTTCACAGCGCCATCACCCAGGAAGCACATGGCGGCTCCTTTGAGGCCGCGATACTTCAGGCCATAAGCGAGGCCGAGGCCGAGGGGGGTCTGGCCGGCGACGATGCCGTGGCCGCCCCAGTAGTTCTTGTCCGGGGCGAAGTAGTGCATGGAGCCGCCCTTGCCCTTCGAGCAGCCGGTGGCCTTGCCAAAAAGCTCCGCCATGCACTCGTTCATGCTCATGCCGACGCCGAGGGCGTGGGCGTGGTCACGATAGGCGGTGATCATATGGTCGTTCGCGCCCATGAGGGAGGCGCAGCCGATGGCGACGGACTCCTGGCCGATGTAAAGGTGGAGGAAGCCGCCCATGCGACCAGCCTGGTAATGCTGGAGGGAAACCTGCTCAAAACGGCGGACGCGGACCATCTTGCGATAGAGCTCGATCTTGTCGTCAGCGGTGAGCTTCTGATTGATCGGGGAGGCGGCGGGATTCGGCGTGGGGTCTTTTGCGAGGGCCATAAAGTGGGCGGCGAGAGTAACGATGGATGCGCCCGGTGCAAGCGAGGAGGGCGGGGAGGGTGAAATGCCATGGACTCAAGCAGCCATCGGGCCGGGTTGCCCACAAAAGGCTGGGGCAATGGAGGGCGTAACAGACAACTGTTCATACGGGAATATTAATGCTCTCCCATGCGCCTCACTCGGTTTCACTTGAACAGTGTCTAAAAATCTGCTTCAAGAGGTTAATGGCCGAATTTAAATCCTTAGACCTATTTGCTGGAGCGGGAGGGCTCACCGAAGGCTTCCGCCAAGCTGGATTTGAGTGCCTTTTCTCGAATGATTTTAACGAGAACGCAGTTGCCACTTTCCGGCTTAACCACCCCGACACCACTGCGACTTGCGGCCCCATCGAAGATCAGGATCCGGCTCGAGTACGAAAGACCCTCGGCATCAAAAAGGGTGAACTGGACTGCATGGTCGGTGGCCCGCCCTGCCAGGGATTCTCTATCTACGCCCCAGAGCGTGTTCTTGACGACCCCCGAAACTCCATGTTTCGCCACTACCTGCGATTCGTGGATGAGTTCGCTCCAAAAACAATTCTCATTGAGAACGTTCCTGGAATGTTGTCGTTGGCTGGCGGACGAGTCGTGGATACGATTTTGCGGGAACTTGAAGGGCGTGGCTACAAAACAAGCTGTAGAATCCTTCTAGCTGCCCATTTCGGTGCTCCCCAGACTCGCTGGCGCCTCATCTTCCTCGCGTCCCGTCTGGGAACTTTACTACATCCAGAACCAACCCACTTCTATGAAGCGCGGGCAAATTTCACGGGTGGGGCTACACTGACCACGCGACTGCAACCTCTTGATGCAATGATGCTAAAGCCAGCCACTACACTTCGTGATGCGATTGCGGATCTTCCCGCCATCCCAGCAGGTGGGGGGGCGGACGAAACAAAGTATTCTAATGGGCGCTCACTGGGGGCGTTCGCCAAGGAGATTCGTGGTTCAGAAACCACCCTCTTCAACCATCACTCGAATAATCTCAGCAAAATCAATCTAGATCGTCTCCAGCACATCCCTCCCGGCGGAGCATGGACAGACATTCCTTTTGAGCTTCTGCCTGCCGGGATGAAAAAAGCACGTCGCTCAGATCACACAAAGCGGTATGGGCGCTTAAAGTGGAGTTCCCTTGCCTGCACGGTGCTCACCAAATGTGACCCTCATTGGGGGGCAGTTTTTCATCCCGACCAGGCTCGAACATTTTCTGCGAGAGAGACTGCGCGCATCCAGACATTTCCTGATTCATACCGCTTTCTTGGCAACAAGGCTTCACAATTTGAGCAGATCGGAAATGCCGTCCCGGTATTTCTCGCACGTGCCCTCGGAAACGCCATTCGCCAGCATCTGGAACCTTCAAGCGCACGGAAGAATGCCACTCAAAGTCGTTGAACTTTTCGGCTACAGCCCAGATTCGCCAAAAATTGGGGAGGCTGTTCGTTCAAGGCATTGCCCCTTTATTCGTGGGACATGCCGGAAATACTTCTCCACCGGCATGCCATCCGGCCTTTGCAGCGCGTCTCAGACACAATCACCGAAACCTGTGATTTGCTGCCCTCAACGATTATATGCCGATGATTACCAGATACTCAGGCGCGTGGCAGACAGTGCTTTTGGAGCCGGCTTTCCTTTTCTAACAGGCGACTGGAAACTGCCGCTTCAAACAGACTCTGTTATCCCCTTTGGCCAACGAATGGGAAAGGAGCTAAAGGTGAAAGCACGTGGAGCCAGCTATTCGTTTGATTGGATACTAGCCCTTGTCAGCCCCGACGGAACACTCAAAGAGTTTGTCGCAGTTGAAGTTCAAACTATTGATACAACCGGCAGCTACCAATATCAAAGCTGGGAGATTCAACACCGTCACGAGAGTGATGCGATCAAAGGATTTAAAGAGCCAGCCTCGGGAAAAAGCTCCAATTTCAATTTCGAGAATGTCAATAAAAGGATCATCCCTCAATTGATTACAAAGGGGCACCTTCTAAGGCTTGAGTCCTTATGTAAAAAGGGGCTGTTCTTTGTTTGCCCAACGCCTGTGCTTGATCGCATCATTCAACGCCTCGGCGGAAAGCTCACTGAATATGCCATGCAACCTGGGGCTATTACATTTCAAGACTACACCATTAGTGCTGAAGGTAGCGTAGAGCCTTTCCCGCTTATCTATGGCAAGTCCTTAACGACGACATTAGATCAAGTCTACTTGGCCTTTTCAGCCCCCGCCCATTTGCCTGAAAAAGACTCATACACAAGAGTCGTTCAAGATGCGGTAAAGGCAAGACTGAGTGGACTCGTTGCTCCTCGTTGATCGCCAACTCCCCTCTTGTAACGCTTTTTATCACCCCTGCGAAGCCACCTGGAGGAGGATCTGGTCCAGCTCGCAGAGGGTGTGGGCCCAGTAGATGGGGGTGCCGGCGAGGCGCGCCTCATAGCCGGAGACGGCACGGCCGCCGACGATCATGGCGGTGTGCTCAGGCAGGATCTGGCGGAGGCGGACGAGCTTTTCCTCAATGACGGGGCACTTTTCCGGGTAGACGACGCTGAGGGCCACGGCGCGGACCTGGCGGACCTGGGCGCAGGCGGCGGTCTCCTCGATGGGGAGGTTTGGCCCGAGGTAGGTGATGCGCCATCCGAGGTCGCGCGCAGAGGCGGCGGCGAGCATGGCGCCGATCTCGTGCATCTCACCGGCCGGGGTGGTGACAATGATCTCCGGGGCGCTGGGGGCAGTCTGGCAGCCGGGCACGGGAAGGATGAGCATCTCGCGGATGGCGGCGATGGCGATGCGCTCATGCCCGGGACGGAGGTTTCCCGCCTGCCACTCGCGGCCGATGTGCTCGATCAAAGGGCAGATCACATGGTGCAGCAGGCCGCGCTGGCCGAACTGCTGGCGGGCGCGCAGGAGCAGGCGGCGGAGGCGCTCGGTATCGTAGGCTTTGCAAAACTCGAGGCCGTGGCGGATGAAGTCCGGCGGCGTCTCCAGACAGGGCTGCACCTCAATGCTGACGGAGGCGATGCTGCCCAGCGGGGTGCCACTGCAGCGGGAGATCTGCTGATCCACCAGCCGGCGCAGGTCCTCCGTGCCCATCCGCGCGACATTGCCGATGCGGTGGCCGCCCTCGGTGAGCTCGCGCAGGAGCTTCAGGCGCTCGATGGCCTCCTCACAATACATGCGCCGGTTCGTGCAGGTGCGGCTCGGATTCAGGGCATTGTAGCGCCGTTCCCAGATGCGGATGACATGGGGATTGAGACCACTGAGCTGGCTGGCCATCTGGATCGGAATGGGCATTGGCGAAGATCGAGGGGGCTGGGACGGAAACCGGACGGGAGATGAATTTATGGAAAGCGGGGTTGCCCGGGCTCGCATTTGCAAGCAAGCAGCTTTGTCTACGTCGTGACGAGCGCATAAGATACACTGAGCCACTGCCTTTTGCCATGCTGAACTACATCTGGGCCACACTACTGTTTGTTGGGTTGATCGTCGCCGGCCTGATCGGGAGGGTGTCCGGTGAGGCGAGCGTGATCGATGCCGCCATGAAAGGCGCGGAGAAAGCCGTCATGGGCATCGCGCTGCCGCTGGCAGGCATGATGATGTTCTGGCTCGGCGTGCTGCGCCTTTTGGAAAAGGCCGGTGTGCTGGAGGCCGTGGTGCGTGTGCTCTCTCCCCTGCTCCGCCGTTTATTTCCCGATGTGCCCACCGGCCACCCGGCCATGAGCGCCGTGGTGATGAACCTTTCCGCAAACATGCTGGGCCTCTCCAACAACGCGACACCGCTGGGCCTGAAAGCGATGGGCCATCTGCAGGAGCTGAATCCGCACAAGCAGAGCGCGAGCAATGCCATGGTGACCTTTCTGGCGCTGAACACGGGCGCCTTCACGCTGATCCCGATGTCCGCGATGAACTTCCTGAACGCAGCCGGCATCCGCAACAGTTATCAAGTCATCGTGCCCACCATCCTCGCCACGGCCTGTGCCTCCATCGGCGCGGTGATGGCGGCGAAGAGCTTTCAAAGACTGCCGCAGTTTGCCCCGCAGCCGGATGAGGTGGAGACCGCACCCGATGCGGCTGCCACGGCAAGCGCTGCGGCGACTGCCACCACGACCGCTCCGGTGAGTGTGGAGATGCCGAAGACCTCTTCGCGCTTCTCCAGCAGGGCGCGCACCTGGCTCACCATCCTGACTGTCCTCTTCATCGGCGTCTCCGCTTTGGAACTCGGCCCGCCCGCATGGCGGAAGACGGTGCTGGAAAGGTCCGGTCTGGGCCCGGTCATCGAGCAATCTGAGCAACGCAAAAAGGATGCTGAAGCCACGCTGAAACAGAAGAAGGAGGAGGCGGATGCTGCTGCCGCTGCCGCCGTGACCAAGCCTGAACCTCCTGCCTGGCGACGTGTGATGGATGGCGCCTCCGGTCTCGCCATTCCGGCCATCCTCATCCTCGCCGTCGGTGTGGCCTGGGCACGCGGAGTGCGGGTGTATGAGGAGTTTGTCGATGGCGCGAAGGAAGGCTTCGCCGTGGCCGTGCGCATCATGCCCTATCTCGTGGCCATGCTCGCCGTGCTGGCAATCCTGCGTGCATCGGGGGCATTCCAGTTGCTCGAATATGCGCTAGCCCCGGTGCTGAACTTCCTCGGCTTCCCCGTGGAGCTGCTCTCGCTCGCGCTCATGCGGCCGCTCAGCGGTTCCGGAGCGCAGGGCATTCTGAATGAGATCCTCACACGCACAGATCTCAGTGAGATGGTGAAGTTCACCGCCGCCATCTTGTATGGCTCCACGGAGACGACGTTTTATGTGCTCACTGTTTACTTCGGCAGCGTCGGCATCCGCCGTTTCCGCCACGCCCTCATGGCCGGGTTAACGGCGGACTTCATCGGCATGGTCGCCGCCGTGGCGTTTGGCAGGCTGCTGTTTGGTTAAGCATTTCTTAACCGCTGATAGGACCCAAATTAAACGCTGATGTCCCAGAGGAAATCATTCCGACCTTTCTTTTATTAGCGTCCCATTAGCGTTAAATTAGCGGTTAAAAAATGCTTCGGGAACCAACGCGCCTAACCAAATAATAATCAAAGGGTGGCGAATGCCTGCGGCTCATTTCTCAGCGAGATGGCAACTTCAGTTCAAATACCGAAACTCCGCGCTCGCGAACAAACTTTGGCAAAACGCGGAGAGAGCGGCCTTCTGCGCATAGTCCTTCGCCTCCTTGGTCTGCTTGCCATCCACGGCTTGATCAGGAAAGCGGCTCCAGAAGTTCTTGATGGCGGCAAGTTCATCCGGCGTGGGCGGACGACCAAAGGCGAGCTGATACGCAAAAGTCAGCTTCTCCATGGAGGTGCCCGGATGCTCGCCGATGCGCTTCGCAAAGGCATCCGCAGCGCTGAGCGACTGCACGTTGTTCATGAGGAACAGGCTCTGGCTGGGCACGTTCGTGTTATCACGCTCGCTGGTCACGAGGCTGGCATCCGGGAAGTCAAAGACGCTGAGGAACTCAGGGATCTGGTCTCGCACGATCGGCAGGTACACGCTGCGGAAGTTGTAGGGCTTCGACTGCAACTCGCGGGCCATGGTGAGGATGCCTTCACGCCCCTCACCGGCACGGGCCACGGGTGATCCGTCCACCGGATACATGTTCAAGGCACCGCCAACAAAAAGCATGGCATCGCGAATGACCTCGGCATCGAGACGGCGCTGGCTCATGCGCCAGTGCCACTTGTTCTCCGGATCTGCGGCGAAGTTCTGCTCGCTATACGTGGAGCCCATCTGATACACGCGGCTGAGCATGATGCTGCGGATGAGCTGCTTCACCGACCAGCCGTTCTCCATGAAGGAGAGCGCCAGATGATCCAGCAGCTCCGGATGCGTGGGCTTCTGGCCCATTGCGCCAAAATTGTCCGGCGTGGCGACGATGCCGCTGCCCATGAGCTTCATCCACACACGGTTCGCCATCACCCGGGCGGTGAGCGGATTCTCTTTGGAGGCGATGAACCAGGCGAGATCCAGACGGCCGCTGCCTTCGCTGATGTTCAGCGGCTCACCCTTCGCGCAGAGCACCTCCACCAAGCCACGCGGGGCCACATCGGACGGTTGCTTGATATCACCGCGCACGAGGATCGGGCTGTTCACGGGGCGCTCACGATCCAGCACCCCCATGGCGAGAGAGCGTGGTGTGCCATCTGTATAAAAGAGGTCCAGATCCGCGCGCACGGACTCCGCACGATCAAAGGAGGAGCGTATGCGCAGGAAGCTGGCGGCCACCTGCTTGGTGCGGTCCGCCGCCGTCATGCCACGCACTTGCTCGCGGATGTTTTCCGCCGTCTCGGAGGCGTCCACATGCTGCTTCTTCAGCTTCTCATATTCAGCAGGCGAGATGGAGGCGAGGGCGGAGACCATGTCCGCCCCACGATCCAGCTCGATGAGGGTGCTGGAGTTTTGGTTCTGCAGCTGGCTGTAGGTGCCAAAGAGGGTCTCGCTGCTCAGGAAGATGCCCGCGAGCGCATAGTAGTCACGCTGGGTCACCGGATCAAACTTGTGGTCATGACAGCGCGCACAGGCCAGCGTGAGGCCGAGCATGGCCTGTGAGGTCGCATCGATCTGCTCATCCACCAGATCCATGGCAAACTGGCGGCGGTCGCGGTTGTTGTGCCCTTTGGAGCCGATGGCCAGGAAACCGGTGGCCACGATCTTCTCCGCCTGATCATGCTTGTTGTTAAACTTCATGAGGTCCCCGGCCAGCTGCTCCTTCAGAAACTGGTCATAGGGCTTGTCGGCATTGAACGACTCGATGACGTAGTCGCGATAGCGCCATGCATGCGGGTAGAGCACGTTCACCTCCCTGCCGCTGCTCTCAGCGTAGCGGGAGATGTCCAGCCAGTGGCGGCCCCAGCGCTCACCAAAGCGGCGGGAGTCCAGATACATGTCCACCACGCGCTTCACGGCATCCGGTGAAGTGTCCGCGAGAAAAGCCTTCACCTCATCCGGAGTCGGCGGCAGGCCCGTGAGATCATAGGCGATGCGGCGGATCAGTGTGGCGCGGTCCGCATCCCTCACAGGACTCAGGCCAGCCTTCTCCAGGCCGGCCAGGATGAAGGTGTCGACATCCGTTTTGGCCCAGCCCTCCGTCTTCACGGCGGGCAGGTCATGCTTCACAGGTTTTTGAAAGGCCCAGTGCTGGCGGCCTTCGTCCATGTTGATCTGGCGCTTGCCACCGGCAGCGTTGCTCACCGCCTGCTCACGCGGGTCCGGCGCGCCCATCTCGACCCACTTCTTGAAGTTGGCGATGACATCCGCCGGCAGCTTGTTCTTCGGCGGCATCTGCATGTCTTCATCAGCCCATGTCAGCGCTTGGTAGACGGAACTTTCGGTTAGGCTGCCGGGAGTGATGCCAGCATGGCCGGACTCCCCGCCGAGCACCATGGCCGCCTTCGTGTCCAGCGTCAGGCCGCCCTTCACCTTGTCAGCCTCCGCGGAGTGGCACTTATAGCAGTGATCCACCAGCACCGGGCGGATGTTCTTCTCAAAGAAGTTCAGCTGGTCCGCTGAAATGCCGGCGTGCGCATTCGCCACGGTTTCATCCGCCGCCCATGTGGCGGCAGGGAAGATCAGGAGATAAGCGAGAGCCTTCATGGTTATGGGGAACTGGATCTCTGTAACTCTCCTCCTCAGCAGAAGTTGCACCCTGGAATGTCCCATGACCGGGCGCCTCGGCACCTCCCCCCATTTCTCTCCTACATCCCACCACTGGAAAACCGTGACGGCCACAGGTTCAAAGCCTTAAGGGCCGCGTAGGGTGAAATAATATCACCCGAAAGGGTTACTTCTTTGCGGCATCCCACAGCAGTTTCGCGTATTCTGATCCCCGCCTCATCGCCGACCCGCTCTCCCCAGGTCCTCTTCTCACTCCATGCCTTCTTCAGACAGTCTCAAGCAGCTTGCCTCATCGCTCCTCCATTCGGAGCGTCCTGGTCTACCGTGGACGGATGACCGCGGCCGCCGCCTGAAGCATCAGGACATCCAGGCTCTCCTGAGCGAGTCCAAGGAGCGGTTCATGGAGATCCTGCTGGCGGAGACGGGTGTGGAGTTGCACGAGATCACAGAGATCTGCAGTCGCCCATCGCCACCCCGCTCGGCGCGCTTCCACTACCGCATGGCGGTAGTGATCGCTCGGCTGAATGTGCTGCAGCAAAACCGCTATGAATTCTCAGGCGCGCAGGCTTTTGAGAGTTTTACCGCGCTCAGAAAGGACGCGGACAAGCTGTTGGAACTGCACTGGAAGAGCCGTGATCCCAGCAAGCTTACCTATGACAAATGGCGGGAGCTGTCCGCCTGGATGAGCGCCATCGAGGAGCTGGAAAGCAAGGTGGCGGAGTATCGCCGGTTCGTCACAGGCACCGCCGGTCGCATCCCTGGCAAGGCGGAGTTGGAAAGTGTGCGGGAAGGTGTGCAGCAACTGGCCCAGAATCTGCCGCCGCAGATCCTCTCCATTCAAAGCCGCATGCCGGCGGCGGCGGTGCATGAGGGCATCCTGCTGCCGGAGCTGGCAGACTTTGCCACACTGCAGCAGTTCTTTTTCAAGCCGGGGAAGGACATTGTGAACCGCTTTGAGGCGCTGCACGCCCTCATCTCCCAGCCGGGTAATCCGAGCGAGCATCCGCTGGTGAAGTCCACAAAGGAAATCCTGGCGCAGATCCTGGCCCTGCTGGACCTGCACAGCCACCACAGCCGGTCCCTGCAGGAGGCGCAGATCGAGTTTCACAGCGGCAATATCGACAAGGCGCGGCATCTGCTGACTTCTCTCAAAAACATCTCTTTTGCGGACCTGCAGTATGACCAGTTGCGCAAAAGCGTCTCCAGGGCCGCCCGGCTCATGCAGCAACTCAAGACCGAGAAGCGGTCTGACGCCGTGGCGCATGCCCAGACCCTGCTGAAGCGGTATCCAGGCATCCACATGGACAGCCAGATCTACCATGAGGCCACGCTCATCATCGAGCGCGGCGGCTGGTGGCGCACTCTTCGTTATGCCTGTGCCGCTCTCCTGCTGGTGGCGGGCGTCGTGGCTCTCAGCATGCACTTCAAGCACAAGGCGGAGTTGCGTGAAACGGCACGGAAGGCGCAGAGCAGCCAGTCCGCCGAAGATCACCAGCGCACTCCGCTCGAGGTTTCCACCACCATCGGCGCGCAGGACGACCCCAACGACTAACGAAAAGTGGGACTTCGTGAAAAGGAGATTACCCCCAAGCCAGGCTCACAGATGACCTAAGAATCTGCTTTCCAATCGTCCTGCTCTTATTCAAGCATGCGGACGCATGAGCTCTCCCGACACTCTCCCCTCCCCTGAAGCCTCCCAGTCTGACACACCGCCGGCCTACGCGCCGCAGGCCGAGTCTGTAGATCCCCAGGTCGCCGCCGCGTGGATGCAGCGCATGCAGAGCCAGCAGAGTCTCCCCGGCGCGCTGATCGGAGGCCTCCTGGGTGCCGCAGGTGGGGCCGCCGCGTGGGCCGCCATCACCGTGGCCACGAAATTTCAGATCGGCTTCATGGCCATCGGCATCGGCATCCTCGTCGGCGTGCTCGTGCGCAAGATGGGCCGTGGCATGTCCCCCGTCTATGGCGTCACCGGTGCCGTCTTTGCCCTGCTCGGCTGCGTGGCCGGAAATCTGCTGACCACCTGCTGGTTCATCTCCGAGCATGAGCACACCGCCTTCACCAGCGTGCTCGCCAGCCTCACCCCAGACGCCATTACCAGCCTCCTCAGCGCCACCTTTGACGGCATGGACCTCCTCTTCTACGGCATCGCCGTCTACGAAGGCTACAAGCTCTCCTTCCGCCAGTTCACCCAGGAAGACCTGGCAGGGGTGCGTGGCTGAAAAGCCCGAGCTTCGGCCACAAGGCCGCACCCCTGACGCGAGAGTCTGGGATGGGTGAAGCACGAAGTGGTTCGCTGAGAATAGCCGGGGGGTGATCCCGCGAAGCGGGTGAACCCCCGGGGTAGAGCACGATCAACGCACCGCCCAGTATCAACTCTATAGGAGTTTGCCCAATGCACACAGCGGCGAGGCCTCCCTCGCCATGCAAGCTTGCGCAAGCGACGCAGAAGCCAGGATCCGCAAGCATGGCCACCGCCGGTGGAGCCATTCCACCATGACTCCAAATCCAGCTCCCAAATGTAATCACCATCGCCCATGATTGGCTGAATAGATGGTTATGCACTCCCCACGCCCCATACCACGAGACCTGCAATCCAGGATCGATCTCGAGCTAGAGTCCGGCGAGCGCATCCAGTGGATGGACATGCCCATCCCGCGCTATTTCACACCCTATTCGACGAAAGCGTTCATCTTCGCCATTCCCTGGACCGCCTTCGCCCTCTTCTGGACCTACGCCGCCGCCGATTTCGAGATGCCCGATCTGAGATCCTTCGAAGACCTCTTCTGCCTCTTCGGAGTGCCCTTCATCTTGATCGGCATCGCCCTCTTCTGCACACCCTTCTGGGCTTATCACAGAGCCCTGAAAACCGTCTACGTCATCACCGATCACAGGGCCATCATCCTGGAAGGTGGGCGGACCGCCAAGTTCTCCAGCTACCCGCCCGAGGCGCTCACATGCATCATCCTCCGCGAGCACAAAGACGGCACGGGAGACATTATCATCTCCGGAGAAGTGTCCGTGGATTCCGATGGCGACTCCTCCATCAAAGAGCTCGGCTTCTTCCAGATTCCCTCCCCCAAAGAAACGAGAGCACGGCTGGATCAACTGGCAGGAAAGCCAAGTCAGCGAAAACCACTTGCCCACACCTAACGAATGATGCTCTCCTGAGCCGGGAGCATTTGCCCTGAAACACGCCACACCATGACACCCTACGACCCCGTCTCCCTTGCCACCAAATGGACCATCCGGCTTCCCGAACCGCTGGACGAGTGTCAGCGTCTAGGGTCGGGACGGAACACGGCTGGAAGATGAACTTCACGTGTTGTTTGCTCTGGGCTTGATGGGAAGGTGAATCTCAGTCGATTCTAGACCTTGGCCCATAACACTTTCTGCCAATATGTTCCGCACAATCAAAAAGCTCATTCTAGGATCAAAGGCCCAAGAGCCTCAAACAAGGCGGCCCATGGTTGAAACATGTGCCGACTGCGGTGTGCGAAACGGAGAACTACACGACCTTTTCTGCACCAAAGAACGCTGCCCATTCTGCGAAGGACAACTGGCTACGTGCGAATGCATCGGCAGAGTTCTCAAGTTGTCCGACGAAGAACAGCTGCTTGTGGATGAATACGTCGACGATTCGATCCCGCCCTTGTCCGACATCATGCAGAGATGGCGGGAGGCGCTCCACGCCAAGGGGCGAGTTCCTTTTGAAGCGCATCCTGACGATCCTGTCAGGGCGGCATATCGAGGCGATATCGAAACCCTGCGAAAGTTCTTGGAGAACGGCTTCGATCCTAATGTTGGCAATGAGGTCGGATACACCGCTCTGATGGGTGCTGCCCGGGGTGCGAGTGTCGATACGCTCCGCCTTCTATTGTCGCGTGGAGGACGTGCCGCATACACTGACAAGCGTGGATGCAGCGCTCTGCATTGGGCTGTTGCGCAGTCCCCTGATGATCAAAACCAAGCGACCTGCGTTCGTGTTTTGCTTGATGATGGGGCGGACCCGAATGCAAGGGATGAAGGCGGGACCACTCCCCTCATGAATGCCGCATGGTTTGGTTGCGTGGATGCAGTCCGCGAATTGTTGCAGCGTGGCGCAGATCCGCATTTGCGTGATGACAAGAATCGAAGCGCTAGGGATCTGGCCTCAGAGCGTGGCCACACCAAGGTCGAGCCACTTCTAGAGTGAAGCATCATCACTCCCGACCTTATGACCAATTATCATGATGTTCAGCGCGAGCGGAGTGAGCGCAGAAGTCGAGCGCAGGCAATGTTGTCCTTAATGAGCGAGAAGACTCGAACCAGATTTTGTGACGAAGCACTACTCAACTTGGTCGATGCTGGCTGGCATGATGAACGTGTATGGAATTCTACAGAGTTAGACGGGCACGAGAGCCGTTTCGAGGTTGCGTGTCCTGACTGTGTTCACGAGGTATTTTGCTGCTTCGGTGGCCTGACCATCGGAATTGAAGGTCGGCACGTATGTGTGGGCCAAGTCGCTGAATATGACTGCCCTGTCCCCGCCTTGCTCGGTCATGTAGTTGGGGCTCGGCTCTATTTAGTCGGCGAAACGGACCTTCTCTGCGATGAAGTTCTTGGCATCCTGATGGATGAAAGCGGCCGTGTTTATGTCGATGGCTCGACCTCGGACAATCCTCCGAAAGACAGGTCTGTGGGATTGGTCGCTCCCGACTTCACCAGCTTTTTGAACGCAGTGTTTTTGGATGACCTGGCCGTTCTTGAAAACACTTCGTGGATGTTTTACAGCGCACTCCCGCTGAAGACGTAAGTCTTCAGCCACATCACCACTGCCCCAGTTCGCCCCCCGTCGGCTATCGCGAGCCGGAGGTTCGCAAGAAGGTAGCCGGGGGTGAAGCGAGGCAAGAGCGAGAAGCCCCGGAACACCCGGTCACGCCCACACCCGTCAGTCCCGCGACCTGAAAGGTCGCAAGAAGTCAGCGCCAGCCACCCACCCTCACCTAACGAATGATGCTTCCTCAGGCGTAGTTTTCCTGCCAGCACTCGACATCGCGATGCACTCGAAAACACAGCGTAGCGGAAGGCGTGAGTCTTCCGCCAAGCCTCGAAACTCTCACGAGTTCCGCTACAACAAAACGCCCCGTGCCTTATGACACCAGCGGCAGCAGCTTCCCGAGCAGATCGCTGATCTTCACGCGCTCCTGCTCATTGCTGTCGCGATGACGCAGGGTCACGGTGTCCAGCAACTCAGGGCCTTTTTCGCCCAGGGTGTCGAAGTCGATGGTCACACCATAAGGCGTGCCGACTTCATCCTGACGCGCATAACGACGGCCGATGGAGGCAGTCTCATCGTAGAAGCAGTTCATGTGCTTCTTCAAAAGAGCATAAACCTCGCGGGCCTTCGCCACCAGCTCAGGCTTGTTCTTCAGCAGCGGGAACACACCGACCTTGATCGGTGCCACACGCGGATGCAGGCGCAGCACAGTGAGAGTGGTCTTCTTGCCCTTCTCATCCACTTCCTCGGTCTCGCTGAAAGCCTTCGCAATCACAGCCAGCGCCATGCGGTCCAGACCGGCGGAGGGCTCGATGACATGCGGGACGTAGTTGCCCTTGAAGAGACGCTCGAACCACGCACGCACGGCGGCCTCAGGCAACGGCGCGCCTTTGACTTTCGCGGCTTCGGCGGCGAGACGCTTCTGGATCAGCGCTTCCTTTTGCTCATCCGTGAGCTTCACAGCAGCGTTCTTGAGTTCTTCGTCAAAGACCTCCTGGGACTTCGTGCTGGCGGTCTGATGCGCGGAGAGATCGAAATCACCACGCGCGGCGATGCCTTCCAGCTCCTCGGTGCCGAAGGGGAATTCGCAGAGAATGTCCACGCAGGCGCGGGCATAGTGCGCCAGATCATCCGGCGTCTGCCAGTAGTATTCCAGCACATCACCGAGGCCGATGCCCTGGTAGAATTTCGTGCGCTGGTCCACCCAGTAGCGGTGCCAGAGTTCCCATCCCCAGTTAGGCTGAGGCTCGCTCAGATCAGCGCCTTCGCTCCACTTCGCCACCTCGCCGCTGATGATCTCCACGGCCTCGTCAGGCTTGATGAAGAACTCGAGCTCCATCTGCTCAAACTCGCGGCTGCGGAAAGTGAAGTTCTTCGGCGTGACCTCATTGCGGAAAGCCTTGCCGATCTGGCCGATGCCAAACGGCACCTTCACGCGGCTGGAATCGAAGACGTTCTTGAACTGCGCAAAGATCGCCTGCGCGGTCTCTGGACGCAGATACGTCACATCAGCCTCGGTCGCGGTGGGCCCGAGGTAGGTCTTCAGCATCAGATTGAACGGACGTGCCTCGCCCAGCGCACCGCCGGTTTCCGGATGGAAGTCCACGGTCTTCTCCAGGGTCTCGCCCTTGGCCTCATCCAGCAGTTCGATCTCCTCGATCTTGCCTGCCGCTTCACCGGCATTGGAGGCGATGAGCGTGCGCACACGCTTGCGCAGGCTTTCGATGTGCTCGCCCTTTTTCATGAGCACGGAGATGGGGCGCGCGAGCTTCCACCCTGTGGGGGCCTTGGCACCGCTGTAGTTCATGACCACGCCTTCCTGCGCTTCCACATGGTCAGCACGCACACGCTTGTTCGTCAGCGAGCACTCGCGCATGAGATCCGCAAAAGTGTCCACATGGCCGCTGGCCTTCCAGATGGCGGGATTCATGAGGATGCTGGCATCCAGGCCCAGCACGTCCTCACGCTCGCGGGTCATGGTGTTCCACCAGGCCGTGCGCAGATTGCGCTTCAGCTCGGCCCCGAGCGGGCCGTAGTCCCACACGCCGCCGCAGCCGCCGTAGATCTCGCTGCTTTGAAAGATGAAGCCGCGGCGCTTGCAGAGAGAAACGATTTTCTCCATCTGAGCGGTGGATGATTTGGCGTCGGTGGACATGAGAATGGTAACGGAGGGTTGGAATGGTGGCCGAAAGGCTGGAATGCCCCCGGCAAAGGGGCGCGAAGGGAGCGCTTGAGGGGCCATTTCGCAAGGGAAAGCTCATTCCCCCCTTCTCCCGCCCCAACAAGCTCCAACCACGAATGGACACGAACGATCACGAATGACCTGCCCCTCAGAGGATTGGAATATTCGTGTTCATTGGTGTCCATTCGTGGTTCAGCCCCCTCACCTCCACCATGCGCGCCCTCATCCAACGTTCGAAACAAGCCTCCGTCACCATCGCTGGCGAGGTCACCGGAAGCATTCCGCACGGCCTCGTCGTGTTGCTCGGCGTGGAGGATGTGGACGTCACGGAAGACGCCGACTGGCTCGCCGGAAAGATCGCCCAGATGCGCATCTTCAGCGATGCCGATGGCAAGATGAACCTCAGCGTCAAGGACGTGGGCGGCGGTGTGCTGGTGGTCAGCCAGTTTACGCTGCATGCCAGCACGAAGAAGGGCAACCGCCCTGGCTTCACCCGCGCGGCGCGGCCGGATCATGCCATCCCGCTGTATGAGCACTTCATGATCGTGCTGGAAAAAGAACTCGGCGCCCCCATCGCCCGCGGCACCTTCGGCGCCGACATGCAGGTGGCACTGGTGAATGACGGACCTGTCACCATCTGGATGGACTCGCGTAACAAGGAGTAGCGGAATTCAAAGGATGATATCGAGGGAGTGGTCGCGACTAAACCTCCAAATAGGCGCGGCACGGCACCCCTGGTGACCTAACAAAAAAAATTCGCCAGATCCGCATCCGGGAATGGTCCCGGATTTCTCTCCTTTCATGGAGTGAGCGCCCGACTTTCGCACATGCCTCCCGATAGCCACATCAGTGATCCTCGGCAGGCCCGGCCAACGCAAGTCCTGCGAAGTGTTGGGTGCTATGAAGACACCACCCACCTACCTCGCATCTCTGGCTGCTTTGGCCCTCGCCCTCAGCGCGAACGCCCAGACCAGTTCCAGCAACACCACCGGCGGCACGACCGTCGGCGGCAATACAACCGGCGGCGCCACCACCGGCGGCACCCTCAACGTTGAAGGCAAAAACTTCAACAAGGCCACCATCGACAACTCCACCAAAGGCGGCACAACCACGGGTGGCAGCACCACAGGCAGTGCCACGACTGGCGGCAACGCCTCGTCCTCCGGCTCGGGCTCTACATCGGGCAGCGCTACGAGTAACACCACTGGCGGTGCCACCGTGGGCGGCAATACCACTGGAGGCGCCACCACCGGGGGCAGTGTGAATACCACGACACCCGAACAGAGTGGCAGCAGGACGAAAGGCAAAAGCGCGGATGCTCCCGGCCAGAACCGAGACCGCACTAATTCGGATGGCTCTTACAACCCACCTGGCAGCTCGCAGAACTACAACAAGGCGACCATCGACGGCTCGTCAGGCAGTGTTGAGGGCAAAAACTTCAACAAGGCCACGATCAACAACTCGACCACGGGCGACACGACGACAGGTGGCAACACCACTGGCGGCGCGACGACGGGCGGCAGTGCCACTTCCTCAGGTTCCGGCAGTGCTACGAGCAACACCACGGGCGGCACAACCGTCGGCGGCAATACCACCGGTGGATCCACCACGGGCGGTACGCTGAATGTGGAAGGCAAAAACTTCAACAAGGCCACCATCGACAACTCCACCACGGGTGGCACAACCACCGGCGGCAGCACGACGGGCGGAGCGACCACGGGCGGCAATGCCACAAGCACGCCGAAGAAGTAATTCCCTCCTTATCTAAACAATAACCCAAGCCGGAGGATCCGAGATCCTCCGGCTTTTTTTGCACTTGGGATGTGTACCATTTTTTGCGCCGAGTCCCTGATCAGCACCTCAGGCACAGGGCCAAGCATGCCGATACAACGAATGGTTCGATATGAAAACAACCCTACTTTTTGTTACCGTCTCTCTCTTCTCCTCCCTGGCTTCTGCCCAAAATGAAACCGTGACACGCGGTGCCGATGTCAAAGGCGCGGATGTGAAGGGTGCCGATGTCAAAGGCGCGGATGTGAAGGGTGCTGACGTGAAGGGACCGGACGTACATGGTGGCACGGTCACCGGTGGATCCGTGACCGGTGGATCCGTCACCGGCGGCTCTGTCAGTGGCGGGACGGTGACTCAAGGCACTGTCACTCCAGGCATCGTGACGGCCTTCGCCGAAGGACGTGAGATCCGCGTGAGCTCCGCCGGATCTGCGACGGTAAACGTGAACGGCTCCACGGCGGAGGTGAAGCTGGGAACACAGACGCTGAGCATCGAAAAAGGCCGCGTCCTGCTGGATGGAAAACCTTTGACTAATTTGCCAGAGGCCACCAAGAAGGTACAGGTGGATGTGAAGGAAGGCATGCTCTCCATCAGGGGAGATGGGAAAGAAGTGACCCGCAGCAAGCTGCAGTAAGACCACGACTTTCAGAACTCAGCTTTCAAGCGCGCATCCGGCCTGGATGCGCGCTTTTTTTAATGACGCGGGGGTTCCGCACGTCTTGCCACAATGAACAACACATACATTGTTAGGCTATTCAGGTTGTGTTGATGATCGACTTACCGCCCTAGCGAAACCTGACGCCCTCTCATCGTCTCCTGACTCAAACCTTAATTCGAATCAGGCGTAATTCTGACAGCAGAAACCTTGGCTGAAGCGATCCCTGAACGCTATGAAGATCAAACCTACCACGGCTCTCGCAGCCTTCGTTCTGGCCCTCGCCCTTCCAGGCTTCACCCAGACCACCACGAACAGCAACACCTCCGGCGGCACGACCGCCGGTGGATCCACCTCGGGCGGTAATACCACCGGGGGCAGCACCACCAGCACCACCATCGGCGGCAACGCCACGGGTGGCAATACCACCGGAGGCAGTGGCACGACGGTTGGTGGCAATACCTCTAGTGGTGCTACGATCGGCGGCAATGCCACCGGCGGCACGACGTCCGGCGGATCCACCTCAGGGGGTGCGACCACTGGCGGCGCCACTTCCGGCGGTAATGCCACCACATCCGGTTCCACCAGCGGCACCGGCTCCACCAGCACCTCCAGCAACACCAGCGGTGGTGGCACCAAGGGCGGCGCAACAACGGGTGGAAACACCACGGGTGGCGCGACCAGCAGCACGACCATTGGCGGCAATGCCACCGGTGGCAATACCAAGGGCGGCAGCGGCACAACCATCGGCGGCAACACCACCAGTGGTACCACCGTGGGCGGCAATGCGACCGGCGGCGCGACAACGGGCGGCAACACGACGGGTGGAGCCACCACCGGCGGTGCCACAACAGGCGGCAATGCCACCACCCGCAACAGCACCTCCGGCTCAAGCTCCACTTCGAGTGATCCTGCCTCTTCAGCACGCAGCGAGGCGGACCGCCTTCGCAGTGATGCCGCCCGCATGCGCGGTGACGACCAAGGCAAGCACAAGGGTGATGAGCAGGGCAAGCGTAAGGCTAAAGGCCGCGACGACAACTAGGACCGGTAAGTCCGTGTCACGTTCACGTGATACCCTCGACAACCCCCAACCACCACCGGGCGCATTGCCGCCCGGTGGTTTTTTCCATTCTCGACGGGGCGCGAGGAACCGCTTGACCATGCTAACTAAAAGTTTGCTCTCGCTGCGCGCGAGTATCGGTCAAGCAGATGGCGGCACTGATCCTTTCGAAAGAGCCTCATTCAGCCGAAACTCCAGCTCGGCGATCTTGTAGCCGTCCTCACGGGTCTTCTTGCGGGATTCGGCTTCGATCTGCGTAATCTTCGCTTCGAGTTCTGAGATGCGTTTACCCTCCACGCTGGCCACAGCAACACTGCCGCGCGGAGAAGGCGCAGGCTTGTCAGGCAGAACGCCGACGGCGCTCATGAACTCTTTTTGCACGAGCGCTGACTTGGCTTCCGCCGCAGCGAGCTGGCGCTGAAGATTGGCGATGCGTGTCTCCGCCTGCTGCTTGTAGGAAGCCAGCGTCTCGTTCGCCTGATGGATCTGGGCTTCCGCCGTGCTCACGAGCGTCTCATTCTCGCGCACCGTCTGCTCCAGCTTCACCAGTCCGCTTTGCAGCTCACGCTCACGCTGCTCGGAGCTTTGCCGCACCTCCGTCAGGCTGCGATGCGTTTGCTCCAGACGTGTCTCGAAATCACCAGCACGCTTCGTTGACACCGCGAGAGCCGTCTCCAAAGCACCCACACGTCCGCGCTCCGACATCAAGGCAGCATCCAGGTCTTTGACACGCATTTGGGTAGGCGGAAGCTGCGCCGCGACCTCGCGCGTGGCAGCGAGTTCCGCGCTCAGTCCGGCGATGCGCTGCGCATCCTCCTGCTCCCGGTTCTTCGCAGCCGCGATCACTTCCTGGTGCTGCGCCGCGAGGTGATGATACGCCGCGCAAGCTTCATCATACTTCTGCTTCGCCTCGGCAGCCTGGTCAGCCGCCGCGTCCTTCAGCGTCTGGAGAGCACCCGCATGCGCCTGCGCATCCGCAGCACTCTCGTCCGCGTGCTGCTGGTTCAGCCCCTTGATCTTCTGGTCCTGAAAATACCACGCCCCGCCTGCCGTGGCGATCACCAAGAATGCCAGGATGCCCCACTGCTCGGGGAGGAAGGGCGTGAGCCCCAACCAAAAGGTGAATGTGGCGGTGACGGCTGACATGCGGCGGTCAAGATTCGCACATCGGGCGTCGTGTCGAGCACGGAGCGTTTGATTCCTGATTTTAGATTCCTGAGTCAGGAATCGAATTCTTATACTTCCCCTGACGAGGGCCGGTCATCCATTTCCACGCATGCTCCAGGTGGGCACGGGGGTCCTTGTATTCAGCTTCCCAGCCGAGCACGGCACGGGCCTTGGCAGGATCGCAGATGAGCTCGGGCGGATCACCCGCACGGCGCGGGCCGTAGGTCACTGGGATGGTTTTGCCCGTCACTGCTTCGGCCGTCTGCAGGATCTCCTTCACGCTGAAACCACGGCCGGTGCCGAGATTCACCGGCGTGGTCTCGCCGCCGCCGCGGAGATAGTCCAGCGCCTTCGCGTGCGCGTTCGCCAGATCACAGACATGGATGTAGTCGCGGATGCAGGTGCCGTCCGGCGTGGGGTAGTCCGTGCCAAAGACATTGATCTCCGGGATCTCGCCCGCCGCCGCCATGAGGATGCGCGGGACCAGATGCGTTTCTGGATCATGATCCTCGCCGATCTCGCCCAGCGGATCACTGCCGCTGGCATTGAAGTAGCGCAGGAAGACACTCCTCAGCCCCCAGGCATGATCACAGTCACGCAGCACGCGTTCGAGCATCCATTTGGAGGCCCCATAAGGGTTCACCGGAGCCTGCGGATGTGCCTCGTTCATCGGCACGAAGACCGGATTTCCATACGTGGCGCAGGTGGAGGAAAAGATGAAGCGCTTGCACCCATGCCGCTGCATGGCCTCCAGGACGGTGATGGAGGCAGCGAGATTGTTGCGGTAGTATTTGAGAGGATCCGTCACGGACTCGCCCACATAGGCAAAAGCCGCGAAGTGCAGCACCGCCTCAGGCTGGTGCTCGGTGAAGAGCTTGTCCAAAAGCGCCGCGTCCGACATGTCCCCCTCCACCAGCGTCACGCGATCCAGCGGCAACGCCTCACGGTGGCCAAACACAAGACTGTCCAGCACCACCACCTTCTCCCCCTGCTCCAGCAAATGCCGGACCGTGTGGGAGCCGATGTAACCTGCGCCGCCTGTGACGAGAAGAGTGCCTTTGGATGCCAATGCCATCCGCACCGATAGCGCGGGAAGATGGGTTTTGGCTATTCCAGATTTTTGATTCCTGATTCCTTATTCAGGAAGGCAAAGCAGTTTGGAAGAGTCGTCTCTCGCCGAAGCTTCTACACCGCAGAGGCGGGATAACCGCAGAGAAGACAGCCTGAGAGGATTTCTCTGCGGTTATCCTAACTCTGCGGTGCCAATGGTTCGGAGGGTTTTGCGGACCTCTGAATTCCGAAGAGACTCAGGACTCAGGACTCAGGACTCAGGAATCTAAAATCACGAATCCTCTCACCGGATAAAGTAACTCAAATTCTCCAACTCCACCGCCAGGTCCACGCTGTTTACCACCACGTGCTCAGGCACATCCAGAACAGTCGGAGAGAAGTTCAAAATCGCCTGGATGCCGGACTCGACCATCTGGTTCGTCACGGCCTGGGCACCGCTGGCGGGGACGGTGAGGATGGCCATCTTCACCTGATTTTCACGGATGAAGCGGGTCATCTCCGTGAGATTTAGAATGGGGATCTTCAGGGCTGTCTGACCCCGCGGCGCGATGTCAAAGGCAGCGACGACATCAAAACCTTCTTTGCGGAAGCCGCCGTAGCGGAGAAGCGCGGAACCGAGATTACCCACGCCGACCAGGATGACCGGCTGAAGGTGATTTTGACCCAGCACCTCAGCGATCGTGCTGCTGAGCACATCCACGCTGTAGCCCAGACCACGGGTGCCAAACTGGCCAAAATAGGCGAGGTCCTTGCGCAACTGTGTGGACTTCACCCCGGCGGCTTTAGCAAGAGCCTCGGATGAAACGGTATCGACATCATTCTCTCTGAGCTTGCCCAGGCAGCGCTGGTAAATGGAGAGGCGGTAGATCGATTTGCGGGGGATGTCTATGCGTGCCACTTGTGAAAATTCACCCACTTTTGACGTTTGTCAATAAGTCGACACTCGCTCGCAGGTGTTCATTAGAGTCCTAGACTCCCCCTCGACGGGCCCTGTTCAAAAAGGCCGCCAAGTATGCTCCCCTCTCTCGAATCCCACGAGTTTCTAACCATGGATAACACCGTGGCGGCAGGGTTCTTGCAGGCCCAGATGATCTTTTGAAATCGGACAAACCCTACAACTCCACCACCTCACGCCGGTGCGTGAAAAGCAGACGGCAATGAATCGAGGATGTCGGCAAACCCGTCATGCGGGCGAGCACTTCACGGTAGGTCATCAACTGTGGTCGATAACCTTCCACCCGTTCGTGGAAGGCCTCCTCGGACTCCACTTTATCCGTCTTAAAGTCCAGGATGGTGGCGCGGCCGGGCTCCACCATGACGCGGTCAAAGGTGCCGGAGAGCCACTCGCCTTTCAGCAGGATCTCAAAACGCTTCTCCCGCCAGCACTGCGCCTCCGGCGAGGGGCGGCTGAGGATGCCACGGGCGGCCGGGGACTCCAGACAGCGGCGCACCTCTTCCAGTGCCTTTGCGCGCACCGCCTCATCCAGGCAGGGCACGGCTAACCAAAGTTGGTTAAGCTGCGCCTCATTCATCTCATTCAGCCACTCGATCTGCTCAAAGAGCGCATGCACCAGTGTGCCGTAGGCACGCGCGAAGCGGCTGCTGCGCGAAAAGAGCTGCTGGGCGGTGACCGCGCTGGTCTCGGATCCGCTGGGCGTGCGGCGTGTCGGGCGAAACCTGTCCTCGGCGGAGACTGAAATGATTTCCTTGGCGATGACTTCGGGCACGGCCTGGGTGTCGACTTCTTCAAACCAGTGCCGGCTTGTGGTGGGCTGCTTGCTTTGAAAAATGATCTGCGCGGGCACATCGCCAAAGCTGTCGCTCACAGGCTCCTTTTCATCCCCGAGAGTCAGCTCGAGCAGTCTCGGAAAATTCTTCGCGGTGGAGGTCTTCGGACGTGGGGAGCCGATGAGATAATTGGCGTGCTTCGCACGCGTCAGGGCCACATAGAATTTGCACAGCTCCTCGTAGGCAGCCTCGGACTCACGCTCTGCATGATACTCTTTGAGCACGGGATCCACCTTCACGATGTCGCTGTTTGGCAGGTCGAAGACCCACTGAACGATGCGCTTTTCACCCTGCTTCACGCCGATGCCGCGGCGTACATTTGTCATCGATCCGCCATCCAGATCAGGAAGAATGACACAATCAAACGTTAGGCCCTTGGACTTGTGCACGGTCATCACCTGCACGGCATGCCGGGTGTCTGGCTCACGCATGGTGTAGTTGTCCGCATAGGCGAGAAATTCATCGATGTCACGGCTGCCGCCCTGGTCAAACAGACGTGCCGCGAGCATGAAGTCCTCCACGCGGCGATGGCTGAAGACGTCCAGGGTCATCTCAGACTTCTGTAGCTCATGCAGCCAATGGCGCAGGGTGGTCTCAAATCCATCCTCAAACACCTGGCGCAGGACTTGGGAGATCAGCCTTGGCTGGATGATCTCCAGGCGCTCAAAGACGGCGCGGAAGGGTGTCATGCAAAGGTGCTGCCAAGCCATGCTGTCCGCCGGATGCGCGGAGCATTTCAGCAGACTGAGCAGGGACAGCGTGACAGGATTGTCCGTGGCCACGGAGATCTCAGACTCGCACATGACCGGGATGCGTGACTTCGAGTGCGCACGCAGATAGTCCACGAGTTCGCGGGCTGTCTTGTTTGACTGCACCAGGATGGCACAGCTCAGGCGGCGCTGCACGGGCTGGATCTCCTCCAACACTCCTGCGACGAGCTGAAACCGGTCCTCATCGGTGACCTTGCCATCACTGGTCTGCGGCTGCAGCAGCGCGGCGTAACCGGGCATCTTTTCATGGATGCCGGCCACCTGATGATCCTGCCAGGGCCAGCGTGCGCGTGTCTGCTCGGGCAGACCCACAGCAGTCAGTGCCAGCTGGTCTCCAAAGATGCGGTTCACCATGCTGATGACATCATGCCCAGAACGCCAGGACACATTCAGCGGACGCTGGCGCAGACGTGTGTCCACGCCGGAGTTATAGCGGGTGGCGATGTCTTCAAACAAGCGCGTGTCACCACCGCGCCAGGCATAGATGGCCTGCTTCACATCACCGACCTGGAAGAGCGTGCGCTCGTCGGAAGTGTCCTGGATGGCCTCGTCGATGAGGTTCTCTATGACCGACCACTGCGTGTAGTTCGTGTCCTGAAACTCATCCAGCAGCCAATGGTCATAGCGCGCATCCAGGCGGTAGTCGATGCGCAGGCGCTCATCCATGCCAGGCATCTGCGTCAGGATGGGCTTCGGCATGTTCTCGGCAAACTCATGCCCGGCCAGGATGAGCTCCATGTCCTGAAAAGTCAGCCTGCCACGGCGGCGCACCTGCTGGGACCAGCTTTGCTCAAAGAGATTCAACACACTCCAGGTGCCCTGCGTGCGCTCCAGCCGCATGAGGATCTCCGCGCCCACGATGTGCCGGATGATGGATTTGAAAACATCACAGGTCCGGCCTTCCAGCGTCTGCTTCTGGCGGTTCACCGTGATCGTGCAGTTCTTGGACTCGATGGCGCTCCAGCACTCGAGAGCCTTGCCAAGGAAGAACTTCACTCGCGAGGGCAGCGCGCCTCCCGGGACATAACCAAGAGCTTGTTCACTGAACTCGCTCCAGAATTCCATAGCCTTCTCATGCACGCCTTCCTGCTCAAAAAGCGTGAAGAGGCTCTGAAACTCCTTTTCGAGCTCCACCTTCTCTCCCAGCCAGACACAGCCTTCAGGCCAGATGATGCCGGGATTTCCCCAGAGGTCCTGACGTGCGGCATGCAGCAGGATGCCATGCTGGTTCTCCACAAACTGATCGAGCACGAAACGAATGCCTGACTCCTCCTTGCCAAAGGTGGCGCGGCGGAAGGACTCCAAGAAATCACGCTGCGCTTCGGCGCTTTCACCGCGCGCCTTGAGCCCCGGCAATGAGCGCTGGAACACGCGCCGATACACTTCCTCCCGCTGCACCGCACCCTGGTGCTCGCTCAAAATCTCAAAATCGCCCGCCAAACCAAACTCAGCCGGAAAGGTACGCAAGATGGAGGAGAAAAAGCTGTCCAGTGTGCCGAGAAACAAGCGCGGCATGCGGCTGATGAAGGCGCGCAGCAGCACGCGGAAATCCTCCGGCCTCAGCGCGCTCAAAACAGCACGCAGCGGATCATTCAGCATTTCTGGATCGATAGATTCATCACCCGCGAGAGCTTTCGCGAACTTCTCGCTCGACGCAGCCTTCGCCAGTTTTACGAGGATGGAATCAAAGAATTCCCCTGCCGCCTTGCGCGTGAAGGTGACGGCGACAATGCGCTCCGGCGTGACTTCCTTCCCCGACAGCAACTGCTGCCCCATGAGCGCGATGTAGCGGTTCGTGAGCTGCCACGTCTTTCCCGAGCCTGCGGAGGCCAGAATCATCTCGCTGGGGATGGCGGCGAGCATACTAGGTCCGGTTTGCATCATGGTTTCGAGTTTTCCTCCGAACTACGTTGCCCAGACATGAATTTGCGATGAACCCACACGGTGATTGCTGACGGCAGCAGCATCAACACACTGAGAGTCACCCCCACCAACCACTCCAATATCCTCGGCATATGCGGATGATGTTCTGCCATGGAGATATCGTGAAAAGCGAAGAAAAATAGAGCAACGAATCCACCGACGAAGGCGTTCTGCCAGGCAGGGACACGTTGTCTGTTCATGTCACGCACGCAAGCCACGCTCACTGCCGTGAGAGGAAGGATCACGAGACAGAAGATGGCGAAGAATAGATCCATCGTATTATGACGGTTTATTTGAGATCATACTCGGATCCACGGCCGTCAGCGGATCGCCAAAGAAGAGGTGGCCGAAGTCATCGCGATACGCGAGCTTTTCCACCGGCGGCCAGAAAGCGTGGTCGCGGATGGAGGTGACGATGCCGTCCGCGCAGATGCGGGCGCTTTCCAGCAAACCTCCTTCGAGGTCTAACCAAGAATCAATGGAGATGTCCGCCTTGGTTTTGCCGAGGTTCGCATAGGCGGTGTGGATCTTCTCTCCGGGATGACGTCTCTCCATGGCCAGGCGATAGAGCGGAAGCTGCAGGTTTGTCCAGCGGGTGCTCTCGCCCTGACTGTTCTGCGTGAGCATCCATGGTGGGAAACTCTCCGGATCCTCGGTGCGCTTGATCCGGGCGAGGTGATACTCCTCCACCCGCTTCCGGTCGCCAGCCTGCGCGGCGCTTGGGGAATGAGTTTTAAAATCAATGAGGCGGATGCCGTGCTGCTCATGCCGCTCCACACGGTCCACGACACCGGTCACGACCATCTCGGAAATCTTCCAGGGATCACCCTCCGGGCTCAGCGGTGTCTCGGCGGTGATGATGCGCCAGCCTTTGGCGCGCTCCTCAGCCTCCTTTTCAGCCCACCAGGACAGGCGCTGGCGCGCAGCCTCGCTCTGGATCATGACGGGCACGGTGAGGCGCTGGCCAAAGGTGGCGTAGAGACGTGAATCCAAAAGTTTGTTAAACTCGGCACGGATCACATGCGGATCCGTGGAGGTGGCGGCGGGGCTCTCCATGGCAAATTTCTCCAGCACATGGTGCACGAGGCTGCCGAACTTCATGGCATCCATCTCGGTGCTGCGCACATCCACCTCCCTCATCCGCAATCCATGTTTCAGGTAGAAGCGAAAGGGGCAGGTGAGGTAGTCGCGGAACTGGGTGACATTGAGCTTCTGGAAGATGGCGGCATCACCCGCCAGGTGCGGTGGCTGCAGGCGCCAGGCAAGCCGCCAGGGCATGGGCTCGGAGAGTGTCTCCGGCTTCTGGAAGAACTGCAGCGTGCGCTCAGGAAGCTCTTCATCCGGACACTGGAAAAGCAGGCGGGATGGGCGCAGCGGTTCATCTGCGGCGCCGGTGCGCCCAAAAATGAAATCCACACGCCCGCCGGTGCGCTCACGGAGCTGGATCATGCAGGTCATGAGGCAGGCATCCCGGGCGAAACGCGTGTCATTGTTCCGCAGGCCCAGGACCCGGCGCACAGAGTCCGGCAGGAACTGATGCGCCATGATGGACTCCGGCACCTTGCCATCATTCATGCCGGTCACGATGAGGTGTGCCGCATCTTCCCAGAGAAGTTCCAACCAGCCTTGCAGGTCGATGTCGCGCGCCTTGCGCTCGGGGTAGTACATCTGCTCCTCCAGCATGCGCAGCAGCAGCTCGAGACGACCCGCGGAGGTCAGCGTGCCGCTTGGCAGATCGGCGACCGGACCTTCCAGCACGTCCAGCACCTCGGCGATCTGATTGGCGATCTCCGCAAACACCGCATCCTGCGGGATGTCGAGACGGAAAGGCCGCGCGGCAAAAATCTGCGCGAGGAAATCTGTCAGAGCCTTGCCAAAGGCCGCGCCCTCAAGTCCTCGGAGCGAATCATCCAGCCATTGGAGACCGATGAGCACGGGGCTTTGCTCCGCAGACTTCAGCACCCGCGGCGCGAGTTCGATGGCATCGTCAAGAGTGTCCGGCAAGGCTTCGGCGGCGAGATCATCCAGCTCACGAAGCAAGGACGTCATGCCCGCCGGGATGCCCTGTCTTTGTGCATGGCGGAGGATGGTGTCCGCGACGTCCGGGCACCTAACCAACTCAGCGGTGACAGCAAAGGAGCGGGAGGCACACAGGCGGCTGAGCAGGCGAAGCAGATGAAACACACCATGCGTGCTCATGGGCCGTCCGGCGGGGTCATAAGCGCCAATACCGTGCTCCTCGAGTGTCTTCACCAAGGGTGCGACGACATCCGTGTCTGCCACCACCACCGCAGCTACGGCCCCGGGCTGAGGATAGGCAGAAAGCAGATCCTTGGTCAGCAAGGCCTGCTCGGCAGGCGAGGTGCCTTGATGGATGGTGCTCTCCGGTTTCGGAATGAAGATCGGCCGCTTCAGCCATGATTCGGCGATGGGGCGGCCCCAGCGATCAAAGCAGTGACCGTGGCTGTCCTGCGGCGCGAAGATGTGCACCTCCACAGGCACCTGACCCGCGTGCCGTTCCAGAGCGTCGATGGCCAGGACCGAGGGATCCAGCACACCTGCGACGAGGATGCGCTTCGCGGTGGCGGGCAGCACGCCTTCCGTGGCGGCCTGACGGCGCGCGACCTGCCAGTCGGTGTAGCCTTTGGCCGTCACCGCGCGCAAGCAGCGCTGCTCCAGACGGGCGAGATCTGCCCAGCGCTCCGGCTCCATCTCCGAGCTCGCGAGCATCCGCGCGGCATCGATGAGGCTGAGGCCGTTCTCATTCAGGGTCTCGCGCACCTTGAGGAGATCCGCAGCCGTCTTCAGCGCCCAACTAAAATTGCGTTCGACCGGATCCACCGGGAAGAGATGACGATGCTCGTCGAGGTCCAGGCGCAGGAGCTCGGTGGCCCACAGCAGCAGGCTTTCGATCTTCCCCGCCACCTGCATGCCTTCCACACGGTCCGGAGAGGTGAGGAAATCCGGCGTCACGGTCATGGGCGGCAGCACGGCGGCGTCCTGCGTGGCGGCATGAACGGCGAGAGCCTCGCGCAAACGGCGGCCCGCATGACGCGTGGGCACCACGATGAGCCAGTCACTCACGTCCAGCGCTCCCCTGCCCTGCCAGTCCGCAGCCAGATGAGCCACCACAGACTGCACCAAGGGCCGTTCCCAGCCGAGGAAGCGGCGAGTGACATCCGCGCCCGGAACCACCGCACTCGCGAAGAGTTCTGGATGGTCATCAAAAGCCTTTCGGGAGGGACGCGGCATGGGTGCGGATGAGGAGAAACGAGTGATCTGGAGATTAGGTCGGCTTTATGAGGGTGCGCGAGATTTTTAGCGCAGGTTTCGTGGAGCACGGACCTCCGATTCCGCAGCAATTTCGAACGCACAGCTCGGATGGCAGGGACGCTTTGTACCCTTCGCATCTCAAGTCAGCGGTTTGAATGCACTGATCTTGAATAAAAGTGTCAATTGAGTGATCCACCTTGCGGCGGATTGGAAATCCGCGCTCCTTCGCTGTCGTGAAAAAGCAGGATCTTCGGCCACTACCCTATCAATCCAACTTTGGATTTTCTTCATTTTAGATGAGGACATTTCATTCAAATCTGTCTGGTCGGACAAACGGCTCATCTGCTAAGCACACAGGCTTCCCTCCCGCCAACCATGACCCGACTCCCGATCCTCAGGGCTCCGAGCCCGCGCCTCCGCATGTCCCTTCTCCTGACTCTGCTTGCAGGCGCGCTGCCCGTATCGGCCGCGGATGGCACAATCAACTCCGGTGACACCGCCTGGCTGCTCACCTCCACCGCGCTGGTGCTCTTCATGATGATCCCCGGACTCGCGCTGTTTTACGCAGGCCTGGTGCGCTCACGAAACGTGCTCTCCATCTTCATGCAGTGCTTCGCGCTCACCGCCGTGCTCAGTCTGGTGTGGCTCATTGGCGGCTACTCGCTGTCCTTCAGTGATGGCGGCAGCTTCATCGGCAGCTTTCAAAAGATGTTCCTCAATGGCGTGACCACCACGTCCGTGCGCGCTGACTGCCCCACGATCCCGGAGTTGCTGCACTTCGCCTACCAAATGATGTTTTTCCTCATCACACCGGGCCTGTTCATCGGAGCCTTTGCAGAGCGCATGAAGTTTAGCGCCCTCATGACCTTCAGCGTGCTCTGGAGCCTGCTGGTGTATGTGCCGTGCTGCTACGGCGTATGGCACAAGGCGGGCGCGTTCTTCGGCCTCACCGGTGTCATTGATCTCGCGGGCGGCATCGTGGTGCACATCACCGCCGGTGTGGCGGCACTGGTGCTCTGCATCGTGGTAAAGCCGCGCTATGGCTTCCCGAACGCGCAGTTCCTGCCGCACAATCTGCCGCTCACCATGGTGGGCGCGGGCATGCTGTGGGTGGGCTGGTTCGGCTTCAACGCGGGCAGCCAGCTCGCCGCGAACGGCAGCGCCGCGATGACGCTGATCGTCACGCATCTCTCCGCCTGCACAGCCTCCGTGGTGTGGATGGCCATCGAGTGGCTGCACATCCGCAAATCCAGCGCCCTGGGCATCGCCACCGGTTCCATCGCCGGTCTCGCCGCCATCACACCGGCAGCGGGCAAGGTCGGCCCCATCGGCGCGATGTGCATTGGAGCGGCCTCGGCCATCGTCTGCTGGCTCGCCTGCGCGAAACTGAAAAAGACCTTCCGCTATGATGACTCACTGGACGTCTTCGGTGTGCATGGCGTGGGCGGCTTTGTGGGCACCATCCTCGTGGCCGTGTTTGGCTCCACCCACTTCGCCGGTGGTCTGGGCGATTTCGAAATTCTGCCCCAGTTGAAGACCCAGCTCCTCGCCTCCCTCTACACCATCGTTCTGTCCGGCGTGGTCAGCTACGTGCTGATCAAGATCATTGGCCTCTTCATCAACCTCCGCGTGACCCACGAGCAGGAGAACCAGGGCCTCGACCTCGCCGAGCACGGCGAGGCAGCGTATAATGACTGAGGCTGGCGCATTTAGTCGTCAGCGCTTTCAGCCAAGAATTGATAACCACAAATGGACACTAATTTACACGAATGATCCAGGCCATCAGAAGGCTGCTGATACGCCGTGAATAGGCTCCCGCCAGATCTGCAACCACCAGACCGGCTGAACGCGCCGAACTCAACGGTGTCGGCGATAGTCGTTGTCATCAAGAGTTACCATCGACGAATCGCTCTCGGACAACATCGAGTCAGGCATTGTCACGAAGACACCGGAAGCTCGCAAATACTTGTAGTTCGGATTGTAGGTGAATGGATCGGCGACGCCGCAGCAGGTGCCAGCCTTCTGGCCTCCGGCCGAAATAAAGCCATCATGATTGCGATCAATCGCGAACCGGACTGGTTTCCCCCACGGAGCGAGAATGTGCTGCCCATCAATCTTCATCAGTCGTTTTCGGCCGCTATGGTCGCGATAGTAAAGAGGGAAGTCTCGCTGCATACACTCGACCAGACCAGAGACAGTGACCTCTTCTGTGTCATCCATAAAATGAATGGCACCTGGAGTCTCCACCATGATCTCATGGATGTAGAAGTTAATCCTCCCACCGCCTGAAATGCTGTCAAACCAGGCATAGCGCTCATCAAATGCGGCATCAAAATCTGCCGCATTGGTCAGGAAACAGACAGGAAGGGCTGAGCCTAACAAACACCATAGCAACCCAAAGGCACGGCTCTTCGAGCCAGTGATGCAGCTATAGAGCCCTGCACCGATACCAAACGCCGAAAATGCCAGCCCAGGCCATAAAAACAGCCCAGCAATCAACTCCTCTGGAGTGACTGATCCAGCTGTGTGCCGCGGATTGGCGATTGGATACGCGGCAAGGGCACAAACAAATAGTCCAATGGTGATGCTGTTTCTCATGGGCCTGAGAATTAGGTGATTAACAGATTGCGAGGGCTTTGTCAGCCTCATTACCCGCCCGGCAACCCAGTGAGATTCCACGCGCAAAGAGCCCCTCACTCCACCGCATCTTCCGGCTCATCAAAGGACATCTTCTGCCAGCGGCCTTCGAGGGTGTAGACGAGGTGCGGGGTGTAGAGCTGCGGCTCGAGGAGGAAGGAGTCGTGGCCTTTGTCCGAGTGCACGGTGATATGCATGCTGGAGACACCGGCGCGCTCAAGGGCGGACACCATCTCCGCCTGCTCCTCAGGGTAGAAGCAGAAGTCGCTGTCGATGCTGAAGACCAGGTAGTGATGACCGGCGGCCTTGCTGCGGGCAAAGAGCTCGTCATAGCTGTCCACACCGGCATCCGCCAGCGGGTCATAGCGCAGCCACATGTTGATGATGCGGAGGTAGGCGTTCGCATCAAAGCGCTTCACGAACTTCTTCCCCTGATGGAGCATGTAACTCTCGACGTTGTGGCCGACTTTATACCAGGAGAGCTGGCCGTTCGGCTGGGACACCGTCTGGCGGGCGCGGTTCTCGATGGCATCCAGATGCACAAAGGTCTTGTGCGAGATCATGCGTGCCAGGGCCAGACCGTATTCGGGCGCGGGGCCGTCATAATACTGGCCGCCGTGGAAGTGAGGGTCGTTCTCGATGGCGAGCACCTGCTCAAACAAGGTGAGGCGGGTGAGCACTGTGGTGCGCAGGCCGGTGGCCACGGGCATGATGATCTTCACGCGCTCCGGGTAGAGGGTGGCGAAGTTCAGCGCGAGCAGGCCGCCCACGGACGAACCAATGATGGCGTGAAGAGTCTTGATGCCGAGATGGTCCAGCAGCGCGGCCTGGCTGCGCACGACATCACTGCTGAGCACAGGCGGGAAGTCAGCGCCGTAGGGCTTGCCAGTTTCAGGATCCAGGGAAGCCGGTCCGCTGCTGCCGTAGCATCCGCCGAGGTAGTTCGCACAGATGATGAAGTAGCGATTCGTGTCCAGCGCCTTGCCGGGGCCGATGAAGAGATCCCACCAGCCGTGCTTCACGTCATCCGTCCAGCGGCCGAAGAGGCCTGGAACCTCGGGGGTGTGGCCGGCGGCGTGCTGGCTGCCTGAGAGCGCGTGGAAGAGCAGGATCGCATTGGTCTTCTTGGCGTTCAGCTTGCCATAGGCCTCGTAGGCCACCGTCACTCCCGGGAGGGACTGGCCATTGGCAAACACAAACGGCTCGGCAGCGCTGCCGAGATGAAAAAACTGGGTGCTGGTTTCGCCGAGGCCTTTGGTCATTGGACGAGGATGGAAAGGTGAAGATGGGCTTGAGGTCAAGCGAGCAGGATGCGAGGGAGACGGGGGAGAATGTAGAAAGATTTTCTGAAATCTTTCTACATTATTGGTTGGGAACAGCAGCAGGGGCGGTAGCTGCGGCTTCGGTAGCAGCAGCAGGCGGCCAGTTGCCCTCGATCACAGCGCCCGGCTCGATCTTCCACTCGCCGTTGTTGCTGGTGACCTTCCAGTTCTGGCGCTGGAAGTGCTTTTTGTAGCTCCAGCCCACCTCGTAGTCCCAGGTGCTGCCGCTCGTCTGCGTCATGCTGCGGACCTGCAGCAGGTAGATGGGCACGCGCAGATCGGGGTCGATGAGGGTTCCTTCCGGCGGAGCCACGTTGAGCACGGTGGGGCTGATAATGCGCAGCTTCGTGTCCGCGAACCGCTGCATGAAAGGCACGCTGGCCGGGGTAAAGTCACGACCACGGACGATCTCGCCCAGAGTGATGGAATAGCTCTTCTGCACACCCGGATTCGGGTCCGGCAGCGTGCGGATGACCTCACGAAGCAACGCCTCGGTACCCGCACTTTCATAATCCGCCAGTGAATGCCCCTCCCGATCCACCGGGCCGCAGGCGGCTAGGGAGAAGGTCAGCAGGACGAGAGAGAGCAGGCGGTAAATCATGGGAAAGGCGGACTTGGCATCATTTTGGGTCCGCCGCAATCAAAGGTCTATGGGCATGGCTTGGCTGCCTCCTCGCGGCAGGCGATTTTGACAGGATTCACGGGATGGGCATGACTCCAGAAGCTCCCCGTCAGGGGGAAAAGGATTCAATCCTGTTGTCTTCAGGGCGCTCCGCGACTCCTCGGTCGACAAACAAACCGAATTCACTCGGCCTTCTTCTTGCCTTTTTTACCCTTCTTTTTTGCCTTTGGCATCTCCGGATTCGGCGTGGCATCCGGCTCAAATTCCGGTGTGCTGCCCGTGAGATCGGCTAGCAGGCGTGACACATAGCTGTTGAAACGTGGATCAGGGCTCTCACCCTTCGTGGGCAGCTTCTTCAGATCCTCGACCGCAGGTTTCGCGGCATCTCCCAGATCGCCGAGTGCGCACAGCGCGCTCATGGAGGTGAAGACGTTGTGCTTGCTGCAGTCAGCAAGACCCACCAGCGCGGAAAGGGCCACCGCGCGCTCGGCATCACTGCCATGCTTCGCCAGCGCCCAGTTGGCAGGGATCTGGACGTAGGTGGAGCTGTCCTTGGTGGCACCGAGCAGCTCGGCATGCAGTTGCTCCACGCCAGCCTTGCCACGCATCAGCGCGCCCATCGCGGCCCAGTGGCGGATGGCGTTGTCTTTATCCGCAAAGGCAGTTTTCAGCTCTGGATTCGCCTCAGCCTTCATGGATGAGGCCGCGCCCGCGATGCTGAGCACACGCTGCATGGGATAGAGCGCGTCATCATGCGCCATGTCATAGGGCGTGGTGCCTTCTGAGCGCTGGTGCATCTCACCTTCCGGCAGCAGGCCTACATCGCGGATCTTCACGGCGAGGGATTCCTGGGCTTGGCGCATCTTCGCCAGCACCTCGGCATGCTCGGGCTTGCCAGCGAGGTTGTGCACCTCGTCGCGGTCGGATTGAAGATCATAGAGCTCCTCCGGATCCTTCGGTTCTTTCCAGAAGATGGACTGCTCGGGCGTGGTCTTGCCTTCATCGTAGAGCTTACGCCAGACCTGCGTCGTCGGTGTCTGGAACTGATAGCTCACATGCTGTGCCTGGGAGAGATGCGGCATATAGTTCCGCACATACACGTAGCGACCATCAGTCACGCTGCGCACGGCATCATAGCGCTCGTCCATGCGGCCGCGGAAGCCATAGATGAAGGGCTGTGGCTCGCTCTGAAACTTGCCAGCAAAGGCATGTCCCTGCATCCACTCCGGCGGCTGCACACCCACGATGCTCAACAGTGTTGGCGCAAGGTCCACAAAACTGACGAGGCGGTCGGATTTGCCACCCGCTTTGTATTCTTTCGGTGCCAGATGCTGCCACTTCGGCGGAAAGTAGGCTACCATGGGCACATGCAGGCCGCTGTTGCAGGGCCAACGTTTGCTGCGTGGCATGCCGCTGCCGTGATCCGCGTAATAAAAGACGATCGTGTCCTCGGCGAGGCCTGCGGCTTCCAGTTCCTTCAGTCGTTTGCCAGCACTGGCATCTGCCAGGGTGACCTGATCATAGTATTGAGCCCAGTCCTGCCTAACTTCAGGTGTGTCAGGATGGTAGGCGGGCACGCGCACTCCTTTCGGGTCATGCACCTGCTTATGCGGGCGAGTGCGGATCTGGCTCTCGTGGCTGCAGGTCTCATTAAAAATGGCAAAGAAGGGCTGGCCGTCCTTGCGCTTCTTCCAGTGCGCGTTGCCGGAGGACTCGTCCCAGGTCTCCTTGGTCTTCGCGAGATTGTAGTCCTCCTTGCTGTTGTTGGTGCAGAAGTAGCCGGCCTCGCGGAGAAGCTGCGGATACATCTTCGTGCCTTTCGGCATTTGCGTCATGCTGCGCATGTGCTCGCCACCCGTGGATGGCGGATACATGCCCATGATGATCGTCGTGCGCGCTGCGGCGCAGACAGGTCCGTTGGACCAGCACTTGTTGAAAAGCATCCCTTTGGCCGCCAGCGCATCCACGTTCGGCGTGGTCGCATAGCTGTCGCCATAGCAGCCCATCTGCGGGCCGTGGTCCTCGCTGGTGAGCCAGAGGATGTTCGGGCGGTCAGCCGAAAAAGCCGCCTGATGGAGGCTGTGGGTGAGAAAGAGGCACGCGAGGAGGAGCAATCGCTTCATGGTAAGGTGGCTGGGAACGATGAGGGGATGGGGCATCCTTCAGGAGAGTTTCAGGAGGGGGGATGGTAGAAAATTAAGGGTAGAAAGATTGTCTGAAATGTTTCTGGGGGCTGGCCGAACGTAGGATGACCGTGGCGAAGCCCGGTCGTCCCTCAGCGGGTCGAGCACATGCAGAAGCAGCGAATACCCCCCCATCAAGAAGCTCGCAGGTGATTGGAGTTGGTTGCCTTGTGGTGGACGGGCGGGCTACGCTACGCCCATCCTACGGGTGGCGCGACTTCGTGGCCTAACAAAAAACCTTCGCACATGCGGGATGTGCGAAGGTTTTGAGAATGGGTGCTGGGGCGGCTGGTTATTTGACGTAGCCGTCGGCGGGCTTGCCATCGGCACCGAGCTTGCCGGTGGTCCAGAGCAGCGCGCGGGTGATGAGCTTCACGTAGCGCTCGTCCTGCACAGTGGCGGTGTTGTGGCCGATGGTGGTGCTGAAGATGCGGGTCTTGTTCGGGCCGTATTCATTGGTCCAGATCACCACGGCATTGGCTTCAGTGGCCTTGGCGTCTGGGGGCAGGGTCTCGCCTTTCTTCGCTTTTGGCGGGACGATCTGCTTGCCGCTGGCAAGCGCGGTGCCGGTGAGCACTTGGACGTTGTTGTACAGCTCCTCATTGATGGTGGTCCAGTTTTCCAAACCCTGCGTGATCGGGTGATCTTTGGCGGTGAAGCTGATCTCGATCGGCTGCTGCGGCCCATGACCGGTCGACTGCAGGCCGAGCATCTCATACCAGCCTGCATTGTCCGCGCCTGCCTTCACCGGCTCGCGGAAATTGCCCCAGCGATAGCTGTGCATGGCGCAGTGCAGGTTCAGCGCCGGCACGCCTGCCTTGTGCGCATTCAGGATGTTCGCCACATAGGCGGGATCGGTGACGTCCGCAGAGCATTCATCATGGATGATGACATCAAAGTCCTTCGCCCAGTCCTTGGACTTGTAGATCTCAAAGGTGGCCTTCGTGCTCTTGTCCGGATTGTAAGCCACATCGACGACCGCGTTCAGCTTGCCCTCGATGGTCTCCTTCAGCGCGGTGGTCTGCTTGTCATACTCATGGCAGCAACCGCCGGCGACGAGCAGTACGCGCAGCGGTTTCGGGGCATTGTCCGCGGCTTTGACAAAATACGCTGCCGCCGTGGCGAGCAGGATCAGGGGTAGAATGGCTTTCTTCATGGGGTTGGGCTGGATTAGCCGGAGTCAAACGTGCCGTCGAGAGCAAACTTCCAGATCAAGGACTGCATCTGCGGGAAAGAAGGTCTTTCGGAGATGCATGAGCTAGAGAGTCAATTCGATTGACGCTGTATCGTTTGGCGATACAATTGGCCGAGAGTGATCGATTCCTTCCTCTGCAAAGACACCACCCAGCTTTGGCTGACCGGACGCAATAAGCGATTTGCCATGATCGCTTCGGCTGCCTTGCGAAAGCTGGCGATGCTTGATGCTGCTGAGGTGATCGATGACCTGCGCGTTCCTCCCGGCAATCGTCTTGAGGCATTGAAAGGGGATCGTTCAGGCCAGCATAGCATCCGAATCAACGCCCAGTGGCGGCTTTGCTTCAAATGGCAGGACGGCAAGGCGCTCGATGTCGAAATCACCGATTACCATTAACCATTCTATGAAAACGAAACACACTATCCCCCTGGGGCCCGCGTTTGTTTTGCCGGGTGTGATTCTCTTAGAGGAGTTCATGACACCTCTGGGGCTGTCCCAGACCGCTCTTGCGTCCAAAATGCGGGTGGGGCGCATGCGCATCAATGAGATCATCCGAGGTCAGCGTGCGATCACGGCGGAGACGGCGATTTTACTTGGCGAGGCCCTTGGAACGAGTGCCCGGTTTTGGTTGAACCTGCAGAGTAGTCACGATCTGGCCAAGGCGGCCATCAAAAGGAAAAACGCTCCCAAACACAAGGTGGCAGCCTGACCGGCGCGGCACCCCTGTCCTCACGCCGCATGGGCGGGAAACATGCTCTTCCATTTCGCGAGGGCTTCCAGGATCTGCTCGCGTTTTTGGCTGGGGGCTAGCTCCCAGATGAGGGGGACTTCGGGGCGGACGAGGGGGAGGAGTTTGTCAAAGGCGACTCCACCGGCGGTGAGTGGGGTGCGGTGGTCGCGGATAGGCCACTGGACGTCATGCACATGGCAGCCGATGAGGTGCGGGGCGATCTCACCCAGGTAGATTTCGTGATCCAATAAGGCCAAATTCGCCTGCCGCTGAACGTGGCCAAAATCATGCCAGGCGCTGATCCACGGGCAGTCGTGGTATTCCTGCATGAGGATGGTCATCTCACGCTGGTTCGGGATCTGCTCGTAGTGGCTGCGGGTCTCGATGCCGAGACGGACGCGATACTTTTCGCATTCCGGTAGAAGCTCAGCCAGCGCGGCGCGGATGCGGTCCATGTGCACCTGGCTGGCCTTGTCCCTGGCAGCCACGAGTTGCAGCTTCAGTTCAGTAAACTCTTTGGAGTAAAGGCCACCATCCTGGACGATCTTTTCCAACTGCAGGGTGATGGACTTCATGGGCACGCTGCCGACATGCACGACCACGAGGTCCGTGCCGAAACGCGTGGCCATCTCAATCGTCTTTTTAGTGAGGGTGATCGCGCGTTCACGCTCCCAGGTTTTTGGCGAGGTGAATTCAAACGCATCCGGAGCGTCCATCATGACTTCCACCGGGGCGGGGCAGAAGTTATGCAGGCTGCTGATCTTGATCTCACCTGCCTTCACCGCATCCAGCAAACCTGGAAGCTGCGAGATCTTCGTGCCATGGCTCACCTCGATCCACTCAAAGCCCATCTCACGAGCCTCGCGGGCGATATCGCGGCCTTCGCGGTGCCGGGGGCTGAGCCAGGAGGTGGAAAGCGAGAGCATGACCAGGAGACGTGACCTAACTAAAGATGCCTTAAAATCACTTCTTGCCGGTGTCCCGCACGCTCATCTCCTGAGCCGAGGGCATGGTCACAGTCCAGGTGGAGGTCTTCACCGACTTGCCCTCATGGTTCGCCAGCTCGTAGTGAAACACCCTCTTGCCCTGCTCACCTGCGCTCTTGGGCTTGGTGAAGAAACCGATCTCCAGTGACCTCGTGACATCTTTTGGAACCTCCATAGGTGTCGCGGAGATGGTCACCTGGTTGCCACCATTGCGCAGACCGCCCAGGATGAAGAATTTCAGCACCCCGTCCGTGGCGAAGTGCTCATACCCATTTACCTTGATCTCCGTCTCATACCCCACCGCCTGTACTGTGCAGCCTGTAATGTAGTCCGGGATTGGACTGATGGCCGGGGTGGCCGGGGGAGTGCCGGGAGGGGTGAACTCTGGCAGATCCAAGAAGTCCGTTGGCTCATTGCGCAGCAGCTTGGACCGCAGTTCCGGCTGGCCGGCCAGATGGATCAGCTTGTTGCTGTCAAACTTCCACACGCCGTTCTGGCGGAAAAACTTCAGCATCAGAAGGTTGTGAGGGATCTGCTCCGGTGCGCCGCCCATGTTTACCTGGCCGAAATACAGCAGGTGCGCCGTGTCACCCACGCCTTGGGCCTCCAGCAGCCGCAGGTTTCTGGTGTCAGCAGGCGCCATCATGGTCTCAAACACGGTTTTGGGGAAGGCTAGTCCCTGGCTCACCACGGTGTTCCGGGTGATCACTTGCCGGTGCATCGTGATCGCGGACGCCCAGGCTTTGGCGTCCCGTGCCTCCACTGCCGTGCGCCATTGGGCGTAGGCGCGCTCCAGCTTCAGGCGCAGGTCTGGCTCCTGGCCAGGAGCCAGGGCAGGGGACAGCACGGAGAGGCAAAGTGAGAAGACAAGGAGAAATCTAGCAAGCATGGGGGAAGAGAATATTAATGGACCAAGGTCGTCCTAGAAGCAAAATTTCAGGTTTGTTGATCAATTTGAAGGGTCCAGGAAGGACTCATCTTGTGAATTTCACCGGTTGACGAAGCCCAAGCCTCGGTTAATCTCGCGACCCTTTCCCCCCGAACCACTCAGCCCCAAGCACCTTATGGCCAAAGTTTGTCAAGTCACAGGAGTCACCGTTACCCGCGGCCACCACATTCATCGCAGCGGTAAAGCCAAGAAAGAAGGCGGTATCGGTAAGCATATCACGAAGCGCGTGAAGCGCATCATCCTGCCGAACCTTCGCACGAAGCGCATCTGGGTGCCAGAACTGGCCAAGTTTGTCACTGTGAAGCTCAGCGCCCGCGCCCTGAAGACCGTGAACAAGAACGGCGCATTCAAAGTGCTCAAGGGAGCCGGTCTGATCTAATCGGCCTTCCCACTCATTTTCCCCCAATACCTGAAGGCAGGCCGAAAGGCCTGCCTTTGGCATTTTTTGGCATCATGATCACGCATCTTGCCCGCACTGCAGCCACCACTTGCCACCTGTTTTCCTCCACCTAAACTGCACCGCCGCCAACCGGCCACCTTCCTTCTTCCCCCAACCGACGATGAACCTGACCCGAACCGCCTACGGCACCTGGAGTGGTGGCCGCTTCATGCACTATGGAGAGCAGCTTTCTGAGGAGCACTACAAGCAACTCATGCGCCTCTCCTTTGAAAAGGGTGTGCGCACCTTCGTCACCGCTGATGTCTATGGCGTGGGCCGCGCCGACTCCCTCCTGGGCGATGCGCTGAAAGGCATCCCGCGTGAGGAATACTGCCTCGTGGGTCTCATCGGCCATGACATCTACGATGGCATCCGCCAGGGCTCCCGCGGCTACCCCCGCTTCACGGATCCCGCCCTGCGCGGCCCGGACCAGTATTACGACTACCTCAAGAGCGCTACGGAGAAGAGCCTGGAGCGCTGCCAGACCTCCAAGTTTGACCTTATCATGTTGCACAATCCGGACAGCATCGCCTACACCAGTGACAAAGTCTGGGACGCCTTCAGCGCGCTAAAGGACCAGGGTCTCACCGAGCGCCTCGGCATCGCCCCTGGCCCGGCAAACGGCTTCACACTGGACATGATCGAGTGCTTCGAGCGCTTCGGCAACCGCATGGATTGGGCGATGATCATTCTGAATCCCTTCGAGCCCTGGCCCGGCCAGCACGTCCTCAATGCCGCTGAAAAGAACAAGGTCGAGCTCCTTGCCCGCGTCGTCGACTACGGCGGTCTCTTCCATGACGACGTCAAACCTGGTCACAAATTCCGCGATGGTGACCACCGCACGCATCGCCCCGCCGGCTGGATCGAGCACGCCTTTGACAAGCTGGAGAAGGTGCGCCCCATCGCTGAAAAGCACGGCCTCAGCATGCTGCAGCTCGCCTGTCTCTGGACCCTGGGGAACACCGCCGTGGAGAGCGTCGTCCCCACCCTCATCCAGGAGCACGGTGATGACGCCCGCAGCATTGAAAGCAAGCTCGATGAGCTCGCCGCGCTGCCCGAGCAGTGCCTAACCAAAGAAGAGATCGAAACCATCCGCCAGATCGGTGACAACACCGGCTGCATGACGCTGAAAGGCGCCAGCGCCCGCCACGCCGGGCAGGAAGCCCGCCCCGACGAATGGCCCATGCGCGATGAGTTGCTGGATCTGGCGAAGCGCTACGATCTGGCGCTGTCTTGGTAATCCCGGGTTATTGACTCGGACATTCATCTCGAAGCGGCAGGCATGAACCTGCCGCTTTTTTTGGCTCCCCTCCCCGGCTGCGTGTCCTGGCCTTTTCACAACCTACTGTCCAAGGATGCGTTTTCTAGAGCGTTGAAGCAACTGGATGCCTCCAACCCTCCGAACTCTTCTCACTGCGGCGTTATGCGCCATGCTGGGGGCCGTGATGGGAAGCTGGAGCCGGCCGGTGCAGCAACTGGAGGCTTCTGAATCACCCGACCTTTCTCGCCCGCCCGCACCTGCCGCTCCAGTAAAAGAGCTTCCGTCCAAGCTGCCGCCTTTCACGAGTGTCGCGGCTTCGATGGAGTGGGTGAAGAGGGAGATGGAGAAGGGGCATTTTGAGGCGGCGGAGGTGTTGTTCCGGCCGGAGGCGGGGCTGATGCTGGAGCAGCGGCTGGACCTGGCGGAGAATCTGGTGCGGAATTACCGGCGGACGGATCCGCGGGTGCTGGCGCGTGTTCTCCTCAGCCTGCCGGAGGGTGAGGCGAGATCGCGGATGCTGAACCAATTATTCTACCAATGGGCTGCGGATGATGCGGACGACGCGATGCGCTGCCTGGAGGCGATGCCTGCGGAGCAGTTGAAAAGATTCCCACTGCACAACACGGGCCTGGGCCTCTCTCTTCTGCCTGCGGAGAGGGTGCTGGCCTTTGCGGCGAAGCTGGATGAGCGAGGGCGTGGTTTCCTGGCTGAGGGACTGGCCGGTGCTGTCGACGAGCTTGGCTCGTGGACAAACACCTCGGCCATGCTGGCCGGACTCCATCTCAAGCCTGAGGAAAAGGGTGTTTCGGCGGAGTGGCAGATCGCGGTGGGCTTGGCCCGTTTTGCTCCGCAGGAGGCTGAGGCACTGATCGCAGCGGAAACAGATCCCGCCAGACGTGCTCAGTTGTTCGGCGGCTATGCCTGGAGCGCTGGCATTGATGATCCAGCTCAAGGGATTCTGCTGGATGCGCAGCTCGCTCCTGGAACGATGCGGGAGGGGCATTTCCGGCGGCATGTGAACGGGTGGCTTTCCACGGATCGCGCCTCGGCGCTGGCCTGGCTGCAAGGCGCTGAAGCAGCGCAGATCTTGAGCCCGGAGCAGCGTGCCCAGTTTCTCAAGATCAACGGACTGGAGGTGGTGCGATGAAGCTTGCTCTTCAAGTGCTGATGCATGGAGTAGCCGCCTTTGCGGGTTACTGGCTGGTGTCCGGTGAAGCTGCTCAAGAGCCAACCAAGCTGGAAGAAACGGCGACTCATGCGAGGACTCTGGCAGTGGCGGGCACACAGGCTGCCAAGGCCTCCAGCAGGCTGCCTGGAATGGATCTGAATCCGCTGAGTCCGGAGACATGGCCGAATGAGATCGCCCTGATCCAGAAGATGCAAAAGTTTGAGCTTTCTGCAGCGCTTCGGCGCTATCTGAGCTGTCGTTTCCCGGATGTCCGCCTGCGTCTGATGCGGTATCTGTTTGAGCGCTGGGCGCTGCTGGACCGTGCGGGTGCCTTGGCGGCTCTGGAAGGCATTCCCTCACCGCAGATGAAGGACCGTGCGCTGCGCGCCATTCTGAGTGAATGGGTGAAGGTGGATGAGGCGGCCGCCTGGCAGCATGTGACCTCGATGAGCCAGGACACGGTGCTGCAGGAGGCAGGCATCCAGTCGCTGCTCGGTCTCTGCGCTGACAAAGACCCAACTAATTATGTGTCATGGACGAAGCAGCTCGACGATCCGTTCCTGCGTGGCAAGGCGCTCGACTCGATCGCCCATGTCTGGGCGCAGAAGGATCCCAAGGGCGCTCTTGAGGCAGCGTTTGCGGAGGAGAACTCGTATCTGCGCGGAAGGCTCTTCGAGCTTGTCTCCCATAAGGACAAGTCTGGGATCGACTTTGCCCAGGCACTGGACCGGATTTTACAGATTCCTGGTCAAGCTGAACGCGTGCGGGTGATGAATGATTGGGTGGCCATCTTTGCCAACAAGCAGCCTGGGGATGCGCTGCGCTGGCTCCAGCAGCATGCGAACCTCCCTGAGCTTCAGGCTGCCAGCGGTATCATCGGCAAGTTGATGACCGGGCAGACCAAGCTTGTCTCTGACATCCGCACGGCCGCCCTCAGTCTGCCTGAAGGCCCCGTGCGGGATGCCTTCGCGGCCAATGCAGCCGGTGCCTGGGCTTCCCGGGGTCACCCCACGCCCGAAGCCGAGCAGATCCTGGCGCTCGTCGGACCTTGCATCGAGCGTGAGTACGCCATCATCTCCATCGAGAGACACAGGAAGCCTCGCTGAACCCTGCCCTCAGATTTGACGGAGATTCATGTTCACGGAGGCAGCCCTCAATGGTTAAACACAAACTCTGCCGAGTTGATCAGCGCCCACGCGAGATCCTCGGCGGCCGTCTGCCGAGTCGCGCCCGGTGTGTTAAAGAACTTCAGCGCCGTCTGCAGCTCCGCCGCGCTGGGCAGGCGATTGTAGGTGGCGAGATAGACTTCGTTCACCAATTTCGGCTCGGGCAGATCACTCTTCACCAGCTTGGAGATGTGGCCCTCCTTGCTCGCCAGCTTGGTCTGCAGGCTGTTGGAGTTCATGAGGTGCAGGGCCTGCACCACGCTGGGCTTGCGCTCGCGCTCGCAGGGGCATTCCTGGCTGGCATTCGGGCGGCCGAAGGCATCCAGGAAATCACTGTCCAGCTTGTGGTTCCAGGTCTGCACAGCACGTGAGTTCGGTGGCAGGCCGCTGAAGCTCTCACTCTGTCCTGTGACATCGCTCACCGCATCCAGCAGCACCTCAGCGGCGAGACGGCGCTTCAGACCGCGGGAGTAGTTCTTGGTGTCGGTGACATTGGTTTCGTTAGGCTGCGTGCTGAGCTGGTAGGTGCTCGAGCTCACGATGGTGCGCATGAGGTGCTTCAGGTCATAGCCATGCGCGGTGAAGTCGGAAGCCAGCCACTCGAGCAGGGCTTCATTCGTGGGAGGATTGGAGACACGGAAGTCATCCACGGGATCCACGATGCCGCGCCCGAGGAAGTCTGACCAGATGCGGTTGACGATGGCCTTGGCAAAGAAAGGGTTGCTGCTGGCGGCCATCCAGTCTGTCAAAGCCACACGCGGGTCCTGACCTTCCACATAGGGCATCTCCGGGCCGTCGGGTGGCTTGGGTGTCATGACGACATCGGTGATCGGATGCTTAACCTCGCCTTTGCCAGCGTACCACAGGTATTCAGGCTCGCCCGAGATGGGGGCGGAGATGCCCTGGCCCTTGCGCTTGATTTGGCCAAAGAAAGCCGCGAGCTGGTAGTAGTCCTCCTGCGTCCATTTTTCGCTCGGATGATGGTGGCATTTCGCGCAGTCCAGGCGCACGCCGAGGAAGATCTGGCTCACGAAGCCGCTGGTGTCCACGGGGTCGCGCTTGTCACGGAAGACGGCCACGGGTCCGTAGTCATGCGAGCTGCCCTCGGCGGTGAGCAGTTCCTTGATCATCTGGTGATAAGGCTTGTTCTGGCGGAAGCTGTCACGCAGCCACGTGTCCAGCAGATACACGGGCTTCACACCGACGCGCGATGGGTTGGGACGGATGAGATCGCCCCACTTCACGGCCCAATGATCCGCGTAGTTCGAATCATTGAGCAGATCGTCCACCATGCGATCGCGCTTGTCAGCAGTCGTGTCGGCGATGAACCTCTTCGCCATCTCCGCTGATGGCAGCTTGCCGATCAAATCCAGCGATGCCCGGCGCAGAAACTCCTCGTCCGAGCAGGGGGCGGAGGGCAGCAGGCCTAACTTTTGATGCTTCTCATGAACGAGGCGGTCGATCTCATTGTTCACAGGCAGCTTTGCATAGCGCTCGGCGGGGTAGGTCTTGTCCGCAGGCACCGTGATGCGCGCCACGTCCACCAGTCCCATGTAACGAACCACGATCACACCTTCCCCACTGAGCGTGCCCACTTGGACTTGGCCGTGCTCATCCACCGCCGCCATCTCCTTATCCTGCGAGACGTATTCCGTCAGATCCGTGACATCACGCGTGCTCCCATCGGAATACTTTGCGGTGACTTTCAGCCTATGCTCCGCGCTCTTCTTGTAGCTCTGCTCACGCGGCTCCACGCTCACGCTCTCCAGCTTCGCTTCATTCTCCAAGGAAAAGGGCGCGCCCTGCTGAATCCAAGCCAGCACGGTTTGATAGGCTTCGTCTTTGGTGCTCAGGCGCGCGCCGCCTTCATGCGGAACCGCACCTGTGGCTTTTTTCAGCAGCAGGCTTTCCTCCGGGGCGGAGAAAAGCACACGCCTTCCACGGTCATCACGGATGATCTCGTAGTAGTCCAGCTTCGGATCATAGCCAAACACTGACAGCTTAAAGTTGTTCTGCCCCTCAGGCTTCGCATGACAGTTGCCTGAAGCGCAGCCCGCTTTCGTCAGCATCGGCATCACATCATGCACAAAGCTCACCGGCCTGTCCGCAGCGGACAGGCCTCCTGCCAGAGTGCAAAAGGTGACAAGGGTGATGAACGGGCGGCGGGGCACTGCAAACCTACGTCTGAGCAGCCCTGATCTTGCCAGCCTGAGGCACACCACCCCATGCGGAGTAACGATAGTATGTGATCTACGCAGGAACGGTGAACCCCTTCTTTACATCGCCAATTCCTCAGGCCACTCGATTTCTGTCTCGCCGTGCATGATCTCGGCCAGCACGGGCACCTCCAGGAAATTCTCCAGCACCATCCGGTTGGAGATGCTCGCCGCATCCCGCTCGTCATGGGCATAGTTCAGCAGCACACCAGCGCAGGTGAGGCCGCGCTGCTGGATGTTGCGCACAGTAAGCAGCGCATGGTTTAGACAGCCTAACTTATTATTCACCACCAGGATCACCGGCAGCTCCAGCTTCGCCGCGAAGTCCGCCATCGTCTCCTTGCCTGCCAGCGGGACCTCCCAGCCGCCTGCGCCTTCCACGATCACATGCGAGTGCCGTGCGGCGAGCGAGTAGAAGCCCTGGCGGCCTGCCTCCACATCGACGCTGCGGTTTTCCAGAAGCGCCGCGGCGTAAGGTGAGGCGGGCACTTTGAGAAACACGGGATTGATCTCCTCCACGCTCAAGACGCCGCCGCTGGCCTGCTGGATGGCGAGCGGATCACGCCGGTCGCCGCAGGCAAAGGGCTTGTAACCCACGGCATCCTGCCCGGCACGGCGCAGTGCATCGATGAGCAGGCAGGTGACATAGGTTTTGCCGGAGTCGGTGTCCGTGCCGGTGATGAAGTAGTGCATGGGGAAGGTCTCCCTCCCCTAGAAGAGCAGGCCAGGAGGGTCAAGCCTGCCCTCGCGTGACGCGACGACCTGGCTCGCCGATCATGATCGGGTTCAAGCCCAGCCCATCCATTCCTTCAGCACCTTGAAGTCACGCAGATGCGCTTCGCGGAAGCTTTTGAGCACGGCGGGGTCTTTGGGGTCACCGGTGAGATACTCGACATGCAGGGAGATGGGCCCAGCGTATTTGTTTTTCTTCAGCACCTTGGCGAAATCTGGGTTCACCTGGCCCTGACCTAGCGGGCAGCCTTCGGCCTTGCGGCCTTCCCATTTGAAGTCCTTGAAGTAGATCGCACCCCAATGATCGGAGGTCAGCGCGGCGCTGAGCGGCCACTGCATGCCGCCCTCGACGGTGGCGTGGAAGATGTCATAGCAGAAGCTGAACTGCTCCGCCGTGTATTCCTGCATGAGGCTGTAGATGTCCCAGATGGGCGCGCCAAAGTAGTCCTTGCCGCTGTGGTTCTGGAAAAGTGGCTGGATGCCGATCTCCTGGCAGAGCTGGATGAGGTCCTTGAGCTTCGGCTTCACGGCCTGAAGCTGCGGCCAGATGGGCTGCGTCAGGTCATACTTGTAATACAACATGCGAAAGCGCTTCACTCCTAGCTTGGCAGCAGTGCGCAGCACGGCTTCGGTCCGCTGCTCCTGGCTCACTTCATTGATACCGGAGGTGAGGATGGTCATCTCCAGGTTCTGCTTCTTCAACGCCTCGATGTATTTCGGCAGCTCGTCCTCCACTTTCTCGGGCTCGATGTGGCCCTTCAGACGGATGGGAGACTCCACGCCATCCACACCCATCTCGGAAGCGAGGCCGGCAATGTCATCATAGCTCAAGCCCTGCAGATGCTTGGTGAAGAAGCAAAGTTTGTTCGTCTTCGCGTCAGCGGCGAAGGCCGGTATGCTGGTGCTGGCGGTGCCTGCGGCGATTGATCCCGCAAGGAGGGAGGCATTTTGAAGAAAGCTGCGGCGTGTGGAGATGGACATGGCGATGATGGGTGGCTTGGAAAGTGGATGCTGAAACGCTGCAAACTCACTCTTTCACACGCTTGGTCACATCCAGCTCGATCTCGCCATACTTCTTCTCATAGGCCTGCAGCGTCTGGGTGAGGTGAGCCCAGAGCCGCTTCGCACCATCATAAGAGCTGATCACACGGCTGACGATGCGCGCGTCTTCCTCGATCATGGGCCCGAAGGCGTTCAAGTTCAGCGCGAAGTCCAGCACGATCTCATTCGGTGTGGCGAAGATTCGGCTGACGTTCGAATACACGGCCTCCGGGGCAGGGGTGGCCTTGGTGGGAGGGGCGGAGGGAGCTTCCTCAGGAGCGACGATTTTGACGGTGTTGGACATGGTGCGCGGAGCATGAGCGCTGCGGCCGCGGCTGCCAAGACTCAATGTGCACCAGTGCTCCTTTTCGGAGTTCCCCTCAGTTCGACGCCAGCCCCCCGCTCTTCGCACGGGCGAGGCCCCAGTTCATGAGGATGCGGCCGTCGGTCCAGATGTATTTCGTTTTGGTGCCAAGCTGCACGAGGATGACATTGCGCCCGCTGCGGCTGGCCGAGGAGATGAGGCAGCGGCCGGCGGCATTGGTGTAGCCGGTCTTCATGCCATTGCACTCGGGCATGGAGCCGAGCAGGTCGTTCGTGCTTTTCAGGGTCACGCTGCGGCCGTCCTGACGGGTGAAGGTGTAGTATTTCCGGCGCACCACGTCCCGGATGATGGGATTCCGATACGCGGCCATGGCGATGCGGGCCATGTCACGCGCCGTGGAGTATTGCCCAGGCGCGCTCAGGCCGTGCGGATTGCGGAAGCTGCTGTTCGTGCAGCCGAGGGAGCGGGCCTTGGCGGTCATCTTGGAGGCGAAAGCGCTGATGCTCCCGGCATTGTCGCGGGCCAGCACATTGGCCACGTCATTGCAGCTCTTGACCAGGAAGGCGTAGAGCAGATGGCGGCGCGTGTAGGTTTCACCCGGGCGCAGGCCCAGCACGGTGGGCTCCACGCGGACATCGGAGGACTGCACGGTCACCCGCTGGTCCAGATTTCCCGCGTCCAGGACGACGAGTGCGGTGAGGATCTTTTGCGTGCTGGCGACGCCCCGCGGCGTCTCAGACGCACGGCTGGCGAGGTGCTTGCCCGTGTTCGCATCGATCAGCAGATAAGACGCGGCGCGGATGGATGGCGCGCCGGAGACGGCAAACATGGGCTCCGCACCCACCTCCAGGCCGCCATCATAGACCACCGGTGCTGCCACCGGGTAGGAGGCCACGGTGGCCGGGGCATAGTAGCCGCCGCCAGGATTTCCGCCCATCTTCACGCCTGTCGGCTGGGCGGCACAGGCGGAGAGCAGAGTAGCGCAGATGCAGAGCGGGAGGGAGAGGAGGCGATTCCAGGACAACATGATCAACAGCAGATGGGGGGGAAAGGGATATCAGAACGCAGAAATCATGCCGCTCTGACAAACTCTCATCTAGACGGCTGAGAGTGAGCCTGTCAACCCCGCCAGCCGCTCCCGAACTACTCCTGAAGTCGTAGGTGAAAAAATGGGCGTGGGTGTTGGCAAAGGTTCCCATAGACCCCATAGTCGCGCGCATGAACTACGCTTGGGCTCGCCTCGTCCTACCCACCCTGCTGCTCGCGACTGTGATCATCACGGCTTGCAGCGGCCCCATCACCGCCGGCCGCTCCCGCACCGCCACCTGGGAGGCCCGGTATAATGACGCCGCCCTCCCCCGGGTCACTCCGGAGCAGCTCCTGCGTGAGGTGGGTGTGCGTCCGGACCTCATCAAGTCCGGCACGGCAGGGAGGAAGATCTACCGGCCTATGAAGCCAAAATACATCACCATCCACAGCACGCAGAACTACACGGGTGATGCCTACAACCACGCCCTGGCGCTGAAGCGCGGCGCGCTGCGTGCCACCAAGCGGAAGGGCGGGAACCGCATCGGCTACCTGACCTGGCACTTCACGGTGCAGTCCAATGTGGCGATCCAGCACCTGCCCTGCCGCGAGCAGGGTGAGCACGCTGACTTCGACGGCCCGGGAAACAACTACAGCATCGGCATCGAGATGTGCGAGCACCGTGGCAACGACATAGGGCTGACGATCGACAAGACGGCCCGCCTGGCCGCCTACCTGATGTATACTTATAACATCCCGCTCAGCGGTGTGGTGCCGCACTACCACTGGCCACGGCGCAGCCCCTATATCAAGGACCCGCACAAGAACTGCCCGCATTTCCTCATGGATGGCGGCCGCCCCGGCGGCACCTGGAGGTGGTTCCAGAACCGTGTGAACTTCCATTACAATCGTCTAATCCCCGGTCCTGTGCGTAGTCTTGGCTGATGTGAAGACAGCCACTTTCATCTTCGGGCTCGCCCTCTCCCTCGTCTGCCTCACGCATGCGCAGGAAGCTGGGAAACCACAGGCCGAGCGCGTGGCCGTGCTGCAGGACAAGCGCCTTAACGAAAGCTCCGGCCTGGCCGTGAGCCTGCGTGAGCCCGGAATCTTCTGGACGCTGAATGACTCCTCCGGCGAGCCCTGCGTGTATGCGATCGATGACACGGGCAAGACCCGTGGCAAAATCCGCCTCCCGAACGCGGTGAACTTTGACTGGGAGGACATGGCCTCCGCGAAGGCAGAGGACGGCACCCCGCACCTCTACGTCGCGGACATTGGCGACAACCTGGGCGTGCGGCCCACCGTCACCGTGTATGAGATCCCCGAGCCAACTTTGCCGGAAGATGCGGGCAAGGAGGAGATGTCTGCCGAACCGAAAGTGTGGCATGTGAAGTATCCGGACGGCCGTCACAATGCCGAGACCCTGCTGGTGCATCCGCTGACGCACCGGATCTACATCGTGACGAAGCGTGATGACGGCCACAGCGCCCTCTACCTGTTTCCGGAGAAGCTGGTCAGCGGTGTGCCCGGGCTGCTGCAAAGGCTCACGGACATCGAGTTTCCGAACCGCCATCGCCTGGGCAAGCGCCCGCTGGATGCCAGCCAGACCACGGGCGGCGCCTTCTCCCAGGATGGCCGGCGCATCGCCATCGCCACCTACAGTGACATCCATGAGTGGAGCCTGAAGGCGGATGAGAAGATTGAGGACGTGCTGGTGAAAGAGTCCCGCATCATCGAGGTGCCCCTGACATCGCAGATGGAAGCGGTGTGCTACGATGCTGACAACTCCACCTTGTGGTTCACCAGCGAGCGTCTGCCCACGCCGCTTTGGCGCATTCGACGTTAGGCGAGGAGGAGCGTCAGGAGCCGTTGACGGTTGTTTACAGTGGTTGACCGTTGTTGACGATGGCTTGCCAAGCCACTTCCGGGGCCGTCTGGAAAACGACTGTCAGCTATCGCCAACAACCGTAAACCACAGTCAACTTCCGGCGGTGCCAAACGAGGCAAAGAACATGAAATGAAGATTTTGGTTGCCAGTGTAACAAACGTGCTGTTACACTAAGAACACCTAGCCCATGCTGCCTTTTTCCATTCAGCTCCAAGACGGCACGCCTGTGTCCGACCAGATCCTTCTGGCCGTGCGCAAGGCGCTCCTGACGGGGCAGATGCGGGCAGGAGACATCTTTCCCAGCGTGCGCACGCTGAGCCAGGAGCTGCGCATCAGCCCCACCACGGCGCACAAGGTGGTGCTGCAGCTCAAGGACGCGGGCTGGCTCGCCTCACGGCCTGGCATTGGCATGGTCGTCACGGTGCCGGACCAGCCGGATGTGGCGGAGCGCATCACGCAGATCACGCCGGAGTGCCTGGCGCTGCTGAAGGAAGCCGCAGATCTCAATCTCACCCTGAACCAGGTCATCCAGCATCTCAAAAGCCTCAGCAAACCATGATCACCATCACCGATCTGCATAAACGCTTTCGCAAGACCGAAGCCGTGGCCGGCCTGAGCCTCCAAGTGCCGGAGGGCCAGGTGACCGCTTTCCTCGGACCCAATGGCGCAGGCAAGAGCACCACCATCAAATGCCTGCTGAACCTGCACCGTCCAGACAGCGGCCATGCGGAGGTGCTGGGCTGTGACTCGCGCAAGCTCGGTCCCGCGCAGTTCACCCAACTGGGTTATGTCTCCGAGAACATGGAGCTGCCGCTGTGGATGACGGTGAACCAATTTTTGGACTACTGCCGCCCTTTGTATCCGAACTGGGATCCGGCTTTTGAGAAGCAGCTGCTCACGCAGTTTGACCTGCCGCGCAGCACGAAGCTGAAGGATCTCTCACGCGGCATGCGCATGAAGGCCGCGCTGCTCAGCAGCCTGGCCTACCGCCCGAAGCTGGTGATGCTGGACGAGCCCTTCAGCGGCCTGGATCCGCTGGTGCGTGATGAGTTCATCCGCGGTCTGCTGGAGCTCACTGAACAAGAAGGATGGACGGTCTTTGTCTCCTCGCACGACATCGAGGAAGTGCAGCGCCTGGCCGATCGCATCGCCATCATCAACCGAGGCAAGCTGGCGCTCGATGAGACCAGCGACAGCCTGCAAAACCGCTTCCGCCACATCGAGGCCGTGCTCCCGGACGAGACCCGCATGCCTGCGAATCTCCCGCTGGACTGGCTGCATGCTGAGCAGGCCGGACGCACACTACGCTTCACCGCCAGCCGCTTCGCTGACGAGGAATCCATTGCCGCCATGCTTCGCGCTGCCGTCCCCGGCAGCCAGCCGCCGCAGGTCCGCCCCATGAGCCTGCGGGAGATTTTTGTCGCCCTCGCGCGGGCTTACCGGCTGGAAGGCAAGTAAGCCTAACGAATTCCTGATTCCTGAATCAAGGAACGCGAATCCCGATTCGGGAATCAGGAATCAAGAATCTAAAATCAGGCATCCCCATGAACCTCGTCCTCCATCAGTTTAACAAAGAGTTTCGCTATCTCTGGCCGCGCTGGCTGGTGTTTCTGGCGGCTCTTTTGGCCGATCTGGCTTTCAACATGGAGTGGATCCTCCCGCTCGACCCGGAGGGGGTGACGATGGTCGCGGACATGCTGTTCGCCACGGGACTGTGGATCATCGGCTGGTGGGTGGCGCTCAGCACGGCACCGGAGGATGAGGCGGAGGGCGGCGCGGCCTTTGTGCGCACCCGTCCGCTGCCACGCCATGCCTTGGTGGCCTCTCGTGGACTGGTCTGGCTGGTGCTCATCATGCTGCCGATGACGCTTGAGACGGGGCTGTATCTGACGCTCCAGCATCGTCCGTGGTCTGATGTGGGCCTGGGCATGGCGGAGGAGCTCTGGGCCACCTCATCCATGGCGTTCTGGGTGATCCCCGCCGCGCTGCTTTTTCGCGGTTGGGAGATCTACATGGCGCTCGTCGTCTTCTTCGCCGTGTGGGGCGCGAGCTATGGCCGCACCGTGGTGGACTTTGTGTTTGAGCACCTTTCCATCGAGTCCTCCTGGCGCACCCTTCCGGTGCTGGAGCCGGCGCGTTTCATCCAGGCTGCCTGGTGGATCGGGCCTGCGATGGTCCTGCTTCTCCTCTGGCATCAGCGCCATCCCTGGCATGTGGTGAAAAGGCTGTCCGCATTCGCGCTGCTGCTGCTCATCACGTATGGGCTGGCTGTCTCCCCGCTGGCAAAGAACCCGTTTGATGAGCCTCTGGAACAGCCGCAGATCCAGCAGCTGGCGCAGGCGCACACACCCGTGATGCGCGCGGAAAGCTTCCGCTTCACGGAAGGTGTGGATGACCAGCTCCGCAGCCTCCTCAACGTGTCTGCCGCTGTTGAGATGGACGGACTGCCCCGGGATGTGATGCCGTTTTGGACCAGCAGCAAGACGATCATCACTCAAAACGGGCGTGCGCTCCCCATGCTCCCGCCCGAGAAGACACGGACCAACCAGCCTCACATGATTAACCTTTGGTTATTCGAGCATTCGCTGTCAGGCGCGCTGAATGCAGGCGGGCGGGAGGAGATCCTGGCCATGAAGCCGATGGCCGGGCGCGGACAGTTCCCGTTTTCCAGGATGGAGATTCCTCAAGATCTAAAGACGCCGGTGGATGTGGACATGCACCTGACCGCCGTGTGGGCGCGGCTGCGCGAGCTGGGGCGTGCGCCTCTGCAGGCCGGTGCGCGCATCCTGTCCCCCGAGGCTGAGCTGGAGGTGCTGGAGGTGAGGAAGAATGTGGGAGCGAGGGGCGAGTCATCTCCGGGTCAGGTGACCCTGCTCGTCCGTCAGTCCATGCGCACTCTCAGCGACCGTCATGCCATGTGGCCTGCGCAGCCGCTGCTCACCCTGCATGCACCGGGGAAAAAGCTGCTCTGGCAGAACTCGATGCAGGGTAGGAACGACTGGCGTGCCATGCGCCTGGGCTGGGTACAGATGATCATGGAGATGACTTTTGGAGAGGTGCTGAAAGCCGGCACCGGAGTGACGGAGCAGAACCTGGGAAGCCAGCAGCTTGTCTGGATGAAGCCGGACTACCTTGGCACCTCCAGGCATCATGTGCAGGTGAAGGACGTGAGCCTGCAAGGAAATGGATCTTTCTCCCTGGGCGGTCTTCACAGCATCACGGCCCTGCATCAGCGGGAGAATCCGCGCGCCCGCTTCCTGGCCGCTGTGAGGCAACGCCGTGCGCCCTCAGCCGATGCACCCATCGAGGAGGCCGCGCGCTATGTCGCCTCTGTCTACACTGCCTCAGCCGCCTATGATCAGCGCCGGCACCAGGATCCTCCGGGCCAGCTCGTGTGGCCGGGAGATGACCGCGAGGTGGCGGATCTCGTGGCCCCGTTTCTTTTGAAGCATCCTGAGTTAGTCCAGCGGCTGAATTTCGTCACGGAAAGCGCGCTTAGCTATGAGATCATGAGATCCGCGCTGGTGCTGGCCGGTGTCCCTGGTTTTGAGCGGCGGCCGGGGCAGCCCATCTACCAGCGCGCGGTGGTGCTGCCGGACTGGCCGGGCGCGACCCAGAAGTTCGAGTCGGATCTCTGGCTCACGGATGTGGGGAACGAGAGGATGACCGATGCCGTGGTGGAGATGCTGAAGACACGCTCTGATGATCCCATGCGCGCCGTGCTGAGATCGCGAGAGCCGTCTTTGGAAAAGGCCTGGCGCAATTTCTCTGCGCGGCCTGCCGGGAAAGCTCTCCGCTATCTTTGCAAGGATCCCGCGTATCGTGAAAAAGCCGCGGCGGAGGTGAGCCGCCAATACGGCGGGCTCGGCCTCACAGTCCGCTTTTCGGATCGTGAGCTCCGCATCATCATTGCGCAGGCATTGATGGGAGACAGCGCTGCCTTGAGCTGGGGTCTGCGCGCCATTGGCCTGAGCCGTGAGGTGAATACCTGGGAGTCCAGCGCGCTGCTGGAGGCTCACGAAAGCCTCTTTGGTCAGAAGATCACACACCGCCAGCTTCCGCAGTTCATCCGCGACTGCCGTGCCTGGACCCCGGAGAGCTTCCGCTATGACGCGGAGAAGATGCTCTGGGTGCCACAGGCTAACCAATAATCATTTTTTTTCAATCAACCACCCGCATGCCATGACCTCTGATACTTCAGCGATGACCGCCGGCAGGATGCACGGCCTGAGCTCGGTGCGTGACGGCGCCGCCCGCGCCACTTTATGCGCGCCCCCCCTGGCACGCCTCTGGCATCAGATCAGGCACGAGTGGCAGTTTCAGCGCTGGCTTGTGGTGGTGGAATGGCTGCTGCTGGGCGGTGCCGCGCTGGCATCCATGGAGGAAAAGCCCGGAACGCTGGCAGACCTCACCCTCACACCTGCGGCGTTTCTGGCCCTGCTCATCATCGGCCGCTCCGTGCGCGCAGATGCACCGTGCAACACCGACGTCATGTCCCACACACGTCCGGTGGGACGGGCCACGGTGTGGGGCGCGAAGCTGCTGTTCCTCACCTTCACGCTGCTGCTGCCCTGGGTGCTCCAGGCGCTGCCGCAGTTCCGGGGCTTCAGCTTTGGCGCGGTGGAGTGGTTTGGCGTGGCCATGGGCACCCTGCTTCCTGCGGCGCTGCTGGGCACGCTCACCGCGGCGCTGCTCAGCCATGCCCGGAGCATGCGCGAGGGCACGGCGCTCGGCTTCCTGGCACTGGTCCTGATCACCGGCCTCGTGGTGGCGACGAGAAATCTGAGCAGCCAGCGTGATGAGATGCTCTGCGGTGCCGGCGTGGCCGCGCTGGTGCTGATCCTCTCAGCCCTGACCTCGTGGTGGCTGCAGAGTGTTCGGACAAGCCGCCGTCTTTCGTGGACATGTCTTTTGTTAGGTGGTGCGACTGCGTGCGCGCTGCCGTTTGCCTGGGGCTGGGACTGGCGGCAGGTCCCGAGGCTGGCTTACACCACCACACCGCTTTCCCTGCACATCGGCAGCGCGCCCGCGTCCGGCGGGCAGGTGCTGTGGCCCTCGCTGCATCTCGTGGGCCTGCCCCCGGATCATGTGGCCTCCGTCATTGCCCTGGCGCCGGTCAGCCTGGACAAAGCCCCGTGGCCTCCGAAGGGCGTGATCTCCTCTGACTACACCTCGGTCAACACCACCACGGGCATCGAGTCCCAGCTCTGGCGCTGGATGACGGAGAACCACACCGAGGCGCTGGCCGCCCACTACCCGCCTGGGAGCCTCTGGCTGGGCTATCCTGTGGATGATCCGCGTGGTCCGAATCTGGCTGGAGTGCTCAAGCACACGCTGAAGACGGAGCCCAAGGCCGCCGAAAAGCCCTGGCGGCTCCGAGTGGCCATCTCACGCATGCATCGGGTCTTTTCCCGACCTCTGGGAGAGGCCATCCGCGAACCCATTCGAGTCGCGTCTCCGACACCGGGCTACCGGTTGGACTTTCGGTTAGGCATGCTCGATGTGCCGTCCTACGGCGGGCAGATCCTTTTCTCAGGCACGCTCAAGCATCGCTTCCCGCTGCTGGTGCCCGAGGGCCGCCGTGCGCGGATTCGTCCTCTGGGTTATCTGCCGCAGCAAAACTTTATGGCCGTGCTCCACAGTCCGGCCTTGGGGGAGGTGAGCGTGGGCCAGGAGGGGGAGGATCCAACCTCCCCTGAGCCCGCTGTTTTCCTCAGCGGCCATTCTCGCCGCGCCAACTTCACCCTGCCGCATCCCAGGGCGCAGATGGACATCTCCGGGCTGTCTCTGGAGAAGTGGGTGTCGGAATCGACCCTGGACCTCTGGTGGCCGGAGGAAAAAGGCACCCTGGATCTCGAAATCACCGCTGAGCAGATGGCTGAAGCCTTGGCGGCCGAAAATAAATTGCGGCCTGTATCTCGTTGATAATGAGTTGGTTGCTTGGGTTGATGAGTCTTTGTGACAAAAAATCTTCCGATTGTTTGAACCGTTTTCCGGCCCTGCGGTCTGACATTTCAGGTCGCTTTTCACAAAGATTTGTTTTGAGCCATCTGCCTTCTCTTGCCGGGAGCCTGAGGAGGCAGAACTCAAGACTAAACCGCAGCGGGCCGGGATGACGGAATCCCGGCCCGTTCTGTTTTTACACGGTGCCACTTTTGGGGCGGACGAGGCTGAAATGAAACTCGTGTGCTTTTATGGCAGGACAACAAACGCCGTGAAAAGCCCCGCCTCGTGCGGGCGCGACACGGCCAAGTGCGCACAAGAGGGCGGTGTCGACCCGGCACGGGCGTTCCGTGCCTTCGCTAACCAAAAGTGATTACTTCTTACCTTTGGACGAGGCAGCACTGAACCAGTCGCCACCACCACCGCTGTTGCTGCCGCCGATGCCGCCGAAAGGATTGCCCATGCCACCGCCGGTCGAGCGCCCGCCTCCGCCTTGACCAAAGCCTCCGGGGCGGCCGCCCTGGCCACCGCCACCAGCACCCTGCCCTGCGGGGCGCGGTCCGCCGCCACCGCCGCCCTGCTTGCGCTCAAAGTCGGGCTTCGATTTCAGGCTGAGGGCGATGCGCTTGCGCTGGATGTCCACTTCCATGACGGTGGCCATCACTCGTTGACCCACTTTCACGGCTTCTGCTGCGTCACGCACGAAGCTGTCACTGAGCTGGCTGACGTGGGCGAGACCATCCTGATGCACGCCAACATCGATGAACGCGCCGAAGGCAGTGACGTTGGTGACCACGCCGGGGAGCTTCATCCCCACCTGCAGGTCCTTCATCTCGTTCACACCTTCCTGGAACTTGAAAACCTCAAACTGCTTACGTGGATCGCGACCGGGCTTCGCAAGCTCACTCAGGATGTCCTGCAGAGTTGGCAGGCCTACATCTGCGCTGGCGTATTTTTTCAGGTCGAGCTTCTGGCGCAGGTCGGCCTTCCCCATGAGATCAGCCACGGTGCAGCCGAGGTCACCCGCCATCTTTTCCACGAGAGGATAGCGCTCAGGATGCACGGCGCTGGAGTCCAGCGGATGACCGGCATCACGGATGCGCAGGAAGCCTGCGGCTTGCTCAAAGGCTTTGTCGCCCAGGCGCGGGACCTTCATGAGGTCTTTGCGGGATTTGAAGGGACCGTTCTCATTGCGGAAGGCCACGATGTTCGCCGCATGTGTGCTGTTCAGGCCGGACACATAACTAAGCAGCTGCTTTGAGGCGGTGTTCACCTCCACGCCGACGTTGTTCACGCAACTGATGACAATGTTGTCCAGGCCGTCCTTGAGCTGTTTCTGATCCACATCATGCTGATACTGGCCGACGCCGATGGACTTCGGATCCAGCTTCACGAGCTCAGCGAGAGGGTCCATGAGACGACGGCCGATGGAGACCGCGCCACGCACGGTAACGTCATGGTTCGGGAACTCTTCACGCGCGACTTCGCTGGCGCTGTAGATGGAAGCGCCGCTTTCATTCACCATGATGACGGGGATGTGCTTTGGCACGCCGATCTTGTTGATGAAGCCTTCGGTCTCGCGGCTGGCGGTGCCGTTACCGATGGCGATGGCTTCGATCTTGAAGCGCTCGATCAAATTCAGCACGAGAGTCTTCGCGTGCATGAGGCTGTTGCCCTCGCCGAGCAGGTAGATCACGTCATTGAAGAGAAGCTGGCCCTGCGCATCCAGCACCACAGTTTTACAGCCGCTGCGGAAGCCGGGGTCGATGCCGAGAAGGCTCTTCTGGCCGAGAGGCGCGGCCATGAGCAGCTCGCGCAGGTTGTCGGCAAAGACCTTCACGGCATCGGCATCCGCTCTCTTCTTGGAGTCGAGACGGAACTCGGTCTCCATGCTGGAACTGAGCAGGCGCTTGTAGCTGTCCGCGCAGGCCATTTTCATTTGCTCCGTGCAGGCATTGCCACCTTTCGTGAACATCTGCGTGATGATCTGCACGGCAGTCTCTTCCGGCGGCTGGATGCGCATCAGAAGGAAGCCCTCCTTCTCACCACGGCGGATCGCCAGCATGCGGTGGCTGGGGATGGACTTGAGCGGCTCGGTCCAGTCGAAGTAGTCGCGGAATTTCTGCGCCTCGACGTCTGTGTCCTTGTCTTTGCCATACATGATCTTGGAGACCACGGTGGCTTGATCGGCGAACAGTTTACGCAGGGCTGCACGCGCCTCGGCATTGTCGCTGATGCGCTCGGCGATGATGTCACGTGCGCCAGATAGAGCGTCATTGGAATCCTTCACGCGCAGTTCCTCGTTTTCGTGATCTGGATTCACCAGCTTCGCGGCCTCGCTCGCCAGATCAGCACCGGCGGTGAGCATGTTTGCCTCGATGAAGTCGGCAAGAGACTCCAAGCCTTTCTCTTTCGCGATGGTGGCGCGGGTGCGGCGCTTCGGCCGGAAGGGGGCGAAGATGTCCTCCAGCACGTTGATCGTCTCGGCCTTCTCGATCTTCGCGCGCAGCACGTCTGTCATGAGCTTGCGCTCCTCCAGGGACTTCACGATGGCGGCGCGGCGGTCATCCAATGCCACGAGCTGCTCCATGCGCTCCTTCACATTCAGAATCTGCACCTCGTCCAGCATGCCGGTGGCCTCCTTGCGATAACGAGAGATGAAAGGCACGGTGCCACCATCGGCCAGCAGCTTGGCCGTGGCCCCGACCTGGATGGCCTTGATGCCCAGTTCCTTGGCGACTCGTTCGACGTGGGCGACATTGATGTTCAGTTCAGCAGCGGCAGACATGGGGAAATGGAAAGGGTTGTGGCGCGGCGCGCCGGGTTGGAACCGCTGAGTTAGCGAGACGTGCCAGCGGCAGCAAGGTGAAGAGTTTTGAGGGGAGAAATTAAGTCCCTTGACGTCGCAGCCACCTTTTCTCCAGGCCCATGCCCCGGATGAAAAAAAACTGCCGCCGCAGGCACCTCGCCTGCCGGGGGAAATAGCCGGCTTGTTCATTTTCGCAGCTTTTGCCAGGAATCTGGGCCTGCCCCGGGAAAAATCTTCCTTTCCCGGCAGAAAACCTTTTTCTCAAACGATCCCAGGAAGTCCCCGTTTCTTCTCCGCCCCTCCGAGCCTCCGATCATGTCCTACCGCACCTCTCCTGCCTCCCTGACCACGATGCCGCCCGGCATCCCCTACATCATCGGCAATGAACTGGCGGAGCGGTTCAGCTTTTATGGGATGCGGGCTCTGCTCTATACCTTCATGACGACGGCTCTTACCACCCATGGTGGAGCGCCGGACTTGATGAGCCCTGCGAAAGCCAATGAATGGACTCACACCTTTATTGCGGCCGTCTACTTCACCCCCTTTCTTGGCGCCCTTCTCTCGGATCTTTGGCTGGGTAAGTATAGAACGATCATCTCGCTCTCGCTCATCTATTGCCTCGGGCATCTGGTCCTGGCATTCGACAACACACGCTCAGGCCTCGTCGTCGGCCTATCGCTAATCGCTATTGGTGCCGGTGGCATCAAGCCATGTGTCTCCGCTCATGTGGGTGATCAGTTCGCACGAACGAACGCCCACCTACTCACCAAAGCGTTCAACTGGTTTTATCTGTCGATCAATATCGGAGCTGCCATATCGCAACTGCTGACACCCAAGCTGCTGGAATGGTACGGGCCGCATGTGGCCTTTGGAGTTCCTGGGCTTTTAATGCTTCTGGCTACGGGCTTGTTTTGGATGGGACGCAATACGTTTGCACATGTGCAAGCAGACCGGAAGAATTTCATCAAGGACCTCTGCAACCCTGCGTTTCTTCGCACGCTTGCGGGGTTAATTCCTCTTTTCATTCTCATTGCAGCCTTTTGGAGTATTTTCGACCAGAGTGCCACCGCCTGGGTAGAGCAGGCCAAAAAGATGAACCTAAAACTTCTGTGGTGGGAGGTTAATCCAGCACAGATGCAGTTCGTCAATCCCGTCTGTATTCTTCTGCTTGTTCCGCTTTTCACTCTTCTCATCTATCCAAGGCTGGGCAAAATTGTGAAGTTGACTCCCTTGCGACGCATCGGAGCCGGCTTCATTTTCACGTTGGCGGCAATCTATGTCGCGGGATGGATTGAGCAGCAGATTAGCGGTGGCCTCACCCCCTCCATTGGCTGGCAGATCCTGTCCTATTTCCTCATCACCAGCGCGGAAGTTCTGATCTCAATCACGGCCCTGGAGTTTAGCTATACTCAGGCACCCCCTCGTCTCAAATCTCTCATCATGTCCTTGGACTTGTGGTCCGTGGCCTTGGGTAATATTTTCACCGCAAAAGTGAATGCCTACATCGAGAAAGTTGGTGCAGCGGCGAATCTCGGCGGCGCGAACTACTGGTGGTTTTTCATGAAGGTCACGGCCGTGACGACCGTGCTCTTCATGATCGTGTCTCTCTTCTACAAAGGCCGCACACATCTTCAGGATGAAGCCGAGGCCACGTCACCGGGAGCCTGAGGCTTCCCGCAACTTCCCAAACACGCTGCGAATCTGCTCCACGGTGCCGATGGCGAGCACGACCTCGTATTCAAAGACGAGGCCGGGCTTGAGGGCGAAAGTGTGGAGCGGGGCGGCGTAGCTGACATCGCCCTTGTTTCCCTCCCGCACGCGGTAGGTGGTGGCTTCCTTGGCGTGCGGACAGAAGATGCCGAGGCCGCTGTCTTTGGCATCCACCCAGGCGAGCCAGGGTTCGCTGAACTGGATCATCTCATTCGGGAAGCCGGGCTGCTTGCGGGTGAGCTGGCCGTCCTTGCTGATGTAAACCAGAGTGTCGAGCGCAGGCTTTACAAAGAGGGCCGGGAGCTCCTGGTGATAGGGTTTGTGCTCCTTGCCGCCGCTGTAAGTCATCTTGAACTTCAGCTTTGCCAGACCGCCGTCAACGCGCAGCCACTGCTCCAGCGTGACCTCTTGGAGCAGCGCGCCCGTGGCCCAGTGGCGGGGATGCATCTTGGCATAGATTTCGTTAGGTGAGTCACGGGAGTCCAGCACCAGCGCGGGTTCGTTCTTCCATGAGCCGCCCTGCACGGGATTGTAGCGCCAGGGTTTGCCGTTCCAGTCGCTGCCGTCCGCATCACCATAGTAGGACTGCTGGAGATAGCGGCCCACATCATAGGCGTTCAGCAGGTTGTCCTTGGAGCCGGAGTGGGAGAACCAGCCCACGCAGGCTCCGGCGCTCATGTTCACGCCGAGGCGGACGTGACCGTTGTCCAGATACACCCAGCGCTCCTCGGCGGGAGCGCTGAGTGTGATGAAACAGAGGATGGCCGCGAGCAGACGCATGCTCAATCAGGGCTTGGCCACGCCTTTGAGGCTGAAGTCGTCATAGTGCACGTCCACGGCATTCGTGGTTAGGCTGACGAGGCTCTTGGTGTCGTGCTTGATGCCTTCGGACTTGAAGCTGCCCACAGCCTGGCCGTCGATGCTCACGCGGATCTCATCGCCCTCAGTCTGCACCACGAGGGTGTGCCAGTCTTGAAGGGTGACCTTCACCGGGAAGCGCTGGACCTTGGTGGCGAGCATCTTCTTTTCATCTTCAGTGAGCTGGTTGGCCTTCTTGCGGTCATAGAGACCGTTGGCGAGGTCAAAGCCGCCGGTCTTGGCATCCGCGACCTGCACGCTGCTGGGGCTGATCGTGGCCTGGCAGACGTGGCCTGCATGGGAGCCTTTGTAGTTCTTGTCGTCGAACCAGACATTGAAGCTCTTCGCCTTGTCGCTCACGAATCGGAACTTCACCGTCACTTCCAGATCGCGCTCGCCTTCGAGACGGATGTTATCAACGGCGCTGTGGTCGGAGGTCGGTGCGGTGATGCCGACGAGGACACCGTCCTTCACCACGCTTGAGCTCTTGTAATGGCCCCAGGCCTTGCCGAAACCTTCGCCTGAGAAGTCATCGGCGAAAATGACACGGGAGTAGTCGGCGGCCAAGGCGGCTGAGGAGAGAAGACTGAGAGAAAGAAGAAGTTGGAGGGGTTTCATGGGGCGGAAGAGAACGTGGCACAGGGGGCAGGACTTCCAGCTTGTTTTGTGAGGAAGGCCACGATTGCCAGACGGCAAACAAGGCCTATCTTCCATCTGCCATGATCGTCTCCAAACGCTCCCTCAAGCGGCCCTCGCGCCGGCGGGTCCCTGTCGTGGAGCCGCCTGTGCTGCAACCGGGGGACCGGCTGACCGCCTCCGAGTTTTTGCGGCGTTTCGAGGCGATGCCGGAACTGAAGAAGGCAGAACTGATCAACGGCATTGTTTATATGGCATCTCCCGTCCGCGCCAAACAGCATGGCACATCCGACAGCCTGGTTCAGGGCTGGTTGATCACTTTCATGGCGGCCACGCCCGGCACCCGGGTGGCGGCCAATTCCACCGTCCGCTTTGATGCGGACAACGTGCCGCAGCCGGATGCTCTGCTGATGATCGAGCAGGGTGGTCAGGCCAAGATCGGCAAGGATGGCTACATCCATGGCGCACCGGAGATGGTGGTGGAGATCGCCGCGAGCAGCGTGTCCCTGGACCTCCATGACAAACTGTCCGCTTATCGCCGCGCTGGCGTGCAGGAGTATCTCGTCTGGCGCACGGAGGACCGTGTGGTCGACTGGTTCGTGCTGGAGGATGAGCAGTTCGTGCGTCTGCCGCCTAACAAGGAAGGGTTGTTTCACAGCCGTGTGTTTCCAGGTCTTGTGCTGGATGCTGATGCGCTCATTCGTGAAGACGCCGCCGCGCTGCTCTCTTGTCTGAACAAACACCTCGGCAAAGGTGCTCACCGGACTTTTGCGGCACGCTTGAAAAAGTGAAGTGATCTGTGCATGACCCGCCGCCGCTGTTCTCGATGGGTGTTGCTGACCTTCGGCATTCTGGCTTCGGCATTCGTCATTCCTGCCGCGCGGGCGCATCCCTCAGACATCAGCTATCTGAAGGTCAAGGTGAAGCGGCAGCGGGTGGAGATGCGCTTCACCTTCAACCTGCTGAACCTCACACGCTTCGCGCCCGGCATCGATACGAACAATGACCGCCAGATCGACAAGCCCGAGATCGAGTCTGCGAGGACTGCTGTGCTCGATTATTTGAACAAGCACATCCAGGTGCAGGTGAATGAGAAAGAGGCCACCTTGGGCACAGCGGGGTTTTTTGAATGCGTGTGGCCTGCTGTGGAGGGAAAATACGTCGCAGCCGAGGCGGATTATCCGGTGCGCTATGTGGACTTCGTTTTTACGCAGGAGGCCAAGCCGGTGCTGGCGGATGTGTGGCTCGGTTTCGATATCTGGCAGCAAACCGGCCCGCTAGGCAGCATCGAGGCCACCTATGCGCAGGATGATCTGATGACACAGGTTCCCTTCACGATGGGTGAGCCGGACTATCTCTATGACACGGGTTACGCCGTTGAAGACATCTTTCAGGAGCCGAAGAGGCCCGCGCCGCCGTCTGAAGTGGCGCTTCCAGACTGGCTCATCCCGGCCGGTGCAGCCCTGGCTTTGCTGCTCATCATCGGAACGGTCATCATCTTCATCGTCCGGCCTCGAAAGGCCTGATCCAGCTGCCAGTCGGCTTCTTATTGCGGCCACCCTTCCCACTCGGAAGCCCGCTTCATGAGCCAACGGGCAAGCTTGGCGAAAACGCTCTCATCAGTCTTCGGCAAGGCGGCCACGATCTCTTGCTGCCGCTCACGGCGAACGGCCACGGTGGTGCCATCAGGACGGAGCTGATGGGCGGCGCGGGCTTCCGCGAAGTCAATAAACCAGGCAGGGACCTCACTCAGACGCGCAGGCAATGGAAGCTGCATCCACGCGCCGTCGTCACGGCGATAAAGGTAAGTTCTGCCATCCGCCTGAGACTGCACGCGGGTGGCGCGATCACCGCTTCTGAAGGGGGGCATCAGGGGACTTCCCGTCAGCGCATCCCAGGCCCGATGCGTGCCATCCGCGGTGACGGTGATGAGCAAATCTCCGTCTGGTGTCAGCGCCAGATGACGGACCGGTGCGTCATGATGCAAATCACCACAGATCTGTCTTCCACTGCTCGTCTCCGTCACACGGACCCGGCGGTCCATATCACTGGTGAAGGTCCTTTCCTTACCCTTCAAGACCAGATCGGCATCCTCCGGATCCGAGGCGGAGACCGCCAGCCAGCCAGGCACCTCTGGCACAGCCTCCTTCCAGACACGTGGGTGGACCATGCGTGCATGCAATTCCCAGACCTCCAGCCCGGCCTCCTGGGCCTTCACATCAATGGCTAGGCTGCCATCCCGGCTTGCCGCGCAGAGATCCACCCGATGCCGGCTCTGATGAGCTCCCGCAGGCTGTCCATCTGGTCGCCAGAGGCGCAGATCCCCGAGCTCACTGATGGCCAGCCTCATCGGCTGCTGGCCCTCCAGGGCACGGCAGAGCCTGATGCTGCCATTCAGTTTCACCCCAGCATCCAGCGGGCGCATTTCGCGGGCGCTCCAGGCCATGACCACACCTTGTGAATCGCCAGTGAGAAGCACCTCGCCATCCGCATTGAAGCTCATGTCCGTCACCGGAGCGGTGGAGACGAGAGGTTCGCCGAGGGAAGGCAGGCGATCCACGGCATCATACACCAAGATGCGCCCGTTCCACAGCCCCACGGCCACCCGCGTGCCCTGCGCATTCACGGACAGAGTGGAAATGAATCCTTCTGACACTTCACGAGGTACCTGGATCGCATCCGTGCCCTGCGGATCGAAGAGTGAGAGACCGCGCCCGTGGGAGACGATGACCTTCCGCGCTTTTTCATCCATGACCAGCTTCTCCACCGGCTGCGTGAGACGGCGTATCCCGGCGGCAGGCTTTCCTTTGGCAACGTCCCACAGCCTCGTCTCCGCACCACCCGACTTTGGGTTTGCCGCAGCCACGACCCACTGGCCGTCGCCGCTGATTGCGAGCGCTCCCACCCCTTCCGCCAGCTTGTCCTCAAACTGCAAAAAGGCACCCGCACCGATGTCATAGCGCGCCAGTGAACCATCGGTGAATCCGAGGATGAGAAACTCATCGTCAGAGCTCGTCTGCACCGCGCTGATCTTCAGTTCCGCAGGCAGACCCAATTCAGTCGCCGCATTCTCAGTGCCATCACCAGCATCGAACCTCCAGCGCATGATGAGGTCCGGCTTTTCTTGCTGACCGCCGCACACCGCCAATGCCACACGATGCCGTGCATTCACCGCAACATGCATGACATGCTCCCAGCCCGGCTTCACCTTCAAGTCCACGGATGACCGATGCCCCAGGTGCGCCTGCGCGAGCAGCGAGACCAGATACGTGGCGGCTGTGCCATTCCGAGGATCCTCACGCAAAGCATAGGCGAGATGGGCGATGGCCTCGCGATGATGGCCTTCCTCGCTCAAAAGACGGGCATCTTGAAAATACTTCCGGCTGTTGTCGTGAAGGCGCTCGGCTTGCTGCTTCACCCCCAAGGCATGCTCACGTGACTGCTGGCGGTATCTTTGCCAAGAGGACCAACCCACGGGCGCGGCAGCCACCAAAGCAGCGGCACTCAGCGCCACGACCCAGCGATGTCTCCGCACCAGCTTTCCCATCAGATAAAAGAAGCCAGGCGCACGGGCGCTGATCGGCCAGTCATCCAGGTAGCGCTGCACGTCTGAGGCCAGGGATTCAGCGCTCGCGTATCGCTTCTGCGGATCAACCGCCAGCGCCTTCAGCACGATGGCATCCAGATCACCTCGAAGTGCACGATCCCGCGCCGAGGGCGGGACCATCGGCTGCTCTGTGGCCGCACGCAGAGCCACATCCATAGGTTTCCCGATGAGTGATTTCTGATCCACCACCGCCACCCCGGTGAGCATCTCGTAAAACAGAGCGCCGAGCGCATACACATCCCCACGCACATCCGCGGCAGCACCGCCATGCTCTACTTGCTCGGGGCTGATGTAGCCAGGCGCGCCGATGATCTGGTCATGCAGCGTGAAAATGACGTTCTTGCCCAGCGCCCGTGCCTCCAGAGCTTTGGCGAGACCAAAATCGACCACCTTCGGCTTTGCCACGCCATTCTCGACCGAGACGAGGATGTTCGCAGGTTTCAGATCACGATGAATGACACCCTTCTGATGCGCATGGTGCACGGCCTCGCAGACCGCGATGAAAAGCCGCAGCCGATCCCGCAGCACTGGCGAGGTCTGACGCACGTAGGCCGTGATGGATGTGCCATCCACACGCTCCATGGCAAAAAAAAGCCGGCCGTCCACCGTCTCACCCGCATCCAGCACACGGGAGATGCCGGGGTGGTCCATCATGGCCAGCGCCTGCCGCTCCATCTCAAAGCGTGCGATGATGGGCGTGGTATTCACCTGACCGCGCAGCACCTTCACCACCACCTCACGCTGCACGGGCAAGCTTTGACGGGCCTTGAAGACCACGCCAGAGCCACCGCCGCCGAGCCTCGAGCCCAGCTTGTAGCGTCCCATGAGAGACGTTTCTAAATTCTCCTCCTTCAGGTCATGCGCCGTGTCCAGCATGTCAAAGGTAGGTGTCTCCATCTCCCCTGTGTCCAGGCCGCCCCGCAGCATGCAGTAAGGGCAGAACCCAGCTGACCCAGAGGGCAGCGGGCGGGAGCAATCAGGGCAGAGCGAGGGAGGCAAGACGCTCAAATGTGAGCGCAGACCGGCGATGTCGCAAGCGTGGGCCACGCCCGGGCACACATCTCGCACGATTTTTGCTCTGTCCCTCGTTTCAGAATCATGCAAACTCCGCTCATGCGCAGTTTTTTGGCCCTCAGCTTTTGCTTTCTCGCGGGATCACCTCTCGGTGCGGTGACGCCTGCCGTCACGCCACCAACTCCCGCTCCAAGCACGCCACCTCCTGCCGCTGCACCCGGTCCCACGAAGCCCGCGACCGCGCCCAAAGACGATGCCGGTCCGTCGAAACCTGCGGCAGAGAAACCTAAAGACGCATCCGTGAAGCCGCCGCCAGATGACGCCTATCGTCAAATGGAGCTGCTGACACGCGCGATGGAGACCATCCGCCAGAGTTACGTCAACGAATCGCAGATCACCTACGAGGCGCTCGTCGAAGGTGCGCTCGAGGGCATGCTGAGAAAGCTTGATCCCCACTGCGAGTACATGGGCAAGAGCCTCTTTGAAGACCTGCGGCGCGAGCAGGCAGATGAGTCCGAAGGTGTTGGCATCAGCGTCGCCCTGCGTGAAGGCACCCTCACCATTGTCAGCGTCCGTGAGGACGGCCCCGCCGCCCATGCCGGGATCCTTGCGGGAGACCAGATGGTGCGCATCAATGACGTGCTTACAGACAGCGTTGGCGTGGCAGAGGCCATCCAGCTCCTCAGCGGCAAGGCGGGCGAGACCCTGAAGCTCACCATCCGCCGTCCGGGCACGAAGCAGTTCCTCGAGTTCCACCTCATCCGCGAGACACTGAGCGAGACCTCCGTGCATGACGCCATGCTTTTCACACCCAAGCTCGCAGGTGAATACAAAATTGGTTATGCCAGGGTCTCCGAGTTCACCCAGGCCACCGCCCATGACCTGAGTGATGCTCTGGATGAACTGGAAAAGCAGGGCATGCAGGCCTTCGTGCTCGACATGCGCAACAACCCCGGCGGCCTGCTGGACAGCGCCGTGGCTGTTTGCGGCGAGTTCCTGCCTGAAGGCACCGTCGTCGTCACCACGGAGGGTCGCATCTCATCGCAGAATCCCCCGCCCTATCGCACGCCCTCCCGTGAGGGCAAAAAGCAGCGCCGCTATCCCATGGCCGTGATCGTCAATCATGCGAGCGCCAGTGCCGCGGAGATCACCGCAGGAGCTTTGCAGGATCTCAAACGCGCGATCGTGGTCGGAACCACGAGCTTTGGTAAAGGCAGCGTGCAGAGCATCATCCCGATGAAAAACGGTGCCGCCATGCGTCTGACCATCGCCAAATACTACACGCCAAGCCACCGCACCATTCACGAGCATGGGGTGGAGCCTAACATTGTCTCCGTCCTGAGCACCGAGGAAGAGATCCGCGTGGCCAAGTGGCGGGTGAATCACAGCACCGGTGAAGCCGCAGCCATTGAAATCGCCAATCTCGGCGACAAGCAGATCGAGCGTGCCGTGGATGCCCTCAAGGGCGCGCTGGTCTTTGAATCCTTCAAGCCCAGGGAAGAGGCACCCAAGCCAGCTCCGGTCAAAGCACCACCGCCCAATGTCCCGAAGGCCTTGCCGATGCCGGTGACTCCTGCGCCTGCGACACCAGCAAAGACAGAGTAGCGTCGCAAGCGCACTCCATGAAGCCCCGCGACCACGCGCATCACTCTCACGGATTCACATTCACCCGGAAGAACTTGCGGTTGTTCGGGGTGATGATGATACGCCAGGCGGTGAAGACGGCGTCATTGGTGATGCCGCGGTCCCGGGCATCGCCGTAGCTGACGAGGGCGCCGCTGGCATCGATCATCTTGACGTCGGAGGACTGGAAGTCATTGTCGTTCCCCAGGAAGAGGAAGTAGTCATCCGTGCTGGTGGTGGAGGTGTCCGGCACGAGAGACATGCCTTCCATCTTCTCATTGACGGTAAACTGGTTCGGCGCGGAGGTGTTGGTGTTGAAGCCGAACTTCGTGAGATCCGCCGTGGAGAGCAGATTGATCACCACGGTGCTCTTCGCAGGTGTGATGCTGGTGCGCAGCGTGCCGGTGGGGCTGATCTGGGCACCCTCGGCATCATGGAGATTGAGGATGTTCGTGGCGCTGGCGAAGTCCACGAGGTCCACGGTCTTCATCACGATGGGGTCGGTGGTGCCTTTGCCGAGCCCGTTGCCATCACGCGGCAGCATGAGGAATTGTGTGTTGCTGAGCGCCACAATCTCGGACTGCGCGGAGGTGGTGTCGAGGCCCGAGCCATTGCCATTCAAGTCATAGCGCGGGAGCTGCACAGCATGCTCGCTGATGAGCACGGGGTTCTCCAGATTCGCACCGGCGATGTCATAGACATAGAGGCGAGTGTTGTAGCGGCCCTGGCCGCCAGCACCGGTGTCCTGGACGAGGGCACTCTGCATGAGGGCCAGCAGGCGTGTGTTGTCCGGAGTGACCGCCATGCCCTCGAGGCCCTGGTTGTTGCGTCGGCCATTGGTCGGCGGATTGATGGAGTCAAACTCCAGCGTGCCCACGGGGCGATGCGGGCGTGCGGACTCGGGAAGCTGGATGAACTTGGTGATCTGCTTGCTGGCATTGAAGCGGCAGATGTAGGTGCCGTATTCATCCGAAACGAAACCGGAGCCATCCGGGAAGACATGAATCGCTTCCGCATCAAAGCTGATGAGGCTCTCTTGCGCACCGCCAGGACCATTGGCCGCGACCACGGTGCCAACGCTTTGGCCCATGATCGTGCTCACGCCCGTGGGGTTCAGACCGGTGGTGAACTTGGTGGTTAGGTTATCAAGGTAGGTGAACTTGGTCGTGGTGCTGTAGGTCGGCACGATCTGCGTCTGGCCCACCGCCGTGCTGCCGTAATAAGGCGTGAAGGTGAAGGGCACGCTGTGCACACGCGCGGCGTAGTTGGAGAAGATGGCTCCGCTGTTGTAACCTCGGTCCGGCAGCACATTGAAGACACCGCTGAACTGACCCGAGCCTGCATTGTAACCCCAGCCCGTGATCGAGAGGCCGGAGGAAGCGCCCATCGTCTCGCCAAAGCCATCAAGCTGGCTGCCGGTGAGACGGCCTGCGCCGACCATGCCAAGGTTGGTGATGGTGAGGCTGCCGATGGTGCCACGCTCCACATCCGCCGTGAAGGGTGTGAGATAGGTGAAAGGTCCCTGCGCTGTCGGCGTGGGATTGCAGAAGAGGCGGAAGCGCACGGTGGTCTCCGGGCCATTCACAGTCTGCGTGATGATCTCATAGTCCACACCGGCGGTGGCATTCACCCAGTTCACCAGGTTTTCCGAACTCTGAATGAAACCTGCGGAAGTCGTTGCGGTCAGGTAAGTGAAAGTGAACTCCAGGTCACTGCCATTCATGGCCACCTGCGGGAGACCAGCGCGATCACTGCCGCTGTTTGGATTGGTGCTGAAGAAGTATTCGAGCTGATCGGGGATGTCGTCATTGTCCGTGTCACCGCCCAGGGTGCCGGTGTAGCCGTTCTGAGCCAGCCATGAGGGGAAGGACATGGGACCGGTGACCTGACGAAGGCCCGGGGAACCGATCTCGATGGCACTGTTCGCAGCCGCGAAGGCGCCATTGGTGCCGAGGGCGCTCAGCAAGGAGACGCTGACGTTTTCACCCGCGACGGAGTTGTCAAAGGAGCCAAAGGGCGCGCTCGAAGGCGCGGTGGAGAAGAACACTTTGGCACGTCGGACACCGTTGGTGTCATAAAGGTTCACAGCGTCGCTACCAGAGCTGAGACCGATGCCATCACCCGCGTAGCTGCCGACCTGAAGATTCACAGGCGGGCTAGCACCAAACCAATTGTTCAGGAAGGCAGTCCGCGTGGCAGCCAGGGTGGCTGTCTCCAGGAAGATCACGGATTCGCCCGGGGCGATGCTCGTCACACCTGCCAACGGCACAGCGGCAGCGGGAGACTCGGAGCTGTCATCGACCTTCCAGCCGGTCACGTCCACGGGACGAGCGCCGATGTTCGTGACCTCAAACCAGTCTGCACCCACAGGACTGTTGCCACTGCTCCAAGGGGCGACCTCGGTGACACGAAGCACGCCAGGGGCGGAGTAGCCGGGTGAGCCGATTTCATTCGGGCTGTTCGCAGCGATGAAGGCGCCATTCACACCGGCCACGCTCAGCAGGGAGATGGCGGTGTTGTATTGGGCGAGCGTGTTGTCAAAGGTCTGCCATGGCGAGGCCGCATCTGCCGCGCCGAAAGTCACACCTGAGTGCAGCACACCGCCAGCGGTGAAGAGGGTGACCGCATCACCACTGGTGCTGAGGCCGATGCCGGAACCGGTGTAGCTGCCGACCTGAAGCCCAGGAGGCGGATTTGCGCCAAACCAATTATTCTTCAAGCTTGTCGCAGTGGCGGCGGTGCCCTCTACAAAGATGACGGACTCACCTGGAGCGATGCTGGTGATGCCGACCAGCGGCACAGCGCTGGCAAAGGTGGGGCTGCTGTCATCCACTTTCCAGCCGGTGACGTTCACGGCTGTGGCGCTGACATTCGTCACCTCAAACCAATCCGCACCGAGAGGGCTGTTTGCGGGTGTGCTGGACCATGGAGACACTTCGGTGACAACCAGTGCAGGAGCTGGGGGTGCCTCGACGACCTGGTCGGTGATCGTCAGTGTCACACTCAGTGTGGCATCCGGTGTGGTGCCGACGGTGGTGTCGTCCGCCTGGATCGTGACGGCATAGCTGGTCTTGGTTTCGAAATCGAGCACGACACCCGACTTGAGGTAAAGAGAGCCGCCGGCGATCTCAAACGCGGCGACATCGGCTCCCGTGAGGCTGAGCGTGTTCATGCCGAGGCCGTCGTCCGTCACAACGATATCACCGATCTTGATGGGAGATGCGGTGCTGGTGTTTTCCTGGAGGGAATTGACCGCGTTGTTCAGCACCACAGCGGTTGGCGCGGCATTGGTGGCGGTGGCTGGAGCATAGACCCAAAGCTGCGGGAACTCGATGCTGCCACCGCCGTTCTCATTGACCACATAGATGATGCCCGCGCGGTCCATGGTGATGCCTTCGTGCTGCTGGTTCCCGGCGCTCAAGGGATTGCCGACATCCGAGGTGATCTGCAGCGAGCTGAGGATGGCGCCGGTACGGCTCACATTCAGGATGCGTGCATCTTCCTGGCCGATAATGAGCATGTTTCCCGCCTGTGGCTGGCCGACCATCGAGGGAAGGTTCGAGAAGGCGAAGACGTCCGCCACATCAGTCATGCCGAGCAACGTGGTATCGAAGAGGTTCGTCGAGTTCGCGCTGGTCGGCGAGCCATTCGTGGCGGTGCCTGCGACAAAGTCCACATTCGTCTGGAAAACACCGATGGGCGTCTTCTCCTTCAGCACGATGAAGCCGGGCTGCGTGCCGCTGGTCTGCGGATCATAGGAGAGACCTTCCGTGCCGGTGTTGTCGTCAAAGGTGCCGAGATCGACCGTTTGAGCGGCAGCACGGGTCAGCGTGGTGCCTGCGGCATAGGTGAACTTCACGATGCGGCGCTCGCGCTCCTCGGTGAAGACAAACTGGCCGCCGCCGATGTAGGTGATGCCTTCCGGATCGTAGAACTCGGTGCCCTGGGGGTTCGCAGCGTTCAAGGCCAGAGACATGGTGTCCACCAGCTGACCGCTCTTGGTGACCTGGGTGATCGCGCGACCGCCATCGCCGCAGATGAAGAGCGTGTCAGTGTCCCAGTTGTAAGCCACGCCGGAGGCTTCATCACAAAGAAGGTTATGCGCGGCCGTGCCTGGAGGCAGGGCGGTGCGGCGATACTCAGGCAGATTGATGCGCGCTACGCGGACGTAGTTGGTCAGGTCGACCGAGGTCGGGCCTGCCGTGACGGTGACTGTGGCGGTGTTGCTGTCCACACTGCCGCCTGTGTTCGCCACGCGTGCCCAATAGCTGGTGGTGGTGGTGAGCGCAGGCGTGGTGAAGCTGCTGGAGTTCGTGCCCACAGGTGTCGTGATGGTGCCGGTGCTGCCTTGATACCACTGGATGCTCGGTGCAGGTGTGCCCGTGGCAACGAGAGACAGCGTGGTACTGAAACCGCTGGCGATGGAGGTGCCGACAGGCTGCGTGGTGATCTGCGGTCCGATGGTGTCGTCATTCGTGATCGTGCCGGTTCCTGCGGCATTGCTGATGCCGGTGGTGCCAGTGGTATTGACCACATTGGAAAGCGTGATGATGATGGTCTCATCGGGCTCGGAAGAGGTGTCACCATTGACAGTGATATTGATCGGCAGAGTGGCAGCGCCGCCTGCGGTGAAGGTAAGCATGCCATTGGCCAGTGTGGCGTAGTCCGTGCCGGAGGTGGCTGTGCCGCCGGTGACAGCGTAGTTCACCGTGAAGACAGTAGCAGTATCGCTCCGGGTCACATTGAGGGCGAGCGTGCTGGTGCCGGAATTACCCTCCAAAACAGAGGCGTTGCCAATGCTCACGGTCGGATTCCCAGAGGTCACCCCGGGAGAGCCGATATCGGCTGCATTGGCGCTCGAGGCGAAGCCGCCGAGATTGTTCACTGTGGCGAAGGTATAACGAGGTGCGGTGGTGCCAGAAGAAGGCACCCAGACAGTGGATTGAGTTTCCGTCGGAGCACCTGCGGACGGACCGGAGTGTGTGCCCGTGGAAGGATTGCCATCGGCCTTGATGAAGCCAGCGGCCGCATAGCTGAAGAAGAAGATTTCATTGCCACCCTCGTCAAAGAAAGACACACCGTCATCCTGGCCCAGGCCAGGAGCGCCGACGGTTTGGAAGACCTGCACGGAATTGGCAATGCCCCACCAAGCGCGGAAAGCAGCTGGTGTGATGGTGGTAAAGATGACCGACTCACCCGGAGCGATGCTGGATCCGAGAGGTAACGCATACGTGGAGGCCGCGGCAGCGGAGCGCCCCATGTCATGCCAGCTATAGCCGACGAGGGAAACAGCAGAGCCGCTGATGTTGGTCAACTCCCAGAAATCACTCACACCCGTGGCGGCCTGCTGGGAGAGCACCTCGGTGAGCATGAGATTGTTCTGCGCCACGTCACCATCATCTTGCACAGTGACGGACGTGGTGCCTGCGGTAGCGTCTGAGGCGGTGGCGCTGATGGTCACGGGCTTGCTGCCATCCGGGAAGCTGTCATTGACGGCCGTAATGTTAAAGGTGGTGGAGGCCGATCCAATCGGGATGGTGACGCTGGCAGGCACGGTGGCCTCCGTGGTGTCACTGGAGGAAAGGCTGACGACGAGCGCAGCAGTCGTGGCGCCTGTACGGGTCACGGTGCCGGTGGACGCGGGATTCGCGCCGCTTTCTGAAAAGGAGCTAGGCGCGGCGCCCAAGGTCAGCGTGATGGAAGGACCACCACCGACAACAATTCCTGTGACGCCTGGAGAGCCGATGTTCGAACCACCGGTGGTGTTGGCATAGCCACCGTTCACACCCGCCGCCGCCGCCTTGTAGCGACGCCCCGCGTCGGTTCCAAAGGTAGGATCGATCACGGCGGAATGAGTCGCCGTGCCACCAGCCGAAGCACCTGCGTGGCCGCCAGCCGCAGCACTGCCGCCGCTCTGCGTGAAACCACCCGAGGCATAGGTAAAGTGGAAGACGAGGGTGTCGTTGTTGTCGTAGAGACGCACCGAGTCGTTCATGCCGAGGCCGGGCCCGCCCACAAACTTTTGCACCCCGGTCAAAGGTCCCCATGCACCGAGAAAGGTGGTGGAAACCGTTGTGTCCGTGATGATGACCACCGTCTCACCCGCCGCGATGGACGTGCCGGGTGCGAACGTTTGCACTGCAGGTGCCGGGAGGCTCTGGCCGCCATCGATCCACTTCCAATCGCTCATGTCTTGAGGCGCATTGCCGACATTCGTCAGCTCCCAGAAGTCGCCCCCCGCAGCATTGGAGTTGATCTCAGTAAGGATGAGCTGGGCTTGAGGGACAACGGCCGCCGCTGGAGCAAAAGCCACACCTTTGATGATCTTGCCCGCTGGCGCTGTGTAAAGAGTCACGTTGTTCGCCGGGGTGATGCTGAGAGCCGCATTGTGTCCAGCCGCATCGGCGATGCGCAGAGCGCTGTTGGCTGTGAGCGCACCCTGCCCTGTCGTGACATACAGCACGGCACCCACGCCATCGTCGGCCGCCGCAAGGCCGAACCCACCAAAGGAGGTGGTATAGGTGCCATTGGCCGTCCATGAGCCGCCCACCAAGGAGTATTTAGCAATGGTGCCCGCAGTGTTTCCAGTGGCCGAGAGTGTGTAGAGAACATCAAAGGCAGCGCCGTTGCTACCAGACGAGATGAGGTAAAAATCCTGAAGACTGGCATTGTTCGTTATGCCAGCAAGGCCGGTGACGGTGCCGCCCGTGATCGCGCTCAGGGTCGCCACCTGGGTGATGGTGCTCGTGGAGGAAGCCTGAGCCACATAGACCGTGCCACCAAAAGCCTTGATGCCACGGAAGTTGCCGGCTGGACTGGCGGAGGTGCTGCCATTTGTGAAGGCGCCCCCCTGGTCGGCAATCCACCAAGCCGTGTTGTTGAGCGAGGTGGCGCAGCGCGTCTGGTCACCCGAGCCCCCCGTGTAGGTCGTCGGGAGGGTGAAGGCGCCTGCCGGATCGAGCACACCGACAGCTCGCGGATTCAGCGTGTTCACGTTCGAGCTCGTGTTCGTGTTGTTCACGCCAGTGAAGGTCAGACGGGTGCCGTCTGCTGAGTTTGCCATATAGCCCGTGCTGGTGGCGGAGCCGCTAAAGCGCAGCGCGCTTGCGCCTGTGCCACCGATCGCGATCACGTTCGTCGGTGTCTGCGCCGCGTTCGAAGGATGCAGTTCGACGATGGATGCCGTCGTATTGCTCGCGGAGGCATCCGCCTGAAGCACCGCGATATTGCCTGCCGCGAAGGCACCCGCATGAGCCGCGCCCGGAGTGAAGGCTTGAAGAAGCAACAAGGATGCCAGACTGAAAGAGGCGCGGAAGGCTGTCATATCGGGGGAGTGAGAGTTCCCCTCATGCATGAGCATGAATCACCCCTCATGCGCGCACTTCACTGTGACCATTCCGTTGAACGCTTGTGTGGCAATTTCGCCACAGATGCACCTTTTGTTCGGCATGCTTGCTGACACATCCATCAGACAACTAACCAGAACGTGGCATCACCCTGAAGCGGTAGAACCTGGCGCTTGCTGGCAAGGTGAATGACAATGTCTTGATTCCTCCACCCACCACCGGCGTGCCGCTGACTGTGGTCCAGCTGCTGAGGTTCGTCGTCTCCTCCACCACTCCCATGATGTCCTGCACCTGCGACGGCCACTGGAGCTGGAGATTGCCACCGCTGCGTGTGATGCCGAGCTTCATCACATCCCCAAAGAGGCGCTCCACGAACTCAGGACGATCCACAAAGGGATTACGATTTCCCTGCGCCGTGTGCACGCGATCATTGCGCAGCTTCTCAGCAGCGCTCACAGGATCAAGGAAATGCCAGACGAGCAAGGTGGTGAGCCTGCCCATGTAGGCGGAGGAGCTGTTGATCAGGGAGGTGTTGTCCGTGAGCTGAAGGTTCGGCTCGCCGCTAATCCCCTCATAGCGCACATCCATGTAAAACATGGCGCGGGCGATATCGCCCTTTTCATTCAGGGGTGGCTCCCAGGAGTTGGAGTCCTGCGTGCAAAGGGGCGCCTCCACGTTCGCGGGATTCACATAGCCCGAGAAGCCCGGGTCGCTTTCATCATAGTAGTTGTTGTTGCGGTCACTGTTGACGTTTTCGTCACAGGGCCGGAGATGATGCAGATCTGAGTAGGCCGCGCCGATGTCGTCAATGCCATACGAGTTGGGCCACATGTGCTCGCGGTTCCAGCCATCCGCGCTGTTGTTGGTGACCCAGTCGTTCGTCTTATGCTTGGACTCACCCGAGTAGATGAGGATGAGGCGCGTGCTGTCCAGCGGGTCCTGGTCGATGGTCTCGAGCGCGAAACGCGCATTCGTGTAACTGACCACGCTGTGGCCGGTCCTGATGATGGTATTGAGGGCGGTGCGCAAGGCACTGCCGGTGAGCCCGGCAGTGCTGTTGTAGTAGTTCACAGGCTCGGCGGCTCCCAACGCAGCGACGGACAGCATGAGGAGCAGCCCGCCCAAAGCGCGCAGGCCGCAGCGATCAAGGCGCTGCGGGCTTAGGCTGAAGAAGGACATGGCCGGAAAGCTTCGGAGAGGTAGTGGGCGTGGTGGCAGGAGGACCATTTTCAGGAAGCTTGTCCATGAGGAAGTACCCGACGCCGACGTAGCCAGCACCTTCTTTGACCATCATGCCCTGGAAGGTCACTGGACGCTTCACCAGCTTGCCGTCCCGCGGACTTGGATCGTCGTGATTGAACTTGCCGCTGAAGGCGCCAGTGCCGGGAGTGAGGGTCGGCAAAGCGGTGCCGCGCGGATTGCTGGCGGAGATCAGCGTGGCCTTGTTCAGCGTGCTGATGCTAAACTCGGCGTTAGGCCCGGGAGCCGGGACGCCGGCACCACCCTGGGTGAAGATCAGCTGCACGTCATCCAGCTGATCGGTCAGGCCCAGGATGCGCACATTCTTCGCGGGGGCCACGTAGCGGCCGCCTGAGATGGCGAAGTCGACAGGGCCATAGCCCTTCTTATAGACACGGCCGGCGCCTGTTTCCACACGAGGACGGAAGATGCTCAAGTCACCGCCGAAGGTGTTGTCATCCGTGGTGGTGAGCAGGAGAGGATTGATCACCGGCACACCGAGCAGCGTGCCTTTGATCGGCGTGAAGAGGGTCTGGTAGATGAGCACCTGCCCAGTGGGCCCGAGCACGGCGGCACAGGTCAGTGTCTCACCCTCCGGGGTCTTGCCAGCGACGGTGAGCTTGCCATCCGCAGCGACGGTGAAGGAGCCGTAACCAGCGCCCTGCGGAACATCGACATCACTTATTGAAGGACCTTCATCCGGCAGAGCGAGACCGAAGGTGTAGTAACCGCGATAGTCCGTTGGCTCGTTAGTCTTGGTCTTCCAGATCTGCTTCCACCCATTGATGGGGGCACTTGCAGCACCGATGCTGACGATGCTCTGCGGACTGAGCACCTTTTTGTTCGGCACATCGAGCGTGAAGTCGACTACCACAGGATCCATACCCTTGCGCGGGAAGACGATGTGAGCCGAGGGCAGATCCACGCCATCCACATCAATGTTCATGGCACCGACGAGAGTAAGCTTGGAGGCACCAAAGGTGATGGAGCCGCTGATGCCGCCCGTGGTGGCGACGGTGATGTCCAGACGCGCGCCGAGGTTTCCATACATGTTAGGATGACGTTCGACGAGACCTGCATACGCTCCATCCACACCCGTAGGCAGGAGGGCGATGGTGAGAGGCACGCCTTTGCTGTCAACGCCCTTATACTCGGCCTTGCCTCTGCCGTTGGAGGCAGAAACGATGACTTTGTATGAGCCTGCCTTCGTCGGCTTGCCAGCGATCCGACCGGTCTTGGGATCCACCTTCAAACCAGCCGGAAGACCCGTGGCAGCGAAGGTGGTTGGGGTGATGCCGATGATGTCGGTCTTGTAAGGGATGTCGAAAAGGTAATCACCACTGACAATGCCTGCTTCCAACGTAAATGCGGCGATCTGCGGCTTGTTATTGAAGACCTCCAGCGTGAAGCGGCCTGCTTCCAGAGTTCCTCCTGGGGCGGTGACCGTGGCCACGTAAACGCCGCGGTTTTCAAGGACCAGGGCCTTGCCCGTGAGGGTGCGCTTGTCAGCGGAGAGGGTGAAGTTCGTTGGAAGGACGCCTTCATCCTTGGTCCAATTGATGTTCAGATTGTTGCCTGCGGCCGCAATCTTGAATGTCGACGTGCTTTTATCGGCCAGGATGAAGCTGGTGTTGGTCACCGTGATCACACCGACCTCAAAGGGGTTGGTCGAGACCGACACACCACCGGCGTTGGTCACCTGGCACTGATAGCTGCCGGCATTTGTAAGCGCGGCGGTGAGGTTGTAGGTGGCGGCGGTGGCGCCTGCGATGTTTGTTCCATTCCGCTTCCACTGGATCTTCAGCGGCGGCCTGCCCGTGGCAATGACCTGCAGCGGCACCACCTGGCCTGCCACCACGAGTCGGGACGCGGGGTTGGTGACTGATGGTGCTCCATCGATCACGGTCAGAGTCAGATCATTGCTGTCCACGGTCGAGCGACCATCATCGATGACGACATCGTAGGTTCCTGCATCACCGAGCCCAAGAGAGGCGATGCTGAATGTTTTGTTGGTCGCGCCAGTGATGGGCTCACCGCCTTTGCGCCACTGATAGGCGGGGTTCGGGGCTCCACCGGTGACCGTGACATCAAAGGCGACGGAGTCCGTGGTGTAGAGGGGATCGGAAGTCGGCGCACGCACAGCCACCACGCTGGTGATCGGAGGAACGGTGGCACGGATGGAGATGACCCCCGTGGCCGTGAAGGTGTCCGTCTTCCACTCCATGCCTCCCGGCAGCGTTGGCAGATCCAATGTGAGGCCTGTGAAACTCGGCGTGGCTGTGGCGGACCAGTCAAGGAGATCGAAGCTCTGCCCCAGAGCCGGGGTGAAGCCGGACACGAAACTCACTTTCACCGTGCCTGCGATGCTGAGCACGCCTGCGGGGATCGTGTCCCCCAAAGGCTTGTCGAGGATGAGCTTGTCATAGCCTGTACCAGCGGTGGTGCCGCCGATGTCGAAGAGAATTTCAGCTCCTGACACGACATTCAGCCCATTGTAAGCGGTGATGCTGCGGGTGGTGCCCTCCGTACCGATGGCCAGCGTGGTGCCTGCGGCAAGATCGATGGCTTCGGCAGCCAAAGCAAGATTGCTCGAGACACTGTCCGTGTTGAGCTCGACGGTCAGGCTGTCACGCACCTTCAGAGGCGCGGCGAATCCCGCCAAGCTGCTTGTGCCTGCAAAGGTCACGGTGCCGCTACCCCCTATGACAAAGCCAGTGATCGTGGCAGTCACACTGCCATTCACGCTGCCCGTGAAGGTCGTGTGGTTCATCACGTCAATGCGGATGTCCCCCGAGGTCCCGGTCGCGGAGAAGAGATCCGACTGCCCGGCGAACTCGATGTCCTCACCCGCCAGCGTGGCCACCGCACCCGGGCGGCTGGCTAGAGAAAGCCCGATGGGCAAGGCTGAGGCACCGACAACATCCGCAGTGGCTTCCAGCGTGCCGTAGTTGAAGAACATCTGACTGATGCCGAGCGCGTCCTTATTGTTGAAGCTGATCTTACCGCCGGTGACCGGGATTGCGCCTTGAGAGCCAAGCACCGTCTTGTTCAGCGCCACATTGGCTCCACTCAGCACCAGTGTGCCCGCGCCGGTTTTGATCAGCCGGTTATTACTACCACCGGTGAGCGTCAAGGCACCGGAGAGTGTGAGGGATGAGGCAGCATCTGCCACGATGACTGTGTGATTGGCGCTGCCGAACTGAATGTTATTCTCGATGGTCGCGGAACCGCCCATGTAGGACGCGGCGATGTCACCCGCTGTCAGTGCCGAACCTTGAATCACACCCGCGTGGGTGAGGGACAGAGCGCCGACCACAGGTGCGGCCCCACGGAAGTCCACGGTGCCAGCTGAGGCGAGCGTCACACTTGTCATGGTGACTGAACCGAGGATGCCGAGCTCAGTGCCTGCGGCTGGAGCAAAGCCGCCACCACCCGTGACGGAACGAGTGTCCGGCAAATCCAGGGAGGCTGTGACATGCAGAATGCCATTGAGGATGAGATCATTGTCCACCGCACCTAGTGCGGAGTCCGCACCGATCTCCACGCTTCCCGCTCCAACTGTGATGTTGCCCGTGAAAGTGTTCACACCGCCGAGCACAAGCGCTCCGGGGCCCTGCTTCAGCATGCCACCGCCGCCTGCGATAATAGAACCCACATGCAAGCTGGTGGAGAGCACATTCACCACCGGCGTGGCATCCGTGAAGTTCAAAGTGCCGCCAGAGAGTGTGAGCGCGCCTTCCTGAAGGATCAAGCCACTGACATCCTGGGCTCCATTCACCGTGACTGCAAAGGCACCGGCCACATCACTGCCTGCGGAGAAGAAGGCATCATCACCAGCGTGCCAGCCCACGGTGGCTGTTTCACCCAGGGCGTTACTGCTCCAGAAGGTGTCCGTGCCCCAGACACCCGTCGGCGTGGTGCCAGCACCAGCGACACTGCCATTCGAATCCCAGAAGGAAGCCGGAGCCGGAGGAACCACACCGGAGATCTCCAGCGTGAAATCATCCACCGCCATGGCGGAATCACCGCCGGTGTCATCGGCATCATACCAGCGGATGTGCAGCGTCTGGCCGCTGGCCCAGCCGGTGAGGCCGGAGAGATTGGCGAGGGAGATGGTGGCGAAACTGCCCACCCCATTACCATCCACCGAAACACCCGTGGTCACCACGGGCAGGATCTCCAGAATGTCAAAGGTGCTCGCGCCGGTCCATCCAGTGGTGTCATTGATGTTGCCGCCGATCTTCCACTCGAAAGGCATGACCTCCGTGTTCGTGGTGGTGCCTTGACGCCACTGCTCCGACCGGAAAGAGATGCGCACATTGGCGCCTTCAATCGTAGAGCCGGAATTGTTCACAAAGCTGGCGCCAATGGCACCGATGAAGCCACCACTGGCCAGAGATCCCAGCGCACGGTCGGTCAGAGGTGCCGCCCCAGCCAAGCCAAAATTATAGAGCGCGCCTGTGGTGCTCGTGCCGCTGCCGACGGTAGGCGCAGAGACAAAGCTGCCGATGGCCGCGGCACTCGTGCCGGCGACTTTGTAACCATACCATCCGTTGGGGAAAGCGAGCGCCGTGGTGCCCATCACATCAAAATTCTGGGTGTAAGTGCCATTGCCGCCGAGGCTCACAATGCCGGGAGGATTAACCGAAAGTGTGGCAGCGTCGCTCGTCTCACTGTTGCCGATGCCCGGACCGGTGATGACGACGTCGTAGCTGCCTTCATCCACTTCAGCGGCGGCCGCGATGACGTAGGTGGGATTCACCGCGCCAGGAATGTCCGTGCCACCTTTGCGCCACTGATAGGCCGGCGAGGTGCCCGTGATGGTCACGCTGAAGGTCACCTGCACCCCCGGATCCACGGTCTGTGATTGGGGCGGCGCAGTGATATCGATCGGGAAGAAGAGCGAGAGCGTGGCCGGATCACTGGTGACTGAGGCAGTGCCATTGCTGACCACGACTCTGTAGGTGCCCACATCTCCAGCACCTGCCGCAAGGATCTCATAGGTGGCGCTGGTGGCACCATCGATGATGTCCTCACCCTTTTTCCACTGGTAGGTCAAGGTGCCGCTGCCGGTGGTGGCGGCCACGGTGAAGCTCGCGGGCAGGCCGGGAGCGACGAGCACCGAATCAGGCTGGTCCGTGATGGTCACTGCCGTGCTGACGATGCTGATGGAGCCCGTGGTGGCGAAGGTGCCGGTATTCCAGGCGAGGTCTGGGCCGATGTCTGGCAGCAGGCTGAAATCAATACCCGCAAAGTTAGGCGTGATGCTGGCATCCCAATCGATGATGTCGAAGCTCTGCCCGGCTGTCGGCACGAAACCCGCGAGGAAATCAACATCGATCTTGCCCGCGAAGCTGACGGCACCCGCGGTAGTCGCGGTCGGTTTGAGCAGGATCAAAGCATCATACTCGGTTCCCCTCACGGCACCGCCGATGTCAAAGTGCAGGACAGATGTCGCGGCTCCACTCAGACCTGCATAAGCCGTGACGGTGCGTGTGGTGCCCAAGGTGCCGATGACGAGTTTCGTGCCCGCATCCAAAGCATGTACAGGAGTGACGGTGACAACTGCTCCGCCAATCTCGGCAGTGTTCAGCTCCACCGTGATGCTGTCCTTGAGTTTGAGGCCATTCAGGAAGCCCGTCATGGTGCTGGCCAAGGTCACCTTGCCCGTCCCGCCGATGGCGAAACCTGTGAGGTTGGCGGAGGTGACAGCTCCGGTGAAGGCAGCGCCAAATTTCACAGTCGTGTTCACATTCAAGCGCACGTCACCTGCGATTCCCGAGCCAAAGATCCCTGTGTCACCGCCGAAATCCATGGCTTCACCGGTCAGGGCTGCAGGCGTGGCATCACGTCCGCCGATGGAGAGGCCCACTGGAAGAGCCTGCGCACCGGTGAGCGGCACGGTGGCCTGGATGGTGCCGTAGTTCAGGAAGGTCTGCGAAATGCCAAGAGCATCCTTGTTGTTAATTTTCACCGTCCCGCCTGGGACGGGTCCAGTCTGGTCACCGAGAGCGACCTTGTTCAGCGTGGTGTTGGCGCCGTTGAGCACCAGGGTGCCTGCGCCGGTCTTGATCAAACGATTGGTTCCGCCTCCACCGAGCGTGAGCACGTTTGGCAGTTGCAAGATGGCGCCTGCATCCGCGACGGCGAGCGTGCGCGTGCCGGTGCCGAAGTTCAGTGTCTGAGAGATGGTGCTAGCGCCGGCCCCATGAGAAATGGTGATGCCTGTGACGCTGAGGTCCGTGCCTTGGATGATGGCCGGAGAAGATAGGATGATGGCACCGGCGCTGTTGCCTGTTCCTGTGAGGTTCAGCGTACCTCCATCATTTAGCGTGAGGCCGGTCATCGTCAGTGCGCCTGCCACATCGAGCTGGGAAGCTGCCGGGATCGAGAGTATGCCGCTGCCGTTGATAGCGCGTGTGGCCGGGAAAGAGAGGCTGCCGGTCACCTTGAGCGTGCCATTCACCGTGACGGCGTTCGCCACATTTCCCAGCGCCGTATCAGCACTGATCTCCACCGTGCCACCGCTGATGGAAGTCGTGCCGCTGTAGTCATTGACGGCTGATAGCACCAGCTTTCCAGAGCCGGACTTGAGCAGGCCATTCGTGCCGGAGATCACCGACGAGACCGTGGCCAGGCTTGTCTCCACATTGAAGATAGGCGTGGCATCACTCATGGTTAGGATACCACCTGACAGCGTCACGGGCCCTTCCTGAAAAGTGATGCCCCCCACACTCTGAGTGCCATTGACCGTGATGGCGTAGGGCCCGGTGGCATCAAGCCCGGCGGAGAAGGTGGCATCTTCACCAGCGACCCACGCTCCAGGCGTGCCGCTGCCATCACCAGTGGTGGTCCAGAAGGCATCCGTTCCCCAAGTGCCGACGGGGGTGGCGCCAGCGCCAGCCGTGGCGCCGTTGGAATCCCAGAACAAGCCAGCACTGACCGGAGCATAGGTGAGTGCGAAGTTATCGATGCCCACCGTGTCACGGCTGCCCGTGCCCGTTGAAGTGCCCAGAGCGACGATACGAAACCAGACCTCCGCGCTGTTGTTCAGCGTGGAAAGCTGGGCCGCATTAAAACTCAGCGCGGTCGAACCAAAAGTGCCGGGATCTGTATACGTGGTGAGAGTGGTCCATGAAGCGGGCACAGCACCTGTGGCCACCTGCACACTCCACACCGTGGAGCGTGTCTGCACACTGAGCATGTGCATGTCGATGCTCAGGGTGGACAGGGTCACACCGAGGGTACTGAAGTTGAAGCAAAACGCGCCACCCGGATCTCCGAGACCACCGGTCTGACGCAGACCCACACATCGATTGGGTGCAGCGCTTTGATTGGCAGTCGACTCCGTGGACACGAGTCCCGTGGACGCTGCTGAGTTGCGAAAAGTGCCTCCTGTGTTCCCCCACTCCACAGCCGTGGTGGTGAAGGCGGCAGATGTTCCGAGGGCCGTCGCAGTCGCTCCAGAGCGCACTGTCCAGTCACTTGGAAGACCCGAACTCACTGTGCTAAAGTCCTGGGTGTATTGGGTGCCGGTGAGCTGAAGGGCAGCGGATGCTGGAAAAGCTCCCAGCACCATGAGGCTGAGGACCGAGGTGGTTCGATTAAGCCCGAAGCATGACAGGAGAGACTTCAAAATACGCATAGGTTCGTGAGTGGTCGGAGACGTCGCGGTGGGTGTTCTCCATGAGACTACTGCTGCGGTCTCGCAGGGCAGAATCGTGGCTGGAAACTTTTTCGGCACAGGCCGCGCGTTGTTCAGCGGGGATCATGCCATCTCCGTGACATGAAATTCTAGTGGCTCACTTTTTTGTGATGCATCAACCAATTTTGCGACAACGGATGCTGCGCATGCGTGGCCCATTCCATGGCGCTCCCCACATCATGCAAAATGCTCTACTTTGATGATGCCTTGACACAATGTTTGATCGCTTCAGCGAGGCGGACACCGGCGGTGACGACCTGCTGTCGTGCTACTTTTCGCGCATCGCTGATGTAACTTTCCAGCGCTCCCGAGGGCATGCTTATCATCATCACCTTGTCAGACTTTCCGGGACCTGGATTGTTCACAGGCTCCACGGCTGCCAGACGTGCCAGCAGCGCGGGTGAGTAGACGGCGCTCACCGCGAGAGCATGACCTTCACGCAGCCACTGGCGTGGATCGGTGATGGGTGCGAGCTTCTCCGCCTGCGCCCAAAGTTGCGGCTCTTGTTTCAGAGGTGAGATGCGCTCCGCAATGTCAGTGATGCCGTTCTTCGAGCCGTTCATGAGGCTGTCCCAGAACGAATGCAGCACATCATTCTCCAAACCTGGATTGCTGTTCTTGAAGCCGAACACATGAATGCTGTTCCCGCCGCGATCTCCGCTCTCCAGCTTTCCTGGCACAAACAACTGCGCGCAATGACAGGGCTGATGCGTGTCACCCACGAGATGAAAAAGCCAGCACAGGTTCACGGCAGCGCCAGCCTTGTCCGACTTAGGATCTGACAGCTCATGCACCACACGCTGAAGGGTGTGCATGGAGTTGAAGCCCTCATGCGGCGCCTGCATGCCGGGCTTCCAGTCCATGACAGGCTCGATGTCCACGGCCTTCATCTGCGCCTTGGCCTGAGCATTCGGAAACACGGGCAGATCGGTGTAGTGCCACTCACCGCGATGATACTTGGGATTAATCTCCGCAGCATTTGGGTAGCCATCGCGCCTGCGGATGAGGTCACACCATACGGCTGTCTGGCCAAAGAACCAGCGCTGCCGCATCTCTGTGCTCACCTCCGCATTGGCGAACTCTTCTTTGAAAGCAGGCTCATAGAGTTCCGCCTTGGTGGGGTGGAGCTCCAGGCGCTCCATGACCCAGGCGCGCTCCTCAGGCGTGAGGCGCTCCCACGCGATCAGGGCGATGGCCTTGTGCCCGCCATCCCACCAGGCTGAAGCCATGGAAACTGAACCCGCCAGCAGAAGCACTGCCAGCCTCCCAAGTCTGCGTGCCCTGGCGATCAAATGCGTGTGTTGTTGAAGGTGATGCATCCCTGTGTTCCGTCCGGATTGTCAAAGACGATGATGGCGTAGTCGCCTGGCTCATCGATATCGAGCGTCCTGAGCGGCTTTCCTCTCACGGTGAGCACGACCTGCGAGCCACGTGACTGGGCAAAGTGGATGTCCTTCTGCTGATTGGCCACCAGCGAGACCGGCGCGTCGTTCATGCCGATGTCGATGCCCTTGTTAGGCGAGATGAAAAGCAGCGTGGCGCTCTTCTTGTCACCCTTCGCCTTGCGCTTTAGCGTGGTGAACTTCACCTGGCGCTTCTTCAGCACATCACCTTGTTTTTTATCAGGTTCCGTGTAGATCACGACCGCCATCCGGTCGTTCGGATTGAGGTTGATCATGAACTTCGTGTCGTCGATCTGCGGATGCTTGATGGTGAACTCCGTCTCGCCGGTGTAGAGAGAGAAGGCCCCTGTCACAGCACCGCTCTCATAACCCTCCGGATTGACATTGCGTCCCTTGATCAGGACCTGGATGCGTCCGTCCAGCCCCGTGGCATTGGCCAGCCTGACCCAGGGATAGGCCTCCGGGTCTGGTTCCTGGCCTCGAACGGTTCCGGCGAAGGCAAAAACACCTAACAATAAGATGCGAAGCATCTCAAAGGTCTTGTTCATAGTGGGAGATAATCTGGATCTTTGTGATCAGGCCCGTCTGAGGATGCCTGACAGGGTGCGCGTGGACATTGAAACAGCGGCTGCGGGTGGCTAGCACCTCAAAAGTGCCGGGAGCGCCACCGCGAATCCGGCGGATGGACTGACCTGTGACGAACACGCGAAAGTTACGGCTGCGGGTGGTGGATGAGTTGAACACACGCGCAAAGAGCTCTTCACGTCCGGCATCATGCCAGAGGGTGGCTGTGGTGCCGCCGCCACACAGTTCCGGCTTGCCAAAAATGGCCTCTGCACTGGCAGTACGTGCCTTTGAGGGAAGCTGGGAGGGGCTGAGATAAGGGCGGCCGCGAATGATCGCCTCGGCCATGAGGTCGGCTTCCGCCGGGCTGGTGCCAGTGGAGCGAGGCGTCTGCAGATCCACGGTCAACGCTGGATCGGCGGTGGTCATCGTCCCTTGCTTGAACGCGCCTGCGCATAAGCTGCGCAGCGTGTGCAGAGAAGCGGTGTTGAGATTCACATGTCCCTGAATGCTGGTGAGCATGCCCGTGAGATCACGCTTGTTTGCGGCGGCGCGCGCTCCTTCACGCGTGCTGCCCACCGTGCTGATGCCCGCATGAAACACATCCAGCAGCGCGCTGGCATCCGCCCGGCGGTCAACAGCTAGGCCGCCCGTGGTCGAATTGGTGCGCCAGCGGCTGAACTCCGGTCTGCCGATGCGCAAGGTGCCCCCGGCATAGTAGTCTGATGATGACGTGGAGCGAGCACCCAGATCCCAAAAGATCATCCAGCCACGGTCTGAGATGGAGCTCTCTCTCTGAGTCGATGGTGTGGTGGTATCGGGATCGATGAACAAGGGATCACACACATGCCCGAGCTCAGTCACACTGAAGTAGCGGCCTGCATTGGAGATGCGCTGCGGGGCCAGGGCCATGGTGGCCTGGAGGGAAGCGCCGCTGGTGGGATAGACCGAGGTCACCATCGTCGGTTTCACGTGGTCCCCATTCGTGCCGCCACCGGGTTTGGTGCCTGCGAATTCATAGGGCAGCGTGCCTGTGTCATGACCGCGATCCGGCCACTTGGAAGCGATGGCTTCACGATAAAATTTGTCAGTGCCTATGCTGCGGCGGATGTTTCTGCCGCCAGGGCTGGTATTGCCGGAATAGCCGTTGGCAGCCTGCAGCAGATTAGTCCCGAAGAGGAAGCCGCTTCTCGGGTCCCCCAGATTGTTCCGGAAGGTGTTTGGATCACCGTTCAGCACATAGCCGAAGCCTGTTGTGGTGGCGCTGGAGACATAATTATGAGTGTTGTTACGGAAACTGGTCTCCCCGCGGGATTTGCGATCCAGCGGGGCCCGCGTGCGATCCATGATGACCCAGTCGGGGGTGGCCGCAGGAGCCACGGTGCTCTCACCCAGGAGCCTGGGTCCCTGAACGACGATCGAGGGCTTGAAGCGAATGCGATAGTGGCTCCTGAAGTCTTCCATAAGCGTGGGCGCCGGTCCCACAGGACTGATGATGGCATCCCCGCCGTTGAACTCGAAGATAACCGGCCGGCTTCCGAGAACCAAATGCTGGTTAGGCATGATGGTGACATTCGAGACGTTGGTGTTCACACCGCCGATGTCCTCATCGTAGGGATCGCCCGCGGTGAGGCCCGGATGAAGCTGCATCCACCGCACGCCATTCTCCAGCAAGGGCTCATATTTGCCCACCGGGATTTTGTCGAACTGATTGATCACCTGCTCGTTTCCCGGGCCGATCTGCATCTTCGCATAGTTCGAATACTCCGCCTGAAAGCTTCCCGTCACCGGCCTGTTGGTCATGTTCCAGAGTTCATAGAAGAACTGGACCGAGATCTTCACCTTGAAGCTGTCTCCAGAACGAGTGCTTCCGTGCCAGCGGTTCATGAGGAAGGATTCATTCACCAGCGGATAGCTGTCGATGCCGCGGTAATTGCCGGCATCCACGGAGGCGATCATTTGCGCCGGATCATCACTCAACTCCGAGGCCGGATCCGTGGTGGGGAGGCAGTCGAGATCAGCATAGTCGATCATGCTGGCGGCCAGGTTCTGGAGATACGCGGCCGCTCCGCCCATGGGCAGGCCAGCGCCTCGGCCTTGAAAATCCGTCAAATGCCTTTGCAGCTTCGTGACGATCTTATTGACCGCAGCAGTCCGCAGCGCTGCTTTCTGGCTGCGGCTCAGACCTTGGGCCGTCTCGGTGTCCTGAAGTTCCGCGAGAATGCGGTTCAGGTTCAACCGAGGCTCACGGGGATGCGCAAACACACCCGGCTCCACGGGCACCAGTGGCAGTTCCTGATAGGACTGGACACCGCTGACGGTGTTCTCCTCGAGACGACGGGCAGGGCCGTCGGTGAAGCGGCCGACATCGGTGCTCGTGCCACGTTCGCGCGTGAGGAAACTGCTCCAGGGAATGGAAGTGTCCTCCTTGCTCAGAACCGTTTTCCAGGAGTCCGGGCCTAACAAGAGGGAGGCATACTGAGGCGTCGCCGTACCGGTGCGGGGAAACCAGCGGGCGGCCATGAAGTGATTGTCCACCGGAGTGGAGTCGATCGTGGCCAGGGGAGCGACGACACTGTAGAGCGCAGCCTGGCTGGTGGCCCAGCGGGTGTCATCCGTGAGCGGATCATCGTCCGGTGTGCGCAGGCCGGGGGCCAGGCCTGCATACCAAAGGCGCGGCTGACTGATGAGCAGGGTGCTGTTGTCTTCAAGCGTCTGGAAGCGCTCGCGCTCATGGGAGCGTGTCAGAACGCCGGTGGCATTCTGCTGACCGTCAATGCCGGGATTCCCCGCATGCTCCTGGCTGAGCATGCCCTGCATGTCCTCGACATAGAAACAGTAGCGGGCCACGGGCACCCTGACTTTCGGGGTATCGGGATCGTTGTCATCATCCTGGTCCTCGTAGATGACCTCCCAGAAAGTGTCCTGCGGCACCTGCCAGGGCAGGCGCTTGGGGAGATGGACAGCCGTTTGGTTAGGCTGGGCGGTGACGGGGTCGTTTCGTGCTGCCAGCGCCGTCGTTGGAAACGATGGTGTGCCTTCCGAAACCGGAGGCGGAGCTACACCCGAGATGAGCGGTGTGTGCTCCCAGGTGGCGGTATAGGTGTCCGCATCGTCAGTGCTGCCGGAGATCCTGGCCCGGCTGAGCGTCACCACAGGCTTCCTCTGACGCCACTGCTCCTCAGTGAATGAGGCGCCTGTGGGTGGATTCTGCGGATGCTCCAGGACCAGATAGTCATCACTCCAGGTGCCGCGCTCCAGGAGCGTCTCCACGCGTGAAAGCCCGGAACGCACCGCCATCTGCGCGTGCACCGCCCCATTATAGTGCCTGGCCGTGGAAGACTCGCTCGTGACATTGGTGAAAAGGCCCAGCACGATCAGCAGCATGGCCGCCACAGCCAGAAGCGTGAGCACCAGAGTGAAGCCTTGCTGCCGCGAAGCCTTCAGAGCATGGGTGCTGGAAATGCGTGGGGTCATGAGGTGGAATCAGGGGCGTGGCAGATGGGTGCGGAGCTGCTGTGTCTCGACCTCACGGTCATCACGATAATCCGTGAGAGTCGCGGCGCTGCCTAACAAGAGTTGGCTAAAGGCGCCTTCTCCGCGCCAGTCGGCAGCGGTGGTCAGCTTGGCAGCTGTGGCGCGGTTCGTCACGCGCAGCAGGATGTCCACACAGGCAGGAGATGTCTGTTCCGGCCAGACCAGATTGTTGGCGAGAGACGCGATGCCATTAGCTGTCGTGGGGTCTCCGGCGACGCCGTAGAGGGTCCTCAGTGGCTTGGCCCGGAACTGCACCACCTGGAAGATCACCGGCTCCGCGACCGAAGCGGCCGTGGCGGTTCCAGCCGCACCTCCCGCAGGAGTTCCGGACGCTGGGCTGGTGATGGTCTGCCAGTCTGTCTCGGAAAGCAGCGGCCCGCCCGTGCTCAGGTGGGCGCGCAGGCGCGCATACGTCTCATCCGCCGTGAACAAGCGCCGGTAGAGCTTCGGGCTGCTGCGCCCCCCGACATCCGGCGTGAAGGCCACGCCATACGCCACCAGCACGAGGTTCCCATAGTCTGGCATGAGGGTGACTGAGGCCATGGGAGGCTTCGCATAACGAAGAAACGCGAAGCGGTCTGAGAGATACGGGCTGCCAGCCTGAACATGCATGAAACGCGTGAGCAGATCATCCGCCGCCGTGGTCGGATCATCTGGCAGAGCGCAGTAAGAGCGCAGGTCCATTCGCAGCATTTCCAGACCCGCCCGGCTTTCCACCGTCGTGTTCGTACGCCGCTCCTGGCTGGAGTACGCATCCAGGCTGCTGACCAGCATGGAAGCCAGGGCCGCCATCAGGATGCTGGACACTGCCGTGGCGCACAGGATCTCCACGAGCGTGAAGCCTTGCCCGCGGCGGGAGCAGTGAGGAGCAGGCTTCATGATCATGATGAACAACAAGTTAGGGGGCCGGAGGTCAGCGGTTCCAGAGGAAGCTGTAACGATACTTTTTGCGCGCACGCGCCGGCGCGTCCGACGGTGCCTCGACACTGATGGTGATTTGTGTGAGAGCCGTCTTAGGCACGGGGAGAGTGGCGAGCGCTGCCGTGACGGCAGCCGCTGGGTAATCGTACTGGGACGTGCCCAGTGGCGCGAAATCTGCCATGTCCACATCAGCGGCGATCTGCGGGGCGCCGACGGCCATGCCGGAAGTGGGTGCTGCTCCAGTCGCGGGATCTACCGTGAAGTCGGTCTGCTCCGTTCCCTCAATCACGACGAGCCAGTTGGCATCGAGCGTGGAAGCGCCGCCGTCGTAGACCGTATTGGCCTCCGAAACCTTCGGCTGCTGGCCTGCAGGCAGAGGGCGCGATGAGCTGTCAAAGAGAAGCACGTTTCGCGGAATGGCGAAAGCGGCCGGAAGCAGCGGCCACACACTTTTGGTTTGGCGCTCATCCAGCACGGATGGTGTCAGTTCCGCGGATCCTGACTGCAGATCGTGGAAGATGTCCTGGGCGATGATCATGGCCTTCGAGCGGGCCTGGCCGTCGACACCCATTGTCATGGAGCTGGCGAGCAGCGCCAGGGTGCCGAGGGCGGTGGTGGAGACGATGCCCGTGGCCATGAGTGTCTCCACCAGGGAGAAACCCGCCTTGAGAAGGCGTGAGGAAGAGCGGGGATGGGTCAAGTTCATGGCAGGAGCTGAGCACGGCCCGAGGCGGGCCGGATCTCGATGAGCTGGTAGTTTCTCGGGGTCATGCCGGGAGCCGTCTGCGCCTCCTCAGCCACTGCTAAATAATAGGGTCCTGGCACGGCGGGGATGGCGCTACCGTCCGCGGCCACGGAAGCCTGGGCAGAAGGGTAAATGACCTCTCCCAGATCGCCAAAAAGGACGCCGATGATCGGATCCACATCCTCCGCCGCACCCGAGAGATTTGGGATGGCATAATCCAGCGCGGTCTTCGACGGAAGGGTGAGTGCATTCGTGCCTGCTGAGACACCGGGCAGGGTGCCTGTCCACAGCAGGACGCCTTTCGGAATCGTGCGCCAATCCAGATAGCACCCCTCACCTGTGGAAAGTGCCTCGTGCTTCACCACGCCGAACTCGCGCCAGGCCAGTTTGCCGAACTCATCCTGCTTCTGACGAAAGGCGATCATCGAGATTTTACCCGTGCGCATGGCCTCGCTGCGCGCTTCTTCCACAGCGCCCACCAGCATCTGCGCGGCTGTCATTCGAGAGGTCGAGCCGAGATTCTCGAAGACGCTGGATCCCAGGTAGATCATCAGCAGCAGGATGCCTACCGTGGTCATCATCTCCACCAGGGTGAATCCACCATTCCGGAGAGATCTCCGGCGCCAAGTCCTGGGCTCGTGGTGGAATGGATGACAGGTCAGCACAAATCAGTTGGGTTTGCTTAACAAGCAATGAGTTCAGACGCACGAATCGTGCCAGCGACGCCGTGTGCCTTTTTTGTCTCATCTCCCCCAGGAAGATCGTGCAAACTGAGCGACCGCCGGCTGTCAATCCCGACACTCGACGGCATCCCAAATCTTGACCTTAGGGTCTCGTGATGAAGTTTCGAACCTTCGGTAAAAGCGATGCGAAGAAGTGCCGAGATCCGCAATTGGCGCCTCACGAACGACTCCAGGCTGTTCACAGCGGACGATTATGCTCTGAATAACTTCATCCGAGCCCGCAGCCACCGCTTGCCATCCGCGCCGGAGGATTCCAATATCGCGGCCCGCCATGCCCAAGTACATCCTCACCATTGGACTCGAGGTCCACGCCCAGCTCACCACGCGCAGCAAGATGTTTTGCGGCTGCCCGGTGGAGTTCGGAGCGGAGCCGAACACCCTCACCTGCCCCACCTGCCTGGGCCTGCCAGGTGCGCTGCCTGTTTTGAATGAAGGCGCCATCGAGAAGACCATCCTGACCGGGATGATGCTCGGCTGCACCACGCCGCCGGTGGTGAAGTGGGACCGCAAAAACTACTTCTACCCGGACATGCCGAAGAACTACCAGATCACGCAGTTTGACCTGCCGCTCTGCCTCGGCGGCGGCGTGCCGCTGTATGATCTGGCCTATCCAAAAGATGCGCAAAAGAGCATCGCAAATCCCGGCAAGGTGGTGAAGCTGACTCGCATTCATCTGGAAGAGGACGTGGCGAAGAGCACGCACCATGACAAGTTTACCACCATCGACTTCAACCGCGCGGGCACGCCACTGATGGAGATCGTCAGTGATCCGGACATCGACAGCGCGGAGGAGGCCGTCGCTTATCTAAACAGCCTGCGGCAGATCCTGATCTATGGCGGCGTGAGTGATGCCGACATGGAGAAAGGCCAGATGCGTGCGGATGTGAACATCAGCGTGCGGCCGGAAGGCCAGAAGGAGCTCGGCGTGAAGATCGAGCTCAAGAACATCAACTCCATGAGCGCCATCCGCCGCGCCATCAAGGCCGAGACTGAGCGCCAGATCGATGTGCTGGAAGGCCGCAATCCCGAGAAGCTGGTGCAGAGCACGCGCCGCTGGGATGATGATGCCGGGGTCACGACCAAGATGCGAGACAAGGAAGACTCGCACGACTACCGCTACTTCCCCGATCCGGATCTGATCCCGCTGCGCACCGAGAGCCTGGTGACGCGCATCCGCCCACAGGTACCTGAGCTACCGCATGAGAAGCGTGCACGCTTTGAAAGTGACTACGGCTGCAGTGTTTATGACGCGGACGTTCTCGCGAGCGAGAAGGAGCTGGCGGCCTACTATGAGGCTGCTGTGGCTGCGAACACCCAAGTGCCCGCGAAGAAGCTGGCCAACTGGGTCATCAATGATCTGCTCGGCCTGCTGAAGGACACCGAAGGCGGCATCAATGCCTGCCCGGTGAAGCCCGAGGCGCTGAGCGAGCTCGTGGCCATTGTGGAAGCAGGCAAGATCTCCAACAACCAGGCGAAGGAAGTCTTCGCCGAGATGTTCGCCAATGGCGGAAGCGCGGCAGACATCATCAAGGCCAAAGGCTTTGAACAGGTCAGTGATACCGGCGCGCTGGAAGCCATCGTGGATCAAATCATCGCGTCCAATCCTGAGAAGGTGGCCGAGGTTAAAGGTGGCAATGAGAAGGCCATGAACTGGTTCACCGGCCAGGCCATGAAGGCCAGCCAGGGCAAGGCGAATCCGAAGATCGTGACCGAGATCGTGCGCAAGAAGGTGCTGGGTTAAGACCCAGGCTCGGTTCGGAAATCTTTGAGGCCCGCATCATGACGAATGGTGTGGGCAAGAGCATGCGTTTATGACGGACGCATGACTTCTGCTTCCCTCACACGCCGCACGTTTCTGAATCATCTGGGCACCACGGGCCTCGGTCTCATGGCTGGAGGGCGGGCGCTGGCGGAGCCTTCGCTGGCGTTTGTCGACTCATCGGCCTGGAAAAAGCATGGGGAGCTGTTTCGACATCAAGGTGAGCCTGCCAATGCCTGGGTGCAGAACTTCACGAGCACGGTGGAGCCGCTGGATGGAGATCGCTGGCGTGTGTGGACGAGTGTTTCAGGGCCGAAGGGTGTGGCGAAGAACATTGGCTATCATGAAGGCAGGGTCGGTGGTGAATGGAGGCGCACCATGGCGGTCTGCACACCGGGAGAACCGGACAAAAGTGCGGCTCTCGCCATCGGTGGGATGCCGGAAGGCTGGGAGCCGGTGCAGGGAGTGCCGTTGAAGCTGAAGGATGGCCGCACGCGCCTCTACTTCTGGTCTCATGGCAAGGGCGCAGTGCGCTATCTCGCGGCGGACAGCGAGGACGGCCGCGCCTTCAAGGTAGTGAATGCTGCCTCGCCCTGTCTCTTCCATACCAGTGATCGCACGGTGGATGGCAAGGTGGCGGTGGAGATTGGATTGACGACGATGGCATCTCGCAAGGCCAAGCCGCTCGAAGGCGAGTCTCTCGCGCCTTCGCAGCTCATCTCCAATGACGCGACGAATGTGTATCAACTGCCCGATGGCAGCTTTGAGCTCTACACGGTGGCACTGTATAGTGTGGGCAAGGATGACCCGCGCTATGCGGCGAAGGACAACATCCCCGGCCTCGTGCGGGTGATTGATCGCTTCACCAGTGCGGATGGACTGGGGTGGGGAAATCGCAAGCGGGTGATCATGCCGGACGCGGAAGACCCGAGCGATTTGCAGTTTTACTATCTCTCTGTCACGCACACGGAGAAGGGCCGCATTGGGCTGCTGGGGCATTATCGGTTAGGCGCGCAGACGATTGACATCGAGCCGTGTTTCTCCAAGGACGGCATCACCTGGGAGAGGCCGTATCGCAAACCGTGGGTCACCCGCGATGCCCCCGGCACCACCGCCGCCAGCTACATCCTCCACGCACCGCATGCGATGGTGCAGCGCGATGGTCTCTGGCACTTGTTCTACACCGGCGGGAACTTTGCCCATAACCACAGCGAGAAGCATGGGCCCGCTGAAGTGCGTGCCGTCATGCTGGCGACTTGTGAGGGGCTTTGGAAGTGATGCGTGGGAAGTAATTCAAGTTTGAGTCAAGTGATGAGTCAAGCGGCTCGGGCTTTCTGCCCTGCATAGGCCGCCCCGCTTTTGATAGTATCAAATGAGACTATAAAGAGCATTTCATGACGCTTTAACGACGCTTTCATGACAGTTTATTGACGTTTTCATGATGGGACTGTAGATTTGGAGCGTCATGTCCTTCCAGCCGAATTTCCAGATCACGCCGACCACAGCCAAGGCGTTGATGGGCATCGAAGCGTCACGGGTGGCGGTGGACCGGCTTCCGGTGACACCGCAGATGATCGCGTCTCTGCGGGAGTCAGCGAGACTGTTGACGACGCACTATTCGACGCAGATCGAAGGCAACCGGCTCACCCTGCCGCAGGTGGAAGAGGTCATTGCGGGCGGTGGTGGATTTCCCGGGCGCGAACGTGACGAGCGTGAGGTGCAGAACTACTACAAGGCCGCTGACGAGATTGAGGTGCTGGCCAGCTTGAAGCGAAAACTCACCGAGAAAGACATCCAAATCATCCATGGACTGGCTTTTGACGGCAAAAAGCGCGCCACGCCCTATCGGGACGGACAGAATGTCATCCGTAACAGCAGCAGCGGAAGCATCACCTACATGCCGCCTGAGGCGAAAGAGGTTGCGGGGCTCATGGCGGAACTGGTGGCATGGATCAATGCGGAGATCGAATCCAGTGACCTGCCAGTGCCAGTGATCGCCGCGCTGGCTCACTATCAGTTTGCGACCATTCATCCCTATTACGATGGCAATGGCCGCACGGCACGGCTGCTCACCACGCTCATTCTTCACCGCTGTGGTTATGGATTGAAGGGCATCTATTCGCTGGAGGAATACTACGCTCGCAATCTGCGCGGCTACTATGATGCCCTCACCGTCGGCCCGAGCCACAACTACCATCTCGGTCGCGCAGAAGCAGACGTGAGCGGGTTTGTGCAATACTTCTGCGAAGGGATGTCCGACGCCTTCGCCAAGGTGGCCATTCGTGCCGAGACATCAGAGTTGAGCGCACCTCGTGACAAGGCTGCGATTCTGCGCGAGTTACGTCCGTTGCAACGTCAGGCGTTGGGCTTGTTCACCCAGCAACAAGTCGTCACCGCTCAAGAACTCGCCGACTATCTCGGCCTCTCATTGCGCCAGGGACGTGATCAATGCGCGAAGTGGGTGGAAGCGGGATTTCTCATCGTCGCCAATACTTCGAAGAAGGGACGAAGTTATCGGTTGGCGGAGAGATTGGAGAAGATCCTTTACTCGTAGTGCGTCTCTCAAGCTTTTTTCACCTGGTTTGTTTAACACACTGAATTGCCCCACAACAAAGCTGCATAGCTACAAATCCACATCGTCGAAAATGCTTCGGGGCGCCGTTGGAATCCGCACTTCCTTAACCCCTCGCTCCGTTGAATTGCTTGATTCTCGCCAGCTACGCAGGGAATGCTTATAGCTTTTTACTGCCGAGTATCTGTCGGGTTAACCATTCGCCTCCAAGTATATCAAAATGCTGTAGACCAGAGAGCCTCTCAAATTCTTTGCTTATCTTTAGAGAAGCACTCCCAGTGACCTTGGCATTGGTCATCAACAGATATGTGTTTGCATGACCGTCGGCTGCAAGGCGAGCTGCTTTCTTCAATTCATCCTTGAGATGTGAAAGCGACAAGTGCTCATCTTGAATGGCACTGAACTTACACTGGACGACAATTGAACCGAAGTAGGCTTCGTTTGCGGTCTTCCTCCATGTCCCTTTAAAAGTTCCATCCTGGCCGCCATCGTTGCTTGAGGAGTAGCTGGTGACATTTTGTCCAAGTATCTCTCGAAGGACATTTGCACAGAGGTTCTGAAATGCCTCCCATCCTAGCGAATGCAGGTTGAACGTCACGTTACTGGCCTGCGCTCCCAATTTAGAGGAACTGGGAGCGCGAGCCATTGGAATTGCAGCGGATGTTGCGCGTTGGACAACCAGGAAGCTTACGCCTTCGCCAAAATCCCATTCAACGTCGCGCTCGGACGAAGGGCGGCGTCGGCTTTGGCTTGGTCAGGCTTGAAGTAGCCGCCGACGTCGACGGGCTTGCCTTGGACGGCGAGGAGCTCGGCGACGATCTTCTGCTCGTTGGCGGTGAGCTCGGCGGCGATGGGCTTGAACTGGGCTTGGAGCTCAGCATCGGCGGTCTGCTCGGCGAGGGCCTGGGCCCAGTAGAGGGCGAGGTAGAAGTGGGAGCCGCGGTTGTCGATGGTGCCGAGCTTGCGGCCGGGGCTGCGGTCGTTCTCAAGGAACTTGCCGGTGGCGGCATCGAGGGTGTCCGCAAGGACCTTGGCCTTGGCGACGCCGAAGCTGTCAGCGATGTGCTCGAAGCTGGGGGCGAGGGCGAAGAACTCGCCGAGGCTGTCCCAGCGGAGATAATTCTCTTCCAGGAACTGCTGCACGTGCTTCGGCGCGGAACCGCCGGCGCCGGTTTCGAAGAGGCCGCCGCCATTCATGAGGGGAACGATGGAGAGCATCTTGGCGGAGGTGCCGACTTCGAGGATGGGGAAGAGGTCGGTGTTGTAGTCACGCAGGACATTGCCGGTGACGGAGATGGTGTCCTCACCTTTGGCGATGCGCTCAAGGCTGAAGGCACAAGCCTCTGCGGGTGGGAGGATGCGGATGTCGAGGCCGGTGGTGTCGTGATCCTTGAGGTATTTTTCCACCTTGGCGATGATCTGGGCGTCGTGCGCACGGGTGCTGTCGAGCCAGAAGACAGCGGGGGTCTTGGAGGCGCGGGCACGCTTGACGGCGAGCTTCACCCAGTCCTGCACGGGAGCATCTTTGGTTTGGCAGGCGCGCCAGATGTCACCCTGCTCGACGGTGTGTTCAAAGAGCACCTTGCCGGCGCTGTCTGTGACGCGGATCACACCATCGCCCGGAGCTTCGAAGGTCTTGTTGTGGCTGCCGTATTCTTCGGCGGCCTGGGCCATGAGGCCGACGTTGGGCACGCTGCCCATGGTCTTGGGATCCAGGGCGCCGTTCTTCTTGCAGAAGTCGACCACGGCCTGGTAGATGCCGGCGTAGCTGCTGTCTGGAATAACCGCAAGTGTGTCTTGCTCCTTGCCGGCGGCATTCCACATCTTGCCACCGCCGCGGATCATGGCGGGCATGGAGGCATCCACGATCACATCGCTCGGGACGTGGAGGTTGGTGATGCCCTTATCACTATTTACCATGGCGAGAGCCGGGCCGCTTTCATAAGCGGCTTTGATGTCGGCTTCGATCTCGGCCTTCTTGTCAGCGGGGAGTTTCTCCAGCTTCGCGGCGAGGTCGCCAAAGCCGTTGTTAAAGTCGACGCCGATCTCGGCGAGCGCGGCGCTGTGCTTGGCGAGGAGATCCTTGAAGAACACGCGCACGGCGTGGCCGAAGATGATGGGGTCGCTGACCTTCATCATGGTGGCCTTCATGTGCAGGGAGAAGAGCACGCCATCCGCCTTGGCCTTGGCGATCTGCTCACCGAGGAAGGTGACGAGGGCGGTCTTGCTCATGCGGGTGGCATCGAGGATCTCGCCCGCCTTGAGAGGGGTCTTGTCCTTGAGCACCTTGGTGCTGCCGTCCTTGCCGACGAACTCGATCTTCACATCCGTGGCTTCGCTGACGCAGACGGATTTCTCATTGGAGAAGAAATCGTCCTTGCCCATGGTGGCGACGCTGGTCTTGGAGTCTGCGGACCACTTGCCCATGGAGTGTGGATGAGCCCTGGCGTAATCTTTGACGGCCTTCGGAGCGCGGCGGTCGCTGTTACCCTCACGCAGCACCGGGTTCACGGCGCTGCCCATGACCTTGGCATAACGAGCTTTGATATCTTTTTCAGCATCCGTCTGCGGGTTTTCAGGCAGGTCGGGGAGCTTGTAGCCCTTGGACTGAAGCTCGGCGACGGCGGCACGGAGCTGCGGCACGGAGGCGGAGATGTTTGGCAGCTTGATGATGTTCGTCGTCGGCTCCAGGCAGAGCTTGCCGAGGTAGGAGAGATCATCTGACACGCGCTGATCTTCCGGAAGAAGGTCTGAGAACACCGACAGGATACGAGCCGCGACCGAGATGTCCCGTGTCTCCACCGCGATGCCGGACGACTTCGTGAAAGCCTGCACGATGGGCAGGAACGAAAAGGTAGCCAGGAGGGGGGCTTCGTCGGTCAGGGTGTAGATGATGGTGGGCTTGGCAGACATGGTAAGAGCGGGGGAATTGAGGAGCCGGAGAGCTAGACGCGACGGCAGGGCGAGGCAAGCCGCAGCTTTTGTGCCGGAGGGGGTGGATTTCGGGGAGCCTCAGCCTGGAGCAAGCCTCCACAGCACCGGAGCGTTCTAGTGGGCATGAAAACGCCTTTCTCCCTCCTGGTGTGCCTGAGTTTGATCTCTTTGACCCAGGGGGCGGAGGTGGAGCCGCAGCCCTTCCTGGCGGCCACGCAGAGGCTGCTGGAGGCCACGAGCTCTCTGGGCACGCCTTTTTCGAAGGAAGAAATCACGGCGCTACAGGCGGCCATCATCGCAAACGATGCGGCGGCCGTCCAAAAGGCTCAGACAGTGCTGGATGCCCATGCGCTCTTTCACGTGACGATCACCCCGGAGCAGCGGGTGAAGGTGGTCACAGGAGCCGCGAAGCCGGTGCTGGATGAGTCCGGCTGGCGGCAATACCTGGTGCGGGTGGACAATGAGGCGGGCGTGACGGCGAAGCTGGAGGCGAGCAGCCCACAATCCAAGGTGGTGTATGTGCCTGGGTCCCCGCCCGTGGCTCCGAATGCGCAGCCAAAGGACCCAGGGCCCCCTGCCCTCTCGGCGCGCTGGCTGGACATGCAGATGTTTGAGGCAGCGCCGATGCAGCCGACCTTGAGCGGCCTGAGCGTGGAGTATCGGATCATCCAGCTCTACAGCCGGGATGCGAGCAAGCGTGACGCGACCTTCAGCTTTGACACCGGTCAGGGCACGCAGGACCTGGGCTTTCGCAATGAGACGAGCGTGCTCTTTGACTGCCAGCCTGCGCGTGAGGTGAAGCTGGCCATCACGGATGAAAACGGCAAGCCATGCATCGCCGAACTGCTGATCAAGGATCATGCAGGACGTGTCTATCCCTCGCAGATCAAGCGGCATGCGCCGGACTTCTTTTTTCATCCGCAGATTTATCGCGGTGATGGTGAGGCACTGAAGCTGCCGGACGGTGAGTATGATGTGGTGTTTCGTCGTGGGCCGGAGTCTTTGCCTGAGGCGCGCAAGGTCACCATCTCGGGTCAGAACACGACGCTGAAGTTTCAGGTGAAGCGGTGGATTGATCCGAGCAAGCTGGGCTGGTGGAGCGGGGATCATCACATCCATGCCGCAGGCTGTGCGCACTACTCCGTGCCGACCCAGGGTGTGCATGCACCGGACATGGCGCGGCATTGCCAGGGCGAGGATCTCAAGATTGGCGCGAACCTCACCTGGGGGCCGTGTTTTGATTATCAGAAGCAGTTCTTCACAGGCACGGACGACAAGGAATCGCGCTTCCCTTTTCTGCTGCGCTATGATGTGGAGGTGAGCGGGTTTGGCTCGCACAAGAGCGGGCATCTCTGCCTGCTGAAGCTCAAGGAGCAGATGTATCCGGGTGGCGACAGCACCGCGCACTGGCCCACGCTATGCCTGAACACGCTGAAGTGGGCGAAGAAGCAGGGCGCGCTGACGGGGCCTGCGCATAGCGGCTGGGGCCTGCAACCGCTGGCACCAAGTGATCCGGCACGTGACAAGCAGTACAAGCTCGGCCTAACCAGTGTTACGGATGAACTACCGAACTATATCATCCCGCCTTTCAATGGCATCGGCGCGTGTGAGTACATCGTGGATGTCACGCACATGGTGGAGGGGCCGGAGGGCAAGCCGGTGCCGGCGGTGGATTTCCTTTCCATGGTGGACACGCCGCACACCTGGGAGCTGAACATCTGGTATCACACGCTGAACGCAGGCTTCCGCACGCGCATCAGCGGCGAGACGGACTTCCCCTGCATCTATGGCGAGCGCGTGGGGCTGGGTCGCGCCTATGTGAAGCTGGATGACAAGCTCAGCTACGATGGCTGGTGCGAGGGCATCCGAGCCGGCCGTGCTTATGTGAGCGATGGGAAGAGCCACCTGATGGAGTTCAAGGCAGGTGATACTGAGCTCGGGGTGAAGGGCAGCGAGGTGCGGCTCACGAAGCCCGCCATGGTGAAGGTCAGCGTCAAGGCTGCAGCGCTGCTGGACACGCAGCCGCGTCCGGAGATCCAAAACGCACCGGCAGGTCAGAAGCCTTTTTGGGACATTGAAAGGGCACGCATCGGCAGCTCGCGCGAGGTGCCGGTGGAGTTGCTAGTGAATGGCGTGTCCGTGCAAAAGCAGAACATCACCGCGGATGGCAGCACGCGTGATCTGAGCTTTGAGGTGCCTATCGAAAAGAGCTGCTGGCTCGCCGTGCGCATCCGTGCAAGCTCGCATACCAATCCCATTTTCGTCATCGTGAACAACCAGCCCATCCGCGAGAAGCGCAGCCTCGAGTGGTGCCTGAAGAGCGTGGACCAGTGCTGGTCACAGAAGGAGTCGCTCATCGACCCGAAGGAGCACGACGATGCGGTTGCAGCCTACGATCATGCGAGGAAGGTGTATCGCGAACGGCTTTCAGACTAACTCATGAAACTTACACGACACCGGGTTTTCCTCGTCCTCTGGGGGTTGTTCATCCTTTGGAAACTTTGGAGCTGTGATTGGATCATCAAATGCCGTTACGCCTACAGCGACCCAGAGCCTCCGATCAGCGTCACCTACGGCACGGAAACCTACCGCCCGCGTTCATCCCCCATCTGGGATCCTCCCACGCCCGCCAAGCTGAGTGCCAGGGGAGAGGACATGGGCTTTCAAGGCGGTGGCACCTGGGGACCAACCGAAGAGCCGCATCTGCACATTCATTGGTTCATGTGGCTGGGACAGATTTTTGTCGCCGGCTCCATGCTCTACCTGCTCGTCCAAGGCATTGCAGAAGCACGGAGTGAAGCAGCGGGTGAAGGAATGGCAGGTTGAAGCGAGCATGTGCGGCTTCACACGAAGTCTGTCGTATTTCATCCACACTTTGTCGTGGTGAAGCGGGGGCACACCTCGTTATGATTGTTTCAACAATCATGCGTCTTCAAAACAAAGTCATCCTCATCACCGGCAGTGCCACGGGCATTGGAAAAGCCATCGCGAAGCGTTGTGTCGCGGAGGGGGCAAGGGTTGTGATCCATGGACTGGAGGCGGATCTGGCGGCTGAGGTGGTGACGGAGATCGGCGCGGACAAGGCCGTGGCGCATGTGGAGGATCTGACGAGCGAGAGCTGCCCGGAGACCTTGGTAAAGCTGGCCATGAGCACGTTTGGGCGGCTGGATGCCGTGGTGAACAACGCGGCGATGGTGACCGCTGCCAACATCCACACGACTGACCTCGCTTTCTTCCGGAAGATGCTGGAGGTGAACACGCTGGCGCCGTTTGCGCTGATCAAGGCCGCCCTGCCGAAGCTGCGCAAGGTACGCGGCTGCGTGCTGAACATTGGCAGCGTGAACGCCTGGAGCGGTGAGCCTAACCTGATGCCTTACTCGGTCTCCAAAGGCGCGCTGATGACGCTGACACGCAATCTAGGTGACACGCTGATGCGCGAGGACGGTGTGCGGGTGAACCAGATCAACCCCGGCTGGGTGCTGACGGAAAACGAGGCGAAGCGTAAACGTGAGCACGGCCTGAAGGACGACTGGTATGCGGATCTGCCAAAGGTGTATGCACCCGCAGGCCGCATTCTTTGGCCGGAGGAGATCGCCGCAGCAGCGGTTTACTGGCTGGCGGATGAGAGCGGCCCCATCAGCGGACAGGTGGTGGATCTGGAGCAGCATCCTTTCATCGGGCGAAATCCGCCGAAGGACAGTACGACCATTCCGTGATTTATGAATTCTGAATCAGGAATCATGAATGCAAAAAGAAGCG
>JAZKCU010000009.1:0-25032 GCA_040387935.1 Verrucomicrobiota bacterium | reverse complement strand
CCGCGACAGGAGTCAGGCTTCGTCTCAGTGCTTGTGAGGGGCGGCGCCAGGGGCGCAGCACGAGGCTGCAGCCGGCTTGGCAGCGCTGTCCTTGGAGCAGCAAGAACTACACTCCTTGTTCGTCGCACAGGATGCGAGGAGCAGGGAGGAAGCGGCAAGTGTGAGGGTGATAAGACGGATCATCGAGAGAAGAGTCGGTTGGCAACGCTTAAACTACGAAGATAAGGCCGTCAGGCCCATCAACTTACTTGCTGGACATCACCGGAGCTGGTGGCGGTGGTGGTGGTGGCTTGGAAGCGCAGGAGACGAGGCCGCCGGCGATGACCGAAGCCGCGAGAGCGAGGAGGGCGTATTTCATAGTGTGTTCGTTGTGTTTGTTGTTGTTCTCACGGCCTTTTCACGGGCGCATGGAATTGACGAGAATTAACAACGAACCAAAGCTTTGCAAATACGCAAATAAGCCTAGGGCATGAAAGTCCCTGTCTTCATTCTCAACGTGGTGAGGCGGGAAGATCTAAGATTTGATCCTTTAAGACGCTGGGCGGCGGCTTTAACAAACTGCTTCCCGTGGCAGGTGCTGACGAGCTTGGAGGCAAGGCCGCAGGCTCTGGAACCTCCACGGCCTGAGGGATGGATGCAGCCTTTGGAATGGCTCCGGCGGTAGGTGTGCTCCTGCCTGCTGCTTTTGCTTCCTGCGCGGCAGGTGGGGAAGAATGAGGTGTCTTCTTGAGCCAAAACGCCTCACCAGACAGATGCGCCAGCACGGCGCCAATGATCATGGAACCACCCATGAACACCGCAGCGCGCAACCAAAAGGGCACAAAATGATCCGGCGGCAGAAGTGTCTCATGCACATTGATGGTGGGCGGAGCATCCACCGCTGTCTTGGCCCAATCCGGCCCTGAGGATGGCGCCGTCTCACTGGTGCCGCGAAACAGCAGTTCAGCGAACCCCACGCTCGGCTTCTCGCCTGCAGGGGCCAAACCCGAGGTCAAAGGCGTGGATGCCGGAGCGGAAGTCACCACAGGTGAAATGACTGCCGGAATCACCACAGCCTCCCTTGGCATGGGCGTCGCCTGGATCTGCTGCAGCCCGCCCGTGCGGCTGCGCACTTGCCTCGGTCTCACCGGTTCCAGCGGCTCGGAAGCTGGAGTTTCCACGGGCTTCACCAGATCGTGATGATGCACCACACGCGCATAGCGGGCCAGGAAGTCCCCGCGCTTGACGCTGATTCCCTCGCGCCCCTTGGCGATTTCTTCGTCCAACAACCGGGCCACGGTTTCGATCTCGCGTTTGACCTCCACCGATTCGGAAGCAGCACCCGGCAGGGGTTCCAGAGCCAGAAGAAAACGGGCCACTGCGGAAAGCCAGGCTGCGTTCCACGGATTTGCATTCGTGCTGCCAGGCTTCGGTGGCGGCAGCAGCAAGGCAGGGTCAGTGCCGCGCCCGGCCATGGCGGCCAGTGTGGGGTGTGCCCGCAGCATGATGGAAAAGGCGGGCCAGTCAGTGAGCTTGGTCAGCAGCAGTTTGGTGCTGCGGGTATCTTCACGTGGGAAACCGGTGAGCAGGTAGATGTCCTCCAGGCGCAGGCGGGGCACATCGAGCGCGGCCTTCTCCATTTGAGTCAGCGCCGCATCCAGGCCCGCAAGAACGAGGTAAGTCTCATGCGCGTTCAGTGATCGGCGATCACGCAGCAGATCGGTCAAGGTGATGCCCTCCGCCATTTCCTCCGCCATGCATGACAAACCCTCGCTGTCCTGCATCAGCGCCACGGGGACGATGCCTGGGTAATCCCGCTTCTTGTCCAGCCGGAAGGCTTTCTCGTCCGCCATCTGCACCACACTGGTGGCCAGGCGTGAAGGCGGCACCTGCTCCACGAGCACACTGCGGCCCGTTTTGGTCAGCGTGCCGCGCATGGCGTAAGGGTTCGCCATGTCGAGCCTCTGGCTCTGAATACGCACACGGTTCACCAGGGCGCGGGCAATCTCCTGATAGCTCGCCAGTTGCGGAGCCAGCAGGGCGCGGGGCTTTTGCGCGGAAGGAATCTCGCCGCCCAATGTCTCCGGCACCAGCTTCACCAAGGCAGCGCGGAGGTTCCTCATGGCTGTCACCGTGTCCGCGGCAGCAGACACCAGGCAGGCGCCTAACAACTCAGTGAAATCCGCTGCCGGCAAAGGTGAGTCCGCAAAGGAAGGCCCCCCCGCTTTCTCATCCAAAAAGCTCTTCAGAAACTTCGCCTGCTTCTCAAACGCGGTTTTTAAACCGCGCGTCTTTTTCGCCACAGCGGAAACCAGCGCGTAGTCTGCCACCTGAATGAGCAGCGAGTGCGGCCCCGTCTGCACCACGCGGAGACATTCCAACGGATTGTTAGGCATCAGGTCCACGCGTGAGCACAGCGCCGCCGCCGCATCCAGTGAACGACTGGCCAGCATCACCGCCAGCCAGCCTGGCAGTTCCGTCTGCCGTGCGAGATATCCGGCCAGGGATTCACCATCGACATTGCTGGTGATGTAGAAAGGATTGCCATCATCCTCACCAAAGTCCGACAGGCGTGCCAATAGCGGATGGCCGTTCATCTGCAGCTTCCGGCAGCCGTCCTCGAAGCCCGGGCGGTCTGCCAGGGGTGAGAGCAGCACGTGGCAATGCACGAACTCCAGTCTCTGCGTGTCAAAGCCCAGCACGTTTACCTGCTCCGCATTGCGGGTCAGCTCCACGTTGTTGCCGTCCGTGTCCTGGACGATCAAGTAGTGTCTGAAGAGGCTGGGTTCCGCCATGATGAAGTGCGCCAAAAGAAAAAAGCGGGCCAAGTCTCGCCGGGCACGTGCGTTTGACAAGGGCTGAATATTAACCCGGTACTTGCCATCTAAGGTCAAGACCTGATAAAAGCCTCATTTTCCACCCATGAACCGCTCCCTCATCGCCGCCCTCGTTCTCATCGGAACCGCATCCGCCTCTGCGGTGGACTATGCCCAGATCAAAAATCTCTTCAGCCAGAAGTGCTATGCCTGCCATGCCATCAGCAAGGGCAAGACGAAGGGTGACCTCGCCTTGGACACACCGGAGGAGCTTGGGAAAGTCATCAAGCCAGACGGTCTCATGATCCCAGGCGCCCCCGAAAAGAGCAAACTGCTCGACTCCGTGAAGCTGCCTGACGATGACGATGATGTGATGCCGCCCAAGGGAAAAAACCGCCTCACGCCCGAAGAAGTCACCCTGCTGACCGCCTGGATCAAAGAAGGTGCCTCCATCGCGGGAGGTGGTGGCGCACCCGCCCCAGCCCCCACCGCCGCACCGGCGGCTCCTGCGCCAGGTGCCCCCGCTGCCGCAGGTGTGGAAACTTGGACCAGCAGTGATGGCAAGGCCATCCAGGCCACCTTCATGGGCATGAAAGGCCCCGATGCCCTCCTGAAAATGGCGTCGAATGGCGAGGTCTTCCAGGTCCCCATGTCCCGCCTCTCGGAAGAGAGCCAGGCCAAAATCAAGGCGGCTTCTGGCATGCAGTAACGCTTTGGAAGGAACGGCAGAGAGGTTCCACGGAACCTTTCTATCCTCCATCTTCCTGCCAGATGGCTTCGGGAACGGGTCCTGCGCCCGAATTCCCGCTTGCCAGACGGGTAGAACCCACTACTCTTTAACCCCCTTCCGCCCGGAGTTTCGGGCAAAAACGTCCCCTTTTTATATAGCCGATGAAAGCTGAACTCGTCGAACAAGCCGCCCTGATCATCAAAGATCCGCCGATCCTCATCAACATGGTGTCGAAGCGCGTCCGGCAGCTTAACGCTGGTCGCTCGCCGCTCGTCGAACGCCGCCCTGGCCTTCGTGAAGCGGACATCGCCCTCCTGGAGATCATCCACGGCAAAATCAAGGTCGCCGACGTGGTCGAAGACGCCTGATTCTGATTTAGCTCTGACTATTACCTGGGCGGCACCCCTCAACCCGCCGCCATATGACTGACGAAATCGCCACGAACCGGAAAGCTCTCCGGGACTACCAGATTCTGGAGCGCTACGAGGCGGGTGTGGAACTTCGGGGAACCGAGGTCAAATCCATCCGCCAAGGCCGCCTGAACATCAGTGATGCCTTTGCCCGCGTGGAGCGTGGCCAGGTCTGGCTCTACAACCTGGACATCCAGGCCTATGACAAGGCCAACGGATTCACCCAGCACGAGCCACGCCGCACCCGCCGCCTGCTGCTGCACAAGCGGGAGATCCTGAAACTCTTCGGCGAGACCCAGCAGAAAGGGCTCTCACTCCCGGTCCTCCGCGCCTACTGGAAGGAATCCCGCGTCAAAATCGAACTCGGCGTCGGCCGTGGCCGCGATAAAGGCGACCAGCGTGAAGCCATGAAAGAAAAGCAGGTCAAGCGTGAAGCCCAGCGCGTCGTCGCCCGCTTCAATGAGCGTGGCAGAGGCTGACTGATCTGATCCGCATCGCACGAACGAGCCCCGCAAGCAGGCATAACCTCCGCAGACCTAACCATCTGTGTGTGTCCGCAGATCCACCGCTCATCTCACGGACCGAAATGACTACTGCACCACCCGCGAGCCATCCGCCTGCGCGGTGAACTGAAACCAGCGCGCGTGAGGGGGTAGCAGGTCTGGAAATAAATCCGCCCACTCCACAATGACCACACCCGGCTCATCCAGGATCTCATCCCAGCCCACGGTCAGCACTTCCTCGGCGCGCTCCATGCGGTAGAAGTCGAAGTGGAAAATGGGCAGACGTCCATCCGCATACTCATGCACCAGTGTGAAGGTCGGGCTCGTCACGGCCGCATGTGAACCCAGGCCTTCCACGATGCCCTTCGTGGCCTGGGTCTTGCCTGCACCTAGGTTTCCACACAGGGCCACCACATCTCCCGCGTTCAGGGAAGCGGCGAGTTCACGACCCCAGTTCAGCGTGGCATCAGGAGTGGGAAGCAGCGTGCTCATGCTCATGGTTGAAAATGGTCCCAGCCTCCCAAAAGCGACTGCCTCTGCTTTTTCAGCGGCACCAGCTCGCCGATGCAATACAACTTCAGATCGCGACAGTCCTTCATGCATGCCTGGAGTTGCTCCTCCGAAGTACGTGCAGGCACGGAGAAGAGCAGTTCGTAATCCTCCCCATCATTCAGCGCCTGCTCCAGCGTGCAGCCACGGTTCAAGGGAATGTTTTCAGCCACGAGTTCATAACCCAGGCCGCTGCGTCTAGCCAGTCGCGGCAGGTCCTTCGCCAGGCCATCGCTCAGGTCCATCATCGCCGTCACTTTGAGACACCTGGTCAGGCACTGCGCCTCCTTCAGCCGCGGCTGGAACTTGAGGTGCTTGCCACGGATCGAGCCACCAAGCCTGCCCGTGACATACAGCCGGTCCCCTGCCCTTGCCTTGCCGCGTGTGATCCATTTTAGGTTAGGCACGCTGCCGGACATGCTGATGGACAGGATGAGCTGCCTGCCGCTGGAGGTCTCTCCGCCCACGATGCGCACGGAAAACTCCTCCGCGATGCGCCGCATGCCCTGGTAGATCTCGAGCACACGCTTCACAGGTGTCTCAGGCGGGGCGATGAGCGTGACGAGCGCGTGACGAGGTGTCGCTGCCATCGCCGCAAAGTCACTCAGCACACGCGCCATGGCCTTGCGCCCGATCAACCGAGGTGAGGTTTCCGCCGTGAAGTGCACACCTTCGACGATGGTGTCCGTCTTCAGGACCAATGCCTCGCTTTTGGTTGGGCCACGAACGACCGCGCAGTCATCACCAGGACCTAGCAGCACGCTGGCATCGGTCTCCAGGCCGGCTGTGATCAGGCGCACCAGCTCATCCTCTCCCACTTGTACCAGGGTCTTCATGAGGCCATGTCAGGAAAGAGCAGCATCAACACGAGGCTGGTGGCATTGAAAATGCCATGCATGATCATGGGCACAAACAGGCAGCCCGTGAGCTCATAGGCCGCGCAGAAAGCCAAGGCCAGGACGGCCAGTGGAAACATGGTGCCCACATGCATGTGCACCACCGCGAAGAGCAGCGAGGAACAGATGGCCGCAAAAATGCCGTCCGTATGCTTTTTCAGCACTCCATAGATGAAGCCGCGAAACACCGTCTCCTCCACCAGCGGAGCCACGATGGCCGCGGAGATCGCCAGCATGACCTTCGCCATCACATCATCCGACTGACGGAAAGCCTCCGCCGTGTCCTGGCCCTGCAGGTCGGGCCAAAAGCCCTTCATCCACCAGTTGACCAAAATCATGCAGCCCGTCACCATCACCCACACGGGTATGATGGCCAGCAGCCCAGTCAGACCAGCGCGCGGGAGACTGAGGCGCCGCAGACCAAACAGTTCCGCAGGATTCACACCGCGAAGGGTCTGCAGATAGACCAGCAGGCCCACACAGATGAGAAGCTGCACCACAATGCCCACCACGGTGCCACCGAGGGTGAGCTCCACACTCTCCTTCTTCGTCGCCTCCTGCGCCACATTGGAGAGGGATTGATCCAGCCCAAAGAGCACCAGCAGCGCCACGCCGAACACGATAAGCACATCCACGGAGATGAAGGCGCTGGCATCCACACGACCGATGGACAGCGGCGGGCCGGCATGCGCTGAGCGCATGATCTGATACACGGCCACACCTAACAACAAAGCTAGGAAGACGAGCAGGGTCGTGTCCCGCAGAATACCAAGAGACGCAGCATCCATGAGTGAGAAAAAGGAAGAATCAGCGGCGCCAGGCGGACGGCAGGTAATACAGCATGCCCGGTTGCAGTTTTGGCAAGACTCCGCCCGTCAGGTCCAGCTCGATCTTTGCCGGTGGTGCCGGCTTGCTCACGGAGAGACCCAGCGCGCTCAGCAGTGAGGGGGACATCTCATACTTCACCACGGCCGCGGCTTCGGAGGTCTTGCCCAGCTCCCGCGCCAGCGCGTAGGCATCCTCGATGTAGCCGATCTGGTCCACCAGCTTCGCCGCCAGAGCCTGCCTTCCCGTCACCACACGGCCATCCGCCACCGTGCTCTTCAGCACCTCCTTCGGCACTCCGCGCGCCTCGGACACAATGCCGAGAAAACGGTCATACATTTCGTTCACCAAACCCTGCACATACGCCTTCTCATCCTCGCGCATGGGCCGCGCACCGCTGAGGGTGTCCTTGAAGGCACCACTGGTGAAGGTCTGGGTGCCCAAGCCCACCTTGCCGAACAAATCATGGTAGCTGAAGGACTCCATGATCACACCGATGCTCGCCGTCAGTGTCGTCTCACTGGCGATCACCTTCGTGGCACCGCAGGCCACGTAATACCCCCCGCTCGCGGCCACGGAATCCATGTAGACCACCACGGGCTTCTTCGCGGCCGCCTTCTTCACCGCATTATAAAGGATGTCTGACGCCGTCACCTCGCCCCCGGGTGAGTTCACCCGCAGCACGATGGCCTTCACGTCAGAGTCCAGTGAAGCCTGAGCCAGAGAGCGCTTCAGCGTCTCCAGGCTCGGCAGCGCCGCGGCGAACACGCCCTGGTCACCCATGGAGCTGATCACGCCTTCCAGATCGATGCGCACGATCTTTGCGGTGATGGCGCCCTTGGGTTCCTCCAGAATCTTCTCAATCAGCGGTTCTTGCTTCTGGGCCATCATCACTCCCTCGCCCACGAGGGCCACAGACAGCATGAAGTTAAATCCGATGCTGAGCAGCAAAGCGACTCCCAGCACGGCGAAAATGCATCCAAGCGCGGTCTTGTTCATGTCGGTTGAGAGTAGGCAGTGTGTGAACAGTGGCAACGTCGGCCTCTACCTTTGGACCAAAAGGGGGCCGCTTTTCATGGCGACCGATCCGGGGAGTTCAAAGACACCCTGTTAAGTAATTAAGGGGGGAGTTTCCACCATCGGCCTTCACTCATAGCCCCCAATTCCTCAAATTTGAGGGCTTCATTTCGCCATTTCGCCATCATTAGACTGACCTATTATCAACATGTGGAAATTATGGATTCGGTGGATATCATCTATCTGATTTGTGTCACCCAGTTATAAAGCGCTTAATAGCAATGAATTGAGACACTCATTAGCAAAGCATTACTTTTCATTTTTTAGCAGTATTTTTCAGAATTGAGAGGATTTGTGTCAGTAATTATATCAAACCATTATTTCTATATTGAGGAGATTCTTGTTTTTGCTATAAATCTCATAACAAGCAAAACCTTGATATGAAATTTCTTACCGCTCTCCGCTTCTCGATCGCTATCGCCCTTCTGATCGTGACTTCGACCGCTAGCGCCCAAACCGCCCAGCAGGTGGCAATGATGCGTCAGCAACAGTGGGATGCCTATCAGCAGCAAGTGGCCGTTTATCAGCAGCAGTTGGCAGTCTACAATCAGCAGATGGCCGCTTACAAGGCCCAGCAGGTGGCCGTGGCGCGCCCCGTGGCCCCAGCTGCCCGCACCGGCGCTGCCAATAGCATGATCCGCTATGACGGCCATGAGGTCGCCTGCTCCGCCAACCTTCCTTCCCAGGTTCAGTATCTGATCAATGCCGCAAATGCCCTCCAAGACAGCCCATACATCCGCGGTGCCGGCCACGGCCGCGTGGAAGACCAGGCCTACGACTGCTCCAGCTCGGCTTCCTACACGCTGATCAAGGCGGGTCTGCTCAAAGGCCCCCTGACCTCTGCTGGTTTTGCCAACTACGGCCAGGCTGGCGAAGGCCGCTTCATCACCATCTGGGTCAAGCCTGGCGATCACGTCTTCATGACCATCTGCGGTCTTCGTCTGGACACGAGCGGTGGCAAGGTGGGCGAAGGTCCACGCTGGCGCACCAAGGGCCGCAGCTACGCTGGCTTCACCCCTCGCCATCCTTTTGGCCTTTGATTCTCAAATTTGCGTCTCTTTCTAATTTATTATCGCGTTACTAATAACCAAAACAAAGAATCAAATCACTCAAAACTGATTGCTTCTCAAGTCCGCAACTCTCAAACTCACTTCTAAGATGAACATGGAACTCGCCTCCCTCACCCTGAACTCCTCCACCGCGTTTCAGGCTGCTCCATCCAAGCTTGGCTGGAATGCGATGCCTCCCGTCTTTCCCGTCGCCACGACCCCACGTGAAATGTCTCTCGGTTGGGACGCGATGCCCGCTTTCGGCGAAGCCGAGATCACTCATTGCCGCTCTGAGGCTCTCGCTGACTTCGTCCGTGAAACTCGTCCCGTGAGCCGCAAGCCCGGCCTTCTGACCAGTTTTTGGTCCGCCATCAGCCAGCGTGTGTCCCACGCTTGAGATCACCTCAGCGTCTCAGGCCTTGCCTGCCAAGTCATGAGCTGATCGGCTTAGCACGCTCCCCTTCCCCTTTGAATCGCTCGCGCCTTGCTTGTTCGCGGTGCGATACCCGTCATAAACCTTCTAGAGGATGAGTTCAAAACTCAGCAGACCTCCTCTCGTCAGCGGCTCCACACATTTCTCCACGGAGAGGCAGATAGCCCCCGCCAACTTAACCCAGAAAGCGCTCTTTCCACTCCGGTTTCGGCAGCCAGCATTCGTCCTTCTTGCCGAAGAAGCGATATCGGTTTTTAGCGATGAATGAGTAAGCCAGGTCCCGCGCGAAACGAGGAATGATGCGCGCCCAGGAGAGCCAGGCAAGCCGGCCACCCATGAGCTTCGCGAGCTGAAGGGCGGCGTCACTTTTGGCATAGCTGCCCTCAGGGGTGATGAGCACCATGCTCTGAGGCTCGGCAGGATCAAAACCACGCTCGCGATACAGCCGCGATCCAAGTTCTGACTGGATGGAGCAGAACTTCACGATGTTACGCCGGTCATGGACGAGCACCCACTGCACCGTCTGGTCACAAAGATTGCACACTCCGTCAAAAAGTAGGAGATGAGTCCAGGCTGGGTCAGTCGGCATGGTCGCGGGAAGTCGTGGAGGAGGTCGTCACAGAAAACATCCAGAAGAGATACGCCACGAGCAGCAGTCCGCCGAACCCTAAAGTGACGCCCCAGGTGCGTCCGTGAGATAGCGGATCCGCGAAGCGAGCCCAGATATCTCCTGCCAAGCCCATGGGATTGCTGACGATGTCCCAGCTGTTCCAGCGCAGGAAGCGGCCGAGATAGATGCCGAAGCCGGAGAGGAGCAGGCTCACGCCCACAAAGCTCCAGGCCATGAGGCGTGAGGTCTTCCGTGCCACCCACACCTGGACAAGATGCAGGGACTGAAAGCCTATCCAAAGGGAGACCAGCGCGAAGGATAGCAGCATCAGCAGGTCATACCACAGCGGCACACCGCTCCGGGCGCGGAGATGCAGGAGGTCCGTGAGAACATAGGGAGCATTCGGGAAAAAGAGCAGCCAGCCTGCGATCAGCGGCGCGCCAAGACGCCAACGGTCCACCTGGGTCAGCAAAGCTGCGCAGCCGAGAGGGATGGCAGCCAGGAAAAGGTTCCATGCCATGAAGGCGAAGTAGGTATGGTTCGACCAATAAAAACGAAACCCCAGGACGAACAAGCACCAGACACAAGCAACTGCAGCGATGGCGAGAGGGCGGAAGACTGGCATAGAGAGGAAACGGAAACTATCAGGGCAATGACGCGTCCCTTCAATGGCCCGCCTGAAAAAACGGCAGCACCGGTGAGGGTGCTGCCGTTTTGAAGCCAAAAAGAAAGCGTTACGGGTCCTTGACGAAGTTGACCACGCCGGAGAGGATGGTTGTACCCTTGGCGTATGAGGGGAGGTCCGTTGGCCCGGCTGGAAGCTGCGGCAACAGGAAGTAACCCACTCCGCGATGGATTCCTCCCTCGGGAACGATAAGCCCCAGGAAGGGCACCGTACGCTTCACCTCGGTAGGCTTGTCCAGCGTCGTCGGCGCTGTCGTGGTGGGATCATCATTCTCCAAGTAGAAGCTGCCAGTGAACAGGCCGGTTTTCAGCACAGAGGTGGCAAACTTCGTCTTCGCCGGATTCACCATGGGCATCACTTTGGCCGTGGTGCTAACTGCGACGTGGGTCGCATTAGGATTCGGCGGTACTGGGAGGCCTAAACTAAGACCGGCACCGGTGAAGGTGAGGTTGGCCTTGTCCGCGTTCGCCATGGGTCCTGAGGGCAGGGATGCTGTGACAACCTGCAGCAGATTCGTCGCGGGTTGATAGTAGCCACCGAAGGCCTCAAGCTCCACAGGGTTGGCGACAGGGGTGCCCGTCAAACCGAAACCTGCGCGATAAGTGCGAGTATTGACGGCGGTTCCCTGTACCAGGGTGGCAGGCGGACGGGTCCAGTCGAAGGGGAACTCCGAGTTCGCGGACACGACGTTATCCTTCGGATCGCTATTGCCAGCCGTGCTGATCATCAGCAGACCCCAGACGGAACCCTTGCGGACCGTGGTGTAAAGGCTCTGATACAGCAGCACCTCCCCATTGGGACCGATGAAGGTGGCGCAGGTAATCTTCTCACCATCTGCCGTCATGCCGGCAATGGTCAGAGCGCCTGTTTTGGCAATCGTGAAACTGCCGTAACCAGTGCCCTGGGGAACATCCATGTTGCCGATGTTAGGATTGGCCACGGCATTCACCATGGCTGGCAGTCTCATCCCAAAGTTATAAGCGTTCGTGTTGGTGGCGATAGGGTCAAAGCGGTAAGGAGCAAGATCCGCAATAGCGAGCGCCTTCCAGGCATACACTTCTGCATTCACCGGACCGCTGACATTCACCGAGGCGATATTCCCGGCGCTGAGATGCTTTTTGTTAGTTTCCTCAATCGTGAAGCTGAGGTCCAGCGGGGCAGAAATGCCCGTGCGCGGGATGCGCACCATCGCCGTGTAGGGAGCCGCAGCCTGCCCGGCATTGAGAGTGAACTCCAGATTGCCTTTGAACGGATAAGTGGTTGGGCCGAGGATCAGCTTGCCTGAATAGCTCGCTTTGGTGGTCACGGTGATCTCGATGCGGCCACCTGCGGACCCATTGATCTCATCGTTACGATCAACCAACCCTTGGTAGATACCTTCGAGACCGGTCGGCGGATTCACAATGGAGATGGAGACATTCTGGCTGACCGCTCCTCCAATGGTGCCGGTTTTATTGGTCACCGTGAGAACGGCCGTCACAGAAATAGGCTGCTTCTGCGCATTCAGGGTCGGTGCCGTTGGAATGCCGCTGATGACGCCTGTCTTCGCATTGATGGCCAATCCCGCAGGCAGCTTGGCGGCGCTAAATGTCGTGGGCGTCTTCAGGATGTCCTGATCCACAAGCACCTGATGGAAATAAGGTGAGCCCACGATGCCCACAGGCAGATTGGTGATTGGAATAAAGGCTGGAGCCGAAGCAAAGACCTTCACGTGAGTCGTGCCACCGATGACGGTGCCACCCGGTCCGGTGACCTGGCAGAAGTAATAGCCCGTATCGGCTGGCTGCAGCCCTGGATTCACTTTGGTGAAGACGAGAGTCTTCTTCATCGTATCCACAAAGGGCGCGGTAAGATCCTCCGGGTTGCTCAGGTCTGCATTGGCAGAGCGCTTCCAAAGATAGGTCAGGCCATTTCCAGTGGCATTGACCGTAAGCGTGGTCGCTTTGTTCCCAATGGCCACAGGCAGCACGCGTGCGGGCATGAAATCTTCCACCACCCCGAGCTGGGCCACGTCACTGGTCCCAGTCCCCTTGGTAGCGCTCGTGAAGACAGCGGTGTAAGCCCCGCCGTCCGTCAGCTTGGCAGCCCAGAGGTAAAGAGGATTCAGCGTGGCTCCTGCCACCGCAGCATTATTCTTCTTCCACTGCAGTGTCACCGGGGCCGTGCCCACCGAGATGGTGGAGCTCATCGTCACAGGCGCACCTACCTTCACCATCTGGGTGATCGGATGCGTGGCCACGGTAGGATCCTTGCTACAGTCTCCTGAAAGCTGGATGACGTATTGGGCATTGAGGGAGTCCGTGCTGGAAATCAACAAGGTGGCGTTTCGTTCACCACCCTGAAGGGGTTTGAATTCAATTGTCATGTCAATGAACTGCCCCCGCGGAATCACAGACGCAGGTTTGGTCACCTTGAAATCCGCCGCATGCGGGCCACTGACGCTGGCCACGACATTCGTGACGCCTGTCGTACCTTCCTCATTGCTCAGACGAAGGGTGATCTTTTTAGAGCTGCCAAAAGCCAAGGCTGTCTCGGGGGTGAAGTCCAGCACAGACGTGTTGGATTCCAACGGCACGAGAGTGGGCGGATTTGGTGTTGGCTGCGGTATCACCTGCTTCACGATCAGCTTCGAAGACAGCTCACACACGCGAGGTTCATCCCCGATGAGCACATCACTGGCGGAGAAGATGAGTTTATCATCTGCCGCAGCCAGATTGTGCGGATACGATGAGCCGGGGCCGGGAACAAACTCCGTGAGCACATTCGTTCCGGTCTTCGTGCCGTCCGAGATCCAAATTTCGCGGCCCACCACGCCGTCATCCGCAGTGAAAGAGAGGACGTCCTTGATGACCGTCAGGCTCTCGATGCCCGCATCGTTGGGCCCCGTGACCAGTCCGGTGCGCGTACCTGTGCTCACCATCGTTGTTCCCGCAGCGGTGCCAGTGCTGGTATACAGCTCGCGGCCGTTGTCCCCGTCGTTAGCGAGGAAGAAAAGCTTTCCGTTCACATTGCGCAGTTCAGTCGGATCCGAACCCATGGTCTTGCCCGTGCCGTCAGGCTTGATGTTGATGTCCTTAACCATCACCGTGCCGGCCACCGTTCCATCGCTCTTCCACAGCTCACGGCCGTTGACGTCATCATCCGCCACAAAATAGAGCGTATTGCCCACCACGGTAAGGTAGGACAGTTTGGAAGGATCCATCGACGCAAGGCCGCCAGGCAAAATGTCCTTCACACACTTGGTATTGGCCGCAGATCCATCCGTCACCCAGAGTTCCCGCCCCGTGTTCAATTCCGTCGAAAGTCCAAACCCCGTGGCGACAAAGTAGAGTTTAGCGTTGCCGGCAAATACCAGCTCCCCATTTGCGTTCACCGTGGGAGCAGGCATCACCACAAACTCATCCGGATCTGAGGACGGCTGCCCAGCGAAGATTTCCTTGAAAGGCACATCGTCCTCAAGGGTATCCCCATCCGTTCTCCAAATCTCCACGCCCGAGTTCTGGGTCTCCGCAGAAAAATAGACGAAGTTTTTATAAGCGATAAAGCCTTTGGGGAACGAGCCGTTCCCGCTGCTGTTGACCTCAATCTTCTTCACCGTGCTCGGCTGGCCGAGCACACTGGTAAGCACCCACAGTTCGTTGTTGGGCTCCGTGTCCTGCGCTGAGAAATACAGTTTTTTCTGATCCTGGCGCCAGAGAAGACTCTGGGGGTTGGCGCTGCCAAACGGGCTGATCTCCACCACTCGTTCGGCAGTGGCGCCGTCACTGACAAACAGTTCCCGGTTCCCGCCTGAAACATCCGCTGAGAAAAAGACACGTCCGTCTGCCGTGGCCGCGAAGCTGTCTGGATCCGTGCCCTGCACCGTCTCCATGCCACCGGCTGGCTGGGTGATGGGGATGGGAATCGTCACATCATTCAGATTGGTGAACCAAGGCTTGGCTCCATCACCCGGTGTGGTGGCGCTGAAAACGACGTTGCCAGTGCTCAGACGGGTGAACTTTTGGGAGTTCGAGCTTTCAGTGCTCGTGCGGAAACGATGAACCAGCACCGTGCCAGCATCACTCTGCCCGTTCGTGCGCCACAACTCGTCATTGGACATCATGAAATAAAGGTTTGTGCCCACGACCACAGGCGCACGGAAATCCGTGGCGGTCAGGCTGTCTCCGCCTTCTCCTTCGCCCGTGAAATTTTCAATCGACACCGTCCCGTTTTGCGTACCATCCGTGCGCCAAAGGGTGATTTTGTTGTCCGCCTCCGTCTTGGTGAACACCACGACGCCAGGAGAGAGGGGAAAGAAATTATGGAGTTCAGAGTCATCTTCCCCTTCCGAGATATCTCTCACCAGAGTCGTGCCGATGACCGTGCCGTCGCTGATATAAAGTTCATTTCCCAGGACCGAGGTAGCTTCGGCCGTGAACACCACACAGTTAGGCCGCGGCGCGTTATTCAGCGTGAAGGTCAGTGGGGTGATGTTGTCGATGTTGGAGTCCTGCAGGCTCGAATTCAGGTCGACGACGAGGGTCGGCAAATAGCTGTTGTCAGAATTCATGACATACAACTCGCGTCCGGAATCGGAGGCGCTGGCGCTGAAGAACATCTGACTGCTGAATGTCTGGCCGGGGGTCGGCGCGGCTGCTCCACTGATGGTGAGATCACGGGGCTCGGAATCTCCCAGAGTATCCAAGTCATCCACCAGCATGGTGGACAGAGGTACAGTGGCCGTCAGGCCCACGGGATCCACTTGGAAAAGCTCACGTCCGACCGTGGTGCTGTCCACGACCACATCACTGGTGGCCACGAAATACAGCTTCCCGTTGAAAAGAGTGAAGTCAGATGGGTTCGAGCCGACTGAGTCTGAGAACAGATCTGCCACCAGGGTGGTGGTATGATTCGTTCCCACCAAGTTGCTCTTCCAGAGTTCAACGCCGGTCGTACTATTGTCCGCTCCGAACACCACGTGCGTGCTGTCGACGGCAAAGAGATTCTCCAGCAGGGAGCTGCCGACGCCAGGGTTGATATCCGTCACCCTTTCAATAATCCCTTGGGGATTGAGCGCCGGATTGGCGGCTTTGCGCCACTGCCACAACTCGGCGCCCTCAGCAGGATTGTAACCCTGGAAATAAAGCGTTTCACCCACGGTCGTCAGCAACTGCGGCCCGTCCACGTTGATGGGGAAGTCTGTGTTGCCCACTTTGATGGTCCCCGCAGAGGTGCCATCGCTCTTCCACAGGTCGCGGTTGGAATTGATCGTGTCGCCACTCCGGGCGGAGAAAAACACATCGGTTCCTACGACAGTGAGGTCTCGTGGCTCAGAATTGTCCACTCCAGGCATGATGTCCTTCAACTGAACCGGAGTGGGTGTGGCCGTGCCCGTCGCTGAGCCGTCAATGCTTCCCGGCACTCCCACCTGACCCGCGCGCAGACTCACCGTGCCTGCTCCCGCAGTGCCCTGAGCCACGATGCTACGGATGATGTGGTTGTTCGTGTCCGCCACGAAGACCTCAGTCCCACGCAGACCCAGGCCCATCGGGGCATTGAAGCTTGCCGCCACGCCAAGCCCATTGGAACTCCCCGCCGCGCCGCTTCCCGCAAAGGTGGTGGCGATGCCAAGATTGGCCCCACCCAGGCCCGGTTGGATGCGTCGGATCAAATGGTTGCCCGTGTCTGCCACATAGACGTTGGCACTCGCTGCCGCCGTGGCTGCATCACAGGTGATGCCTTCAGGCGCATTGAAACTCGCTTCCAGGCCCGTGCCGGGGGCAGCACCGACCAAGCCTGAACCGGCGACGTTGGTCACGCTACCACCCAGACTGACGCGGCGAATCCGGTTGTTGCCCGTGTCCGCCAGAAAGAGAGACAAGTTACCCGAGCCATCAAAATAATTGTTCAGCGCGATGCCGCCGGGATTATTAAATCGGGCAGCGCTGCCAGTTCCATCCTGAAACCCCGGGGTGCCCGTTCCGGGAGCCCCACCCGTGGGGGAGGCTCCGGCCAAGGTGCTCACAGTCGTGGCGTTGACCAAAATCTGAATCCTACGGATCGCGTGGTTGCCGGAGTCAGACACATAGACTTCAACGTTAGAGCCTGTCAGCGCACGGGCAGCGATGCCTCGGGGGCTGCGGAACCGCGCATCTCCGGCGATGTTGTTGTCGATGTAACCCGGCTGGCCCACGAACACTTGCGAGCTCGTGTTCACATTGCCCGCGAGCGTGGTGACCAAGCCCTCTGGAGTCACCCGGCGGATGATGTGGTTGCCCGTGTCTGCCACAAACATGATCCCTGCGCTCGGACCGGAGTTCACGATGGTGATCGAGCTAGGGGAGCTAAACTTAGCCGCCATGCCCGCCCCGTTGATCAGCCCCGGGACGCCCACGGTGCCGGCCAGGGTGGAAACCATCCCAGAAGGCGTGATTTTACGGATGACGTGATTCGCCGTGTCCGCCACAAACACGTTCCCGGCGGTGTCAGCCACCACGCCCCTCGCGCCATTGAAAGCAGCCAATACCGTATATTTCCACAATTCAGTGCCCGTCAGCGCATTATCCGTGGAAATGAACAGGTTACCACCAGCCAGGGTCATTTCATCTGGCTCCGTGCTGGCGCCTACCGGCGTCGTGTTAATATCCTTCAGGGTCTGCACCAACTGGCCGGACGCCCAAGGAGCCGTCATCGACATCACCAAGGCGAGGCAAAGACGGCGGATGGCTGGGGGGGTTGTTTTCATGGCTTTGTAAAGACAGCGTATTGACATCCGAAAAAGAAGGCAATCCTAAAAATTGCGGGACCTCGCTCTATTTTTTGGACTCCATTCCGCGCTGAATGCTCAATGAAGACAGCTTGCGGCTGACTCCGCCCTTGCCGACCCCCGTTTCCCGCCCATAAAGCGCCCCCTCCATGTCCCGCTCTTTCAAACTCGCAGTCCTCCCTGGTGACGGCATCGGCCCCGAAGTGATGGCCGAGGCCCTCCGCGTCCTCGACACCCTGGCCGCCCAATCCGGCATCACCTTTGAATACAACCACCAGCTCGTCGGCGGCGCTGCCATCGACGCTGTGGGCAAAGCCCTGCCTCCGGAAACCGTGGCCGCCTGTGAGGCCAGCGATGCCATCCTTTTCGGTTCCGTCGGCGGCCCGAAATGGGAAAAGCTCCCCCCGAATGAGCAGCCTGAGCGCGGTGCCCTGCTGCCTCTGCGGAAGCATTTTGGCCTCTTCGCCAATCTTCGCCCGGGCATTTGCCACCCTGCCCTGACTTCATCCTCGCCGATCCGCCCTGACCTCGTGGAAGGCGGCTTTGACGTGCTCTGCGTCCGCGAGTTGACCGGCGGCATGTACTTCGGCCAGCCGAAAAGCCGCACCACTCTGCCGGACGGCGACATCGAGGTCATTGACACCATGGTCTACAAGAAGAGCGAGATCGTGCGCATCGCCCATGTCGCGTTTAAGGCTGCTCAGCTCCGCCGTAAGCATGTGACCAGCGTGGACAAGGCCAACGTGCTCACCAACTCCGTGCTCTGGCGCGAGACCATGGTCGAGGTGGCCAAGGAGTATCCCGACGTGACCCTGGCCCACCTCTACGTGGACAACGCCGCCATGCAGCTCATCAAGGCTCCCCGCAGCTTTGATGTGATGGTGACCGAAAACCTCTTTGGCGACATCCTCAGCGATGAAATGGCCATGATCGCCGGTTCCCTCGGCATGCTGGCCAGCGCCAGCCTGGGCAAACCGAAGGGTGATGGCCTCTACTTCGGCCTCTTCGAGCCTTCCGGCGGCACTGCCCCGGACATCGCTGGCATGGGAATCGCCAACCCGATCGCCCAGATCCTTTCCGCGGCCCTGCTGCTGCGCTTCGCCCTCGGTCTCGAGAAGGAAGCCGTGGCCATCGAGTCCGCCGTAAAGAAGGTGATCGATGACGGCCTGCGCACCGGTGACATCTTCAGCGGCGCTCCTGGCACGCGGAAGGTGAACACCCGCGAGATCGGCGATGCGGTGATCGCTGCGCTCTGAGTTCTAAAGGTGAGAGTTTTGTGATTTCGGCCATCCAGTCCATTTGCGGCTGGATGGCACGGCATCCAGTAAGGTAGAGTGCGTATTCCCGCATGCTGCGCCCTTACCTTCTCAGAATCCTCATCCTTGCCCTCATTGCAGGAGGCATGACTTGGTGGCTGGCACGATCCCGGCCTTCGATACCCCAGGTCGAAAAGGAGACACTGCAGATCTCACCAGCGCCGCTGAAAACAGAACTCGCCCACCTGCCGCACGCGGTGGCTGAGTTCACGGACTGGGCGGAGGCTTATCTGGCCGACGAAAAGACAAGCCTGCTCCACCAGGGTCTCGCTTTGGCGGAGGTGCATCGGGCAGCCATCAAAGAGCTGATCCAAACGGATCCGCAGCGTGCCATCGAAAGCGCCGTGCCCATGGCAGTGCGGCAAAAGCTGCCCGCGGAGATCGTGGCGCGGCTTGAGCAGCGGGTCAGCGGGCGTGGCATGTATGAGGTGCTCGCAGTTTCGCCGGACAGTGATCCCTCCGAGCCGCGTGTGCGACGCTTTGCCAAGCTTCGCGGCCAGACTCTGCGCGCGCACGTCTATGGCCGCCGCGCGGACCAACTCACCACGCCGGATGCCCTCATGTGGGGCGTGGCAGTGGACCGCGAGCTGGCCCTGAGTGAAAACCGCCTCCGCACTCTCGAGGTCGGCGAGATCCCTGATCCTAACAAAAAGCAGGAATATGTCTGCCCGGTCTCGCAGAAGTCCCTGCCCATGCCGCCGAGCCCGGAGCCGATCACGGCGGATACTCCGGCGGTGGAGACGGACACGCAGATCATCCACTTCTGCGCCAGCGCCCACATCAATGCCTTTGAAGAAGAGATCGTCGCCGGTGAAGGAAACACGGGCAGCCCTGCGACACCCACGGGCACACTGCCCATCACCCGCACCCAGAGCACCGGCCTGCGCAAATTCATCTACATGCGGGTGGTCTTCCCCGACCGCCTTCAGGAGTTCCAGACTGAAAAGGATGCCTGGGCCAACTGCAAAACGCTCACAGATTACTTCCTGGAGAATTCCTACGGCCGCTGCAGCTTTGTCGGCACGGTCACACCCACGATCATCCTGCCGCGTTCCGAGGCCTGGTACATTCGGGAATACGCCGCCACCAGCGGCAACAACGACGCCATCATGGGTGATGCCCGCGAGGCAGCGCGTGCCCTGGGCTTCCCAGCCGATGACTACCAGCACTATGTCTGCATTTATAATGGTGGTCCTGGCAGCTTCGGCGGTCTGGGCAGCGTGAACGGTCCCAACACCTGGCTGAAAAGCACCAGCGTGGGCACCTTTGAGCACGAGTTCGGGCACAATGTGGGCGTCTGGCACAGCAACTCCTGGAACACGGCCGGTGCCAGCATCATCGGCCCGGGCATCAATCTGGAGTATGGTCATGTGCTGGATGTCATGGGCACCAGCGGCAGCGGCGGGCACTTCAATGCCAGCATGAAGGAGCAGCTCCAGTGGCTGGTGCCGGAGGTCTATCACACCGCGACCGCCAACGGCACCTACCGCCTTTTTCAAACCGACCAGGTGAACCAGGATCCCGCCCGGAGATACGCCCTACGGGTGGCCAAGGACACGGATCGCGACTACTGGCTGGAGCTACGCCAGCGCCACAGCACGAATCCCTGGTTCATGAACGGCCTAACCATCAATTGGAGTCCTTGGGGGCATGGCAGCGGCCAGGACACTGGCACCACCCGCGGCAGCAACCGCGGCACGTCACTCCTCGACATGACCCCAGGCTCCCCGGATGACCGGAATGACTCACCACTCGTCCTGGGCCGCACGTATTCCGACCTGGAGGCGGGCATCCACATCACTCCGATCGGCAAGGGTGGCACCACGCCGGAGTCCATGGATGTGGTGGTGAACATGGGTGCCTTTGCCGGCAACAACCCGCCCACGATCGACTCACTCACCGCGAGCACCACCACACCAGCCGTGAACACCGCCATCACTCTCAGCGCCGGCGCCACGGATGTGGATGGCGACACACTGGCCTGCTCATGGAGCTTCGGTGATCCGGTGGGTGGCAGCCTTTACAGCTCCACCTTCAGCACCAGCAACGCCTTTAACCAGACCAAGACCTACACCGCCGCAGGCTACTACAATGTGCAGTGCACCGTGACAGACATGAAAGGCGGCAGCATCACCAAAAGCCTGCTCATCACGGTGGGCACGCCGTCGAGCTACTACATCGAAGGCTTCGTGATGGATGGCAGCGCACCTCTGGCAGGTGTCCGCCTGTCCAACAACCTCCCGACGGCCTCCTGGCGTGGAGGCCTGACAGACAGTGACGGGCTGTATCGCATCACCAACCTCGCGAATGGAGGCGTGACCGTCGCCGCCCTGCAGGGCGGTTATTCCTTCACCGCCGACTTTGCCAATCCTGTCTCCATCGCCTCCGCCAACATCACCGGGGCCAACTGGAACGCCACGCCGAATCTGCCGCGCGTGACCCTTGAAGCGGTGGATGCTCAGACCACGGAGGACAATGTCTCGGACACCGCCATCCTGCGCATCTCCCGCACCGGCAGCGTCTCCTCGCCGCTGACGGTGGCCACTGACTTCCAAGGCGTGGCGACTTATGTTAGTGACTATTCCCTCTCCACTCTGCCGGACACCGGCACCTCACCTTTGGAGATCTTCACCATTCCCTCAGGCAGCGGCTCGATCGACATCACGCTGACAGCGGCCACGGACTCTCAGCCCGAGGGGCCGGAAACGGCTTCCATTTCCCTCATCAACGCCCCGGGCTACATCCCTTCAGGGCCGCAAGCCGCTGTGTTCACTATCTTGGACCAGGACACGGCGAATCCGTATGTCAGCATTCTCGTGAACGATCCTGAAGCGGTGGAGAACAATGCCTCAGACACTGCCCAGTTCACCGTCACCCGCGCAGGTTCCACGGCCTCGGCCATCACGGTGAACTACACTCTCGCCACCGGCACGGGCATGGCGGTCAGCGGCACCGACTACACGGTTTCCCCAACCAACTCTGTGACTATCCCTTCAGGTGAGAGCAGCGCCGCCATCACGGTCACACCCATCAATGACAGCGGTGTCGAAGGACTGGAGACCATCACGCTGACCATCGCTTCGGGCACGGGTTATGTGGTGGGCCTACCCAGCAGCGCGACCGCCAAGCTCATTGATGACGACATCAACATCATCTCCGTCACCGCCACGGATGCCACCGCCAATGAGAATGGTGATCCAGGCAGCTTCACCTTCACTCGCACGGGGGATCTGACGCTTCCGCTCATCGCTCATTACGGCATCAGTGGTTCGGCCGCGCATGGAGTGGACTACCAGGCTCTCAGCGGTGTCGTCAGCTTCGCTGCAGGCTCCGGGAGCGTGACCGTGGACGTGCTGCCGATGAATGATGCGCTGGGCGAGCCGGTGCAAGATGTGATCGTGCAAATGCGGAGCTCAAACCTCTACCAACTCGGCACCAGCAACCGCGCCACCATCAACATCAATGACGATGGCGATGTACCGCTCGTGGCCATCAATCTCATGGGCAACGTGATCACCGAGGCATCTGCAGGCTCTTTTCGCATCACCTCCAGCGGCACAGGCGCGGGCAATATCACCGTGAACTACACCGTCAGTGGCACGGCCACATCGGGCAGTGATTTCACCGCGCTCAGCGGCTCGGTGTCGATCGGGAAGAACACCAACACCAATGTCACCATCAACCCGATCAATGATCTCCTGCTGGAGAATGCTGAAACGGTCATCATCACGCTCACCCCTGGAGCCGCCTACTCGCTCGACACTCAAAACAGCATCACGGCGGTGATCCGCGATGATGACCAACCCACGGTCAATGTTTCCTTAAACACGCTGAGCACGGCTGAGAACGTCGCTGGTCGTTTTTACCTCAGTCGCACCGGCGCCACGACCAGCACACTCGCTGTGGACTACAGCGTTAGTGGCTCCGCCACACCGGAGGTGGACTACACAGCCCTCAGCGGCACGGCGATCATCCCCATCAATGCGAGCGGTGTGTTCGTGGATGTGGTGCCGATCGAGGACACTGCGGCCGAAGGAAACGAGACCATCACCCTGACGGTGAGTTCCTCCGCGGCCTATAGTGTCGAAGTTGCCAGCACCACCCTCCTGCTCATCGACAACGACTCCGGCTTCACCAGTACTCTCGCCTTTGCCAGCATCAGCACGACGGCGGACGAAGCCTCCGGCGCCGGCGTGATCAATGTCAGCCGGACTGGCACCACCACGAGCACCAGTTCCGTGGAGTACGGCATCATCTCCGCCACGGCGCTGGGCAGCGGCGTGGACTTCACCTTGCCGGTGGGCACCTTGACCTTTGCTCCCGGTGAGACCCAAAAGCAGATCCCCTTCACCCTCCGTGATGATGAGGTCCCGGAAGAGCCCGAGGCCTTCGTGGTGCAGCTTCGCAATGCCACCGGTGCCACCATCACTACCAATGCCACGCAGCACAGCGTCTTGATCACGGACAACGAGCCGCGTGTGAACCTGGAGCTCGTGGATCCCTTTATGCATGAGGGTGCGGCAGACACCGCTGTCTTCCGCATCACTCGCAGCGGCCCCACCACCCAATCACTCGCTGTGCCGCTGGCCTTCAGTGGCACGGCTGCGAATGGCACGGACGTCACAAGCATCCCCACCTCCATCACCATCCCGGCAGGCAGTGCCAGCGTGGACCGTGCGGTCACAGCCTCCACGGATGCCCTGAGCGAGGGCGTTGAGACACTGATGGTTAGTCTGGCAGGGTCGGGAAACTTTCTTCCGGGCCCGCGCGCCAGCGTCACGCTCTCCATCGGGGACGCGCCTTCCAATGACGCCCCCTTCACCGCCATCCTCTCACCTCGGGGCAGCTCTCCAGGAGTGCCCGCGGCCACGGCCCTGCAGCTTGTCGGCATGGTCAGTGATGAAGGTGTGGTGACCTCCACCTGGTCTCAAGTTAGCGGACCTGGAAGCACGACGTTTATGGATGCTTCTTCACCGGTCACCACTGCCACCTTCTCCGCCAATGGCACCTACACGCTCCGCCTAACCGCGGATGACGGAACGCAGGCCTCGCAGGCTGAGGTGACCTTCGTGATCGGCCTGCCGGTCACGCCGTGGACGAGCACAAACATCAACAATCCCACGCTTCCGGGTGCTGGCGTGATGCAAAACGGCACGCATCTTCTGGTCGGTGGTGGCAGCGCCATCTCCGGCGCCACGGACAATTTCCTCCTGCGGCATCGCACGCTCAGTGGCAACAGCACCTTCACCGCCCGCGTGCGCAGTACCACCTTCAGCGCCACCTCGGCACGTATCGGCATCATGATGCGCGAAAGCACGGCCGCCGGCTCCAAGCATGCCTCCATGTTCATGGCGCCTTTGAATGGCAATTTGAGTGCCTTTCAATACCGCACTGCGACCAATGTCACCGGCGGCTCCACCAACACCGGCGGCCTTTCTCCCGGCTACTGGGTGCGCCTGGTCCGCAGCGGCACCTCGATCTCCGCCTTTGATTCACCCGATGGCAGCAACTGGACCCAGCGCGGCACCGCCCAAACCATCTCCATGACGACGGATGTGCTGGCCGGGCCGGCGGTCATGTCCGCCAACCCCTTGCGGCTGAACATTGCGCTGATCGATAATCTCACCATCACCGGCGTGCCGGAGAACGTCGGGGCCACAGTGAATGCCGGCCCGGATGCCAGTGTGATGCTCCCGCAGGCCATGACCGTGCCGCTCAATGGCAGCTTCAATGATGATGCGCTCACTTCCGGCGTCGCGACGATCTGGACCCAGCTCAGCGGTCCCGGTCCCAGCACTTTTGGCAATGCTGCAACCACGACGGCCACCGTCACCCAGCCCGGCACCTATGTTTACCGTTTGATCCTCGATGACGGAGAAGTGCGCACGTTTGATGACGTGATCTTCACCACCACCAGCCCCATCTACGACTGGCGTGTGGCTGAGTTTGGCGTCAATGCCAGCAACCCTGCCATCGCGGGTGACAACGCGGATCCCGAGAGAGATGGCATCATCAACCTGCTTGAATACGCCCTCGCGCTCGATGCCCAGGAAAGTTCGAACGATGAACTTCCCCACGCCGAGAGCTCCAGCGGCCAGTGCCACCTCATCTATACACGCCCTGTGACCGCACCGGATCTCGTGTACGCTGTCGAGTGGAGTACAAGCCTGAGCGGCTGGAGCACCAGCGGGGTCACCGAACAGGTCATCGGCACGGCGGGTGGGATTCAAACCGTGCGCGCCAGCGTCACGCCACCGGGCGGAGATGGCCGCTGCTTCATGCGGGTGCGGGTGACGCGACCGTGATTTGCCTCCCTGGAGGCGCGTAACCAGATGTTGGAGTAAAGCCTTTAGGCGCAATGCCGTTAAGCAATGTGGGTGACCAAATAGACGGGGGGAGAGGTCTCCGA
>JAZKCU010000008.1:0-187830 GCA_040387935.1 Verrucomicrobiota bacterium | reverse complement strand
GCACGTCGGTGAAGTATTCCTTTTCCTTCTTGTCAGCGGCGCTGGTGGAGATGTCAGCCATGGTCGTGGAGTATGTTTGAGGTTAAACGAAAAATTCGAGGAGCGGCGACTTTGAGCGCGATTCGCAGAGGCGCAAGCAGGGAAGCGAATCGCTGTCGTAGCGTAGGCTGTCTAGCCTGTGCTTCCACGGCAAGGCCCTGTTTGAATGCCCGAGAGAACCAAAAACCTCGTTTGACAGCACCTTCCGTGTGAGGTAAAAACTCCGCCCCCTCCGCAGACCCCTTTTATGGCCAACATCCGCTCTTCCAAAAAAGACATCCGCCGCACGCAAGTTCGCACGGCGCACAACCAGACCGTCAAAAGCCGCATCCGCACCCTGCGTAAGAAGGTCGTGGCTGCCATCGAAAAAGGTGACGCCGCTGCCGCTGCTACCAGCCTGAACGAATTCGCTTCCGCTGCTGACAAGGCTGCCAAGACCAACGTTCTCCACAAGAACACCTCCAGCCGCCTCAAGGGCCGTCTCGCCACCAAGGTGAGCGCGCTCACGAAGAAGGCCTGATCCTACCCGGAGGGTTGACCCAATTTAAAAAAACCCGCTGTGCTTTGCCGCCAGCGGGTTTTTTGCTGCCCGGATGCTGCCCTCATTCGGCTGGAATACACGCTTCCCAGGCACCGTTGAAACCAGCCCGAATGCTCTCCTCCCTCTCCCGTCACGCCGCACTCCTGGCTCTATCCCTTGCCGGACTGGCTCACGCCGCCGACCTCTCCGTCACCGCTTACCCCTCCATCCAGGCTGCCCTGGATGCGAACCCCGGCCGCATGCTCTTCCTCCCGGCAGGCGACTACCCGATCAACGAGAAAATCCGCCTCCGTGGCGAGCGCGCTGGCCTCTTCGGGCCCGGCCGCATCATCCAGCAAAACCCCGAGCAGCCCATCATCGCCATCGATGAGGCCAAGGACGCCGAGCTCCGCGACCTCACGCTCACACGTCCCGAGGGCAAGATGGAGACACGCCAGGAGGGCATCATCGCCATCAAGTGCCGTGACCTCGTCATCGAAAATGTCCGCGTCATCGACAATCGCGGCCCAGCCGGTGCCATCACCCTGCGCGAGAGCCAGAACTGCCGCATCAGCCGCTGCCTTGTGCGGAATTACATGCGCGTCAGCATCGACGACCGCACCGCGAACAAAGAGCTCGGTTACGCCTTCAACTGCACGGACGGCACCGGCATCAGCGTCAGCTACAGCACCGGCACCTTCATTGAAGGCAACCGCGTCGTAGAGGACAACCTCGTCCCCACGCAGGAGATGAAGACCAAGTATAAGTTAGGCGACTTCGTGAAGAAGAACCCGGAGAAAGGCGCCATCATCAACCAGCAGACCTGGGATGCGAACTACACAGATGCCTGGCAGCAGGGCAGCGGCATCATCGTCACCGCGCCGAGCGTCAGTGACTGCACCCGCCTCATCGGCAATCACATCGAGAACGCCGCCCAGGGCATCGACCTCCACAGCGACCACGTCATTGTCTCAAACAACGTCATCCTGAACTCCTTCATGGGCATGAAGGCCATGCACGGCTCCCGCAACGTCATCATCACGTCTAACCAGTTCATCAAAAACAGCCTCTGGGCCATCGGCCTCATGCCCGGCGCCGCCGCAAACGCGGAGAACTTTGATGGCGGTTCAATCATCGCGAACAACATCATCTCCGACTTCGGTCATGGGGATGCCCATTGGATCTGGGGCAGCGAGCGCTCTCCCTTCAAATTTGATACCGGCCAGCAGCCCGATGACCCACCGCTCACAGACGTGCTGGTGCAGGGAAACGTGGTGCATTGCATCGGCCAGCCACGCTACAAATATGCCGTCATCATCGCCGGCGGGCCTAACACACCGCATGGGATGCATTTCTCCGGCAATCTGCTTCAGCCCGGCACTCTGGGCATCGCCAACACAGAACTACCAAAGTAGCGCTCGGCACGACATCATTTGGCCATTGTGCAGTCTAAGCCCTGCATTTCTATTGCGTTCCCGTACGGTGCGGGTCTTTCGCAGCGTACACCCCGCCCCCCCAATCCATGTCCGATTCTCGTCCAGCGCCCTGGGTGCGCTTTCTCGTCTTTATAATCATCAGCGGCACTGTTGCCGCAGGGGCATGGATGTTTTGGAATCAGCAGAAGAAAAAAGCCGAAGCCCCTGTCGCTGCCGCGAAAGCCAAAGGCGCTCAAGTGGTCACCTCGGCCAAGGTCACCAAGTCCGATTACGCGCTAGATCTCCTCGCCGTCGGCACCGTCGAGTCGGACGAGTCCATCGATCTCAGCCCAAACGTCACCGAGACTGTCACCGCGCTGCATTTTGAAGATGGCCAGCAGGTCAAGAAAGGCACGCTGCTGGTCGAGCTCAGCTCCAATGAGGAAGAGGCCGCCCTCTCCGCCGCCAAGTCCCAGCTCACCGAGCATGAGCGCGAGATCACCCGCCTGCAGAGCCTCGTCAAAGATGGCGCTGCTCCTGAAGCACGTCTGGAGGAGCGCCGCACGCTCGCAGACGTGGCCAAACAAAACATTCATGAAGCCGAGGCACGCCTCACCGACCGCCGGATCGTCGCTCCCTTTGATGGCTGGCTCGGTCTGCGCCGCATCAGCGTCGGCGCCCTCGTCTCACCCGGCACCGTCATCGTCTCCTTGGACAAGATCGACACCGTGAAGATCGACTTCAGCGTGCCGGAAACATATCTCGCCTTGATCAAGCCTGGCGCACCGATTGAGGCACGCACTCAAGGCTCCAAGGATCGTCTCTTCAAAGGCACCGTCACTCAGCTCGACTCGCGCGTTGATCCCGTCACCCGTGCCGTGGATGCACGCGCCGTGATGCCCAATGACGATCTCGCCTTGAAGCCCGGCATGCTCGTCGTGGCCACCCTGCGTGTGGAGCCGCGCCGCTCGCTTTCCATCCCCGAGCGTGCCCTCGTGCCCGTCGGCTCAAAGGCCTTCGTCTTCGCCATCATCGAGGAGAAGGCGAAGCGCATGGAAGTCGTCACCGGTCGTCGCAAGCCAGGCTATGTCGAGATCATGAGCGGGATCGAGGAAGGACAGCTCGTCGTCGCGGACGGCCTCGTCGGCCTGCAGGACGGCATGGCGGTGAAGATCACGGGTGAGTTCGCCGGCCCGGTGAAGGCCTTCAATCCGGAGGCCATGGCCGGCAGCACCAACCTCGGAAGCGCAAGGTAAGGCATGTGGCTCTCTGACACATCTGTGCGCCGCCCGGTGCTGGCCCTGGTGATGAACTTGGTGCTGGTCACCTTCGGCATCGTGGCCTACACCAAGCTGCCGCTGCGCGAGTTCCCGGACATTGAGCCGCCCATCGTCACGGTGGAAACCTTCTACCGCGGCGCCTCGGCCAGCGTGGTGGAGAATCAAATCACGCAACGGCTCGAGGACCGTATCTCGCAGGTCGAGGCCATTGAAAACATCTCCTCCACCAGCGTGGATGGAAAGTCCGAGATCACCGTCGAGTTCACCCTCGGTCGTGATCTCGATGCCGCCGCGAATGACATTCGCGAGGCCATCGGTCCCGTGCTCGCCTCGCTGCCAGATGGGGTGGATCCACCGAACGTCGGCAAGACCGAGCTGAGCGCCGAGGTGCTCATGTACATGAACCTCACGAGCGATCACCGGAACACGCTCGAGCTCACAGATTATGCCGAGCGCTATCTCGTGGACCGCTTCTCGCGTCTGCCCGGAGTGGCCCGCGTGCGCGTGAATGGCGGCTCGCGCTATGCCCTGCGCGTCTGGCTGGATCGTGAAGCCCTCGTCGCCCGTGGCCTCACAGCCCTGGATGTCGAAAAAGCCCTGCGCAGTGAAAACGTCGATCCTCCCGCAGGCACGGTGCAATCATTGGATAGGCAGTTCACCGTGCGTCTGAACCGTCAGTATCGCACCGTCGAAGACTTTGAGAAGCTCGTCGTCGCCCGTGGTGCCAATGGCTACCAGGTCCGCCTTGGCGAGGTGGCGCGCATCGCCCTCGGCGCGGAAGAGGCGCGTACCGTCTTCAAAGGCAACCGCGTGCTCATGGTGTCTGTCGGCATCATCCGTCAGTCACGCTCGAATCCGCTGGAAGTCGCCCGCGCCGTGCGGGCGGAGGCCGAGGAAATCCGCAAGACCCTCCCCTCGGATCTGCGGCTGGAAAACAGCTACGATGTCAGCCAGTTCATCGAGGAATCCCTGCATGAGGTGTATCGCACACTCGGCATCGCCATCGCGCTCGTGGTGGTCATCATCTTCCTCTTCCTCGGCAGCTTCCGCGCGGTGTTGATCCCCACCGTCGCCGTGCCGGTCAGTGTCTTCGCCACCTGCCTCGTGCTGCTCGCTCTCGGCTACTCCATGAACACGCTCACGCTGCTGGCCTTCGTGCTCGCCATCGGCCTCGTGGTGGATGATGCCATCGTCGTGCTGGAGAACATCCACCGGCGCATTGAGGAGGGCGAGACACCGCTCGTCGCTGCTTACAAAGGCACACGTCAGGTCGGTTTCGCGGTCATCGCCACCACGCTGGTGCTCATGGCGGTGTTCGTGCCGGTGGCCTTCATGCCGGGAGATACCGGCCGCATGTTCGCCGAGTTCAGCGTCACCCTCTCCATCGCCGTCGCTTTCTCCGGCTTCGTCGCGCTCACGCTCTCGCCGATGATGGCGTCAAAAATCCTGCGCGGTCGCGAGGGAGACAACTTCATCGCCCGCATTTTGGACAAGGGCTTCGGCGCCATCCAGCGCAGCTATCGCTGGACGCTGAACTGGGCGCTGCACTTCCCGGCGGCCTCCTTTCCCATCGTCGCCGGCCTCATCGCCCTCTGCGCCTGGCTGCTCACGCATATCCCGGACGAGTTCATGCCGCGTGAGGACCGCGGCTCCTTCTTCGTCGTCGCCACCGGCCCGCCCGGCACCACCTTTGGCAATGCCCTCGAGACTCTCGACAAGCTCACGGACAATGTGATGTATCTGGTGGACGAGACCAAGGAAGCCACGCGCGTGAACTCCCGTGCTCCCCGCTCTTTTGGTTCGGCGGCGGACTTCAATGACTCCATCGCCGTGCTCACGCTGACACCTTTCGGCACCCGGCGGGATGGCTTCGTCATCATGGACGAGATCCGCCAGAAGACCGCCAGCATGACCGATGCGAAAGTCTCCGTCGTCATGCGTCAGGCCATCTTGCGCGGCCTGAACAAACCCCTCGAGATCGTCGTCAGCGGCAACACCTTCGAAGAGCTCGCGCAATGGCGCGACCTTATCCTCACCAAAGGCCGCCAAAACCCAGGTCTCATCGGCCTGGACTGCGATTACCGCGACACCAAACCGCAGCTTCGTGTCACCATTGACCAGGCGCGCGCCGCTGACCTCGGTGTCTCCAGCGCAGACATCGGGATGACCTTGGAGACCATGCTCGGCGGCCGTCGTGCCACCACCTTCATCCATCAGGGTGAGGAGTATGACGTGATCCTCGAGGGCGGCTACGCTGAGAAGCGCACTCCCGTGGATTTGAACAACCTTTTTGTTCGCAGCGAACGCACGAAGCAGCTCATCCCGCTCTCCAATCTTGTGAAGACCGAGGAGTTCGCGGACAGCGGCACGCTCACCCGTTACAACCGCATGCGCAGCATCACCTTCGATGCCGAGCTGAAGACCGGTTACAGCCTCGGCGAGGGCGTGACCTACATGGAGGATCTGATTCGCGAAAACCTCCCCGGCAGCGCCGTTGTCGGTTATAAGGGGAACTCGCTGAAGATGAAGCAGAACCAGGGCAGCATCGGCATGATTTTTGGTTTGGCTCTGCTCATCGCCTTCCTCGTGCTTGCAGCGCAGTTTGAGAGCTTCGTGCATCCCTTCACCATCATGCTCACCGTGCCCATGGCGGTCGCGGGCGCCCTCCTCGGCCTCATGGTCATGGGCATGAATCAGAGCATCCACAGCCAGATCGGCCTCATCATGCTCATCGGCCTCGCCGCGAAGAACGGCATCCTCATCGTCGAGTTCATCAACCAGCTTCGTGATGAAGGCGTGCCCTTCCGTGACGCCATCCTCAAGGCCAGCGAGCAGCGTCTTCGCCCAATCGTCATGACGGCGCTCGCCACCGTCATGGGCGCGCTGCCGCTCATGCTAGGCGGCGGTGCCGGTTATGAAACCCGCCGCGTCGTCGGTGTCGTCATCGTCTTCGGCGTGACCATCGCCACCCTGGTGACCCTCCTTCTAGTGCCCATGATGTATGCCCTCCTCGGCCGACGCACCGGCTCGCCGCTGGATGCCAGCCGCAAGCTTGACGAAGCTCTGGATGTCGCCGACCGCAGTGATCCTCAGGCACACCAAGCCTAACCTAACCACGAATGTCGAACTCCCAGCCCAGCCAAATCTCCGTTCAGCGACGCCTGGCCTTCGTTCTTCTGCATTCGTCCTTCGTGCTTCTTTCCGGCTGTAATCTCGCGCCGAAATACTTCTCGCCGCGTCCCGAGCTGCCCACCGAGTTCAAAACCGAAGGCCCCTGGCGCACCGCGAAGCCGAACGATGACGTGGCACGCGGCGACTGGTGGAGCTTGTTCAATGACTCGCGTCTCAGTGCACTCATGCGCGAGGCTGAAGTCGCCAGCCCCACGCTCGAGATCGCCCGCCAGCGTGTCGTTGAAGCACGCGCCCAAGCTCGTGCTGACAAGGCCGGACTCTTCCCCTTCGCCACTCTGCGTAACAGCGCCCAGCGTGACCGCAGCACCGGCACCATGGCCTTCCAGTTCGCCGGTGGCCGCACGCGCAACACGCTGCTCAACACGCTCGACTTCGACTACGAGGTCGATTTCTGGGGCAAAAACCGCAATCTGGGCCGCGCTGGCAATGCCCGTGCTGACGCTCAGGAAGCGGATTTGCACAACGCCCGGTTAGGCCTGCTCAGCGAGCTGGCCATGAACTACTACGCCCTGCGCGTGCAGGATGCCCAGATCGCCTTGCTGAAGCGCACCGTCTCCGTTCGCCAGCGCACGGTCGATATGGCCCAGAAGCGCTTCACCCAGGGTGACATCGCCCAGATCGATGTGGCCCAGGCCGAGACCGATCTCGCCGAAACCCAAGCCGAGGCCATTGGTCTGGAAAGACAGCGCGCCGAGTTCGAGCACGCCATCGCCCTGCTGCTCGGCAAGATGCCATCCGACTTCACCCTGCCACCCGGACCTCTCGCAGGCGCACCACCCTCCTTGCCTCGCAGCGTGCCCAGCGCCCTTTTGGAACGTCGTCCCGACATCGCCTCCGCCGAGCGCGAGATGGCCGCGCTCAATGCCGAGATCGGCGTGGCAAAGGCGGCTTACTTCCCCAGCGTGACCATCGGTCTGCGCGGTGGCACCCAGACCAGCTTTTATCAGCTTGTAGACAACAAGAGCAGCCAGATCTGGGGTCTCGGACCTGCCGCCATCGAGTGGCCTCTGCTGCGCGGTGGACGTGTGAAGGCAGACCACGAAGTCTCCAAAGCCCGCTACGAGCGCGGAGCCGCCACCTATCGCCAGACCGTCCTCGCCGCCATGCGCGACACCGAGGATTCATTGAGCGCTCTCGATGTCCTCCGCCGCCAGTCCGCCGCCCAGGATGTCACCGTAAATTCCGCCACCCGTGCTCTGGAACTATCCCAAAAGCGCTACGAGTCCGGCCTCGTCGCCTACTATGAAGTGCTGGATGCCCAGCGCACCCAACTCCGCGCCGAACGCGAGTCCACCCGCCTCCAAGGCGAGCTCTTCCTCGCCACAGTCCTCCTCGTCAAAGCCCTCGGCGGCGGCTGGTAAGTCTGAGTACGTTGTTCACGCTTCAGCGTGTTCAATGAACGTCATAGACACGCTTAAGCGTGAACAACGTACTCCTGGATCGAGGCCTCTCGTCATCCAATCCTCACTTCATCTCCCGCAACATCGTCTCCGCCAGCTCCCGCGCCACCGGCTGCCTGAACTTCGGATCTATCGCCGCCTGCAGATCCACCCGCGCATTGTCCGCATCCCCGAGCGCTATATGCGCCCTCGCACGGTTATACAGGACATAAGCATCATCCGGCGCCAGCGGCTGCGCCGCGTTGAAAGCCTCCAGCGCCTCATCCGCCAGCCCGAGCACCAGCAGCGCATCACCCCGCCGGTTGTGAGCCTTGGCTAAAAATTCGTTAGACTTTGGATGTGTGGCTGGCAGGCACTCTGGCAGCGCCGCGATCACCCCATCACAAGTCTGCAGTGCCGCCTTGGCATCGCTGTCCTTCAACTCCGGCTTCTTGAGCGCATCCTTGACCCGGTCGAGCAGGATCTGAAACCCTTCGACGATCTGGTCTGAAACTCCCATCCCCTTGGCCTGCCCCAGCAGCTTCATCGCCTCGATGCACTCCGCATCACGCCTTTGCTTTGCCAGCTTCAGCATCTCCTCACCCAGCCTTGGTGAAACTACCGGCTCAGCTTTGACGGGCACAGGCGCAGGTGCAGGCTTCAAACTCGGCATCGTTGGCTCGGCGACTGCGGCGCCCGCCAGATAAACATCCTCACCCACGAGCCGGGAATACTCCGCTGGTATCTGCTGCCCGCTGGAGCGCTCCAGCCCCGCCGCACGCGTGCGCGTGAAAACCTGCTCGATGGTCAGCCCCGGTGTGCGCATGTGCCGCAGTAGTTCTTCCGTGTAGAGGCCGTTCGTGCCAGCACCATCCAGCGCTGTCTGACCGGCATCCGTGGCAAAGGCGATAAGCGATCCCGCCGGCGGTTTCATCTCCGTCAGGCCCCCCGGAGTGCCGCTGGCATCACGCGTGCGTCCCGTCCGCGCCAGAGCCGTGGTGCGACAAGCATCCAGGATGACCAGATTGCACTGCGCGCCGCCGGATTTCAGATCCGCCACCGCCTGCTCCACATTGAAGAGTCTCGTCTCCGCCATGAGCCGCAGCGTCACGTCATCCGCCCCTTCCGGCTGATACCCTGACTTGATAGGCAAAAGATAATTCGAGCCCGCGACCGTGATCCCATGCCCGGCAAAGTAAAACAACGCCACCTCCTTGCCCGCGACCGTGGCGCGGAACTTCAGCAGCGCCTTGAGCAGTTCGTCTCGCGTGACGTTCTCCGCCAGCTCGACGCTGAACCCCAGGCTCTTCAGCACCGCCGCCACTGCGCGCGCATCATTCACCGTGTTGCGCAGCGGGCCCGCCGTCGGTTCATACTTCGCATTGCCAATCACCAGTGCCGTTCGCGTCACCGGAGCCGCAGGCTCACGCCCGAGGCTGAAGCTCGCGAAAAGCAGCAAGGCGGCAGTGAGTAGGCGAAGCATGAGATGGGAAGTGATTGCGTGCCGGGCACGGGAAGGCAAAGGAATGCTAACTCGAAATCATGCCATCTACCTCCGCTTTCCGCCACCTCGCGCTTTGCTCCTTCGCATGGGCTTTGGTGGCCTGCACCAGCACGAAGCCTTCAGCGAAGAGCGCGGAGACCCTTCTCGTCCCCGGTGATCCCAATGCACCCTCTCAAGTCACCCCGACCGAAGCGCTGGGCATCGCCGAAAGCTACGCCAAACACTCCTGGCGACCTTTTGCGCGCAATATCCTCCATGGTCCGGACAAGACCGGGGTGCTGGTGAACACACCCGATGCCACCTTCAACGATGAAAGGCAGCGTACCGGCTGGTGGCTCCCCGGCGAGATGAACCAGGGTGTGCCCTACAAGTGGGGCGGCTTCGATGCCCTCGCGGACTTTGATCAAGGCGTGGCGGAAGGCCATGCAGCCGGCGACGTGTCATCACCCGCCAAGCGGATCGCCGACAATAGTGGCGTGAGTGCTAATGCAGCCGGCGTGGATTGCTCCGGCTTCATCTCACGCTGCTTGAAGCTGCCCACCGTGCATGACACCACCCAGCTTCCGTCCGTCTGTACACCCATCGCGTTGTCAGAACTGCGCCCCGGTGATCTTCTCAATATTCCTCGCGGCCACGTGTTGCTCTGCGCTGGCTGGGCCAGGCCTGATCGCACCTGGGTTTATTACTATGAGACCGGTGGCCCGCCGGATTACTGGAAGCCCGGCCTCAAGGAAGCCCCGCTCGCCTCCCTCGTGGAGCTTGGCTACAAACCGCTGCGCTATCGCGGCATGGCTCGTGAGCCCGGCTTGTCTGGCAAAGAAGTGCTCACCCGAGGTGTCCGCGCCAAGTCCGCTGTGGTGACCGAACCGGTCATCGGCGAACCTTAAGTGTGACAGTGACGAGCATCAAACCCGCACCATCGCGGGCTCAGGATACTCAAACGTGCGGCCTTCGAAGTTGCGGATCAGCGTGCGTTGCTCGTCGCGCAGCAGCACATAGTCCGGATTCACCGGCACCTTGCCACCGCCGCCTGGGGCATCGATGACAAACTGCGGCACGCCATAACCAGTGGTGTGACCACGCAGTTGCTCGATGATCTCCACGCCCGTGCTTACACTGGCGCGCAGATGCGAGGAGCCCTGGATCAAGTCGCACTGATACAGATAGTAAGGCCGCACACGGCACATGAGCAGCTTCTGCACGAGACTCTTCATCACGTCCGCATCATCATTCACACCCCGCAGCAGCACGCTCTGGTTGCCGAGCGGGATGCCGTGGTTGGCCAGACGTTCGAGACCGGCTTTCACCTCGGTCGTGAGTTCACGCGGATGATTCGTGTGCACGCTCATCCACAGGGGATGATACTTCGCCAGCATCTCACAAAGCGTCGGCGTGATGCGCTGCGGCAGGAAAATGGGCACGCGGCTGCCGATGCGGATGAACTCAATGTGCGGGATGCTGCGCAGGCGCTTCAGGATGCCCTCGAGCTTGCCATCACTGAAGAGTAGGGGATCACCCCCGCTGAGCAGCACGTCACGCACCTCGTCATGCTTTTCCAGATAGCGGAAGACCGCCTCATAATCCGTTTGCAGCTCCTGCTCACCCACACCACTCACCACGCGGCTGCGGGTGCAGTAGCGGCAGTAGGAAGCGCAGCGGTCCGTCACCAGAAAGAGCACACGGTCCGGATAGCGGTGCACCAATCCGGGCACCGGCATGTGACTGTCCTCACCGCAGGGATCCGCCATCTCATCCGGGTCTTCCCAGGTTTCCTCAATACGCGGAATCACCTGCCGACGGATGGGGCACTCCGGATCCTCACCGTCGATGAGATTGAAATAGTGCGGCGTGATGGCCATCGCCAGCTTGTTGCCGCTGAGGATGACGCCAGCGCGTTCCTCCTCGCAGAGTTCAATGTGCTCCTCGAGTTGCGCTAGTGTGGTGATGCGGTTGCGAAGCTGCCACGCGGCTGAGTTCCAGTCCTCCGGGGCAATTTTCTTGTTCTTCCAATAACCCGGAGCGTGGGAACGGAATTCTTTTTCCGGGAGCAGAGAGGGCGGCGTGCGCATGTAACGAGAGGGTCGGGTGAAGGATTACGCGCGGCGTTTCCATGGTGTCAAAGTTTTTACACCCCTGTTCAGGTGCCTTGACTCCATGCCGGGAAACCGGCACACATAGGATGCCGCAGGCGGCCTGCCTGCCCCTTTTTCCTCCCAAATGCCCACGATCCCGATCCTCATGCCCCAGCTCGGCGAATCCATCGCCGAGGCGACGCTTGTCAAAATCCTGGTGGAGCCCGGCGCTCAGATCGAGGCCGGGGCGGACATCTTTGAGGTGGAGACCAACAAGGCCACCATGACCGTCGGCAGCCCCTGTGCGGGCAAGATCGAGCAGATCCAGGCCAAGGTACAGACCAGCTATGCCGTCGGTAGCCAGCTCGCCACCTTCGATGTGACGGATGAGGATGCCCTGGGGCTAGGCTTTGGCTCTGCCCCGCCGCCGACCTCCAACAGCGCCGTGCCGACCTCCATGCCAAACGCGGACTCGCTGCACTTCCAGTTCAACGAGGAGGACAACATCACCGGTTATCAGCCGAAGGTGGAGCCAGTGGTCGGCGGACTGCCGGTGCCTGCCGGTGCCACCGGTGCCAGCTACATCTCCCCCCGCATGCGCGCCCGCATGACCGAGCTCGGCTTGAATGCCTCCGATCTAGCTGGCATCGCCGGCACCGGAGCTGGGGGCCGAGTGACCGTCGAGGACTTCGAAAACTTCCTCCGCAGCCTGGAGCAGCACAAGCTCACCCCGGCCTCGCCCATGCGCATCGCCGTGGCGGACTCCATGCGCCGTAGCTGGACCCGCCCCCTGGCCACCGTCGGCAGCCCCATCATGCTGGATGCCATGCTGGCCCACCGCCGCAGGACAGATCCGAAACCCGGCCCCGCCCTGTATGCCATCCGTGCCCTGGCCATCGCCCTGGCAGAAAACACGGCCGTCGCCGGCCGCCTGATCGGCAACCGCATCGTCCATCCCCGTGCCATCGACATCGGTTTCGCCGTCGAGGTGGATGACGGCGTCTTCGTCCCTGTGCTCCGTGAGGTGGACAAGACCCCGCTCGTCAAACTGGTGCCCACTTACAACAAGCTGGTCGAGCAGGCCCGCGCCCGTCGTCTGCCAAATGACATGAACCGCCCCGGCATCGCCACCGTGACGAACTTCGGCACCTTCGGCATCGTCTGGGCCACCCCGATCCCTCTGCCAGAGCAAAACCTGATCCTCGGCCTTGGTGCCGGCAGCAAGGTTCCTCGCTGGAGTGATGAGGTGAATCAGTTCATCCCCGTCGTCGAAGCCGAGATCACCCTCAGCTTCGACCACCGCGTCTGCGATGGCGGCGCCGCTGGAAGACTGCTCTCGATGGTGGCGAAGCTGCTGCAGGAGCCGGAGAAGCTGTGATTCACTGCTCCATCTATGCCAATACCTTTGAACCAGAGACGTCTGACTTGGGAAGAGATGGTTCATCAATGCCGTCGGAACCGCCGTCAGGCTGCTCATTTTCAATCGCTGAGTAAAGGCAAGGCATCGGCAAGACCGGTTAAACCCCTTGGCCCTCTCTGATGTCCTTCCGCCTCGAAATGCTCCAAGTCGCCCGCGTGGCCCCCAAACTGCTGGGTGAGTCAGCGGATCTTGTGGCGGAGTTTTTGCAATCTCGGTTAGCCCCAGGCGGTGGAGGTTTCCTGGACCGTGGGGACAAGCCAGACCTCTACTACACCGTCTTTGGCATCGAGGGCCTGATGGCCTTGCAAAAGGAAGTGCCCAAAGAAGCGCTGCGTGCATGGCTCACCACTTTTGGCGATGGCGAGGGTCTGGACTTCGTGCACATTTCTTGTCTCGCTCGTTGTTGGGCCACTATCGGTGGAGGCCTTAATGATTCGCAGAAGCAAACCTTGGCAGGCCGACTCGAAGCCTGGCGCACTCCGGATGGCGGTTACCACCAGTCCCCAGGGCGGAAAAATGGCAGTGCTTATGGCTGCCTCATCGCCTTCGGGGCCTACCAAGATGTAGGTTTGCTGCCACCGGACCCGATGAGCATTGCCAAATGCATGGACAGCCTGGAAACACCGGACGGTGCCTGGTCAAACGAGCCCGGCCTCACCCTCGGTTCCACCACCGCCACCTCGGCCATGCTTTCGCTGTATCGAAACATGCAGATGCCAGCTCCGCCTGCCGCGATTGACTGGCTGCTGCGCCAATGCCTGCCTGCAGGCGGCTTCCTCGCCGTGCCCGGAGCCCCCATTCCGGACCTGCTCTCCACCGCCGTGGCTCTGCATGCGCTGTCGAGCAGCGCTGAAGCCATCGCCAGAGTGCGCGAACCCTGCCTGGACTTTGTGGATTCCCTCTGGAGTGCTGCCGGCGGCTTCCATGGCAACTGGACCGATGACACACTCGACCCCGAGTACACGTATTACGGCCTCCTCGCCCTAGGCCATCTCGCTCTTTAGTTTCACCGCTCAACCCATCATGCGCTCGCTGACGTCCCTCCTGTCCTTGTTGTCCCTTGTGTCCTTCCTGGAGGCGAAAGACATCCCCGTCATCGATCCCGCCGCATTGCCTGCCGCCCAGCCAGGAGACACGCTCGTCCTCCCGGAAGGCGAGTTCAAAGACGTCGCTCTCCTCCTCGTCGGCACAGGCACCCAGGAAGCCCCCATCACGCTGAAGGCCGCTGCACCCGGCAAAACCATCTTCACCGGCACCAGCACACTGAAACTCAGCGGCCAGTATCTGGTCATCGAAGGCCTGCAGTTCAAAGAGCCTGATCCCACCATCAGTGATCTCATCATGTTCCGGAAGGACTCGAAGACTCTGGCCAGCCACTGCCGCCTGACCAATTGTTCGGTCACCAGCTCCCTGAAGGAAGATGGCACGAAAGAGTCCCGCTGGCTCGGCCTCTATGGCGAGGGCAACCGCGTGGATCACTGCACCTTCACCGGCAAGACAGGGAAAGGGACCACCTTTGTCGTCTGGCTGGGCGATGGCAGCAACGGCGCCCACCAGATCGATCACAACTACTTCGGCCCGCGTGAAAAACTGGGCAAGAATGGCGGTGAGACCATCCGCGTCGGCGATAGCAAGACCTCCATGACGAAGGCGAACTGCATCATCGAGCACAACCTCTTTGAGAAATGCAATGGCGAGGCCGAGTGCATCTCCAACAAGTCCTGCGGCAACCTTTACCATGACAACACCTTCCTCGAAGTCAGCGGCACGCTCACGCTTCGTCATGGCAATGGCTGCACCGTCGAGCGCAATGTTTTCATTGGCAATGAAGTCAATGGCACCGGCGGTGTCCGCGTGATTGGCGAGGACCACATCGTGCGCGGGAACTACTTCGAAAACCTCACCGGTGATGATGCCCGCTCCTCCATCTGCCTCATGATGGGCATCCCCAACTCTCCCGCGAACCGCTACTTCCAGGTCAAGAACGCCCAGATCATCGGCAACATGATCGTCAACAGCGAGCACCCCATCCTCATCGGACTCGAGGATGATAAAACCAGCACGCTGGCACCTGTGGGCACCGTCTTTGAAGGCAATCTCATCTCCTCGCCCAATCATCCTGCCATCGAGGCACGCTGTGATCTCAGCGGTATCACCTGGAAGGGGAATGTCGTTGCCGCCAAAGACCTAGGCATTCCTGCCAACGCAGGCATCGAATTGGCCGAACCGAAGATGACACCACTGAAAGCAATCGCCAAAACTGAAGTGGGCGTGAGCTGGTGATGGCAGGCGCGATGGGCTGAAGCCCGTCATTTTTTGAAGGTGCATCGCCCTTGGGAAAAGCGTTCTTCACTAACCAATGACGAACATCTTCACTTGCACGCTGCGGTGCTCTCTCAAAAGGTGCGCGTTCACCGTATCATGCCCACCGTCACACTCGGACTCATCCAGGGAACCACCTTCGCCAGCCAGGCAGAAAGCCTCGCACGCCATGAGGTGTTGATTCGTGATGCAGCAGCCAGGGGCGCCCAGATCATTTGTTTGCAGGAGTTGTTTAACATCCCTTACTTCTGCACACGCCAGGACACCTCCCTCTTTGACCTTGCGGAGCCCATGCCCAATGGCCCCACCACGGCCCACCTCGCCAAGTTGGCGAAGGAACTCGGCGTGGTCATCATCGTGCCGCTGTTTGAGAAGCGCGGCCCCGGTCTTTATCATAACACCGCCTCTGTGATCGATGCGGATGGCACCGTGCTCGGCCTCTACCGGAAGATGCACATCCCGCAGGATCCAGGCTTTGAGGAGAAATTCTACTTCACGCCCGGTGACCTCGGTTACAAAGTTTGGAATACCAAGTTCGGCCGCATTGGCGTGCTCATCTGCTGGGATCAGTGGTATCCAGAGGCTGCACGTCTCACCGCGCTCGCGGGTGCTGAGATCCTTTTCTACCCCACCGCCATCGGCTGGCTCAGCAGTGAGAAGGCCGAGCTCGGCAAGGCCCAGCATTGCGGCTGGGAGACCGTGCAGCGCGGCCATGCCGTGGCCAATGGCTGCTTCGTCGCCGCCGTGAATCGCACCGGCTTCCAGGACGACACCGAGTTCTGGGGCCAGAGTTTTGTCGCCAATCCTTATGGTGAGATCGTGGCGAAAGCCTCCGTGGAGAATGAGGAAGTCCTCATCGTCCCCTGTGATCTCCAAGCCGTGGAAGATTTTCGCCGCATCTGGCCGTTTTTCCGTGATCGGCGCATTGACACGTATTCCCCCCTGACCAAACGCTACCTCGATGAGTAAAGCCTACCCGAAGAACTATCGCCTTCCCGCCGAATTTGAACAGCAGGAGGCTGTGTGGCTTTCGTGGCCGCATAACAAGGAAAGCTGCCCCAAGACTTTCCATCGCATCCAGGACAAGTTCGGCGAGATCGCCAGCTCCATCTCACGCTACGAGCGTGTGCGCATCAACGCACCCATGCTCTCGCACATGAACATCCGTCTGAGCATCGCTGATAATGAGGGAGATCTCAGCCAGGTGGACATTTACGAAAACCTGACAAACGACGTCTGGTGCCGTGACCACGGTCCGATCTTCATCAAGCATAACGAGACCGGCCAGGTCGCCGTCACCGACTGGAATTTCGACTCCTGGGGCGGCAAGTTCCCCTATGATCTGGATAACCAGATCCCTGCCAAAGCCGCTGCCGCTTTGAAGATGGAGCACTTCACCTCCGAGTTCACCCTCGAAGGCGGCGCCATCGAGTCCAACGGCAAAGGTCTCCTGCTGACCACAGAAGCTGTGCTGCTCAACCCTAACCGAAATGGTGGCAAAGCCCGCACCAAGGCGGAGATGGAGAAAGAGCTCAAGGCCATGCTCGGCGTGACCGACATTGTCTGGTTCAAGCAGGGCATCGAAGGTGACGATACAGACGGCCACATCGACGACCTCGTGCGTTTCATTCGTGATGACGCCGTCATCTGCATGGTCGAATCCAAGGAAAATGACCCTAACTTTAAGGTTCTCAAACAAATCCGCGAGCAGCTGGATGACGTCCGCCTGCCCGGCGGCGGCAAGCTTGAGATCATCGAGGTCGAGATGCCGAACGCCATCGAGATGAAGGACTGGCGTCTCAACCGCCTGCCTGCCAGCTACGCGAACTTCCTGATTCTGAACAATGCCATCATGGTTCCCATCTTCGGCCAGAAGAAGAAAGACCAGTTTGCCGAAGACATCATTGCCGAGTGTTTCCCAGGCCGCGAAGTCATTCCAGTGACCTGCAAAGACCTCGTGACCGAGGGCGGCGCGCTTCATTGCATCGCCATGACCCAGCCAAAGTGAACGTTTTTCAATCAAAGTTAGACAAATAGTCGCGAAGCTGGTTAAGCCATCCATTTTCATCTTGCGCCTTCATCGGCCAACTTGCATTTTCAAGGCTTCCTACCGCCCCCAACAACAATCCCCCATCTATGCGCCGCCGCTCCAACCCCCTGTCCGAAAGAAACATCAAACGCATCGACACCCGTGCTGATGCTTCCAAGCAAACCCACGGCTTCCAGGTCTGCATCTCCCGCGAAGGCGGCCTGCACACGAAGCATTTCTCTGACAGCCTCTATGGTGGCATCAAAGGCTCCCTGAAGGCTGCCCGCACCTATCGTGACGAGATGCTCGGCCAGATGTCTCCTCTGGAGGCCAGCCGCATCGCCCACACCGCGAACAAAAAGAATAAAAGCGGCCACGTCGGCATCTCCTACCGCAAGTACAAGACCGCGAAGGGCAAGGTCACCCGCCTCATCGCCGTCTCCGTCCGCGCTGAGAAAGGCCGCACCATCTCCAAGGTCTATCGCTACACCAAGGACGACCATGATGCAGTGCTCGCTGAAGCCATCGCTTTCCGTGAGAAGGCCCTCCTGGACCGCCTGAAGCGCGAAGGTGGCATCACCGGCATCCTCAAGTCCGCTGCCAAGGCCCCGACCGCCAAGGCTGCTCCAGCTAAAGCCGCCAAGCCTGCGAAGGCCGCAAAAAAGGCCGCCAAGGCCCCAGCTAAAGCTGTCAAGGCTCCCGCCAAAGCTGCCAAGAAAGCGGTGAAGGCTCCGGCCAAGAAAGCCGCCGCGCCTGCCAAGAAGGCTGCCAAGCCAGCAAAAGCTGCTAAGAAAGCCGCCAAAAAAGGTCGCAAGTAATTGAGATCATCCGCCTGGAGTCCTCCAGGCGCGGGCTTGCCACGCAGGAGACTGCGTGGCATGAACCCCGTCCAATCTGGCCGCGTTCACCAGGACGCGGCCTTCTTATTTCCCTGATGTGATGTCCCTGTTTTTCACGCTGACTGTCTACAACTTCCTCCTGCCTCTCGGCATCCTGATCCTGCTGCCAGGTGCCGTGCGGAAGATGAAGGCCCGCGGAGGCCGCTGGGAAGACATGGCGGGCAGGTTCGGCAGACTGCCGCTGGAGAAGAAGGCCGGCATTGCTGCCCTCCCTTGTGGCCGCGACCGGATCTGGATGCATGCCGTCAGTGTCGGAGAGGCAGGCATCGCCATGAAGCTCATCACCCGCCTGCTGAAGGAGGCTCCAAGGGTCGGCGTCGTGCTTACCACCACCACTCCGACCGCGCATGCCATGGCAGAAGAATTCGCGGTTAGGCAGGCAGGCCGCGTGGTCGTGCTCTACTCACCCGTGGACCTCCCGTTTGTCAGCGAGTTCTTCCTGGACCTCATCCGCCCCTCCCAGATGATCCTCATCGAGGCCGAGGTCTGGCCTAACCTGGTTTACTCCGCCCGCCGCCAGGGCATCCAGGTCTTCATGGTCAATGCGCGCCTCTCCGCCAAGTCAGAGCGCCGCTTCCAGCAACTCGGTTTCCTCATGCGCCCTGTCTTTGCCATGCTGGACCAAGTCCACGTCCAGGAGCCAGCGGACGTCACCCGCTTCGCCACCATCGGCGTGCTCCCCGCAAACATCCATCACACCGGCAGCATCAAGTTCGACCCCCAAGGTGCCGAGGCCGACCCCGCCCAGGTCGCCAAACTGCGTGCCGTGATGCATCAATCAGGCATCACCGACTCCCATCGCTCCATCCTCTTCGCCAGCACCCATAACGAAGAAGAAGCCCTGCTGGCCAGAGTGATCCAAAACCTCGCTTCAAAACATAAAGACCTCGCCCTTCTCATCGTCCCCCGCCACGTCGAAAGAACCGGCTCCATCATCACCGAGCTTCAGTCGTTAGGCCTCGACCCCGTCCGCCGCTCTCAGATTGATTCGTCATTCGTCATCCCTCATTCGGCATTACCAACTTTGCTCATCGACACCACTGGCGAGCTCCGCGCCTGGCAGTGCCTCGCCAGCATCGTCATCGTCGGCAAGAGCTTCCTCACCACCGGCGGCCAGAACCCCGCCGAGGCCGTCATGGCCAAAAAGCCCGTCCTCTTCGGCGCCCACATGGAAAACTTCGAAGCGCTGGTGGATCTCCTCCTCAAACACCAAGGCGCCGTCCAGGTCCCTGACACCACCGCCCTGGAGAAGGAACTCGACCGCCTCCTCTCCACCCCCGCCCAGGCCCAGCGCCTCGGCGAATCCGGCCACACCGCCCTCCGCGCCCACGAAGGCGCCACCGTCAAGACCCTCACGCTATTGCAGCGCATGGGCGCATCACATTGAGGTTTGGCAGAACGATGAAGGGTGGAAAAATTAGAATTTTTCCACCTTAATTTTTCTACAATTGGTTCGGCTGACTGCCCTCAACGTGGTCAATCCGCCCCACCGTAGGACGAGCATGGCCTTAGCCCGCTCGTCCCAACCAAGGCCGATATTTCCCATTGCCCCCGACCTTTCGAGGTGATGCAATAACCCCTTCAGCAGCCAAAGGAGAAAATCTTTCTGCCCTAATCTTTCTGCCAAAAAAGGGATTGTCAGCCTGACGATTGATCAAGGCGCCCCCTTGAAAGGAGTTCCGAAAGATGGCATCCTCAAGGTATGAGCCTGGAGCAAATCGAACAAAACGTAGCCGCGTTGAGCGAGGCAGAACTCAAAGAGTTCTCTGCTTGGTTCGAGAACTATCTCGCTGACGCCTGGGACCGCCAGATGGAAAAGGATGCTGAAAACGGCAACCTCGACCGTCTCGTTCAGAATCTCGGTATTGATCTCGCCATTGATGCCACGGAGTCGTTGGAAGCTGGCTTTCGTCAACGCAACCCTGCCTGGGGAAGCCGATGATCGAGCATCGCACTCATCCAAAGTTCTGGGAGTGTTACAATTCGTTGCCCGCTGGTGCCCAAAGACAGGCCTCATCAGCTTATGAACGGCTTGTGCAAGATCCGTATCATCCCTCCATTCATCTGAAGGGCTGTCGGCGATTACTGGTCTGCCAGGGCCGGCCTGCACTATCGGGCACTGGCGGTGAGGAAGGGTGATGTCTTCACCTGGTTCTGGATCGGCCCGCATCATGAATATGATCGCCTGATCAAAGGTTTATAAACACAAAACACCCGCGAACGCACAGCACTCGCGGGTGTCTCAAGTTCAGCTCAAAAGTCGGACAATCAATGCATCACAGCATGTCAGCCACAAACGAGCGCTCATCTGTGAGCTCCTTGTTCGTCGCGGCGATCTTCGACTTGGCAAAGTCGTCCATCTCATAACCGGTGATGACTTCATAGCTGCCCGCCGTCGTCGTGCGCACCGGCATGCCGGCCCACACATTGGCGTCGAAGCCATACAGGCCATTGCTCTTCACGGCGATGCTGTGGATGGCTCCTGGAGTCACCAGGGAGCGCACATGATCCACCAGAGCGTTCGCAGCCGAAGCCGCGGAGGAGGAGCCACGGGCCGCGATGATCGCCGCGCCGCGCTTGCCGACCGTTTCACAGAACGGACCTTCCAGCCAGGTATTGTCGTTGATCACTTCCTTGGCCGGTTTGCCAGCGATGGTCGCATGGGCAAAGGAGGGGAACATTGTCGGGCTGTGGTTGCCGTAGATGAAGATGTCCTTCACTTCCGTGAGGTCCACACCAGCCTTCTGGGCCAGCTGGGTCTGAGCGCGGTTCTGGTCCAGGCGCACCATGGCGGTGAAGCGCTCGGCCGGCAGGCGCTTGGCCTGGGAGGCGGCGATCATGCAGTTCGTGTTGGCAGGGTTGCCCACCACGGCGATGCGGGCGTCTTCCGCGGCCACAGCGTCGATGATCTTGCCCTGTTCGATGAAGATCTTGCCATTGTCCTTGAGCAGGTCAGCGCGCTCCATGCCTGGGCCACGGGGCTTGGCACCGACGAGCAGGCACCAGTTGGCGTCTTTGAAGCCCACGGAAGGATCCGAGGTCTGCACGATGCCCTTCAGCAGTGGGAAAGCGCAGTCATCCAGCTCCATCGCCACACCGGCCAGCGCGGCCAGGGGTTTTTCAAACGGAGCCTCGATGAGCTGGAGGATCACCGGCTGGTCCGGACCAAACATGGCACCGGAAGCGATGCGGAAAAGGAGGGCGTATCCGATTTGGCCGGCGGCGCCGGTGACTGCGACTCTGATGGGGGCTTTGCTCATGGTGTGTGGAGAGGGGCTGGGATGATTCCAAGCCCGGGCTGCGCAGCAAGGAGAAAGTCAGGCCACCTCCTGTTCGTTTCGGGTCCCGCACAGCCATGAAACCCCTCTTGACCCTCCTCCTCAGCCTCGTCGCTCTCAGTCCGCTGCTCTCCGCTGACAAGCCCAATGTCCTTTTCATCGTCGGAGATGACATGGGCTATGCCGATGTCGGTTTCCACGGCTGCAAAGACATCCCCACGCCCAATCTCGATGCCCTGGCGGCCTCCGGGGTGCGCTTCACCAATGGCTACGTCACCGGCCCCTACTGCTCACCTACCCGTGCGGGCCTGCTTTCCGGGCGCTACCAGACCCGCTTCGGCCATGAGTTCAATCCAGGCAGCGATGAAACCGGCCTGCCGGTCAGTGAAAAGACCATCGCCGACCGCGTGAAGACGGCCGGGTATGCCACCGGCCTCGTCGGCAAGTGGCATCTCGGCTCCCAGCCTGCCATGCGCCCTCCCCAGCGCGGTTTTGACTCGTTCTTCGGCTTCCTCGGCGGCGCCCACGACTACTTCTCGAAAAACGGCATCCTCCGTGGCGATGAGCAGGTCACGGAGTTTGACCACACCACGGATGCCTTTGGTCGCGAAGCCGCCGCCTTCGTCGAAAAGCACCAAGGCAAGCCCTGGTTCCTCTACCTCGCCTTCAATGCCGTCCACACCCCCATGCAGGCCACGAAGGAGCGCCTCGCCAAAATGGCCGCCATCACCGATCCCCAGCGCCGCACGTATGCGGCCATGATGCTCGCCATGGATGACGCCATCGGCGTCGTGCGGGCAAAACTCGCCGCCACCGGCCAGGAGCAAAACACCCTGGTCACTTTCATCAGCGACAACGGCGGCCCGACGATGGAAGGCGTGACCGTCAATGGCTCCATCAATACCCCTCTGCGCGGCAGCAAGCGCACCACCCTGGAAGGCGGCATTCGCGTGCCCTTCCTCATCTCCTGGCCCGCCAAACTGAAGCCTGCCGTCTATGAAAAGCCCGTGATCCAGCTCGATCTCACCGCCACCGCTCTCATCGCCGCCGGCACCGAAAGCCCTGGCGAAGGCGTCGACCTCATGCCCTACATGCTCGGCGAGAAAACCACCACCCCACACGAAGCCCTTTTCTGGCGCTTCGGTGATCAATCCGCCATCCGCATGGGTGACTACAAGCTCGTCAGTTACGATGGCGCCGCCGAAAGCAAACCCGGCACCCTCCAGGGCCCCAAACTTTACAACCTCGCCACTGACATCGGCGAATCCAAGGACCTCAGCGCCGAGATGCCCGAGCGAGTAAAAGAACTGCAAGCCAAATGGGACGCCTGGAACCACACCAACGTCCCCCCTCTCTGGGGCGGCAAGGAAAAGCGCGCCAAAGGAAAACCCGGCAAGGGCATGAAGAAAAAGAAGAAGGCCGACGCTGCTGAATAACTCTCGCCACACTGCCATGAAATCCATCCTCGCCCTCCTCTTCCTCTCAGCCCTCACCCCTCTTCTTTCCGCCGACAAGCCTAACATCCTTGTCTTCTACATGGACGACATGGGCTGGGCCCAGCCCGGCGCCTATGGCGGCAAGCTGGTCGAGACCCCGAACATGGACTCCATCGCCTCCAACGGCGTGCGCTTCACCAACGGCTACTCCAGCGGCTGCGTCTGCTCCCCCGGCCGTGTCGGCCTGATGACCGGCCGTTATCAGGCACGCACCGGTCATGATGCCAACCCCGGCCGCGAAGGCCGAGAACTCCTGCTCAGTGAAAAGACCATGGCACAGCACCTGAAGCCTGCTGGCTACACCACCGGCATCGTCGGCAAATGGCACCTCGGCGATACCTCTGCCGAGTTCATGCCGCAGGCACGAGGCTTCGATTTCGCCATGGGCACCGTCGGCAATCTGGGCGAAGGCAGTGGCCCTTCTTTTTATCGCGGCACCGAACTCCTGAAGGATCTTGAAGGCGCACCCATCACCTCGCCCATCTATGCCCGTGAGGCCTGCGGCTTCATTGAGTCGAACAAAGAAAAGCCTTTCTTTCTCTTCCTCTCCTTCAATGCCGTGCACACGCCTCACGTCGCCTCGCCGAAGTGGCTGGAGAAGTTTAAGCACCTCGAAAAACGCGAAGGCGAATACGCCGCGCTCATCGGCGAGGCCGATGAAGCCATCGGCACCGTGATGACCAAACTGCGTGATCTGAAGCTGGAGGAAAACACCCTCGTCTTCTGCATCAGCGACAATGGCGGTGCCTCGCCCATCTCGGAACAGATGGGTCTTCGCGGGCATAAGTGGTTCGTCTGGGAAGGCGGCGTCCGTGTCACCTGGATGGCCCAATGGAAAGGCCACGTACCCGCAGGCCGTGTCGTGAATGCCCCCGTCATCCAGCTCGATGTCCTCCCCACCGCCCTCGCTGCTGCCGGTGCCGAACCTTTGAAGGTCGATCTTGATGGCGCGAACCTGCTGCCCCTCCTCGAGGGCGAGGCTGACAAGCTCGCACCACGTGAGCTCTACTTTCGCTTTGGAGTGCAGCATGCCGTGCGTCAGGGAGACTGGAAGCTCGTCAAAGCCACCAAGGACATGGAGCCCATGCTCGTGAACCTCGCCACCGATCCCGGCGAGCAGAAAGACCTCTCCGCCGAAAACCCCACCAAGAAAGCCGAGCTCCAAACCCTCTGGGAAAAATGGGATGCCTCCATGCAGCCCCCACGCTGGGAGGACCAGCGCTGGAATGGCGATGAGCAGCGCAAGGCAAACAAGAAGCCCAACAAAAAAGCGAAGAAGAAAAAGGAGTGATCTGGTCGTGATATCAGGCTCGGACGTACCACCCCATTCCAATGGGGTGGGCGTTGGAGTCCAAAGGGGAAAGAAACCACGTCTCCCTCCGGCAGCCCCCAAGGTTCATCCACATCACCAGCGGGTTCCCACTCATTGGCCCATCGAGACCAAACCCCATTGGAATGGGGTTCTACGACTGCCCTGAACGTACCTCCCCATTCCAATGGGGTGGAGCCTCGAAAACTCCAAAACCCCCGTCGACCACGCAGCGTCGCCCGTCGTAGTATTCTCCCACCACCTCCCGACTCCGTGAACATCTACGAAACCCGCCGCCTGCTTGATGAATACCTCCTCTTCCACTACGGTTCACCGTCAGAAGTGCTGCCATGGAGCTGGGGCCCGCAAGAGGCACTGGGCTTCGCTGTCCGAACCGTGACCGAACTCGCGGACCTTACCCGCCACCCATCCACAGCCCTCGACCTCGGCTGCGCCGTCGGTCGTTCCAGCTTGGAACTGGCGAAGCACTGCCAGTCCATCCTCGGCATCGACTACAGCCACAGCTTCATCGAGGCCGCGAAGGCACTCAAATCATCCGACCTCCCCTACCAGCGCCTCGACGAAGCCTCCGCGACCACCGAGCTCCTCGCCCAGGTTCCCGCCGACTGCCCGCGCGACCGCGTCCAGTTCGAGCAGGGCGACGCCATGCATCTTCGCGCTGACCTCGGCAGCTTCGACCTCGTCCACGCGGCTAACTTACTTTGCCGTCTCACCGACCCGCAGCTTCTCATCGAGCGCCTGCCTTCGCTTGTGAAGTCCGGCGGGCAACTCCTCCTCACCACCCCCTGCACCTGGCTGGAAGACTTCACCCCACGCGGCAACTGGCCCCAAGGCTCCACACGGGATTGGCTCAAGTCTGTGCTCTCCGAGCACTTTGACCTCGCGGAAGAAAAAGACCTCCCCTTCCTCATCCGCGAGCACGCCCGCAAATACCAGTGGAGCGTCGCCCTCGGCACCCGCTGGATTCGGCGGTGAACGAGGTGGAAAGTCAGATCTCCCGTTGATATGAAAAAGCTTCTATTGCTCGCCTGGGCCACAGGCTTTTTGTCAGGATGCACTCCACAGGCTCCGCATCAGGCGATGAACGCTGTGCGCAGTCATTCAATGCATAGGCCGTCCCAGGCATTGAGTATTCAGGTCTTTAAGGCGGGCCGTGCCATCTCCTCTCCCGTGAGCATTCGCGGAGATTCGCCGAAAGTCCGCGAGGTGATGGATTTTGCCATGAGTGACTCACGCCATTGGCGCACGAGCCTGACGAGCTTCGCTCCTGGCGTCTCCATTCATCGAGATGGGTTTGACCTCAATGTCTCCAGGTCAGGCGTGGTCATGAATATCGCCATGCCGAACGAAAGGTCTCGTCAGTACGTGGGTGATGTTTCGGCCGAAGACTTTGACCATTTGGTTAAAACCCTCGGCATGGACCCTAGTTCCGTGGGCAGCCTGTAAAGTGCCGCTTTCTCACCACAGCAGCTTCCCGCCATCAATCACCAGCACGCTCCCCGTCATGTAGCTGCTGGCATCACTGGCCAGATAAAGTGCTAGCGGCCCGATCTCCTCGGGTCTGCCCCAGCGCCCCATCGGGATACGGTCGGCGACCTCACCCTCAAATTCAGGTTTCTCGCTGATCCATCGTTGGTTAGCGTCCGTCAGGAAAGGTCCGGGCGCGATGGCATTCACCGTGATGCCATGCACGGCCCAGTCAGCCGCCACCGCTTTCGTGAACATCGTCAGCGCTGCTTTGGAAGCCTCATAGCTCCTTCCACGCATGGCCTTCCCAGGCCAGAAGGCATTGATGGAGGAGATGTTGATGATGCGCCCCCACTTCCGCGGAATCATCGCCGCACCGAGACGCTTGGTGAGGATGAAGGCCTGTGTCAGATTGAGATCCACAATGCGCTGCCACTCCTCCAACGGCATGTCTTCCGTCGGGATGTTGATGCGCCGTCCACCGACATTGTTGATGAGGATGTCGATGGGCGCATGATCATGCAGCACCACATCACAGAGCCGCTCTGCTTCCTCGGGTTTCGAGAGATCCGCCTGCACAGCACTGACCTTCAAGCCTTCGCTGCCAAGCTGCTCACAAGCGCGCTGTAGGTGCTCGGCATTCGATCCCGAGATTACCAGCTCCGCTCCAGCTTCACCCAAAGCGCGCGCCATCTCCAGTCCAAGCCCACGCGAACCGCCGGTGATCAAGGCTCGGCGACCCGTGAGCTTGAAGCGATCGAGAACAGCCATGGCCTGACTTACTTCGTTTCTCCTTCGCTGGCTTTCAGCAGGGCACGGTAGCCAAATTCGTTCAGCAGCGCGATCGCGCCGCGATCACTGCTGTCCCGGGCCACATCAGACCAGGAGTTCAGCGCATTGTAAATCCCTTCGACCGCTGCTTCCAGTGACTCATCTCTCGTTGCCGCATCATGCGCTTTGTAAAGCGCCTCCAGAGCCGTGAAAAAATGCACCGTGAACTCCAGCCTCTTCGCATGATACAGCGTGAAGGACCTCGCGCCTTCACGGGCACGCGTGTTGGCGCGGAACATCTCGCTCATCGCGCTGGTGTAGAGCGTCTTCGCTTCGGTGATCCAGGCAGGCAGAGGCTCCTTGGACTTCAGATGACGCAGCAGCACGTCCGCCGTCGGCGCTCCGAGCGCAGGATCATTCTTATCGATGAGCTTCGAAGCTTCGCTGATCAGATCCATGGCCTTTTGCACACGCTCATCCACACCTTCACCACAGATCGTCTGTACCAGATCCTTCAGCGCGCTCGAGGCGGTGGCCTTCTCATCAAAGCTGACGCGGCTGCTAAAGTAAGCGGAGACATTCAGATCACCCGGAATCTGCGCACCCGCCAGGAAGCCGCCCGAGTTGTATTTGATCAGCGTGTGCAGACGGCGGTCCAGGATGTCCAGCGTGATCTGCGGAAGCACTGTCGGTGAACGCGCTCCTAGTCCCAGGGTCACAAAATCCTGTGTCACTACCACCAGCCCCAGCGCGGTGGCCTCAGCCGTGAGATCTGGGATCGCTTCACCGGAAGGAAACACCTTAGCACCCCCAAAAGCCTTCCTTCCTCCGACATCACCTTCCACCGCCACGGGTGTGGGTGGTGGCAGATGCTTCGGAAGCAACACATGGTTATACTTCAGCTTCACGATCTGCTTCAGCAGCGCCAGATGCTCCGCCTTGCCCCAGGACTCCGCCCCCGTGGCGATGCCATTAAACATGCTCCAACCGCGCTTCTGAATCTTCGGCTCCATCACGATGTCGAGGCCCTCGAGCTTGAACGCCGGCTTCTCCACCGGCAGCACATCCCCCTGCAGCAGATGACGGATGCCAAAGTGATGCGCCAGCTCGCTCGCCGCCCACACCGTGGCCGGAGGGCAGCCACCACCGATGATCAGTCCCTTCGGCGTGCTTTTGATCACAATGCCTTGCTCCGTGATCTTCGGCCACGCAATCGCCGCAATCGCCGGATTCGACTGCGGACTACCCACAAGCACCACATGCTCCGCACCTGCTGGGGCCGTGCTCTGGATGCTCGTCTCCGCCTCAAAGAGCGCCTTGAAATCTGTCGCCAGTTGTTCGGCAGCGGCTTTGTCCAGCGCATGCGCCTTCTCTCCAATGACGAGCGTGATCTTCGGCCCGGCAGCGGCGTTGGCGGAAAGAACGAGACTAAGAAAAAGGGATCTCCACATGATGTCTCAAGGTTGGGGAGCGCCGCCTGACACGCAAAAGAGATTTTCACGCGTGCGAATGAAGAGCCGCCCGTCCGCGATGGCCGGTGTGGCGATGATCTCCTCGCCGATGTCATTCTTCCCCAGCACTTTCAGTTCTGGCCCGTCCTCCAGCACCACCACAAACCCGTTCTTCCCGGCAATGTACACCTTGCCTCCAGCCGCGATGGGCGAGGCAAAGTAGTCGCCAAAATTCCCCAGGCGGCTTCGCTCCCACAGCATCTTCCCATCCTTCGCATCATAGCAGCTCGACATGCCGCCGCTTTTCACCACATAGAGCCGTTGGTTGTAAAACAAGGGCGAGGAAAGGTTCGATGGCGATTTCGGATCGATGTTCCAAAGCACATGCGTCTTCGTCACATCACCACTGCCACCGCCCTTGATCGCCTGGATGATGTTCCCGCCCGCCGCCATGTTTTCCGGGCTTTGAAAAGCCGTGTCGATCTCCTCGGGACCAATCACCTTGTCCCCATTCTTGTCGGAGGCATCGAAGCGCTCATGAAACTCCTTCGGGGTCTCGTCGCGGGAAAGGATCTTGTCCTGGTTCGTGTCCAGCCATTCTAACAAAGCATGCTTCAAGGTGCGCGTGGCATCCCCATAGCTCTGCACGGCGATGTAGATGACGCCGTCATTGACCACCGGCGAGGTCATGATGGTGCGCAGCAGCGTGTTGCACGTCCACAGCTCCTTGCCCGTGGCAGGATCATAGCCCTTCAGCTTGCCGCTGCCCGCCACCACGATGTCCGTCCGCCCCTTCGCCTCGCACAGCACCGGCAGCGAGTATCCCGCGAGCATTTCCTTGCGCAGCGTCTTCCACTTCTCTTTCCCAGTCTTCGCATCCACCGCCACCAGGAAGGGCGCCAGATCATCATCCTGACAAAAGATCACCATGCCATCATGCACGATGGGGGATGAAGCCGCGCCCCAGTCCATGAGATACGCAGGCTTCGGCATCGCATAGCGCCATGCTTCCTTGCCTGTGGCAAAATCAAAAGCGATCAGCCCGAGCGTGCTGAAGTAAACATACACACGCTCACCATCCGTGGCCGGAGTCGATGAGGCATGACTGTTTGGTGGCGTGATGCGCGGCAGCTTGCCAGTTTCGAATTCTGTGCGCCACACCTGGTTCCCGCTGGCGATGTCAAAGGCAAACACCGCCGCTTTCTCATCAGCCACCATGGCCGTGCTGATGACACGACCACTCTTCACAATGGGCGCGCCCACACCATCTCCGATCTTCGCCTTCCAGGCGATGTTGGATTCGGTCGAGAAGGACTCAGGCAGCCCTTTCGAATGGGAAACACCGCTCCCATTGCCGCCGCGGAACTGGGACCAGTCCTCGGCCAGGAGTGATGCCGTGAACAGAAAGAGGGTGGTGGTCAGCTTCATGCGCTCTCTCACTACGAGTGAAGGCATGAGGCTATATCAGCCTACACCCGGTGCCCGAGCGCTTTCAGCTTGGTCTCGCTTTCGGACCACGGAACATCCTGCGGCAGCCGTTTGCTCGCAGCCGCCAGCGCAGCGGTCACACCCGCCGCCTCACCCATCGCCACCGAGTTGCCCGTCACTCGATAGCTCGCATGCGCGATGAAGTCACCACTGATGCAGCGCCCCGCCATCATCAATCCATCCACGTCTTTCGCGATCAGCGCGCGCAGTGGCACATCATACGGCTTCACCTTGATGCCTGCATTGCTGTAAGCCGCCTTCTTGTTCGCATCATGACTCAGCGCATGGATGTCCACGGGGAAGGTCGGCCTCACCACCGCGTCATCATAGCGCGCTCCGGCGATGAGATCTTCCTTGCTCACCGTGTAGCGACCCGCCAGACGGCGCCCGTCACGCACGCCGATCTGTTCCGCCGTGGCCGCGATCTGCAGGCCCTCCCACGGACCCCCTAGCTTGCGCAAGCCACTGACAATCTTGTGCAGTTCGCCGCGCGCCTGCACCGTCGCTTCTGTGATCTTCGCCGCATCAAAGCAAGGCACGCCATACTGATGGTTCATCATCACCAGCAGCAGATTGTCCCGCACCTGCCACAGCGTCGGCTTGGCATAGGAAGGGAAATGCTCCGTGCGTTTGATCTCCGCCAGGAAGGCATCCTTGGCGATGCCGTCCGCCTTGCTCGGATCCGAGCCATGAATGTAGGCGGCCAAAGCGGCTGCGTCCTGGCAAACCAGCAGCGCATTCAGCGACATCGGCTGGCAGGGGCAGGCCTCCGCCTCGCCATACTCAAAGCTGCATCCCGCCAGCGCGCCGAGATCGCCATCACCGGTCGTGTCGATGAAAACCGGCGCACGCCATGCCTGACGACCCGTCTTGGAATCCGTCACAATCGTGGTTAGGCGCTTGCCCTCCTTGTAGGCCGCCGCGACCCTCGTGTGCAGCTGAAACTTGATGCCTGCCTCCACAAACATCTCCTCCAGCAGCAGCTTCATGCCCTCAGGCTCATACACCACATTGCCCTTGCTGGTGCCCCGGCGCATGTCCCGCTCGTCCAGGCGCTTCAGCAACTCTTGATTGAACCCCGGCTTGTCGAAATCCAGCAGGTAGCCGAGCAGCCCGGCGGTCCACACGCCGCCCAGGCAGCCCCGCCACTCAAAAACCCGCACCTTCGCCCCGGCACGGGCCGCCGTGATGGCCGCCGCGATGCCTGCCGGACCAGCGCCACAGACGATCACATCCGCGTCCTCGACCAGCTTCAGATCCTGCGCCGGTTCATGAAACTGCCCCTCGCTCTGGGAGATGGCCTTTTCTACCTCAGCCGCCGAAAGCAGGCCGGGAGTGATGGCAGCACCAGAGAAAGCCGCGCGTAAAAAGGAGCGGCGCTTGAGGTCAGAAGGGGAAGAGGGCGTCATGGGGGTGAAAAATACGGTCGTGAGGGCGACCTTCGTGCATCCCCCTCCGACCGCACAAGGGCGAAACTCGCTTGAATAAGAACGCCGAAGAACCAGTTTAACCTCGCCTCCCCGCCTGACGGCCCCGTCGCCCGCCATGAAAGCCCTCCCCCTCTTCCTCGCCCTCCTGCTCGCCACACCCACGTTTGCCGCCGTGGAGATCGATGTGGAGGGCTTTGGCACCAGCCTGGGAGGATGGAAGGCCCGCAAGGGCAAGGCCGCCGAGTATGAAATTTCCGAGGCGCTCTACCGCACCTATCAGCCCGAGACCTCGCCGTCACCGGACGGCGGCATCTTCGTCTCCGTGCGCATCGATCACGTCCGCGGCTTCATGGCCAGCGATGACCACGCGAGCCTCGAGCTCAGCTTCGCTGCCGATGGCACCCTCGTCACTGCTCAGAGCAGCCTCGCTCTCCAAGGCCGCACCATCAGCAGTGAACTCATCAAAGGCGGCGCCTCCGCCTCCACCTCGGTCGCTGCCCCTTACGTGGATCGCGCCGTGAAGATCGGCACCGATCTCGTGTCCGATCTTTCCTCCAAGCTGCTACGCGAAAAAATTGTCGAGGCCGGCCGCGTGTCCTTCCCCGCCGCCATCCGGCATAACTACAACCTGCTTTACCAGGCCGTGCGCGCCAAAGCCGCCGAGCCGAAGATGACCGACGCGAAACCGCCAGAGTCTCTGCCCGAAAAGAAGCCGGATGCAGCCACCGACAAGCCTGCGGAAAAGAAACCCGAGGAAGCTCCCAAGCCACCGGCGCAAAAACAAGAGACCGTCATTGATGCCAACACCGGCAAGACCGTCCCCCTGCCTGATGTGAAATCCTACAACCCCAGCGGCGCCCCCGGCACCCCTCTCCCCGAGAAAAAGGAGAAGGACGACAAAAGCGGCATGCTGGATGTTGGCAAAGACGTCCTCAAAATCGCCCGCGACGTGTTCAAGGATCAGACCAAATAAAAAGAAGCTCTTTAACCACGAATGGGCACCAATAGACACAAATGACCGAGCCCAGAGGGTTCGGAAAATGAGTGTTTATTAGTGCCTATCAGTGGTTAAAATTCTTGCTGGGTTGCTACGTCAAGCTCACCGGATCCACATCCCAAGTCACCAAGATATCCGGCGGCGGTGAAAGCGTCTCCATCACCGTCTGGATATGCCGCGCCAGCGGCCGAATCCGATCCGTGCGCATCAGCAGTTGAAACCGATACTGCCCATGCGCTTTGGACAACGATGACGGCGTGGGCTCTCCCATGATCGTTCCTTCCGGCAGCCCTTGCAGCAGCCGCTTGTGCAGGGTCTGCAGCGTGAACTCCGCCTGCGTCTCATGCTTGCCCCGGCTGCTCACCAGCACCATGTGGCTGTAGGGCGGATACTTGAAAGCGCGCCGATGCTCGAGCTCCTGCTCAGAGAAGCCCTCGAAGTCATTGTGCCGGCTGAACTGGATCGCCGGGCTGTGCGGCGCATGCGTCTGCACATACACCTCACCCTTCAGCTCGCCGCGCCCCGAACGCCCCGCCACCTGGATGAGAAGTTGCAAAGTTCGTTCGGCAGCACGGAAGTCCGGGATGTTCAGCGCCGTGTCGGCATTCAGCACACCCACCAGCGTCACGTTCGGAAAATCCAGCCCCTTGGCGATCATCTGCGTGCCGATGAGGATGTCCAGCTTCTGGGCGCGGAAGTCCTTCAGCGTGTCACGCAGCTGGTTTTTCCGCCGCATGGTGTCCGTGTCCACACGGGCGAGGCGTGCCTGCGGAAAGACCTCCCGCACTGCGGTCTCGACTCGCTCAGTGCCGAAGCCTCCGTATTTTAATCCAGGCTCCTTGCAGCTCGGGCACTTCGTCGGCGGCACTCGCCGTGCGCCGCAGATGTGGCAGACGAGGCGGTTGTCCCCCTTGTGCAGCGTCATCGGGATCGCACAGTCCTGGCACTGCACCACCTCGCCGCAGGACGCGCAGTCCAGCGTGGTGTGGAAACCGCGCCGGTTGAGGAAGAGAATCGTCTGCTCCTTCTGATCCAGCCTCGTGGTGATGGCCGCGCGCAGCTTCTCCGAGAGGATCGTGGCATTGCCGAAGGAGGTGCCGGTGCCTTTGCGACGCTGCAGACGCATGTCGATGATGCGGATCAGCGGCATGGATTTGCCATCCGTGCGCTTCGTCATGCGCACCAGGTCATACTTGCCCGTGAGCGCGTTCTGAAAGGACTCCAGGCTCGGCGTGGCAGAGCCCAGCACGACCGGGCAGCGCTCGATGCGCCCCCTCAGCACCGCCAGATCCCGGGCCTGATAGCGCGGTGATTCCTCCTGCTTGTAGCTGGGCTCATGCTCCTCATCCACGATGATGAGTCCGAGCTTTTCCAGCGGAGCGAAGATGGCGCTGCGCGCGCCGATGACGATGTCCGCGCGGCCTTCCTGCACCTTGAACCATTCATCATGCCGCTCACCATCACTCAGATGACTGTGCAGCACGGCGATGTTGTCTTTCTTTTCGGAAAAACGTGCCTTGAAGCGCTCGATCGTCTGCGGTGTGAGGCTGATCTCCGGCACCAGAACCAGTGCGGTTTGTCCCTTCTTCAGCACCTCGGCGATGGCTTGCAAATAGACCTCCGTCTTGCCACTCCCCGTCACGCCATGAAGCAAAATAGGTTTGGCTTCCTCAGGCTTTTGAAGGGCTCCGATGACATGATCATAAGCCGCCTTCTGCTCCTCCGTGAGCGTGAGCGGCAGGCTGGGCAGGAACTCCTCCGTTTGAAAAGGATCACGTTCCACGCGGATCTCACTGCGCGTGATCCAGCCATGCTTCATCAGCGCCTTCACCACCGTGGTGGCGCTCGGCAGATCACGGCGCAGCTCGCTCAGCGTGGCTTCTCCTTTTCGACGGCGCAGTTCCTCGATCACACGTGCCTGCATCGGTGCCCGCGCCTGCATCTTCTCCAGGACATCTGGTGGCGGCTCTTTGACGAGTTTGAGATGGCTGTCCGTCAGAAAGGTCTCCGGCTTGTCGCGCACGGCCTGTGGCAACATCGCCCGCAGCACCCGATGCACCGGCACGATGTAGTACTCCGCCACCCAGTCCGCCAGCTTCAGCAGCCCTGGCGTGAACATCGGTCGCGAACCCACGATGCTGGAAACTTCCTTGAGCTTGCCGCGATGCTCCGAGCTCTGCAGCAGTTCGATCACCACCGCAGGCACCTTTTGATTCTGCAAAGGCACCATCACCCTCGTGCCCACGCCGATGCGTCCAGCCATCTTTTCCGGAATGCCATAGTCCAGCACCAGCGCGGCGGACCCTTCAAGCTGCACACGCGCGATGCCGGGCACGCCACCTAGCTCAGCCGCAGGCTCCGGGGCAGGAGCGTCGCTGGCGAAGAGGTTGAGCTGGTCGGTGGGCATCGACCGCTCATAAACGAGTTCAGGCGGTGTGTCGAATGCGTTGGCGAAGGTGAATGGAGGAGCTCGATCTCCAACGAATCCTACGAGATCTGGATCACGACGAAATCATTCATCACACCGCCGGGATCACCCCGATCTTCGTCGTGACTGGACAGGTCTGGAAGTCAGGCACCAGCTGGCCCCACATCTTTTTCACGGCCTGGGTCAGCAGATAGACGTCACCCCGGGCATCATGGCGCTTCACGCCCGCCGTGGAGAGGCCCAGCCGGTCCAGGATCGGGTCGAGTCCATGACCACTGCGCCCGCCCCAGATTTTTCGTGAAAACGCCCGGGAATCCAGGTTCTGTGTCTCACGCACCGGCAGCCCATGGCGGGTGCAGTTCTCGGCGATGAAGCGCATGTCAAAGCATGGCCCGTTGTGCGCGATCAGCATGGCCCCCTCGGCACCGACGAAGCGGGAGAAGCTCATCAGCGCTTCTGCTGGGGAGGGCGCCCCGGTCACATGGGCCTGGGTGATCCCCGTCAGTCCCGTGATGAACCCCGATATCTGCTGCCGGGGCTGCACAAAGGTGTCAAAGAGCTCCTCGTCTTCCCACTGCCCGGCTCGCACCTTCACCGCCGCGATCTGGATGATCTCATGGTAGAGAGGTGACAGTCCGGTGGTTTCGAGGTCGAAGATAATGAGATTCATGAGGGAAGAGGTGGGCTGACGCAGGGTCAACCCGAGAGCGAGGCTAGTCTCGGGATGCCTTCAGCGCAGCCACAAACACGCCTGATCTGGCGATTTATTTGGGGAACGAGCCTAACTAATAATAAACTCGCGGCACCCGTGTGTTGATGTTCGTCAGCACTTCATAGGGAATCGTCCCTGCCCAGCTCGCCAGATCCTCCGCCGTGACCTGCTGTTTGCCTTGCCTGCCGAGCAAAATGACCTCATCGCGATAGTAGGCTGTGGCCCACTCGATGTTCACCATGATCTGGTCCATGCACACACGGCCCGCCACAGGATGCCGCTGACCACGGATGATCACCTCCGCCTTGTTGGAAAGCGCGCGGAAGTAGCCATCGCCATAGCCCACCGGCACGGTGACCACACGCACGGCATGATCGCTCTCCCAGGTGCTGCCATAGCTGACCGGGCTGTTGGACTGCACCACTTTAAAGTAGGCCACATGGCTCTTCCAGGTCAGCGCGGGCTGGATCGGCACACTGCGTGCACACTCCTCACTGGGATACACGCCATAAAGCATGATGCCCGGCCGTACGAGATCGAGATGACTCTCCGGCAGCTGCAAAATACCGCCGCTGTTCGCGATGTGCCGCAGCGGTGTCGGCAGGCTGTGCTTCTCGTAAAAGCTCAGCACCTCCAGGAAGCGCTCGAGCTGCATGCGCGCGTGCGTGAGATCCGCAGCATCGGAATTGGCAAAGTGCGAGTAGATCCCCTCCACCTGCACATGCTTCGCTTGCAGACTGGCCTCGAGCAGCTTCTCCGCGCTGTAGTGGTGAATGCCCAGCCGCTCCATGCCGGTGTCGATCTTCAGATGCGCCCTTGCCGTCACACCCATGGAAGCCGCTGCATTGTCAATCAGCCGCAGCTTGTCAATCGATGGTGCCGTGAGCGTCAGATCATGGCGGATGAAAATAGGAATCTGCGTCTCGGCGATGCCCCCAAACACCAGGATAGGTGCCGTGATGCCTGCCTGACGCAAAACGACCGCTTCTTCCAACAGCGCGACACCAAGCGAGTCCACCCCGCAGCGCACCATTTCCTGCGCCACCGCCGCCAGGCCATGCCCATAAGCATTCGCCTTCACCACGGCCATGACCTTGGCACCGCCCACATGCGCGCGAATGGCACCCAGATTCCGGCCAAGCTGCCCCAGGTCCACCTCCACCCGGGTCGGGCGGATGGATTCGTCATCGAAGAGGTTGGAGGAAGGTGCGGCCATCAATCTGTGAACCGCGATGTTCCCCGGCATAGCCTGAAAGGCAAGCGGGTGCTTCACGATCAAGCCTATTGATTCATCTCCCTCGTCACCACTTCCTCCGGCAGTAGCAGCTCACTAGCCTCCCTGGCCAGGCAGGGCGGCACCGTCATGAGGTGCCGCTGTCCGCTGCTGTGCTTGAAACTCCAAAGCCGCCCGTCCATGCCTTCTGGCACTTTCACGCTGAAGTAGCCCGGCTTCGCGCTGAAGGTATGCACCGTTTTCCCTTCAGGATCGAGCATGAATCCTTCACCATCCGAGTAACCGCCCACCATCTTCGTGCCCTTCGGCACATAGAAATACAGATGCCAGCGGCCAAACAGCTTTGCCGGTTGCTCCAGGCTGCTGACGATGGTCATCGGCACGCCATCCGGCCAGTTAATCAAAGTGCCCTGCGTGGAGTCCGTCACCTCGATCCGATGCAGTCCGGGGAACTCCGTTTCCATCTTCAAGTCATGCGGCTTCTTGTCCGGATCGATCTCCAGATGCGCCACCGATTTTAGCTCAGCCTCTGCCAGCGGATAAAGCTCCATCATGGCCGGACCTCGGTTTGGATAAATGATGCCCGCCGTGCCGGTGAGCGAGATCGTGGCAGGCGCAGCATCGACCCAGGTCCAGAAATCCCGCACACCGCGCAGATAGATGCCTGCATTCCCACGCGGAACCTCCGGCAGCTTCAGCTTTACCACAGGCACCAGCTTCATGCTGAAACTCACAGGCTCAAAGTCGAGCAGCTTCCTCATCTCCACCCCTTCATCCACCAGCACCGCGATTTCCGCAGGCGTGTAGCGCGCACCAGTCTTCCAAGGATTGGCAGCCTCCGGGTCAGAGTAGCGAGTCCCCGGCGGCAGCGTTACCGCCTTGTCACGGTTCGGAACGTCACGCCACAGTGCCTTCACATGCACCATGCCCGTGTCCCGAATGCGCCAGAGGAAACGAAACATCGCCTCAAACGCCGCCTGGCGTTCCTTCCCCGAGGCACTGCTGTAGTCCAGATACAGCCCGCAGTAGTGCGTGTAGAGTGCCAGATCATCCAGCCTCGCCAGGATAGTCTTGTCTTTAGTTAGGCCGCGGGCCTCCCGAAGCAGGCGCCACATGCGCCCTACGAGGTCATCGCTGAGCGAGGGCTTCTTGCTACCATCGAGCACCTCATAAAACTTCCGCATCGGCGCGCTCGCTTTGCCGAAAGACGACTCCAAAAAATCCGTGACCAAGGCATCGATGTCCTTGGCCTCATCCACATCCCAAAGCATCCGCGCCGCGAGATAGCAGCCGAGTCCATTGGGCCCTGCATTGTCACTGGCCTCCGCCGACATGAAGCGTGCCCCACGCGCATGGAAATGCGGGATCGTAGTGCGCAGATAGTCAATGTTCCCACCACGTGCCGCGCCCGGCAGATCACGATCCCAGGTGTTCACGCTGTAGTATTCACGAATGCCCAGCGTGCGCGCCTTCGCGCTCCAGCCATCCAGCAATTGATCAATCGTGTAGCCACCACGGATGAAGCCCGTGGCTACACTGATGACCACCTGCGGATGCGCCTCGATGGAGGGCGGCGGCGAATGCTCATTGTAAGCATACATGCCCACCAGCCGGCCCGGATGCGCCTTGTCGACCGCCGCAGCCACATCATTCGCCAGCAGCAGTGCACGATCCGTCACACTGCCGATCTTCGCGCACTCCGCACATTCACACCAACCACCTCCATCACTCGGATCACAAGACACGGAGTCGAGATCCGGCTGCGCGGCAAACTGCGCCAGCGCATCTTCAACGACCAGCTTTCGCAGTTCCGCATTCGACGCGCAAAACTTCGGCTTCTGCCGCTTCCCATCCACCATCGCCAAAAACTCCGGATGCTGCTCAAAGACCTTCGCATGCCTGTTCATGATGCCATCATAGGCATGACCTGTGTTCAGCGTGATGCCGCTCGTGGCGCGATTCCGCTTGTTCCACTCTGCCACCACCGCCTCGCGCTCTTTCAGATAGCCAAACCCCGCCCAGATGCGCCGCGAATGATAGTCAGGCGATGTCGTGACCTTCACATCGATGCTCAGCGAAGGCTTCGAAGGCACCACCTCCCAGGTCTTGCCAGGCAGAAACTGACGAAACCCCACACGATGCAGCAGATCCCACACCGCATGCTCCACCGCCTGTGGCGTCGCGCCCATGATCACAAGGCGATCCCCATGTGACTCGATGCGATAACCCTCACGTCCCGTAGGTGTGGCTTGCCCCTTTTGCAGCGCCAGATGAATGCCTGACTCTGCATCCGATGCCCTGCACGCAAACTCCGCGCCCGTGATCCTTCCCAGCATCCCCGCGAGCTCCTTGGCTACAGGCTTCAACGACTCCCCCGCGTACGTGACGTCCATTATCGCGTGCCCGTCCTTGGCCACGACCGTCTCCGCCGCCTGAATGAAAGGAGTGAAGACCAGCAGTAGGCAGACAAGGACGTTCTTGAGCATGAAGCCAAAGAACGCAAACGACCGTGAATGTGTTTCAACACCAAAGCCTTGGTTAGGAGGACCGACACTCAGGATCAATCGGATGCCTTTTTCTTCTTCTTACCCTTGTTGGCACCCGCAGGTTGACCACCATTCGGGCTCAGCCGCTTCCACCAGTCCGGTCCTTCGGCATCGATGCTGGCATTGTGCTTGATCAACTGGGCCTTCATGGCCGCGAACCGCTCCGTCTCCTTGTCCTTGAGATCGGTGGTCTCCTGCGGATCGCTGTTGATGTCATAAAGCTCAAACTCAGTGAGTTCCGCATTCGCCAGGATCTTCCACTCATCCACACGCATGGCGATCTTCGCATTCGGGGCCATGTGCAGGCGCCAGAAGAGAGGCTGCGGTCGCTCCACCTTCGCTGCGCTGCTGTCCAGCACGGATAAGACATTCACACCATCCAGCACCCTTTCCTTCGGCGGTTCCACACCTGCAACAGCAAGCATCGTCGGAAACATGTCACTGCCGATCACTGGCACGTCACTCGTCGTCCCAGGCTGGATCTTCCCAGGCCAGCGAGCCATGCCCGGCACGCGAATGCCGCCCTCATGCAGGTCGCGTTTGCGTCCACGCAGGCCTCCGCTGGAACCACGCCCGGGTGATTTGATGCCATCACCCTCAGGACCGTTGTCGGAGGTGAAGAAAACAAATGTGCTGTCGGCCAGCTTCTGATCATCCAGCGCTTTGATGAGGTTGCCAAAGGCATGATCCATCTGCGTCACGTTCGCATGATGCTCGCGCTGCACATCATCCTTCAGATCAGGATACAACGCCTTGAATTTCGGGTCCGACTTGATCGGGTAATGCGGCTCATGCGTCCACACGGCGAGGAAGAAAGGCTTCGTCGCATCACGCTTCTCCTTCAGCCAGGTCACCGCCTCACTCACCACCAGCGGTGCCGAGTAGCCTTCCATCTGCCCCACCGCCTTGCCATTGCGCACAAAGTTGTTCGGGTTCTCATGCGTGGGACCGGCATTGTTCTGCGTGGCCATCCACCAGTCATAGCCATGATCTCCAGGCTGCGGCTGCGCGGGATTATTAAACAGCCCGTTGAGGTGCCACTTGCCGCTGTGGCAGGTTCCGTAGCCCGCCCCCTTCAAAAGCTTCGGCAGCGTGATCTCACTCGTCCGCAGATGCACCTCCGCACCTTCCGCAATCCAGGTATACACGCCATTGCGATGCGGCGTGCGCCCTGTCAGCAGCGCTGAGCGTGATGGACTGCATACCGCGCTGCCCGAGTAGCACTGCGTCAATCTCACCCCCTGCTTCGCAAAGGCATCCAGGTTCGGCGACTTGATGATTGGATGACCGTAACACCCGAGGTCTCCATACCCAAGATCATCCGCGAGGAAGAGGATGATGTTAGGCGAGGCCGCGATGGATGAAGCCGCGAGCAGGAGAGTGGTGGCAAGGACGAGCAGGCGCATGGCGCACCCTCAACGCTGCCAGGGCGCTCAATGCTTCATCAAAGCATCAAACATTTCCGTCAGGACCTGGCCCCGTGTCTTGCCAGATGAAGGGGAAGGGGACTTCTCCGCCTCAGCGACGGCGAGGGCACGCTGCTGCGGATCATCCAGCTTCTGAGCCCAAGCAACGGCGGTGGCTCGCGTCAGTGGCTCATCAAGACGGATGTTGTAGTCCGCAAAGAAACCCTTCGAGCCAAAATACTGCGCCGCCGGCATTGCGGGATGCGCATCATGCTTCAGCAACTCGTTGAAGAAGCTGACGAAATGTTTGTTCGTCACCAGCGTGCGCACCAGCAGATCCGAGTCGAGCTTGCCGACCGGAGTCTGATGCTTCTTCGCGAGCGCTGCCGCATAGCCCGCAGCCTCGCCGACCTGCATCCACACGGGCTCCAGCCGCACCGCTCCCCAGGCCACATGCGTGGCGCTCAGGCACACCGGCACCAGCAGATTGTCCACGTCCTTCGGCAGCAGGCTGCGATACGGAATCTGCGCAGGGCGTGTCTCTTCGGTGAGGATCAGCTTACCATCATAAGCATACCCCGGGCGGCGATCCTTGGTGCAGTCATGCGAGTCCATCGACCAGTCCGTGAAGGCGATGCTGTCCGCAAACACCGGCGTGCGCGTGAGGCCCGGCGCGGCGCTGTTGTCCTGCTCCGTGAAGACATGCCGTCCGACAATGCGGCGCGCCTCGCGCACATAGAGCTCATACGGCAGGTTGTTGTTGTCCACATACTCATCCAGCGGCAGGCCGATGCTGCGGCAGGTCTCGCGCTTGGCCGGAGAGACGGACTCGTCATTCTGCAGAAACCACATCAAACCGAGCGCGAAGTCCGTATGTCGCTGGATGATCTTCTCACGCTCCGGCCAGCTCGCATCCGGATAGGCGTGGTTCTCGCCGGGAAGAATAGGGCTGTTAAACGTGCTCTTCCCACACAGCCCACCCGCGTTCATGCCCATGCGGTTGTAGTTCACATACTCCTCACGATTGTAACCCGGCGGCTTCTCCGGCAGACGAATGTTCCCCACTTCATTGCTCAGACAAAAGCGATGGTTGAAGGCCTGAATAGCCCCATCTGCCGTGAAGGGACTCGTCTCATCAATGGTGCCCTGAACATGCCCGTAAGTGTGCAGGTTCAGTTTCCCTTCCAACACATCCTTGGGGCCTTTGTCGCCGCTGATGTTGGTGAAAACCTTCCCTGCATGCGGCTCGCCATGCTCATCACGGCCTTCACGCCCCACACGATACGGAACCTTGGCGACAGCAGCCAGATCGCCCTCATACGTCCCATCGACATAGGTGCCACCCGTCACCGTGATGTCCTTCGTCGTGCCATACTCACGCAGCGTGAGCGCTTTCAGCAGCACACCATCCCGCTGAATCGCGGCGGGATAGTGTGAAAGCAGTGTGGTGATGTTCTTCTCCGCCGAGACCAGCTTGTTAAACAGATGCTCGGCCACTGAGGGCTCCATGCGGCCCATCGGATAATGCGTCTGTGTATAGCGTGCCGAAGAGTGCTGCCGCGAGCCCTCGCCATAAGTCTCGCGGTAGTACTCCTCGATGCTCTTCGCATAATCATTGAAGATCGGCGAGCGATGTCCGCCATACAATGCATCCCACTGCATCAGCCCGTTCGTCAGCATGCCACCGAGATGTTTGTTATGCTGCACCAGCAGCACCGAAAGCCCTTCACGCGCCGCGCGCACCGCACTGGCAATGCCACCCGGTGTGCCGCCGATGACCACGACGTCATAAGCTTTGCCATCCACCAGCTGAGCCGTGCTGGAGCGCACAGGCTCCACCTTGAGCGGTTTGCGAGTCTGGGTGACTTTCTCTTTCTTCTTCGTGGCCGGAGCTGCCGCAGCCGGCAGCTTCTTCCACAGGTTCAGCAGCGCCTCGCCGCGCGTGCGATCCGTGGCAGGAGACTTCTCTGCCTCGGCGGCATGCACCAGCTTCACGATCTCCATCGGCTTCAGCTTGCCTTCACGCATGGCCGTGAGACCCACGCCCCAGGCCTTACGCGTGCTTTCCGTGAGTGGTTCATCAAGACGCGCATTGTAGTCGGCAAAGAAACCTTTCGTGGCAAAATACTGCGCCGCAGCAACGCGTGGATCATCGGAAGCCACATCCACATCATTGAAGAAATTCACCATGACATGACTTTCCACCAGCTTCCGCTGTAGCAGGCTCACATCCAGATCCGCAGGCGAGACCTTGGTTTGAATGGCCAGCGCTGCCGCATGTCCCGCTGACTCGCAGATGTTCATCCACGTTGGCTCCAGCCGCACTGTGCCCCAGGCCACATGAGTGCATGAGAGACAGACTGGCACCAGCAGATTGTCCACACCCTGTGGCAGCAGTGTGCGATACGGCACCTGTCCCGGGAAGGTCTCCACATCGAGCATCATCTTGCCCTCTTCCAGCGCCCCTGGGATATGCCGAGGCGTGCAGGCGTGTGTGTCCAGATACCACTCCGTCACCCCAATGCTGTCCTGATGCACTGGCGCACGTTCCAGGCCCTCCGCGAGCATCGCATCATGCTGCGTGAAGATATAGCGTCCTGTGATGCGCCGCGCTTCACGCACGTAAAACTCATGCGGCCGATGCCCATGATCCGTGAACTCATCCTTCGCCAAGCCAAACTCGCGCCAGGACTTCTGCCGCGCGGGCTCCACCGAGGGGTCGTTCTGCAAAAAGTAGAGCAGCGCCATCGTCGCATCCCAATGTGCGTCCATGACCTTCTGTCTGCCCTCCCAGTCAGCCTCCACATAGCTGGTATGAATACCCACAAGCTGCGGGCGATTCCAACCGCGCTTTTTGTTCGGGATCGGTGACACGATGGAGCCATGCTCCAGCAACTTGAGCTTCTCGGAATCGTAGTCCGCCGGCCTGTCCACCGGCATCCGGTTCGCTGGATCCGAGCTCAGCATGGTGCGGTAGTTGAAGGCCTGCACATTGCCATCTGCCTCGCCCGTGCTGTCCGGCTGCTTGATCTTCTGAATGCCGGAAAACTTCCGCAGCTTGAGCTGATGGTGAAGCTCTGCCTGACGTGCGAGTTCCGGTGCCGTCTCGGCCTTCACGGAAGACATATAGATGACCCCCGCGTGCGGTTCCTTGAACTCATCCCGTGCCTCGCGTCCCAGCCGATAAGGCACCTTCGTCACAGCCACGAGATCTCCCTCATAGCTGCAATCCGCGAAGACTGGCGAACTGACTTCTTTCTCAGCCTTCCCACCGAGTTCACGAAAGGTCACCGTCTTCAGCACCGCACCTTCACGTGTCACGGACACAGGATAGAAACCCTTCACGAGAGTGACCTTCTTTTCATGCGTCACAAGCTTCGTCAAAACCGTCTCTGCTACCTTCGGCTCAAACTTGCCATTCGTATGCCCACCCTTTCCCGGCAGCGCATCCCGATACTGCGGTGACTTCTCCCCATAAGTCGTGCGGTAGTGATCAAAGATCGCCTGTCGCGCCTCGTCATAGATCGGTGAGCGCTTGCCCTCCCAAAGCGTGTCCCACACCCCGAGCCCGTTCGAGAGAATACCACCTAGATGCTGGTTATGATTTACCAGCACCACATTCAGCCCCTCACGTGCCGCCCGCACTGCCATCGCAATGCCACCCGGCGTCGCTTCATAGACACAAAGATCAGCCTGAAGCGTCTCAGCCCGAAGACTGACACCGGTGTAAAGAATGGCGAGCGCGCCAAAGAGGAACTTCAAAAGCTGGTTGGGCATCCCGTCAAAACGCCCCTCGCGCCCTCTTCTGCATGGTTTGTTGAGATGACCACGGCGGAGCGCTTCCATTCAAATCAGCCGAACATCCTTCGCTCCTGCGCCGCAGCACGGATCTCGTCCTCCGCCCACTGGTTCAGCATGCGCTGGCATTCCTTTCCTCCCGCGCGCAGCACATCCAGCATGTCCTCATGCTGGATGATGGCGTCTGTCAGATCTTCCTTGATGAGCGAGGTCATGATGACGCTGCCGCCAAACGGTCCACGGAAGCGTGCGAGCAGCGCATACTCCGGAGCGAAATCCAGAGTCTCCCTCTGCTTATTGGTTTCTGCGATCTGCTCTTTGAGCACGGCACAATAAACCTTGAGCTTGTCGTCGGTGGCTGCGGCGAGATTGCTCGCCTCCACCCCCAGCCATTCCATCTCAATGGAGAGCAATTCCCGCAAGTCGCCGGACGAATAGGCGGTGGTCAGACGCTTCATCCACGCTTCCTTCTGGTGTTTGCGGTCGTGGTCGGTCTCCAGGTCAGGATGCAGCACTTTGGCGAGCTGTTTGTAGAGTGATTTCAGATCACGCCGTTTCGCCTCTTCGGCATCCTGCTGGCGCTTTTCTTTTTCGAGCTGCGTCTTCGTGGGCTTGCGGGCGCGTGCCTGTGGCTGCGCAGACCGGCCGCCCTGGGCTGCGGCTAGCCTTTCATGCACCTTCCGTTCCAGCTCGGCAGGGTCATCGGTCATCTCGAGATCGCTCAAATCAAGGTTCACCCCGGCCTGGCGCGCCATGTCCTCCATCATGCTGCGCACGTAGTCGAAGGCGGCTCCTTGCTCCTGCTTCTTCTCTTCCGGCTTGGCATGGTTCATCGCGTCAACCACACCGCGCATTTGCTCGACTTCAGACTCGGATAGGCCACAAGAGTCTTCGACGAGTTCACGCGCCTTGCTGCCTATCAGATCCTCCAGAGCTTCATGCCGGCGCTCGCTGAACTTCATCGTCTTCAGCAGGTCAACGCCAGCGATCACCATCTGAAAGTCGAGCCTGTGCAGCTGGTCCACCAGCGGCATCAGATCCGTGCCACAAACCTTCACGAGATAGTTCAGACGGCGTCTCTCCAGCTCAAGCTTCTCCCTTGCGTTCTCGAGGCGCTTCATCAGCTTGTTGAACTCGGTCTGCGCCGCGCTCAGCACCGCGCCAGTGGGGGCGACGATCATCAGATCCACCCCTTTGGGCGCGCTTGGGGTGGGTGTGGATTGGACGTTAAACTTCAGCTCTACTTGCTTTCTTTTCACGCGCCCCCGTTCGCAAAAGGCAGCCGGATGTCAATCGAGATCATCCGAGCGGATTTAGTGGACGAGATGAATCGAGTTAATCCAACGGGCAGCAGGGCTGCCATGACTCAAAGCGGCGGCAGGCTGCCGCAGTCCAACGTACTCAGTCCACCTTCACAGATGTACTGGCAGGAGACTCATGACCAGCATTGTCCAGAAAACTCACGGAGTAAGTGTGGGGCTTCTTGGCATTGTCGGAGAAGGTGTTCGCACGCAGTTCTTCAGGGGTGGAATCCCGTGCTGTGGCCAGATAAGCGCCGTCCTTGAGTCCAAGATCCTTCAAAGGCTTGCCATCACGGTAGATCCGCACCGCGCGCACCCCTCCATCCAGGGCTGGACTCAGTTTCCACGTCAGGCGAATCACCTCTGGCGATTCACGCTTGGCCTCCAAGGCGGGCGAGTCTTGCGGTGCCGAGATGCTCTTGAATGTGCCTGTCTTCGAAAACTCCTGCCACATGTTGGCGAATCGTTGGTTGGGCATCCAGGCGATGGATGAATCCTTCTCGTTGGTGTCGGTCAGCTCCTTCGTCTCCAGTGTCTCGATGTCTGCGAGAGCGCCGGGTTTGGTCTCACCCGAAAGCACCGCATCAAAGAAGTTGATGCTCATGAGCCGCGAGTCATCGCAGTTGTGCTCGGAGCGTGGATCAATGACACGGCACACGTGACCGCCTGCTTCGCGCAACTCGCGGAACATCGTGTTCATCGGCTCCCAGGAAACATAGTGGCTGGAGGTCGGAACCGTCTCCCGTTTGCCCCACACGAAGAGCAGTGGCAATTCACGTGCCAGAGGACCGAAGCGTGCGCGAAAAGCGGGATCACCAAACTGCTTGTGGCATCCACCCCGGAAGGACGCCGCGAGCACGCGCTTCGGATGCCGCACGATCATCTGCGCGGACCAGCTTGATCCACCCGAGTGTCCCCACAGCACCCATGGAGCATCCTTGAGTTCGGTGCGGCCTGACTGCTTCGCGAAGTCACCCAGAGCCGTCATCAAGGCGCGCTCTGAACCACTGTCTGGATTGTTCCATTCATCACACCCACCCGCCACATGATACATGGGCACCAGCAACGCACAGTCATGCTTGCGTGCCAGAGCGCGCCAATGCCAGTCACCCGTGATCGGCGGATGTTTCTCGGGTGATGCATTCGTGCAGCCGTGCTGATGGATGATCACCGCACGCACGGGCTTTCCCGCATCGGGCAGCCAGCAGGAGAATTCCGCATGCTGAAAACGGTCCTCAGGACTCGGAGGCACAATGAGCGAGAGCAACCGGCCATCGTCGGCGTGAACGCAGGCAAGGCAGGTGAGAAAGAGGGCGAGGAGCAGCTTCATGGATTCGTGTTCATGCACTAGATGCCTTGAGCATGGAAACTTTCAAATCATGGAGTTGTGTATCGTTTCGGCCTCCCGATCGTTTCTTCTCATGAGCCTGTCAGATGCCCAGTCACACGCGATCACGGAGTTCCCCGAGGTTCTCCAGAGGCTCATTCATGCCGAGCTAGCAGCCGGGAATAGCATTCTCGAAATTGGCGCTGGCTTCCCCGCGCCACCCGTCGGTGCCTGTCTGAAGCTGGAGAAGAAGGTGAGCACGCGTGCCCGTGAGTCGGACAACGATATCGATTTCCGCGCGCGCAACAGCTCTCTCCACAGCGGCGAGTTCACGGATGGAAAGAGGTTCTTCTTTGTCCTCGAACCGCCGGATGAGCCAGCAGCCTACCCTGACATGGATGCCATCCGCGCTGAAAGAGAGGCAAGGCAGAGGGCTGCGGATGAGGAACTATGCGCGCTGAGAGATCGAGAGGTCCGCCAGGCGATCGAAGCTGCCCGGGCGCGTCCTGATGAGGATGTCTCGCCCAAGATCGCGATCCGCCATCCAACGCCTCTCGTCAGCCGGTTCCTTGAGAGCATGGAGATGAACTTTGATCGCTGGCATGATGGCACTGGCTATGATCTCACGGTCTTTGAATCAGCCACACCGAACGAGCGCAAGCAGCTCGAGAAGCTGCTGATCACCCGACCGCTGGCCGATTGGCGGGATGTCGAGGCCCTGGCTGCTCTGGATTCGGCGCCTGCAAGGGCCTACCTTCGCCGTGTGTTCGAGAGGACTGGCCTTTCTCAAAAGATCGACATCATTTCCTACGCCACCTCGTTGTTCACCGATGATGAGCGTGCCGAGGTGCTGGTGAAGGCATTGCAAGAAGCCGGGCAAGGCCAAGCGATGATCCATGTGATGCTCGAGATCCAGGCGTTTCACCCTCCATGCATCATGGAAGCCCTTCTGGAAGGTGTGAAGGCACGTGAAGATGTGATCGCGGGCGAGTTCGCCATGATGCTGCTCTTCCTGCATGGCAAGGCTGAGTCGCCCTACGATGACAAGTGGCGGCCCTTCATGCTGCGCTTTCAGGGAGAGGCCCGTGAGCCGCTTTGTCAGGAGTTATGCCGCCACCTTGGCCTGGCTGACAAGTAGTGATCACTTCTCCGGCTCCGGCGTGAGCTTCAACGCCAGGCTGCGGAAATTCTTCACGCGATGGAAGGTCGCATAGTCGGCATCATGTTGGTTAGGCGCATTGATGCTGCTGCGCGCGATGATGGCCAGGTCATCACCATCGATCACAGGTCGTGCATACATGAAGGACTGCGAGACCTTGCCTGCCTGCGCCACACAGCCCGCCTGAAACCAGTTCATGCCATCGAGACCATACATGAGCATGAGGAAGCGGCGGTCATTGCCGCCCACGCCGCTGGCGTAACGAACATTGCCGCTCTTCTCACCCTGTCTATACCAGTCAAACGCTCCCTGGCTGTCCACCACGATGTTGGCCGTGGCCCAGAACATCTTCGATTTCTCATCCCGGATGATGCAGAACTTCAACTGCCCGCCCTGCATGGGATGATACTGCGTGAACTTCAGGTCAATCGGTCCACCCTTGTCCTCAAAGTCCAGCACGGCGCCCAGACCTGCCGTGGACTGACGCTTCGGCTTCACCGTCATCATCACGCGCAACTGGCCCTGCACATCAATGACATTCGGCTCCAGATACTGGCTTGTTAGCTCGGCAAATTTAGGGTTCGTGAGCGCATCAGGCACCCCTGGAAAGGGCACAGGCTCGGACAATCTCCACGCGCCGGGATTCATCGGATCACTGGAGAGATCACCCGCGATGACGCGCGGCCCGCGATTTCTTCCCAACGAGAGATCATCCGTGGCCCAGTAGAGGCGGTCATCACGCTGCACCATGCCCGTGTGGCAGTTCCAGAAGTGTCCTTTGAACAAAGTCACCGGCTCTGACCATGTCTTCCCGCCATCGGCACTCTTCAGGAGCAGGAGATCATCGTTGCGTGACTTCGTGCCACCTTTGTTCGCAAAGAGATAAAGCGTGCCTTTGTGCACCCACGGTGCAGCGGAGTAATACGGAAGCTCCGAGCTTTGCTGCCAGCTCTGGCCGCCATCCACGCTGCGCAGGATGTGCGTGCGGCTCTGGGTGGCACGGCGCTCCACGCTCCACTCCTCACGTGGCACCACGGGCACCACGGCGAGCAAGGCACCGTCATCCAGCTTTACCAATCCTGGCCCTTCCACGTAGCGCTCGGGATCAGGATTGTGAAACACGGTCGTATGATCCTGGGCCAGCGGCTTGGCCTGCGCATCAGCTTGTGGAGGATCGCTCAGGAAGGTGAGGGCGAGAAGGACAGAGAGTTTTGAAAGTTGGGAGGTCACTCTCCATAAACGTGTGCACAAGATGAAGATTGCTGGTGAATGTCACTGACCAGCGGGCGGAGCAGGCGTCTCTTTTTCCACAGCTCCCTGGCGTTGGAGCCAGCGTGCCATGAGAGAGCAGACAAGGGCCCACACGATGCCAGCGCACCACCCGGCGAGGACATCCGTGGGAAAGTGCACACCCAGATAGAGACGGGTTAGGCCGATCAAGAGAACCAGCGCAGCAGCGAGACTGAGACAGTAGATCTTGATCCGGCGATCCGCTGTGGTTCGCGCGAGAAGAGCGCCGAGGGTGAGGTAGGTGATGGCGGATAGCATCGAGTGCCCGCTGGGAAAGCTCAGCGAGGTGACATCCACCAGATGCGGCACCACGCTTGGGCGGTTCCGGCTGAAGACCGTCTTGAGGGCAGCATTGAGAAGCCCCCCGCCCGCGATGGAGCCGAGGACAAGCAAACACGTGCCCCATTTGCTCCTCAGCGCCAGAAACCCCACCGTGACCAGGGTGATCAGCGTGATGAAGGTAGACCCACCAAGCGTTGTGACATCACGCGCGACTGCCAGTAGCCAACTCGGCCCGCGAGGTTGCATGGGATCATCCGGCGAACGCAGGGCGCGGAGCACAAGGTCATCATAGTGCTGCAACTCGCCTTCACGCACCTCATCAGCAATCTCCACGAACATCCACGTGCTCCCCACGAGGGCGAGCAGGCTCAGCAACACAGCCGCTTCAAGAAGCCCGCGGCTTGCGAGCCGCTCGCGAAGAGTGATGAGAAAAGAGAGCGGAGATCGAGGGCTGGGCATGAGATTCGGCGCGAGGTTTGAACTCCATGACAATACGAGCTGATGGCCTCCTAACGTTTGGCCGATTGATCAGGGCTCGAGGATTTCACGGGCGGCTTCTTAGCACTCGGAGCCGGCAGCTCGGAAACCAGCACGGATGTGTCAGGCGCTTTGCCTGAGTAGAAAGAGATGTAGTGAGTATCGCCAATCACCGTGGCGTTTGCATTGCCGGTGTCCCAGGTGCTGGTGCTCCCGATGGCGACGACCTCGGAGCCTGGCCAGCTGCGAGGATCATCAAAGATCTTCTGCGGATCGACGACACGCCGCCGCAGGAAGCCCTTGCCACGGTGAAAGTGGTAGTTGCTGAGCAGGCCGGTCTTGGCGTCGAGGACCAGGCTCGGTGTGGAGCCCATGATGTCACCGATGTTGGTGGGCTCGCGCTTCCACGTCTTCCCGTAGTCAGTGGAGACGATCTGGAACTGCGCGGGCCCAGTCTCTGAGCGGGCGATGGCGAGGATCTTGCCATCACCAAGATAGACGGCGGCAGGCTCGGTGGGCCAGTCATTCTTAGGCAGCTCGGACTCGACGGTGGTCTGGGCCCAGGTCGCGCCGTTGTCGCTGCTGGTCATGATGCCCCAGGCGTTCGTCGGCTTGTCGCCATAGTCTCCGGCGAACCACAGCGCCATGAGCCCTATCTTCGGCACAGTGAAGATATCCGTGATCTGCATGGGCCTAACCGAAAGTTCCGGTGTCGTCACAAGGGTGAACGTGACACCGTCCGTGGTGCGGTAGAGGTCGTGGTCCCACTCCCCTTTGCCGATGCGCCGCACCCAGAGCAGCATCGCGCCGTCGGAATCCAGCCCCTTTCCGACATCGACCTCGCCGTAGCCCGGCGTGTTGGCCACGACCGTTTCCGCCGTCCACGTTTTGCCGCCATCGGTGGAGGTGCGTGCATAGACAGCGCGGGCATCCTCGTTGATCGTATGCGCCGAGCCTCGGCTGTAAACGCAGACCAGCTTGTTGCCGATGGCCTGGAGCATTGGCCACGAATTGTAGCCCTTCACATCCTGCACCACATGCGGCTGCGCAGGTGACTGCACTGGCGTGACCTTCACCATCGCCAGGCCCGTGGGTTTGGTGAAGGTGTCAGCAGCATCACCCGGCTCCCGCTGAATGCGCACCCACAGCGGAGCATTCGGCACCACTTCGTAATAGGACTCCAGGAGAATCGTCCGCGTGTGAAGCGGGCTTGCGGCCATGGGGGTGCGCACAGGCGTGCCCAGACGGTAGCGCTCCGTGAATGACGCCCCTTCCACCATCTGCGAAAGGTGAACGCGATAAACATCCTCAAGGTCAGGACCTGGCGCAGCCTCCGTCGTGGTCACGACGATCTCCACCTTCACCGCTCTGCAGTTGCCTGGAAGGCTCCCCACGAGTCCCGACACTGATTGCCCCACCGTGCCGCCCGAGAGTGACCACACTGGAATGTGCACAGATCCGTTCGACATCAGCACCAGCGAAGGCTGGCCCGTCGCGGTGGACATCTGGTTTGCAGTCAGACAGATCGGTGTCGCCTCTGCATTCTCTCCGGATGAACCTACAGGATCATCAGCTCCAAAACTAAAGACTGTCGTGGCGAGCAGCGCCGTGTGCAAAAGGGAGATTCGCATGTGGCAACACGCTGGCTCAGCTACGAACTCACTTCAAGCGCGGCCACTCTCCGGGCCTGAGAAAGAGCCTGAGTCTCATGATTCGTTGCGGCTGGGTGGATCGTCGGGCGTCTTATCGATAAAGGGCAAGCTCCATGGAGCGCAGGTCGCAGGTCCCTTTCTTCCGATCAAGATTACTGATCTTCACGCTGTTCTTCCCCGCGATGATGAGATCCAAGGGCACTGCGTAGAACTTCAAAACTTCGGCCGCAGCATACGCGGTGTTGTTATCCACGGGTGTAAACAGCTCAGTGCCTTCATGCGTCACCGGCTTCAAGGCCGTGTCATTCAACCACACGCCCATGTCCAATTTGGTGCAGTCCTGCTTCGTCTCCACCCGAAGCACGGCGTGGTCAAACTTCACCTGGGTGGTGTCATCGGGAATGATGAGCTCGACCACCTTTTCATTCTTGGCCGGGAGGGTGCCGAAGCCGCTGGAGATCACGTAGTTCTTGGAAGCGCTCCGGAGAAACTCGACGTCCGTGATCCGCTTCAGTCCTTCCGCCATCGCCACTCGCTGCTTGGAAGGGACATAGTCGTAGTTGAAAAGGCTCAAGCCATCGACACCGCGATGAAAGAGATTCAGAGCTGAGGCGCGATAGACCTCAAAGGTTGTGTAGCGCCGGCCCGAGCCCTTAGGTTGACCGGACTGCTGATAGGTGAGGTAGTTCATCTCACCGTAGATCTTGCCGTAGCTCGTCACCGCTTTGAACCCTTCGATGCCTAGTTCCATCGTGTGGATGTAGAACGAGGAGACATTGATCATCTCCACCAGCCGCTGTTTGTCCCACTCGGCGATGTCCAGCCCGGCGCTTGCACATTTGGCCAAGGTTTCAGGAATGCGGATGCAAAGCTTCAATGTCTTCCCACGCTGCCGCCCGATGTCTTCCATCATGGTCTTGATCCGCTTCACGTGCGCCGTCATCACGCCGCGTCCTTTTTCCAGATCCTCATCCCGGAAGAACTTGGGGTAGCGCTGGAAGTCGAGTTCGACTCCATCGACGTCATACTTCGTGCAAAGCTCCTGCAGGATGGAGAAGTAGTGGTCTCGAACCTCCGGAAGCATGTAGTTGAAGAGCCGTACCTTGTCGCCGCCTTTGCCGGCAGCGAGATCTGAATCACCTAACCAATATTCAGGATGCTCACGCCAGATGGCATTGTGAGTCGGCCAGGTCAGGTCGCTCACATAGTGCTGATCGTTCGTCCGGTAGGACACGAAGAAGGCCTTGCCGTTTCGTCGGCACGCCTCAAGCGTCTCTTTCACCGGATCACCACCACCGTGGATATAACCCATCATCCGATCAAAGGAGGGGAACTTGGGCGATGTCTGATCCTGTGTGTATTTCTTCCACTGAGGATCGATCTCGGAAGGGTAGAGGTTCGTCCGCCACATGGTCGGACAGCACATCACCGCATCCACATCCGTGTCGGCGAGCTTGTCGATGAAGGAGCCGATGTAGGTCGCGTTGTTGTCCTTCTTTCCTGCGATGACCAGCAGCTCATGGTTGAAGATGCACCTGTAGTTCGTCGAAGCATCTGTGGGATGAAATGCCGACGGCTCGACCTTCGCAGCATTCTGCGCGTGAGCAGACAAGGCACAGGTCGCAAGCGCACCTGAGGACAGTTTGAGAAGACTTCGGCGGGTAGGAGTCATGATAGCTGCGGGTTGGGTTCTGGCTCCTTGGCTTCAATCAATCCGGTAGCTGTAGAGATCCCCGTTCTCCAGATGGAATTTGAGGCGAATGGGAATGCCTGCGGTAAGGGCATCCGCATCCTTCCATTGGATCTCCATTCTCACCGAGTCTTGGTTGAGGATCACACTGGATTCTTTGTCATAACCTTTGATGACATCTCCTGCCGCATTCAGCACCTCGACCATGAGCTTGCCGCTTTTGACGTCGGCATTCACCACGAGCTTCTTTCCTTCGGCAATGAAGTCATGAGTCTCCACCTTCCCTGGCTTCTCCTTCGCCTGCAAAGAAGCCAGGCCATCGATCCGCCAGGAAGCCCGGGCGATGGATTGTTGTTTCTCCGGTGGCAGGCCGCCATGTGGCGTGGTCACCGCCGTGTAGTACATCCACATCTCATCACCCACGATGACGGGCGCGTTGCACAAACCAAAAATGCTGCCGGCATCATACGCATGCGGTCCCAGCGGAATCACCGGATTGCGGTCGGAGCAGCGATGCCAATGACGGCCATCCCGGCTCGTAACAAGCTGGACATCAATGATGCCAGTCGTGCCTCTCTTCTGGCCATTGACCTCATCATTGCCAAACAAGGCGGAGGGTGGCTCGACTCGGCGGAAATGGGTGACAAATCCCAGCCACTGGCCGGCATAAGGAAAGGCAGAGAGGTTGTAGTATTCCGAGTAGGTTCCACCCTTCAGTTTGCGGGTGGCTTTGTTGTCCACTTCATCAGCCACCACCACGGGATGAGGCTCGGACCAGTGCTTCATGTCCTTGCTCACGGAAAGGAAGATGTGGCGGATGCCCACCACGCGGGGATCACCCTGCCGCTTGTGAAAGGCCAGGTATTCGCCCGTCACCGGGTCTTGGGAGAGGGTGATGGTATCGCAGCCGAGTAGGATAGGCTCCGGGTCAAGCGTCCAGCGCAGGCCATCAGGCGAAGATGCCGCATAATACAGCCGATGGTCCTTGTCCCGATACCAGGCGGCCAGCTCAAACTTGTCCTTGAGTCGTTGCAGCTTGGCGTCGTCCACACCTTTGCTTGCATTGCCGACCGCCTTGAAGCGCTTATTGGGGTCAGTCTCAAACTTGTCCTCAATGATGCTCGGGCTGTGCAGATGAAGATCCGTTTCATTGGTCTTGCCGGAGACGTTCAGAATGGGGCGCTCCCAGTGAATGCCATCGGCAGAGGTGGCGAAAAGCACACTGCCAGGATCGGCATACCACATCTTAAAGGAGCCGCTTTTCTCATCGCGGAGCACCGTCCCGTAAATGTTCACTCGTTTGTCGATCACGCCGTCCTTGGTTCTCACTTCCCAGGGCATCTCGGCGGTGAGAACAGGCTTCTCGAGCTTTTTGGCGGGATGCACGACTCGCGTGACACCCTGCTTGCTACGGATCATCACGCTGTCCACGAAGAGCTGCTTTTCACCCTTCTTCAATAAAGGGGCAGCCGGGCGTTCTAGTGTGGCTGCTTGTGCCAGCAGTGACAGGGGAAGAGCAGTCGCGAAGCCCAGGCAAATCAGGGCGCATTTTGCAGATGAGAAAATTTTCATTGGTCAGGTCAGCAGATGTTGAAATGTAGTTAGTTGAGCCTGCGAACTGCTTTCCTTGGTTCCAAGGAAAGGTTGGAATGCATTCCAAGTTTCATCAATGGTTAGTCCTGGGTCTTCTTCATCACCAGATTGCCGGTCAAGACAGTGTCCTTGCCGTGATCGGTGATGGGCGCCGCCGTCACATTGTCGCGGATGATGTTGCCTTCAGCCTCTGCGGCGATCTCGAGCGTGCCCTCTGTATGAGTGTTGCCGGACCAGGTCCATCCGCTGGCCTTGATCATGCACGTGCCTGTGTTGCGCATCATGTTGCCGCGAACCAGCACATGGCTTGACTTCATCTTGCTCTGAGCCTCGGAGAGCACATCACCTTCGCAGACATTGTCGGCAAACACGATGTCGCGGATGGTCGTCAGGCCCGGCATGCGCGGATCGAGGATGTAGGCATTGCCGTCGAAGACGTTGCCGGTGAGCGTGATGCCCTCATACACGCAGGAAAGCGCCTCGGGCCGGGTGACGAAGTGCAGGGTGCACTTTGGGGTGGTGTGCTGGTTGCGGAAGATGTTTCCCGTGACCACCACATCATGAATCTTGGAGTGCAGCGGCAGCGGTTCCGTGCGGAAGAAGAGGCAGGGCAGCACCGCTCCTTGGCGGACATCCGGCATGGGCTCCACATGGTTGCCGCTGACGCGGATATGATGCGAGCCTTCGCTGACATTGATGCCGGTCCTGTTGAAGTAGACCACGTTGTCCTTGATCTGCACATTGCGGCTGCCAAAAATCACCTGCGGGCCATCGATCACATTCACGATGTGGTTGTCGGCGATGAGGCCGCCGTTGCACTCCGCAAGCTCGACAGCCTTGTTGCCGCAGGTCTCGATGTAGTTGTGATGCACCTGCCAGTTCTTGAACTGGGTCGCCATGCGGTTTTCATCGAAATAGCCGGTGCGCACTTTCTCCGGCTCAGCCGCAGCCTTCGCTTCCTCTGCGCTGATGACACGCTTGACCAGATACATGGAGGTCGCTGCCTTCGTGCAGCCCACCGCCTGTTTCGCATCATAGATCCAGCAATGGCGGACGGTGATGTTGTCACAGGAAAGCAGCAGCGACTCCGGCTCGTCCAGGCGCGCATTGAAGCCCATGATGGAGCCGCCGCCAATGGCCTTGTCATGGCCAGTGTAGCGCAGTTGCTCGATCACCACATTGTGCGCAGGCACCTTGGAACTGCCGATCCGCATCGGGAAGTAGCGCAGCTCGTTAGGCGGCGTCTTGGGATCGAGGTAGATGTGCGTGGCATATCCCTGACCCCGGAGCGTGATGTTACTCTTGATGATGATCGTCTCATCATCCGAACGGCGTGAGAGCTTGAAATCCCCCGCGCCCAGCAGCACCACGCCACCCCCGGTTGCCGCGACCTTGTCGATCGCCTGCTGCAGGATTTCGTCGGCGATGACATCCGGCCCCGGTGCGGGAACGCGCAGCTCAAAGCCGCTCGCTGGTTGCTCCGTGGGCGCTGGTCCGGCAGCGGATGTCAGACCATCGGTGAAAAGGAGCAGCGTGGTGAGAAGGAGAAACTGTTTCATGGATTACTTGGTTTTTAGCTCGTTCCACATCGCCAGCAATGCAGCGCCTTTCGTCTGCTTTGTTTCTGGGGATGTCTGTGCTTCCGCAGCCTGCACCTCTTTGGCGAGCTTCGTGGGATCAAGCTTGCCGCTTTTCAATTCGTCCAGACCCTGCTGCCACGCGGCTTTCACGGCTTCGGTGAGGGGCGCGTCAAGCTTGGCATCGTAACTGGCGAAGAAGCCCTTGGTGCCGAAATACTGCGCGGCGGCCACACGTGGGTCATCGGAAGTGACGTCGAGGTCATTGAAGAAGCTTACCATCACATGGCTGGCGGCGAGCTTGCGGATGAGCGCATCAGGATCGAGTGCAGCTGGCGTGGTCTTGCCTTTGACCGCGAGCGCGGCGGCGAAGCCCGCGCTTTCGCCTAGTTGCATCCAGCACGGCTCCAGGCGGATCGCACCCCAGCCGACATGAGAGGCGGACATGGCGACAGGCACAACCAGGTTGTCCACCTCATTGGACAGCAGGCTGCGATAGGGGACCTGAGCGGGACGTGTCTCTTCACCGAGAAAGAGGATGCCATCTGTGCTGCCGCCGGGAGTTTTGCGCGGGAGACATGCCACAGAATCCACGGGCCAGTCAGTGATGGCGATGCTGTCCGCATGGATCGGCGTGCGGGCGATGCCTTCGGTGACCTTATTGTCCTGCTCTTTGAAAACATAGCGGCCGACGAGGCGTCGGGCCTCGCGCACATAGATCTCATAGGGCGCGTGGTTGTTGTCAGGGAACTCATCAGCAGCCAATCCATAGTTGGCGAACTGCTTGCGCTCCTTCTCCGTCGCTGCGGGATCGTTCTGAATCCACCACAGACGCATGAGCATGCCCTCAAGATAGCGCTTGGAGATCTCCTCACGCTTCGGCCAGTCCGCGCCGGGATACTCATTTTGTGGACCGATGAGGCGTCCACCATTCCAGGCGACTTTTTGGTTAGGCAGATTCGGCACGAATCCCCCGCCTCCGGCGGCCTTGGCGATGGCAGGATCATAGTTGGCAGGCTTCTGCACCATGATCCGGTTCGCGGGATCACGTGTTAGGATCAGGCGGTAGTTGTAGGCCATCACGGAGCCATCCGCCTCGCCGCTCTGCGGGCCTTCCACGATGTCCGCCGTGGCGTGGCTGTTGTAGCGGATGTTCAGCGTGCCTTCATCGGCAGCCTTGGGGAAGCCGCGCTGGCCGGGCTCCTTATGACGCTCCTGCGTGTAGATCACGCCTGCATGTGTTTCGCCATACTGGCTGCGTGCTTCACGGCCGATCTGGGTTTTCACACCGGCAGCAGCCATGAGGTCGCCTTCATACATGCCATCGGCAAAGACCTTGCCCGAGACGGTGATGGCTTTGTCCCCGTGCATGGGCTTCAAGGTCACGGACTGGATGAGCGAACCCTCACGCTTCGCCTTGGTGATGATGTGCCCCAGCAGCACCGTCAGCGTCTTCTCTTTCTCCACCATTTGGTTAAACATCAGCTCCGCGATGCGTGGCTCGATTTTCGGGCGATCAATGTGCGCCCGGCTGGTCTTGCTCGGCATCGAGGCGATGTGCTGTGGCGAGTCTTCGCCATAGGTCTTGCGGTAGTAGTTCGCGGCGTTGGTGAGGATCTCGCCATACAGCGGCGAGCGGAGCCCGTCATACGGCGCTTCCCACCCACCGGCTCCACTCGTGGAGAAGCCGCCGAGATGCTGCGTATGGTTCACCAGCAGCACGCTCAAACCTTCACGCGCAGCGCGAACTGCGCAGGTGATGCCCCCCGGTGTGCCACCGATGACGACGAGGTCATAAGTCTTCCCATCCACACTCTCCGCCTTCGCGGCACTCTTCAGCAGCATGGGTGGCGGGATTTTCACCGGCACGGCAGGGGCAGTGCTGGCACTCGTCTTGATGGGAAATCCGGAAGGCGAGCGTGTGTTGCGTTCACCCGTCGCTTCACCTTCAGACAAGAGCTGCAGGCCATCCACCACCACATAACCGTTCGCACCTGCATTACTGATCTCGATGGTCCCCGTCTTGCCCTTCGCAAAGGCGAACACACCGAGTGAGCGTGGGATGCCGTCTTCCAGGCAGGCTTCTTGTTGATTAAGCGTGACCTTCTTCTCACCCTCAACACCACGGATGATGATGGCGGCATTGCTCGCACGGTTGGAGGCGTGATTGTAGAGCAAACGCACCTCATACTTACCGGTCTCAGGAAGGGCTGGCGTGAAGACAGCACTGGCGGCGGACTTCTTCGCGCGGTCATCGTGACGATAGGATGAACCCACAAGCGCAGGCAGCTTCTCGCCGACCTTCCACTCGCCGCTGTATTTGGCCTCGCTGTCATCGAGCACGATGCCCGCAATCTTCTGCGCGGCAGGTTTGCCGGCCTGTTTCTGCGCCTTGTCCGTCTCGGCGAGGGTGAAGCGCGTGCTCACCACCGAGTTCTGTTCAGGTCCTGGACGATATTTGATATAGGTCGTGGCAACGACGGTGCCATCAGGCAGCAATTCGACTCCCGGGTAACCGCAATCACTGCCTTTGTGGCTGTGCAGCAGCTTGACTTTGTATTCCGCATCCTTGCCGCTGATGATGTCCTCATAGCGGCCGACCCAGGCGACGAAATGAGCACGTGTGGGGCTGTCCTTGCCCATGTCGCGGAAGCAGACGACGAGTCGGCCATCCTTCGTGTACACAGCCTTGTGGCGATCGCCATGCAGCCCCTGTGGCAGCGCCTTCACTTTCGACCATGTCTTGCCTTCATCATCGCTGGTGATGAAGTGCGCAGGCTCGCTACGGATGTTTTCGCGGATCAGGCAGAGAAGCTGTTTGCCATCCGGTGAGCGCACCACTTCCGGCTCGCAAGGCTTCAGATCTCCGAGATCCACCAGCACGCGCCATGGGCTCCAGGTCAGGCCGCCATCGGTGGATTCACTCTGCGTGACGATGTTGGACTTTTTGTCCTTCGTCTCGCCGGGACGGCGGATGTTGGAAAGGCCGATGAGCTTCTTGCCACCTTCCACCGGCATGATGGTGCAGAAAGGCATCACGCACTCGAGATTGAGGCTCTGCATGGGCGACCACGTCTTGCCTTCATCCATCGAGAACGAGCGCTGCATCGTGCCATTGTCAGGCTGCCGTGTGCCACCGGGGCCTTGCCCGGCATAGACAAACAACCTCGTCACCCCTTGCGGATCGGTGAGGCGGTAGAGGGCAGGGCAGTTGCGGGTCGTGCTCCAGTTCTCCGGCACCGGCAGTTCCTCGCTCCAGGTCTTGCCGCCATCATCACTGCGCTTCATGGGCCCGCAGCCGCCACCGTGTCCATGTGTCCACACGCAAAACATGGTCTTGCCATCTGGCAGCAAGAGCGTGGTCGGATGACCTTGATAAACCTCCGCAGTGCCTTGGGAGACAATAACCTGGCGCTGCGTGTCCTGCGAAAGGTCCACATAGGGCGGCGTCTCAGCCGACCATGCGAGGGTGACGCTGAAGATGGTTAAAAGGGTTTGAGAGAGGGTTGGGAATCTCATCCCTATTACACGTCGGCACAGAGGCAGCTTGATCTGGTAAAGCCAGCAGACCAGCGCGCTCACTCCTTCTGCCAAACCACGCCTGACTGCTCCACCACCACATCCGGGCTGCGCACCACGATGTCCTTGTCCTGATGATGGATGGTGCAGTTGGTCACGCGGTGCTTCTTGCCATCAAAGAGAAAGGCGGCGTTCACATTGTGATGCAGCACGCAGTTTGTGTAGGTCGTGATGGAGTCATTCACGTCGGCCACACCGCCTGAGACAGAACCGTTCCAGGCGATCTCGGAGTCCACCACATCCATCTGCACGGTTTCATGAGCGCTGATGCCTTCATCGCCATTGGACAGAGCTTTGACGTTCTCCAGCCGGATGCCCACACGGTCCCCATGAATGTTAAAGCCATCATTCGCCGCATGCATGGCTGTGACGTTGCGCACCGTGATGTAGTTGCCCGCGATCACCACCCCGCTGGCAAGGCCTGTTGGAGGCTGGATCACACGGCCTTGGCCGGGCTTCTTTTCCTTGGGCCAACGGAAGTAAAAGGAGCCATTCTCCGCCCAGCCGACCTCGCCAGGACGGAGAGTTTTGGGATCTTTGTAGATGACCTTCTTGGCAATGCCGGATGCCTTTTCAGCCTCGCGATCACGGCGGATGACCAGCGGCACTTCATCGATAAACAATCCAGCGCGCTGCACGTCATCAATCGGAGGATGCTTGGGCAAAGGACCGCGCGAGGTCCACACATCACCTTCTTTGATCCAGTCCTGTTCGGTAAGGTCAACGCCGAGATCGATGATCATGCCCTTGCCATCAAACACCACGGGCGCTTCACGCGTGCCGCTCTTGTTCAGCAAAAGTGTCTGATGGCGGATCTCCTGAGCGTGCAGTGATGACAGCAGGATGGTGGAGAGTGTCAGATAGAGGGCAGAGATTCGCATCGGAGGTGAAACTCAGTTCACATAGGAATTCTATCTGCTGACGCAGACAGATATGCCAGGGCTGGCAAGAATGACTGCGCAGCATCTAAGGTGGCTCGTTTTAGGCTTTGAGCAGGAGTCACTGGCAGATGCTTTTGAAGCAATGACCGATCGTGAGGCATTTACCCTGAACACGTTTATCGTGGTCAGGCTTCTTGACCAGCAAGGCAGAGGATCAAGCTTCGTTCTTCCGCTCTGTATGATGAAGCCCTTCCTTCCCGCCCTCTGTCTTCTGTCTCTGACGGCGCACGCCGTGGTCATCGAGTCTGATCTCTGTGTCTACGGCGGCACCAGCGGTGGCGTGGCTGCGGCCGTGCAGGGTGCGCGCATGGGCAAGTCGGTGGTCATCGCGGAACCCGGCAAGCATCTCGGCGGCATGACCTCTGGAGGCCTCAGCGCCGTGGACATCGGTGATCCGCGTTCCGTGGGCGGCATCGCCCGTGAATACTTCACCAAGCTCGCTGCGACCGTGGGTGTCACGCTCGCCTGGGACAAGGCCTTTGAGGTCAAGGGCGGCGGGCCGGCCACCGGCGGTGCCTATGCCATCGAGCCGCACAAGGCCGAAAAAGTCTTCACTGACATGGCTCGCGATGCTGGAGTCAAAACGCACTTCAGCGCCCGTCTCGCGAGCGTGAAAAAAGACGGCACGCGCATTACCGAGATCATCACGGAAAGTGGGGATATCTTCCGCGCGAAGGTCTTCATCGATGCCACCTATGAAGGCGACCTCATGGCGAAATCAGGCGTGAGCTACACGCTGATGCGCGAAGGCAACGCCAAGTATGGCGAGACCTACAACGGCATCCACTACAGCGAGCGCTTCCTGCCGCGCACTGGCTTTGGGCAGCCCGGCCCGACGGGACGCCTGAAGGACGGCCTCGGTGCCTGGGATCGTGACTTCCCTCTCGACCCCTACGTGGTGAAGGGCGATCCGAAGAGCGGCCTGCTTCCCCTCATTCAGGAAGGCGACCCCGGCAAGCCTGGTGATCCCGCCCCAGGTGTGCAGGCCTACTGCTTCCGCCTCTGCCTAACCACCGATAAGGAAAATTCGATTCCGATCACTCCGCCCTCGGACTATGACCCGAAGCGTTATGAGATCGTCGCGCGCTTCATCGAGGCCTGCCAGACCAATGGCGATGACATGGACCTGCGCTGGTTCTCCAAGCATGATGCGCTACCTAACGACAAGTGGGATTTTAACACTGCCACCTTCGGCGGCAACCTTCCGGGAGCCTCTCATGCCTGGCCTGAGGCCAGCTACACGGAACGCGAAAAGATCGCCAAAGAGCATGAGAACTACCATCGCGGCCTGCTGCACTTCCTGGCCACGGACTCGCGCGTGCCGGAAAAGGTGCGCAAGGACATGCGGCGCTTCGGTCTGCCCAAGGATGAGTTCGCCGACAACGGCGGCTGGCCGCACCAGATTTATGTGCGCGAGGCCCGCCGCATGATCAGCGACCTTGTGCTGACCGAGCACCATACCTTTGGCAGGACGGTCGCACCCAAGTGCGTCAGCCTAGGTAGCTATGGCACGGACACGCATGAGATTCGCCGCATCGTCAGAAATGGTGTGGTTACTCGCGAGGGCAAAACCGCCGGTGGTCGCGATGGCGCGCCGCCCTATCCCATCGGCTACGATGCCATCGTGCCAAAGCAAAGCGAGTGTGATAATCTCCTCGTCACGTTTGCGCTCAGTTGCAGCCACACCGCCTTCAGCAGCATCCGCATGGAGCCCGTCTTTATGTGCAGCAGCCAGAGCGCCGCCGCCGCCGCTGTGATAGCCATGGATGAAAAGATCCCGGTGCAAAAAGTCGACTATGCGAAGCTGAAGCCCCTCCTCGACAAAGACGGACAGGTCCTGGAGTGGAAGCATGGCAAGGGTGCGAAAGGCACACACTGAAGACAAAACCTCTTGCCGAGCCATGAGTGGCGGGAATGTATGCCCGCCCATGGACCGTGAAAATCTTCCCCTCGACCGCCGACTCCGGCAGGAAATCCTTTTTGCCCGCGAGAGGGTGTATCGCTTCGGCCAACCGACTCTCATGGAGCGGCTTGTTTTACCAGGCTCAGGTCCTGCGCCGGAGATCTGGGTGAAGCGCGAGGATCTCTCGCCCGTAAAATCCTACAAATGGCGCGGTGCCTGCAATGCGATGACCCAGCTCACCGCCGAGCAGCGTGCCGCCGGTGTGGTCACAGCTTCCGCGGGCAATCATGCGCAGGGTGTGGCTCTCGCGGCCAAGACACTCGGCATTCACACACGCGTCTACATGCCGCGTTCGACCCCCAAGGTGAAGCAGAACGCGGTGCTGCTTCATGGCGGCGAGTTTGTGCGCATCATGCTCGCAGGTGATAGCTATGATGAGGCCGTGATGGCCGCGCGTGAGGACCAGCGCAACAGCGGGGCGGCCTATGTGCATGCCTATGATGATCTGCATGTCATGGCTGGCCAGGGCACGCTGGCAGACGAGGTCGTGCTTTCCGGTCATGGTCCGTTTGACATCGCCTATCTGCAGATCGGCGGCGGCGGCATGTCATCCGCTGTTTCCTGCTGGCTGAAGACGTACTGGCCGCAGATTGAGATCGTCGGAGTCGAAGGTGTGGGCCAGGCTTCCATGAAGGCCGCATTGGAAGCGGGCAAACCTGTCGAGCTCCATGATCTCGACATCTTCTGCGATGGCACAGCCGTGCGCAAAGCCGGCGAGAATCCTTTCCACATCTGCAAAGACACACTCGACCGCGTGATCACGGTCACGAATGCTGAAGTCAGCGCCGCCATCCGCGTGCTTTGGGAAACGCTGCGCTGCATTTCCGAACCCTCTGGCGCCATGGGTCTCGCGGCGGTGCTGAAGGAACGTGCATCACTGGCTGGCAAAAAAGTACTCATCGTCATCAGCGGCGCGAACATCGACTTCCTCCAGCTCGGTTTGATCGCCCAGTCCGAAGGCTCCTCCAGCTCTGTTTCACGCACTCTGCGTGTGCAGATACCTGAGCAGGCTGGCACCATGCTTCGCCTCCTCGATACCTGCTTCGAAGGCTTGAACATCTCTGATTTCCAATACGGTCTTCATGATGCGCAGCAGGCCTGGCCTGTCTTCACCATCACCACGGAGCGTCCCGAACTTCTCGATGCCCTGCCTGCGAAACTCGATGCCGGAGGTTATCGCTGGCAGGACATTTCTGATGCCGTGGATGTCACCTTCCGTGCCATCCCGCTGCGCGGTGACCTGCTCATGCATCCCGTCTTCCTGCGCCTGGATTTCTATGAGCGCCCAGGTGCGCTGCATGACTTCCTCTCCCGCCTGATCCGCGGCCGCGCAAATCTCTGCTATTTCAACTACCGCCAGTCTGGCGAGCGCATCGGTCGTGCCCTCATCGGTCTCGATTTCCCCACCGCCGAGTCTCGTGCCGCGTTCCTTCAAGCGCTGCCCGAGCAAGGTGATGGCTACCGCTCCTGCAAACCTGTGGATGATGAAGTCATGGCGCGCCTGACATCCGCTGGATGAGTCCAACTTTGGGAAAGGCTGGACAAAGCGATGTCAGATCCCTCACATGACAGGCGTTCCCAACCTCTCCACCATGAATGCACGTGCGCTTCTCTGCTGTCTCAGCGTCTTCATCTCGACCTTCGTCATCTCATCATCGGCCTCGTCGGCCCAGATGAATGTCGTGCTCATCCTCGCGGATGACCTCGGCTCGAGCGATCTCCGCTGCTATGGCAGTGACCTGCATGAGACACCACATCTCGACAAACTCGCCAGCGAGGGCATGCGCTTCACGCAGAACTACGCCGCCTGCACCGTCTGCTCTCCCACACGCGCCGCCTTGATGACCGGGAAGTATCCCGCGCGTCTGCACATCACCGACTGGATCCCTGGTCGCATGCCGGAGAATCCGAAGCTGCTCACGCCAGACTGGACCAGATATTTGCCCTCGGAAGAAGTGACCCTCGCGGAAACTTTTAAAGCTGTGGGTTACACCACCGGCAGCATCGGCAAATGGCATCTCGGCGAAGGCGAGCACGCACCCGAGAAGCAGGGCTTCGATGTGAACATCGCCGGCACCAATGAAGGCGCGCCGCCCAGCTACATCGCACCGTGGAAAATCTCCACACTCAGTGAAGGCAATGAGGGCGACTACCTCACAGATCGCCTCGGTGAAGAGGCCGTCTCCTTTGTCGCGAAGAACAAGGACAAACCCTTCTTTCTCTACCTGCCGCACTATGCCGTGCACACACCCATTCAAGCCCGTGCCGACCTGCTGAAAAAGTATGAGGCCATGATCAAGCCCGGTCTCATGCATAGCAATCCTGGTTACGCCGCCATGATGGAGAGCATGGACACCGCCGTGGGGCGTGTGCTCGCCGCGCTGGAGGAGCACAAGCTCACCGACCGCACCATTGTCATCTTCACCTCGGACAATGGCGGTCGCGTGCCCACTACGGCAAACAAGTCCCTGCGTGTCGGCAAAGGCTCGGCCTATGAAGGCGGGCTGCGCGTGCCGCTGATCGTGCGCTGGCCTGGAGTGACAAAACCCGGCAGCATCTCAGACACGCCAACCATCACCATGGATCTGTTTTCCACGCTGCTCGACATGACCGGCGTGCCGCCCGCGAGCTCCACCTCCGCCACCGGAGCCTCCGGTCGCGATGGGTTGAGCCTCGTGCCCTTGCTTCGCGGGGAAGGCACACTCACTCGCAATGAGCTCTACTGGCACTATCCGCATCATCAGCACTATCAACTCGGCGGCTCCATGCCCTTCGGTGTGATTCGTTCAGGTAGCTTCAAGCTCATCGAGTTCTACAACGACATGCACGTGGAGCTTTACGACCTGCAAAACGATCTCGGCGAGCAGCATGACCTCGCCGCCGCCCAGCCGGAGAAAGTCGCTCAACTTCGGGAACGCCTCCACATCTGGCGTGATCAGGTCGGCGCCCAGATGCCGCTGCCAAATCCCAGCTACGACCCCACCGCGCCCGAGCACATTCCGCCGCCGGTGAAGGGCAAGAAGAAAAAGAAGAAGGAAGCATGATCCGTCGATATGATCCCCCAATGACGCGTCTGCTCTCCTTGCTCCTGCTTAGCCTCTTGATCACCGGATCACCGGCACAGATCTCCAAGGCGCCTGTTGCCACCGTCGCCTCGGCGCGACGCTCTTTGACAAAGGCGCACGTCGTCGAAAAGATCCGCATCTACTACACCACGGAAGGCGAGCATGCCGTCATATCCGAAGACATCAATGGCAACGGCATACCGGATCAGGTCGAGGACATCATGACCCAAACCGTGGCGGCTCTTCAACTCTGGACGAACCTCGGCTTTGCCGATCCTTTCACCACGAAGCGTTACCTCGGCACTTCCTGGCTCGACATTCATCTCATCAGCAAAGATGTGCTGAAGTCCAACGGCGTAACCTACGATGAGATCCAGAGTTTCAAACGCGCGGGCGATCCCGAAGGCACGGGCAGCCTGTGCTTTAACGTCGCCACATCGGTGAAAGCTCCGGCGAATCTCACCCCTGCTCATGAGGTGTTTCACATCCTGCAAAACAGCGTCTGCTACTTCAAGAACCGTTGGTTCACGGAAGGCACCGCCCGGTGGTCCGAACGTGCCCTCGGCCAGGGTGGCCTGCCCACCGGCCTCGTGCCGGCTTTGTGGCCCCCGAATGAGGCGACCATGCCCTCCATCTTCACCGCTGCCTATGACACCGCCACAACCTACTGGGCACCTCTCCTCGCCCAACGAGACAAGGTCGGCAAGCTACCGAAAGAGAAGCTGCCAGCATCATTGCTCGATGCCCGCTATGTGAACGGTGAACCCGTGCTCAAGGATCTCGACCTCACAGGCTGGGAACTCATTCACGATGTCCTGCATGCTCTCGATGAAGCCGATGAAGGTGTCTATCAGCAGCGCCAGCTCACACGCTGGTCGGAGAAAGATCAGTTCTCTCCGGAGAACGATGCCACCATCCACCGCATTGTGCGGGAAGAGGCGGCCAGGAGGCGCTGATTCGTGACGTTTTATGGAGCCTCCATGAAGACCTTGTTGCAACTCAGCCTGCTTTTCTCGTTACTCTGCCTGTCCATGACCTTCGCGGCTCCGGTGAAGGTCATCTTCGACACGGACATGGAAACGGACTGTGATGATGCCGGTGCCCTGGCTGTGCTTCACACGCTCGCAGATCGTGGCGAGTGCGAGATCCTCGCGACCGTGACCAGCGTGCGTGATGTGAACTCCATCGCCACCGTGGATGTCATCAACCGCTACCGTGGCAGACCTCACCTCCCACTCGGCATGGTCAAAGGCGCAGGTGTGCTGGAGCCAACCAAATTTGCATCAAAAATCGCCAAGGAGTTTCCGCATTGCGTGATTTCCGACGAAACCGTACCCGAGGCAGTCACCGTGTATCGTGACGTGCTTGAGAAACAGGCAGATCACTCCGTGATCATCATCACCGTCGGCTATCTCACCAACCTCAAGAACCTGCTGCAACTGCCCGCCAGTGATGGCCACGCCAGTGGTCTTGATCTCATCAACAGCAAGGTCACGAAGTGGGTCTGTATGGGTGGCAACTTCATCGGCAATCCGCCCAAGGATGACCTCAAGCTCGGCAACGTTAACTTCCAGCGCGATGCGGCTTCGGCACACTTTGTTATTCATCAGTGGCCCGGCGAGATCGTCTTCGCCGGCCGTGAAGTCTGCTTCGTCCCCAGCGGTCTGCAGATTGGTGAATCACTCGCCAACACACCCGCCGACAATCCCGTGCGCCGGGCCTATGAGCACTACTTCGGCGGCAAGGCCAAGAACCGCCACGTCGCCGATATCGCCACCGTGCTCTATGCTGTGCGCGGTCTCACGGATTGCTGGGACATCTCCGAGCTGGGCCGCATGAACTTGCAGCCTGACATGAAGTTCGACTGGCAACCTGTTGCCGACGGTAAGCAACGCTACTTGCTCAAGAAGCCCGCCAACGACCGTCACATCGAGGCCGTGCTGAATGAGCTCATGGTGGCACCACTCCGAGCTTCGGGACAAGGTCCCTAGATAAACCTTCCCAGGCAATGCCTCACTTTGGCCGTACAATCTTCGTGGAGATCTCAGCCGGGTGCCGTGTCGCCAGATGAATGGTTTTTCATGCGATGCCAGATCACGGCAACCTTCCGCATCGGCAGAGGTTTTATCATCCTATGAAAGCCAGCCACCTCGCCCTTGTCATCGCCATCTGCGCACACAGTGTCTTCGCCCAGGAAGCTCCCGTGGACATGCAGAAGGCTCGCGAGATCTTCGAGCGTGCCAAACGTGGCGAAGCCGTGACGCCGGAGGAACGAGCCTATGTGGACCGCGCCCAGCGTGAAATGCGTAACCGCAACCAGCCTCCACCTCCCGAGCCCTGGACGCAACACCTCACCCCGCTGACCGAACTCGGAACCGGCCAATACAAAGGCGAGGACGGCGGCCTCTATGGCGGCGGTAAAAACGAACCTCCAGCCTCTCAACTAGCGGCTGCGATGAAGGCATCCGAGCAAGTCACGCCTCTGGATGCCGAAGGTAAGCTGAGCGCCGATGGCAAGATCGGCCTCATGTCCGCGGGCATGTCAAACACCACGCAGGAGTTCTCCACCTGGCGTGATCGCATGAAAAGCGATCGCGAGATCTCGCCGAAGGTTGCCATTGTGGATTGTGCCCAAGGTGCACGCACCAGCATTCGCTGGGCCGATGCCAGCTCCGATGTCTGGCCTGAGGTGGACAAGCGTCTCAAGGCTGCCGGAGTCAGCGAGAAGCAGATTCAGGTTATCTGGCTCAAGCTCGCCGAAGGCGGTCCACGCTATCTTGGCGAGTTTCCCAAGCACGCGCAGGTGCTCAAGGACAATACCGCCAAAGCGCTCACGAACCTGCACGCCAAGTTCCCTAACCTAAAGCTCGTCTATCTCAGCAGCCGCATCTACGCCGGCTATGCCAATACCCACCTCAATCCCGAACCCTACGCCTATGAGAGTGCCTTCAGCATGCGCTGGCTCATTCAGGACCAGATCGCCGGCAAAGCTGAAATTAAAAGTCTGCCCGTGCTTCTCTGGGGTCCCTATCTCTGGGCAGACGGCGATACGCCCCGCAAGGCCGATGGACTCGTCTACAAACCTGAAGACCTCGGCCAGGACGGCACCCACCCGTCACGTACTGGCCAGGTGAAGGTGGCCGATCTGCTCACCACCTTCTTCAAGGGTGATGCGACCACGAAGTCATGGTTCTTGGCAAAGTGAGACCTCATGGCATCGTTCTCATCACCGAATGAAACGACTCCTCACCAGCTTCGGATTTCTCAGCCTCGCCTTGATGACAGCTCACGCGGCTGATTTGAGCGTGAGCGTCACACCGCTGACGAGCGGGCCGAGGCATCATTTCTTCGGCTACATCGGCCACGTGCGCACGATTCCCTGGAATCAGAGCGGTCGCTACATCCTGAGCCTGCAGACCACGTTTCAGGATCACATGCCACGACCAGAAGACGCGGCGGAGATCGTCCTGATCGACACGCAGAATGGCAATGCCCTCACCGTGGTGGACCGCACCCACGCCTGGAACCCGCAGCAAGGCACCATGATGTACTGGAACCCGCAGCAGCCGGAGACGCAGTTCTTCTTTAATGATCGCGATCCCAAGACACAGGAAGTCTTCTGCGTGCTCTATGACATCGAGAAGCGCCAGCGCATCACCGAGTATCGGCATCCTGAGACTCCCTTCGGCAACAGCGGTGTTGCCCAGGAAGGCGGCTGGTTTCTCGGCATCAACTATGCACGCATGGCACGCCTGCGGCCTGTGACCGGTTACCCCGGCGCGCATGATTGGACCGTGGGAATGGCTCAGCCTGACAAGGACGGCATCTTCAAAGTGAATGTGGTCACGCGAGAGACCCAACTGCTGGTGTCCTTTAAACAACTCGCGGATGCCCTGCGCGCCGCCCATCCCGAAGTGGATGGAAAAGATCTCTTCATCAATCACACGCTGTGGAACCGCAATGACGACCGCATCTACTTCTTCGTGCGTGGCGACTTTGATAAGAAAGACCGCTGTAACATCCCCTGCGTCATGAATGCCGATGGCACAAACCTGCGGCCTCTGAAAATGTTCATCGGCGGACATCCCGACTGGGCCGAAGGCCATCGCATGATCGGCCAAAAGGACGACCGGCAGATCCTCTATGATACGGACACCATGGAGATCGCCGGTGACCTCGGCACACCCGAACTCTTCCCCAAGCCCGGTGGTGATGTGGCCCTGTCTCCCGATGGCAAGTGGTTCGTCAATGGCCATGGCGATGGCGGCAAAAACTTCTACACCCTTCTCCGCCTCGCTGATGGCCAATGGGTGCGCTCCGCAGGCTTTGATCAGGGTGGCTACACCGGTGGCGATCTGCGCATTGATCCCGGCCCGCTCTGGAATCGCGACAGCACCCAAATTCTCGTGCCAGGCATCGGCAAGGATGGCACCCGACAGCTTTCCATTCTGAAGATCCACGGAGGGAAATGAGCTTTTCGGAAGAATTTTCGGCAAAAGCAGGTCGTGATGGTGGCTTATCTATGAGCCACCCCCATGCCAGCCCCTGACCATCCCCAGCACGACCAGTTTCTCCGCCTCATCGCGGAGCATCAGGCCGCTCTGCACACCTTCGTGCGCTCCATGCTGCCGACTCGTGAGGAAGCCTCCGAAGTCCTCCAGGATGTGATGGTGGTGCTGTGGCAGAAGTTTGAATCCGCGCAGGACTTCAAGAAGTGGGCGTTTGGTGTCGCAAGGCTCGAGGTGCTAAAGTTTCTGCAAACCCGTCGCCGTGACCGTCACATCTTTGACGATGAATTGGTGAACCGTCTTGCCGATGAAGCCATGACCCTGGAGCAGCGCCACCTCACGCAGCGCGAGGCCTTGGAAGGCTGCCTGCAAAAGCTCCCCTCAACGCAGCGCGAACTCGTGCTGACCGCCTACACGAAAGGCAATCGCATGGATGACCTCGCCGCACAGCGAGGCCAGACGCCCATGGCACTCTACAAACTGCTGCACCGCATCCGCCAGGCCCTGCTGGAGTGCGTGCAGCGCAGCATCGTTCAGGAGGAACTCGCATGAACACAGACTGGTCTGAACTCATTCAGCGCTACATCACCGGCAGCGCCACCGCCGAGGAGACGGCCTCCTTGCAGGAAGCCATGAAGGCTGATCCGAAGCTGCGCGCCGCCTACCTCGACCTCATGAATCTTGATGTCGCACTCGGAGCGGCTGCCGATGCCTCGGACATGATGCCTCTGCCAGAGATCAGCAAGCCCCGTCCCATTCGATCCAATGCCTGGATGCAGTGGCGGCCGCTCACCGCCGCTGCCGCCGGTTTGATGATCGGTCTCTTCAGTGCGTCGATCGTCTTCGCCTACTCCACCCCACGATTGTTCTCCGCAAAATCAGTTAGGCGCCTTTGGAGCGAGAGCTTCGAATCCGCCCCCCGGCAAACCCTGCCAGGCCTGCCAAGTAAAAGCGATGTCTGGACCGGTGATGAAGCCCGCGTCGTCACCGCCGAATCTGAGTTGAAGCCGAAGATCGGCGGACGAATGCTGCGCCTCCTCAGTTCCACCTTTGCCGGCGAAGCCGCGAGCCGGAGTGGCTGGGGTAACGTCTATCGTCTGGTCGACCTGCGCGATCAGGAAATCGACAACGCCTCCTTACTCCGGCTCACCGCCCAGTTCCTTGCAGCAGAGTTTCCGGCAGGCGAGGAGTATGTATGCTTCCTCGAACTCTGCGCTCTGGAGGATGATCCTGCGGATGCACCGCAGCCATTGACATTACCATGGGTGCGGGAAAACAGCGCCTCCGTTGCCGCACGCAAGATCCGCATGAAGGGGCAGGGTCAGTGGCAGGGCGGCACCGTGGAGATGCCCATCACGACCCAGACGCGCTACGCCCTCGTGCATCTGGCCATCCAGCGCAGCAAACCCATTCCGTCCTCCGAACCCGTCCACTTCAGCGGCCACTATCTGGATGATGTGAAGCTCGAACTCCGCACCCAACCACGCACCGCGCTTCCTGAATGATTCGCTCTGCCCTCACATGCTTCACGATGGTGATGCTGATCGCGCTGGGTTCACTCCAATCCGCAGAGGTTCCGTGCTCCGTTTCAGGCTTTGAACGCCTCCGCGTCACCGGCGGCAATTGGCAGGCCGAAGCAGGCGAGGTCCTGTTTTCGGAGCTTTCATGCGCCGCCTGCCATCATGAGAGCAAACCTCCCGTGCCCACTCTCAAATGGAAAGCCGGTCCCGACCTATCAGCCGCTGGCGACCGCCTGCGCGCAGCCTGGATCCGCTCCTATCTGGCCGATCCCGCCGCCGTCAAGCCAGGCACCACGATGCCTAACTTACTGTCCGGCATGGAAAAAGAACAGAAGGCGCAGGCGATCGAGGATCTCACGCATCATCTCATGGGCCGACGTGCCAAGAGAAAGAGCACCGTGGAACCTGTCGTAGGTTCGCCCAAGTCAGGACGCACCGTGTTTCTCAGCACCGGCTGCGTCGCCTGCCATGGCACAGAACCTATGACTGGCCTCGCAGGCAAATACGCCCCAGGTGAGCTGGCACGCTTCCTCTTGAATCCTCTCGCAGCACGCCCTGCCGGACGAATGCCGGAGCAAAGGCTCGGCAAAAAGGATGTGGCTCACCTCGCCGCCTATCTCGCACCTGATTCGCTACCAGCGGAAGAGTTTATCGTCGATGCCGAGCGTGCCGCACGCGGCAGGAAAGTGTTCATGTCTCTTGGCTGCGTTTCATGCCATGACAGCAAGGCCCAGACCAAGCCTCAACCGCTGGTGGATTGGCAGAAGGGCTGCCTCTCACCAGAACCTCAAGCCGGTGTGCCACGCTATCAGTTGAGCGATGAGCAGCGCGGTGCCATCCGCACAGCCCTCGAAGCACGCGGCAAGGCAGCAGCTAAGGAAACACCGCAGGTTGCCATCCGCCGCATCATGCTGCAGCGGAACTGCTTCGCCTGTCACAAGCGCGAGGAACTCGGCGGTCCTGCCATGGACATCGCCATGCATTTCACCTCCGCGAAGGACGATCTGGGAGACCTAGGTCGCCTTCCACCTCCGCTCGATGGCGTGGGTCGCAAGTTCCAGCCTGCGGCCTTGGAGAACATGCTGCGCGGCCGCGATTCTGTGCGCAGCTACATGCGCGTGAAAATGCCCGGCTTCGGCGATGATCTCGCACGCGAACTTAGCAAGCTCTTTGCCGCCGCTGATATTGGCGCAGCGATCAAACCCGAACCAAAGCCCGACCACGGCGGCACCGCCGAATGGGGCCGTGAGCTCATCGGCATCAAAGGTTATGCCTGCATCATCTGCCACGACATCAACGGCCAGAAATCACTTGGCATTGGAGCCTATGACCTCGCCGAGATGCCGAAGCGACTGCGACCGGAATGGATGCGTGACTTCCTCATGAATCCCGCCGCCTTCCCCACCGGTGCGCGCATGCCGCCCTTCTGGCCTGGAGGCAAGCCGATGAACCCCGCCATCGCAGGCGGCACTGCGGATAAGCAGATCGACAGCATCCTCCGCTATCTCGCCGAGGTCGATGAAAGCCTGCCGCCCGAAGGTCTCGCCGCCAGCGCCGCACTTGTGCTGGAGCCGAAAGAGCGTCCCATCATTTTCCGCACCTTCCTGAAAGGCACCGGCACACACGCCATCGCCGTTGGCTTCCCAGGCGGCATGAATGTGGCCTTTGATGCCCTAGCTTCACGCTGGTCCATGGCCTGGCGCGGCAAATTCCTCGATGCCGATGGCACCTGGAACCAGCGCTACACCAAGATGGAACAACCCTTGGGCGAAGAACTCGTGCATCTGGAAGAAGCGGGATGCCTTGTCATCATTGGTCATGAGGATGTGAAGCCTATGTTTCGCGGCTATCGTGTCAGCAAAGATGGTTCGCCAATCTTCGACTACGATCTCGCTTCACTGCACATCGAGGATCGCCTCGAACCCACACCCAATCGCGGCCTGAAGCGCACGCTATGCATCGCAGGCCAAACCAAGGAAGCCGTGCAATTCCAGGCAACTCCGCCTGCTACCGTGAAGATCAAAATGGCTGAGGGAGCCTCACTGCCTCTTTCATTGCAGTTTCACAACGGCACGGCCGAAATCACGGAGGAGATCGCATGGTAAGCGGGCGTCTCATTTTGACCTGGATCGCTTGTTGCGCCGTTGCAGCAGGTGATGAGCCTTATCGCGTCGTCACGCTCGAATGCCCGGATGATATCATCCTCGAAGCCGGCGGCCTCGCGACGATGCCAGATGGCAAGCTCGCCGTGGCCACGCGGCGCGGTGAGGTATGGATCGCCGAGAATCCCTATGCTGAAAATGGACGCGGCGTGAAATGGCGCATGTTCGCTCATGCGCTTCATGAACCGCTGGGACTCGCCTTTTACGAAGGAGCCTTGTTTGTCAGCCAGCGCAGTGAGATCACACGGCTTCGCGATACCGATAACGATGGCACCGCCGATGAATACCGCTGCATCGCGAAAGGCTGGGGCGTCTCAGGCGCCTATCACGAGTACACTTACGGGCCCAAGTTTGATCCGCAGGGCAACATGTGGATCACGCTGAACTGCACCATGGGTGATGCCTTCGTGCCGCAGCGCGACTGGCGTGGCTACAGCCTGCGGGTCATGCCGGACGGCACCTGGAAACCTGTGTCCGGCGGTATGCGCTCACCCAGTGGCATCGGCATTAATGAGGCAGGTGATGTGTTCTACTCCGACCAGCAAGGCCATTGGAACTCCGCCTGTGGCATCCATCATATCCGCCAAGGAGCGTTTCATGGCCACACCGCATCGTTTGCCTCCGCCAAGCTTCCTGGCGCGCCCTTTCAAGAGCCGAAGGAACTCATTGAAAACGTGCCTGTGGCCGAGGCCGCCCGCCAGATGCCCATCTACAAACCGGCGGCGGTTTGGTTCCCCTATCGTAAGATGGGCATGAGCACCACGGATCTCGCGCTCGACAGTACCCAGGGCAAGTTCGGCCCCTTCGCAGGCCAGTTCTTCGTTGGCGAACTCACACAAGCATGGGTCAACCGCGTGTTCCTCGAGAAGGTTGGCGGTGAGTATCAAGGCGCATGCTTCCCCTTCATGGAAAAGTTCCAGTCCGGTGTGCTGCGCCTCGAGTTCGGCGATGATGGCTCTCTCTTCGTCGGCGAGACAAGCCGAGGCTGGAGCTCTGTCGGCATCAAGCCCTACGGTGTGCAGCGTGTGATCTCGAATGGCATCATGCCCTTCGCCATGCGCACCATGGAAGCCCGTCCGAAAGGCTTCCGCTGCACCTTCACCAAGCCGGTGACACGAGAAGCCATCGATACCGCGAAATGGCAGATGCGCAGCTATACCTATGAATACCACGCCGACTACGGCGGGCCTGACATCGATGTGAAAGAGCCTGAAGTTCGCATCACCTCTCTGTCAGCCGATGGACACTTTGTGGAGCTGGAGATCACTCCTCTGCGCGAAGGTTACATCCATGAGCTCACCATCACCGGCCTGCGCTCCAAAGATGAGCAGGCACTCGCACCCGAAGTCGCGCACTACACGCTGAACAAAATTCCCACGTCACGATGAACCGCCGACACTTTCTCACCATCTTCACAGTCCTGCCACTGAGCGCGCAGGCCCTTCCGTTTGACCCCACGGTCATCAGCCGTCTCAGCTTGGACACCAAGCCCAGATCCCTGTCCATTCGCCAGGGAGGCAATGTTTGGTTAGGCTACGACTTGGAACGCGCCGCTGTGTTCAAGACCTGGCAGGCCCCGGCCAACAAGCCTGGCCTGACCAAAGCCGGTTTTGTCACACGCTCCGCAGGCAAAACTTGGTTTGAAGATGGCTCCAAAGATCCCTGGGAACTGCGACGCGGCGGAAAGATGCAGCCCTTGAAGGTTCGCTACCTGGGCTGCACGCACAAGGACGACTACATCGAGCTGCGTTGGGAACTGCAGCATGACACGGGTGTTCTGAAACTGCATGAGCGCATCCCGCTCGCCGCAGCATCTACAACGGACCGAGTCATGCGTGAACTGCGAGTGGAATCCCTCGCCAAGGGCGAGGAGCTTTTGCCACCCGCCGCCATGCTCAAGGCATGGAAGCTCACCACCGAATCCAAGGCTCCAACAGCCGCCATCACCGGCTCAGCCCTTCATCGCCTCACCCTTCCATGAAGCCCTTTTTTCTCCATGTCTTCCTCGCCCTTGCGTGCTGGGTCCCATTGGCAATCACGCAGGCCGAAGATGCGCCTCTAGGACTCGATCTGCCCGCGACGATGATCTTCTCCAAAGGTCCCAACGAGTATGCCGGTGACGCGCTGGAGATCACCAAAGGCCGTGGGTCTAACATTGGATGGTATATTCAAGCGAAACAGCAGGAAGAGATCACCGTCTTCATCGAATACTCCTGCGAGAAGCCGCTCGACCAGCCTTACCAGCTATCCTTCGATGGGAAGGACAGCTTCTGGGAAGTGCCCGTGACCAAGAAAGACGAATGTGCACGTATCAAGCTGGGCACCTTCCAAGTGCGTGCGGGCTTGCCCGTCTTGATCATGCTTGTGCCGCCCTCGAATCGCAAATACGACCACCCGCTGCGCTTTCGGAAACTGGCGCTGAGTGGTGGAACCGCAGGCAACCTCGCACTCGTCAACATGACGGCGGAACCAATCGCACCCGTGGCCACGCCTGGATTTGGCCAGAAGCTTGGAAAGCTTCACCCAGCGCTCAAGGCACGTGATCTGCGCGATGAATCCCACGTCATGCGGATCAGCGGCATGGCCATGCGCGGAAAGCGCGAGCTGATTTTCACCACTTGGGATGGTGAGCTCTACTCGCTCGATCTGGATGCAATTCCCAACGAAGGCCCACCGCCCTTCCGTCTCATCGCCCAAGGACTCTCGGAGCCGATGGGACTCGTCATTTCAGAGGGTCGCATCTTCGTCACCGAGAAGAATGAAGCCACTGAACTCATCGACGAGGACGAAGACGGCATCTACGAGACCTATCGCTGCATCTCGCATGAGTGGCCCTGCACCATGGACAGTCACGAATATTTGTTCGGTGCTGTCCTGCAGGATTCGCATCTCTACTTCTCATTGAGCGTGGCCATGGGCTCGCGCAATAGCGACAACCGTCAAGCCCCTCTGCGAGGCAGCGCTGTGAAAGTGCATGTGGACACGGGCAAGACGGAGGTCGTGGCCGGTGGCCTGCGCACACCAGATGGCATCGGCCTTGGACCGAACGGCTCCATCCTCATCACGGACAACCAAGGCGAATGGCTGCCTGCGGATAAACTCATCCATCTGCAAAAGGATGCCTTCTATCAGTTTCGCAGCCGCGCGCCATGGCATCCGCTCGATCACATGGAGGCCACTCCGCCCGCCGTCTGGATGCCACATGGGGAGGTCGCCAACTCACCCACCGAGCCTTTTCTACTGCCCTCAAGCTGGGGACCTTATGCAGGCCATGTTTTGTGGGGAGATGCGACCTTCGGCGGCTTGCAGCGTGCTTTTCTGGAAGAAGTGGATGGCGTCATGCAAGGCGCCGTCTTCCCCTTCTCACAAGGTTTCCGTCACCTCCTGCACCGCTTTCAGCTCACACCTGAGGGGGAGCTCTTTGCGGGCGGCATCGCACGCGGCAGCGACAAGGAATTCATCCAGCGCGTGAGCGGCCTCACTCACATTCGCTACACAGGAAAGCCCGTGTTTGAGCCTCTGGCCGCCCGTTTGAAATCGAACGGACTCGAAGTGGAGTTTACGCAGCCCTTGAAGCAGGATAAAGGTTGGAATCCCGCTGACTATCACGTCACTCAATGGGGCTACCAAGGTACTCAGACCTATGGCGGACAAAAGGTTAGGCATCGCCTCGCTGAAGTGCGCTCCGCCTCCGTGTCTGCGGATCGCCGCCGGGTCTTCTTGGAGATGCCCGGCATCATCACAGGCGAGGTCATTCACGTGCGCCTGCCATCCAGTCTCGCTTCAGAGTCCGGGCTGCCACTGTGGGCGGGCGATATCTGGTTCACGGTGAACCGAATCCCCCAAGATCGCCCCGGCGAAGTGCTTCCCGCTCCACCTGGAACCCTGGCATCCGCCAAGCCTTACTTTGAGTTCTCCAAAGATGATGCTGGCCGCGTGCTCTATCAGAATTTCTGCGCCGCCTGCCACAGCCTGAATGACACCAAGCTGGTCGGCCCCTCCTTCACAGGCCTAGCCGGCGCTCAGGTAAAAGTGCGCGATCCCGCCACAGGCAAGACGATCGAGGTCAAAGCCACCGCTGACTACCTGCGCCAGTCCATCCTCGAGCCCAATGCCCTGCTCGTGGAAGGTTATCCCGAGAACCTCATGCCACCCATCGGTGCCATCCTCACACCCGCGCAGATCGACTCGCTTGTGGACTACATCGTCAAGGCTTCCAAGCGGAAGTGACCTTCTTCATTCCATCTCATCAAATACTCACCTCATGAAACTCCGCATCCCTCTCTCTATCCTCACCCTCATTCTTCCTCAACTAGCCTCAGCGCTTGAACCCGAAGAGGTCAAGCTGGGCTTCGTCGCCCTCTCGGATGGCAAAAGCTTCGATGGCTGGAAGCAGGATGGCAACTGGGACATCCAGGACGGTGCCTTTGCCCGTGTGCGTCCCAAAGGCTCCCTGACCTATGAGAAACAACTGGTCCCGGACGACTTCGAGCTGCGCTTTGAGTGGAAGGTGTCCAAGGAGTGCAACAGCGGCGTCTACTACCGTCCAGGCCAGGTCGAGTATCAGGTGCTCGATGATGCGCATCCAGGTCATGGCGACAACCCGCGCCAGTCCGCCGCATCGCTCTTCTTCTGCATGGGGCCTAACAAAAGAGCCACTCGTCCTGTGGGCGAATGGAACACAGCGCGCATCATCTGCAAAGGCACGGTGATCGAGCACTGGCTCAATGAGGAACGAGTCATCTCTTTTGACTACACCGATCCGAAATGGGCCAAGGAGGTCGAACTGCTAACCATTCGTGGTGGCGACCTCACCGGGCGTGGCGGCAAGCTCTCGCTTCAGGATCACGGCCACGATGTTTCCTTCCGCAATCTTCGCCTGCGTAGCATTCCTGCCGAGGAGAAACTCATCCCCGATCCCCATTTCCAGCCCCTGCCCACCACCGGCAAAGCGCTCGAGAAGGAACAAGGCCGCGTCCGCGGTATGTTGGAGAAGGCCAAGAAGCCCAGTGTGCCTGCCAAAGCCTCCAAGTAATCTCGCATCAGCATTTACGTTTGCCATCACTCACCATGAACCGCCGCCATTTCCTCGCCACCGCAGCTTCAAGCATAGCCCTTGCCTCACACGCCACCGAACCTGGGAAAAAATGGCGCGTGGTCGTGGTTGGTAACAAAGGCAGCTACGGCCACAGCCTGGATACCATGTGGCTGAAGGTTCCTGGCATGGAGATCGTGGCGGCGGCGGATCCTGATCCGGCAAAGCTCGAAGCCACGCTGAAGGAACTGAATATCACCCAAGGCTTCGCCGATTATCACGGCATCGCCAAAGCCAAGCCCGACCTTGTCGCCATCGGACCTTCGATGGGCCTGCATCGCGACATGGTGCAGGCAGCAGCGGCTTCGGGTGCCCGCGGCATCTACTTGGAGAAGCCCTTCTGTCGCAATCTCGCCGAGGCGGATGAGATCATCGCCGCGTGTGAGAAGCATGGTGTGAAGCTCGCGCTCGCGCATCGCAATCGCTGGCATCCCACGCTGCCTGTCGTCAAAAAGCTGGTGGAAGAAGGTGCCATCGGCCGACTGCTTGAGGTGCGTGGCCGTGGCAAGGAGGACCGTCGTGGCGGCATGGAGGACTTGTGGATTCTTGGTTCACACGTGCTGAACCTCGGCGTGTTTCTGGTGGGCAAGCCGCAGAGTTGTTCGGCCCTGGTGAAGTTGAATGGCAAGCTCGTCACCCCGGCTGATGTGAACCGTGGCAGAGCCGACTACGGCCCGATCGCCGGCAACGAGGTGCACGCGCGCTTCGACATGGAGTCTGGCGTGCCCTTCTACTTTGATTCGATTCAGGAAGCCGGTGATCCGAAGGTGGGCTTCGGCCTGCAACTGATCGGCACGAAAGGCATCATCGACATCCGTGTCGATCAGACACCGCTGGCTCATTTCCTTCCAGGCAATCCCTTTCAGCCTAACAATGAGCCTCGCACGTGGGTTCCGATCAGTGCGGCAGGCATTGGGAAGCCTGAACCCATCGCCGATATCGGGAAGCAGGTGATGAGCCATGCCACCGGTGCCCTGAACCTGATCGCCTCCATTGAAGAGAACCGCCAGCCGCTGTGCAGTGCTGCGGATGGCCGCGTGACCGTTGAGATGATCACGGCGGTGCTGGCCTCGCACACTCGCCAGGGTGCCAACGTGAGCTTCCCGCTGGACATCCGGGACAATCCGCTGGCAGACTGGAAGTGATGAAGCTTCAAGAGAAGTGCCAGAGCATCGGCGTTCCATGCCAGCGTGTGTATCCCGGCCGTGAGAATGTGCAGCATGCGCGGATGGAGGATTATCTCATTGAGAAGTTGAACGAGACAGCAACGCGAGGCACGAAGTAGGCTGCCCATCGCCATGACCGACCTGCTTCTCACTGCAGATCTCTTTCAACCTGAGGAAACGCTCCGACCGCCCAGTCAGTGCGGCAGCGTCTTCCTGGCCTTGCTTCCCAATCCAGACGAGGAAGCTCACATGCTCGACCGTCTGCGGGAGTGGCAGAGCAGATACAGGCTTCAGGGAACGCCGCGACAGGCCGGGCAGCTTCACCTCAGCCTGCATCCCATCAACAAAGAGCTGGGCCTGTCCAAGCATCTTCTGCACTCGATCGACATCGCGGCCAAGGAGGCGGCTGACGTAACCCTGCCTTTCACGGTTCGCTTTGCGGAACTGTGCAAGTTTGGCGGAGGTGCCCTGGTCCTGCGTGACATCCGCAAGGAGTCTGAGCTGACAAGCCTTCACCAACTCCTTACCACACGATTGGTGAGGAATAGTGTTCGCACCCATAAAGACGGTGCCTTCAGTCCGCACCTGACTCTTCTCTATGGTGTGCAGCCTTTCTCCACGCTGATTGATCCTGCGGTGAAACTGACCATTCGTGAGTTCGCGCTGGTTCGTGGCAGAGCCGGCGCATCCTATGAGATCCTCAACCGCTGGCAGCTTCGGGATCCAGGCCAGGCATGAGTCAGCCACGGTGGGTGATTTTAAAAGAACTTGCCCCGTCGGTCACACTCTCCGGCGCTGGCTCGTCATACCCAGTGCCATGCAAGAAACAAACACAGACACCCTGGCCGCCTCGCGGCAGAACATTCAGGCCTTTGGCCAGCACTATGACTATGACGTGAGCTATCTGGAGGAGCTCCTGGATGCCTCGCCCGGAGCCTTCAAAGCCTTTGAAGCAGCGATGGGCATGGGCCGCTACCAGAAGACTGCGCCAGACGAGGTGCTCATGATTGCCAAGATCGCCGCCATGCGCCTGCAAGACTGCGGTCCCTGCACGCTGCTCAACATCAAGATGGCCCGCGAAAAAGGCATGCCAGAACCCCTGATCAAGGCCTCCCTCCATCAAGGCAAGGGCCTGACCGCAGAGCAGCGTGATATTTATGACTACGCCCGCGCTGTAGCCGCCAACGTGGATCTGGATCCAGAACTGCTGCCACGTCTGCAAGCTCGCTGGGGACGTAAGGTGATTGCGGAGATCGCCATCAGCGTGGTTTCCACGCATCTTTATCCCACGCTCAAGCGCGCGCTGGGTCATGCGCAAAGTTGCGCCTTGATCCCGGAGCTTGCGGCTTAACCTTCCACCGCACCATGAACATCGCCGATCCTCACGTCGCCGCCTTTGAGGCGCATCGCCAGCAGCTCACAGGCGTCGCGTATCGCATGCTCAGTTCCGTGAGTGATGCGGAGGACATGGTTCAGGAAACCTGGCTGCGCTGGGCGAAGGTGGACATCACCGAGGTGAAGACCCCGCAAAGCTGGCTGCTCACCGTGGTCAGCCGGCTTTGCCTGGACCGCCTGAAGTCCGCACGCGTGCAGCGTGAGGAGTACTACGGCACCTGGCTGCCGGAGCCCTATCTGCCCGAGGCACTTTCGACCGAGCCGACGGCGCAGGTGGATGAAAGTGTCTCCATCGCCCTGCTCATGGTGCTAGAAAAGCTCTCACCCATGGAGCGAGCAGGGTTTCTGTTGCATGAGGTCTTTGGCCATACCTTTGAGGAGATCAGTGAGATCCTCGACAAACCTGCCGTGAACTGCCGCAAGCTCGTCTCGCGTGCCCGGGAACGTGTGCGGGCGGAGAAGCCGCGCTTCACGACCACCAACAGCGAGCATGAGCAGCTCCTCACGCGCTTCCTCAATGCCTGCCGGGCTGGTGAAACGCAAGCTTTGTTAGACATGCTGGTGGAGGACGCCTCCCTCTACTCCGATGGCGGCGGCAAGGCGACCGCTGTGCCGAAGGTCCTTACAGGTCGCGACATCATCACCAAGTTCTTCATCAACATCTCGAAGCCGGGCGGGCCTGCACGCGGCTTTCATGAAACGAGACTCACTAGCTTCAATGGCTCACCGGGCGCTCTCATCCAGATGGATGGCAAGACCGTCACCGCCATGGCCCTGGAGATCGTGGACGGCAAGATCACCAAGATCTTCGCCCATCGAAATCCAGACAAGCTCCTCGCCTTTCAGGCGGCGGCCAGTGCCTGATTCACCGGAGACGCAGCCTCTTTGGCCGAGGGCGCTGAGACCTTCTCAGCACTCTCACTGATCTTCGACTCCGCCCAGTCCAGCGCATAGTCTGCCACCTCCTCCCAGCCCTTTTCACCGATGATGAAGTGGCTGCGCCCGGCGAACTCCTTGTATTCCGTGACTGCGGACGAGCGGCTGTATTTGCGGAAATTCTTCCGATTCAGCGAGGCAGGCATGATCACGTCCTTCTCACCACCGATCAGCAGCAGCGGACCACGGGTGGAGTTACTGAAGTTGATCGCTGCTTGCGAGCCAGGAGTCAGGTTGGACAGCGCGGCCTGGAAGATGGCGCGTCCTGGAGCAGCGATGGCATAGCGCTCATAAGCGGCATGCGCCTCGGATTCACTCCGGCTGTTGGCAAACACTCTCCACCAGCGGGCAAAGGGGAACATGTAGGTGCCCTTATAGTTGAAGGGATTCGCCAGTGAGGGAGTCAGCGCCTCGATGGTGGATGGAGGCAGCAGGATGATGCCTTTTGGCGGGACGGAATCGATCGCCACGCCGGAGGCGCCCAGACCGCGATCCATCAGGATCTGCGTGATCAGGCCGCCATAGGAGTGACCGATGATGATCGGCTTCTCCGGAAGGGACTGGATGACGCGGGTGTAGTGCTCCAGCACCTGCTCAATACCGATGCCGTTGAAGCTGGAGGGATCCCGCTGCATGTCCTCGACGCTGCCCTCGATGCCCGGCCAGGCCGGAGCGATGACCTTGTAACCCTGCGTCTCATAGCGGTTTTGAAAATGCTCCCAGGAGCGAGGAGTGACCCACAGACCGTGGATAAGCAGGATGGTTTTGGATGAAGTTTTCATGACCGTCTATTTTGAAGTGTTTTAAGTTAGGTAATTCAGTCATTCGGAATTCAGTTCAGGCTTGGATGAAGGCCAGGAGATCGGTATTGAGCCGCTCCTTGTGAGTATCAGAGATGCCGTGCGGAGCACCTGGGTAGAGGATGAGCTTGGAATCCTTCACCAGCTTGGAGGAAGCCAGGCCCGCGGCTTCAAAGGGCACGATCTGGTCGTCATCGCCGTGGATGATCAGAGTCGGCACATCGAACTTCTTCAGGTCCTCGGTGAAGTCGGTCTCGGAGAAGGCCTTGATGGAATCAAAGGTGTTCTTGTGGCCGCCCATCATGCCTTGCATCCAGAAGGCATCGATGATGCCCTGCGAGGGCTTGGCACCGGGGCGGTTGTAACCATAGAAGGGGCCGCTGGCGATGTCCTTGTAGAGCTGGGAACGATCCGCCAGGGAGCCAGCGCGGATACCATCGAAGACTTCGATGGGCAGGCCACCAGGATTCGCTTCCGTCTTCACCATGAGCGGAGGTACTGCCGAGACCAGGATGGCCTTGGCCACATGGCTGGATCCATGGCGACCGATGTAGCGGGTGACCTCGCCGCCACCGGTGGAGAAGCCGACCAGGATCACGTCCTTCAGATCCAGTTGCTCGATCAGCTCGGCCAGGTCATCGGCATAACCATTCATGTCGTTGTTGTTCCAGCTCTGGCTGGAGCGGCCATGACCACGACGGTCATGAGCGATGGCGCGGTAACCGTTGTTGGCGAGGAAGAGCATCTGGTTTTCCCAGCTGTCCGAGGAGAGAGGCCAGCCATGGCTGAAGATGACGGGCTGGCCCGAGCCCCAGTCCTTGAAGTAGATCTGAGTGCCGTCTTGAGTGGTGATGGTGTTGGAATTCATGATGTTTTGTCTTTCGTTAGGTTTGAGTTTTGGATTGATCCGGCGAGCCGCTTGGCTTTCCGTTGTGGCATCACACTAGGGGTAATCTCAGCAAGGTGAACGCCAAGGAGCCGACGATTTCCGCCAATCTGCCAAAACCCATTTTCCCCAGGGAACTCGAAAGGAATTGCCCGTTTGCCGCAGTCTGCGCGGCGTGTATAAAGCCGCGTGCCGAACATGAACTCTCCCGCATCAGATCGTCGCATTGTCATCCTCATGTATCCCCGTGTTCGCGAGCTGGATGTCGCGGGCGTCGTAGATGTGTTCTCCACCGCGAATGCCATGCTTCCAGAGGACCGTCGCTATCAGGTCCAGTATGTCTCCACGCAGAAGGAGCCTAGTCTCGATGGCATGTATGGTCTCGGCATGCGCTGCGGGCCTCACTACAGCACGGTCAAAGGCAAGGTGGACACCTTGATCATTCCCGGCGGCATGGGCAATGAGCTCACCGCGCCACCCGCGCCACTGCTCACCTGGATGCAAAAGCATGCGAAGACGTCTCGCCGCGTCGGCTCTGTGTGCACTGGCGCATGGCTATTAGCACAGGCAGGTCTGCTGGATGGCAAGCGTGCCACCACGCACTGGGCCTATGCCAAGCAGCTCGCCACCAGCTTCCCCAAGGTGAAGGTCGACCCCGATCCCATCTGGGTGAAAGATGGTAGCATCTATAGTTCGGCAGGGGCCACCTCGGGCATTGATCTGAGCCTGGCACTGGTGGAAGAGGATCACGGAAGAAAAATCGCTCTTGAGGTCGCCCGCATGCTGGTGGTCTTCTTGTGTCGTCCTGGCAACCAGGCCCAGTTCAGCGTGTCTCTTCAGGAGCAGACCTCCGAGGACCGTCCGCTGCGTGATTTGCAGATTTGGATGCTGGAGCACCTAACGAATGATCTATCCGTTCCCGCCCTGGCTGCCAAGGCGGCGATGAGCGAGCGTAACTTTCAGCGCGTGTTCACCCGTGAGATGGGCAGATCACCCGCGCACTATGTGGAAGAGATTCGCATCGAGGCTGTGCGCCGGAAGCTGGAGCGCAGCACCCAGGGCATGGAGGAGATTGCCCGAGCCTGTGGTTTCGGTAGCGCGGATGTGATGGGGCGCTGCTTCATGCGCCAGCTCAAGACCACGCCCGTGGAGTATCGCGTACGTTTCAGATCTTCCGGCATCCGCGCGACAGCTTGATGCGCTTTGGCACAAATCGTCGGATCGTTGGCGTGGGCTTGGGATCGTGGTGGCCTAGGCTGGTGTCGCTATGAAAAAGCACACCTCCATCACCTCACATCAATCACCGACGAAACTTTGGAATACTCATCACGATCAGCCCGAGAAGCGGCGCATCATACTTGTTGAACTGCTGAACAGCCAGCTCGTGGAGTTGATCGATCTTGGACTTCAAGCCAAGCAGGCGCACTGGAACGTCAAGGGACCCTATTTCACCATGTTGCACACACTCTTTGACGAGGTGGCTCATAAGCTTGGGGAACTGACGGATGAGGTCGCTGAGCGCGCTGTGATGCTCGGCGGCACCACGCGCGGCACTCTCCATGCCGTCTCGCTGGAGTCCTCGCTGCCCGCTTACCCTCTGGAAGCCTTGGACGGTCGCGAGCATCTTTGGGCCATGTCGGCAGCGCTCGCCCATTTTGCACGTTCCTCGCGGAAGGCCGTCTCTACGGCTGAAAAGTCCGATGATTCTGGCACGGTGGACCTGCTCACCCAAGTTTCCCGGGGTGCCGATGAGCTGCTCTGGAAAGTGGAAGCCCACATCGCCCTGGAGCCAGACTGGAGCAAAAACGAGTCCGATTCATGGCGCGTTGGGCTGGGTTGATAGTGGACGGGGCCGCTTGATGGCGGGCCATTAGAGAGTGCTCATCTGGCTGTGTGTTAGCCCACGAGTAACGTTGTGAAAATAGTGCGCCAGAGTTTTGGCAAGGCTGAGTCCTTTGTGGCAGCTATTGTCCAAGCATCCATCGGAGCACTGTTGTCCGATCATCATGATCCTGTCTTTCCCTCCATGAGTTTTGACATCCTTGCGCCCTTCTATCGATCCATGGAGCGCTTCACTGCGGGCAGGAAGCTGCAGAGAGCGAGAACAGAGTTTCTAGATGTTATCCCAGTGCCGACGCGCATTCTGACGGTAGGTGAGGGGCACGGGCCGTTCCTGCTGGAGTGTTGTCGCCGCTACCCCGAGGCTTGGATCGTCTGCGTGGATGCCAGCAAGGCAATGATGGCCCAGGCGAAGGAGGCGCTGAAGCAAAACGGCCTCAATGATGCTCGGGTACAATGGGTGCATGCGGATCTCCTGTCTTGGGAGCCGCCGGTGGCCTCGTTTGATCTGATCGTCACTCACTTCTTTCTCGACTGCTTCACGCATGAGCAGATGAGCATGCTGGTGCCGCGCCTTTCCAAGGCGGCGGATCGGGGTGGCAGTTGGCTGATGGCGGATTTTCAGGTTCCAGCGCATGGGTGGAGACGGCTCCGCAGCAAGATCATTCTGGCCATGCTCTATCTCTTTTTTAGGGTGGCAACCCGCCTGTCTGCCAAGAGCCTTATCACCCCAGATCCGCTGCTGCAAGCGGCGGGCTGGCGCCTGCAAAGCCGTGCGGAATATGAATGGGGGCTGCTGAAGAGTGACTGGTGGATAGCTGATGCAGGGCTCAAGGCGCCTTGCTGATCTTCTCGCCTTTCGGAGCTGCGGGCAGGCTCGGTCCGCCGCTGAGCAAGCCCAGACGCACCAGGAAGCGGTCCGCCTCGCTGATGGTTAGGTTCTGCCAGGGAGCACGGTTGAAGAAGCTATGAGCCTGACCCTCCGCGAGCCAGAGTTCGGTGGTCGTGTTGCCAAGCTCTTTGAGATGCTTCAGGGCAGCGTCGGAGCCTTTCTTCCAGGGATCATTGGTGCCGAAAAACATGATCGCGGGGGGCAGCTTCGCCGTGAGATGCTTCAGCACATCCACCTCGGCATCGGGAGCGTCGTCGGCTGTGAAGGCAGGATTGAAGAGAAGGTAGGCGACCACGCTGGTGTCGATATCCTTGGGATCGGCGGGATCGTTCAGTCCGGGGTTGTTCGTGGCGAGCATGCAGATGTGGCCGCCTGCGGAGCCACCGCCGGTGATGATGCGCGCGGGATCAATGCCGAGCTCACCTGCATGTTGCTTCATCCAGCGGATGGCGCTTTTGGCATCGGTGATGCAGACACGCTTGCGTGACTGACCCGGTGATGCGTCCTTCTTGACGGCGAGCTGGTAGGTCACCGTGGCGGTCACGATGCCACGAGTGGCGAAGTAGCGGCAGGCATAGCGGAACTGGCTCAGCGTGCCTCCGCCCCAGCCGCCACCGTGAAACATGATGAGGCCGGGGACCTTATTTTTGGCGGGCTCCCAATTCGGCGGAAAATAGATCTCCATCTCCTGCGGCTTGCTGCCGGACTGCTTGTAAACATATACCTTCCCCGGCTCCTCCTCGGCGGCGAAAGCGAGACAGGTGAGCAGGCTGAAGAGAGTAAGGAGCAGATGGCGGAGTTTCATGGGTGAGTGCGGCCTTAACGAAGGGTGTGTTCGTGAAGTATCAGGTCATTGTCACGCAGATGACGCCAGATTGCGGTGATGGCGGGCGTTCATGCGCCATCCCGACCCCCAACCTATGAAAGCATCTCTCCTGCTGGTGATCGCTCTTGGCGGAGCATTCGTTCATGCGGATGAGCCAAAGATTCCCGCCTTTCCCGGTGCGCAAGGCGCCGGGATGCATGCCACGGGAGGCCGCGGTGGTGAGGTGGTCATAGTGACAAATCTGAATGCCAAAGGTCCAGGCTCGCTGGCGGACGCGGTGAGCCAGCCGAACCGCATCGTGGTGTTTGGCGTGTCGGGCATCATCGATATCTCAAAGGTCGGCAAGCCAGGGCGTGAGAAGCCGGGGGTGATTGAGATCTCACAGCCCGGCATCACCGTGGCTGGACAGACGGCTCCAGGAGACGGCATCTGCATCAAGGGCGGTGCGCTGCAGATCCATGCGAGTAATGTGGTCGTGCGGCATCTGCGCTCACGGCGCGGCTGGAACTCTGAAGGGGACACGGGCGATTCGATCGAGTTCAAAGCCGCCACTCTTGGTGAGGCGGCGGCTCCAGCAGGGCAGACGCAGGAGGCCTTTGACAAGCGGAAGGACAAGAAGCTGGAGCGTGGCAAGTTTGTGCATGACTTTGCCGGCATGACGGATGTGATCGTGGATCACTGCTCCGCCTCCTGGGCCACGGATGAGAATCTGACGTGCACGCATGTGGACAGGGCCACGGTGTCCTGGAGCATCGCGGCCGAGGGACTGGACTATGCGAATCCGAAGCAGACACCGCCGAACCACTCCGAAGGCGGCCTGTGGGGCAGTGGCGCGCCGGATGGAAGAGCGACGATGCATCACATGCTCTTTGCGCACAACCGTCTGCGCAATCCACGGCTCACCGGTGGTGATGATGCGCCTGCGGTGCTGACGATGTACAACTGTGTCGTCTACGACTGGCTGGAGCATGCCACGCACACGGGGAGCGAGCGGGTGTTCTTCAACTGGATGCACAATGCCTACAAACCCGGGCCGAGCACACCTGCGGAGATAGCGAACAAGGCCTTTGAGTTTCATGGTGATCCGGGAGCAAGAGTGTATGCGAAGGGCAATCTCATCGGCACCTCCGCCGAGGCCACGGCCAACAACAAGCTGGCGGTGTCTCATAACCAAAAGTTTAAAAAGGTGCCGGAGGCGGAGAAGGAGGTCATGAAGGTGGAGGTGCCCTTTGGCGAGCTGCCGGTGATGCAGACAGCGCGTGAGGCCTATGACGCTGTGCTGGCGGATGCCGGGGCGACCCTGCCAGCGCGTGATGCCGTGGATCTGCGCATCATGAATGCGGTGCGGGATGGCAGGGGAGCGGTGATCGGGAAGGAGACGGATCTGTCAGAGGATCAGCGCTGGCCTGACTATCGCTCACTGCCTGCACCCGCAGATGCAGACAAGGACGGCCTGCCAGATTTCTGGGAGGTGCAATTTGGCCTGAATCCGAAGGATGCGAAAGACAGCGCAGGCATCGCCGCCGGAGGTTATGCGAACATTGAGCACTACATCAACAACACGCATCCTCGCGGTGCTTCGGCGCCGGTTGTCTCCATCGCCGCCTCCGTGTCACGTGCGCATGCGGGGCAGCCCGGCGAATGGCGGGTGACGCGCAGTGGTGATTTGAAGGAACCTCTAACGGTGGGTTATGAGGTCGGCGGTGATGCGGCGAGTGGTCATGATTTCCAGGCGCTCAGCGGAAGTGTGACGATCCCTCCCGGGCAGGCCTCTGCGGTGGTTTCTCTCATGCCTTCAGCAGAGGCAGGGGATGACAAGACGGTGGTGATCACGCTGAAAGGCGCATCAGGCGTGCACGTGGGATGCCCATCGGCCTCGCTCGTGGTGATACGTCAGGCGAAGCCGTGAGCCTCATGAGGATGGGGTCTGCTGAGCGGCGAGGTCGACAAAGACGATGGAGATCATCTTGCCTGCCTTGGAGGTGAACTCCGCGCTGTTCTTGCCCTCGCGCAGCAGTTTGGCTGGGACGCTCCAGGCGCGCAGTTCCTCGGGTCTGCCGAGAAGGGAAGGGTAGGAAACAGTGAAAGGTTCAGACACATCGTTGGTTGGGCTCAGGGCCTCGCCATTGAAGGTGGCCTGCCATTCGGAGTCGCTTAGAGATTGATCAGCCTGAAGACGGAGACGCATATCCTGCTTCCATCCTCTCAAGGGGGCGGCGAGGTCGAAGTTGAATTTCTGCGGCTTGCCGGGCTCTACCTTGCGCGGCACGGGCAGCGGTTTCATGCCAGGCGCGCGCCAGCTAAAGGCGAGAAACCAATGCTGCGGTTGCTGCGCGAGTGCTTTGCGATCGCTCAACTCTTTGAGCGCATCGAAAGGTGGTTCGCCAAATGTCCCACGCCCTTCGCCCTGCCCATGCTGGCGGTAGTAGGCGAAGTTGAAGAGGCTGATGCCATCAGCACCGCGTGCATAGGCGAGGTGGGCGCTGGTTTGCAGATGCTCCTTCGTGGCACGGCGGAACGGAAACACATCGTAGCCTGCCTGCACCTTGTCGCCCTTCCACAAGGTGTGGCAAAGCTCGAAGTAAAGCGCAGCGCCTTGAGTCTGCTGGCGGATCGCAGCGAGGTCGTGCTGCTGTGTGGTGAAGTAGTGATCAGAGGCGTTCACCATGTCGAGACCCGCAGCGACGAGGGCTTTTAGATCGAGACCCAGAATATCGAGCGCAGGCAGATGACAGGGAACACGCGCACAGAGCCAGCGACGACGGCCATCGCGCACGCTTTTATCGAGCAGTTCGCGCACCTCGCGCACAAAGGTGGTCATGATGGACTGGCGGTTTTCCAGCGGCGTTTCCTCGACACGGAAGTAATTGTAGAAGCGCAGGTAGTCGAGTTCCAGACCATCGAGATCATAGTTCTCGCAGAGCTCGCGGATGAGGGCGAACTTTTGGGCACGCACATCGGGCTCGGCCCAGTTTTGCACCAGGTCGGCACCCCGCAGCGAGCCAGGTTTGATGCGATACTCCGGATGCTCGACGTAGTGGCGGGTGACGCTCATCCCGATGCTGCCGCCAGGCTTGTCACCCGGCTTCGGATCGCTGAACTCCTTGTGGTGCGCATCATTCATGCGGAAGGAAATGAAGGCCGCCTGCTTCTGCTGGCGGCAGCGGTCGATGAAGATTTTCACCACATCGCCTCCATTCAGCACGAACTGGCCGAAGGAGTCGGGCTTTTGGTTATAGCGGTCTTTGATCCAGGCGTAGTGCTCCTTGAGCGGCAGCACCTGGCTCGGCCACATAGGCGCCATGCCGAGGCCAGGCTGCAGCATGTGCGCATCCACGAGCCCCGTGACTTCATCCACGGTGGCCTCGATCATCTTCTGGCTGAGCGGCTGGCGGGCCGCATGAAATGGACTCACGCACGAGGTGATGTTCGTCGTATCATTGCTGTAGAGGACGCGGAAGGGGGCCTTGGGGCGAGGGTCTGCGGCCAGCAGAGGCATGGCTGCGGATGCACCGGCGGTTTGGAGAAAGTGGCGACGATTCACAATAGAGGGGGGAGAGAAAACGCAGGCTTGTGCGGGGACTTCTATGAAAATGTGCGGTCTGGAGCGGGCTGCCTGAGCGTTCCTGTGAGGATCATGGCGGTCAGAAGAACATGTGGCCTGCTATCAGTCAGGCGATGCCCCTACAGCCACTTGAGGGCTGCGCGCCGAACCATCATTGCCATGAAGACCATCCAAACACTTCACTTCGGGCGCGCTTGCCTCTCCGCCGCCCTCTCACTCTGCTCGGCAGGGTTGTCTTACTCACAAGAGAAAGAGGATTTCGCCAGTCTTGTGAAGAGGCTGGAGGGTGACAAACCCAAGTTTGCCCAACGGCAGCAGGATCTGCTTAAAGAACGCTATGACCTCTCCGACAAACCTGCGGAAGGCCTAACCATGACGAATGGCAAGCCCGTCCAAGGAGGTGTGCGTGTGAAACTGCCGACGAACACGTCTTGGGACAAGTTGAACGCGATGTCACCGGAGAGCATCAAGGATGGCGATGCCTGGCCTGCTGGATTTTATCCACTGCCGCATCCGCATCACGAGGCGGGCGGCATGGTGTTTCCGAAGAAGCAGATTGATGAAGTGAAGAAGCAGACCCTGCGCGATCTCACCCGCTTTGACCTGGACTATGATCTGCCAGATCACATGCTGCCAGAGTTTCCCGCGCCGATCTTCATCAACACCCGTCCTGACCTGGGAGATGTGTCCAAAGGTCAGTTGGTGACGCTGGCGAACTTTTATGACCTCTTCCATGGGTTTCTGAACACCAAGCAGCTCGAAGGGCTGCGCCTGCTGCTCACGCCTTTCCCGCAGGCTCAGTTTAATGCCACGCATGACCGGCGTGCGCTGCTGGCCACACAGGGCGTCTCGTGCTTCGACTGCCACTCCAACGGTCACTCAAATGGTGCCACGCACACGGTGGGTGACATTCGCCCGAACGAGCATCGTCATCGCATTGGCACACCGACGCTGCGTGGAATGAACATCAACAATACTTTTGGTTCGCAGCGTGCCATGAAATCTGTCGAGGACTTCACCGAGTTCGAGCAGCGCGCAGCTTACTTCGATGGCGAGCCTGACCAGGCTTCCCGCAAAGGGGTGAACCCACTGGACCGCGGAACTCAGGTGCAGGCGATGGCCGAATTTCAAAACATCCTTGGCTTCCCACCGTCCCCTAAACTCTCGCCGACGGGCAGGCTCATTGCGAGCAAGGCCTCCAAAAGCGAGTTGAATGGCGAGGCGTTGTTTCATGGCAAGGCGCAGTGTGCCATCTGCCATACCGGTCCTTACTTCACGGATGGTCTCATGCATGACCTCAAGACCGAGCGCTTCTTCAAGGAGAAGATGATCAATGGACGCAAAGCGAGCGCGGACGGCCCGATCAAAACCTTCGCACTGCGTGGGATCAAGGACTCACCACCGTATCTGCACGATGATCGTCTGATGACGTTGGAGGACTCCGTGGAGTTCTTCAACCTTGTGCTCGAGACGCATCTGAGCACGGAGGAGAAAGCGGATCTGGTGGCGTTTCTTCGGGCCCTGTGATTTGGATAAGCTCTGAATTTTTAACCGCAGATGCTTTTGGAGAGGGACTTGGCAGGTCCCTCTCCTTGTTTTGAGTTACTTCGCAGGGAGGGCGGACTTCCAGCCTTCTTGGAGGCGTTTGGCGAGGTCGGTGAGCGTGGCGGTGTTGGCAGGGTCTGCTGCCACACTTTTGGTTTCCTGGGGGTCGTTGAGCTCATCGTAGAGCTCGATGCCGGCGGGCTGCTGCTTCAGGTCGTGCCACTCGGTATAGCGCCAGCGGTCGGTGCGGATGCTGCGGCCGTGGTACGGCGGCTTGCCGGTGCGGAGGTATTGGCTGAAGGCGGCGCTCTTCCAAGGCCGGTCAGGCTCCTCGAGCAATGGGACGAAGCTGGTGCCTTCGAGATGCTTGGGCAGAGGCAGTGCGCTGAGTTCGGCGAGCGTAGGGTAAAGGTCCACAAGCTCGACCAGGGCCTTGGAGCGCTGACCCGCTGTCTTCATGCCGGGCGCGCTGACGATGAGCGGCACGCGGGTGCCGAACTCAAAGTTCGTCATTTTGGTGAAGGTGCCGTTTTCGCCGAGGTGATAGCCGTGATCTCCCCAAAACACGACGACCGTGTTTTCGCGCAGGCCTGATTTATCGAGCTCATCGAGCACACGACCGAGTTGCGCGTCCATGAAGCTCACGCATGCCCGATAGCCGCGGATGAGGTTGATGGCCATTGGGGGAGTGATTTTGCCATTCTCAGGCACCGTGCCGTAGCTGCGTAGCTCGTAGTTGTTATGAAAAGCAGGCTCGGGGGCGTCCTTCGGGCGCTTGGAGTTTTTGGCGAGCTGGATGCTGTCTTCGGGATAGAGGTCCCAATACTTCTGCGGACAGGTGAATGGCAGATGAGGTTTTACAAAGCCGACCCCAAGAAAGAAGGGTTTTCCAGCGGCCTTGAGCTGGCGCAGTGTCTCGATGGCTTTCTCTGCGGTCTGCGCATCGGGATAGGAGGCATCAGGTTCGTCGGCGGCCTCAAAGGGCGCGGCGCGCAGTTGCTTGGGCTGCTTGTCTTTGGGCAGCGCCTTGAGCTCCTTGACGTAGTTGAGCGATTCTTTGTTAAACCAATGGCGATACGGCTCGCCATGATACCAGGCGGGCTGGCTCCACGACTGAGGGTCATCACCCGGTTCGCGCTCGCTATGATGGAAAATTTTGCCGAGTGAGAGGCTGGTGTAGCCGTGATTCTTAAAATGCTGCGGCAGCGAGATGACGTCTGGCATGTTCGGACGCATGAAGTGCTGGTTGTCCAGCACGCCGGTGGTGTCAGGCCGGGTGCCACTCAGCACACTGCTGCGTGAGGGATTGCACACGGCGACCTGGCAGTAGGCGCGCTCGAAGAGCATGCCGCTGGCGGCCAGCTTGTCGATGTTCGGCGACTTCATGTGGCCTGCGCCATAGCACGCGAGTTCGGGACGCAGGTCATCGACTGCGATGAAGAGGATGTTCATCGGTGCGGCGGAGGCCAGCGCCACTGCAGAAAAAAGAAAGAGAAAGGGTTTCATCAAGACGACGCGAAAACGTGTCAGATCCGGTGATCCTGCAACGAGCTAGGTAGATTACCCCAAAGCAATGGGTGGCGGGCGTGGTCCTTGCCTCAGTCCTGGGATACGATTTGCGGGGAGTTACTTGGATTTGTTCTTTTCCTCAGCCTCTCTCATGCGCTGAACCTTCGGCTTGTAGCCAGCGGAAAGATTCACCTGGGTTGAGCGCAGATGAGTCAGCAGTTTTTCGCGCATGTGATGGAGTGTTTCCAGATGCTCAGGTTGTTCAGAGAGGTCAGTCGTTTCGAGTGGATCACGCTCCAGATCGAAAAGAAACTCGCGCTGCTCATCGGCCCAGTATTTGAAGCGCGAGTCGCGCGCCATCATGCGCAGTGGCGCGCGATCGCCGATCTCGCTGATGGCGATAGGGCGGATGCTTTCCTTCTCGCCTCTGGCGATGGGGAGCAGGGATTTGGCGAAGCGGCCTGGGGAGAGTTCACCACCGACGGCTTCGACGATGGTGGGGTAGACATCCATCATCTGCACGGGTGCCTTGCTGCGGCCGGTTTTGACTTGGCCGGGCCAGCGGACGAGCAGCGGCACGCGCACCGCCTCTTCATAAAAACGACCCTTGGTGAGGAAACCATGCCCGCCCATCATCTCGCCATGATCGGCCGTGACACAGACGAGCGCGTGATTCCAGGTGCCACGAGCTTTCATCGCCTCGGCCACACGACCCACGCAGTCATCGACGAGCGCGAGCTTCCCAAGGTAATTCGCCAGCATGAGACGGGTGGAGGCGGGGTTCATGGCGCGGCCTTCGCGCAGGTATTTCTCGGGCACATTGGCGGGCAGCGTGAGCTTCTCCGGATCATACATCGTGGCGTAGTCCCCGGGGGCATCCAGAGGTGGATGTGGTGAGTGCAGGCTCACGACGAGGCACAATGGTTTTTCTTTGGGTTGGGCCCGAATGAGGTCCACGGCGATGCCCGTGGTGACGACATCATGGTAGTCCTCCGGCTGAACGACGCTGCGGCGCGGCTCCATCTCACCCTTGATGTAGCGGCCGTGCAAGTCGGTGGCCACGGTTTCAAGCAGGCCCTTTTTGCGCAGATGATCGGTATAGGCATCGCGGCCGTTGGTGGAGTCCGGAGGGCCGGAGATGTCCTCCACATGGTCAAGGCCGAGGGATTTGAAAAAGGCGCCGCTGTTCTTGAACTGGTCATGCCAGGCCGGACCCGCCGTCCAGTGAGTCTTGCCAATCTGGGCCGTGGTGAATCCGGCGTTTTTGATGTCGTGAAACATCGGCGCGTCTTCCGCTTTCGGATAGTAACGCGCGCCATTCCCCCAGAGGCCATGACCGGCATTGTGCGGATACAGGCCGGTGATCAGGGACACGCGCGCCGGCATGCATACGGGTGAGGTCGTGTAGCAGGCATCAAAGATCATGCCCTCACGCGCGATGCGGTCCAGGTTCGGCGTGCGCACTTCAGGGTTGTCCCAGCTGGTGTAGCGGGGGCTCCACTGATCAGCGATGATGACCAGGACGTCCGGCTTTTCGGCGCCTAACAGAGTGTTGAAAACGAAAATGAACGAGAGGGCGAGGAGGGTGTTTTTCATGTCCCGGACTACTCGTCTTTGTCTCCCTTGGAAGATTTCAGGGCGCGCTTGTTCTGACGCATTTTACTCAGGCATTCGGCGGGCAGGGAAGTGGGGAGGGTGGCTTTCCAGGCATCGAGCTTGGCGGTGAGTTGCTGCACGATCTCGGGGTTTTTCGTGGAGAGGTCCCTTGCCTCGGCAGCATCCTTGGTTAGCTCATAGAGCTCCACGCGCCCGGCATCGTCCGTGAGCAGTTTCCAGTCGCCGTCATGGATGGCCCAGCGTGCCCAGTTGGTGGGTGGCTTCTCACCGCCGGTCCACTCCCAGAAAATGGGTTGGGTGCGCTTCATTTCCGCACCTTTCAAAGCAGTGAGCATGTTCTCTCCATCGCCTTCATAACCTTCGGGAAGGTTCACGCCGGTGGCGGCGCAGACGGTGGGCAGGAGATCCGTGGCACTCAGACGGGTGACCTTGTCCACCCGGCCTGCGGGCACTTGGCCGGGCCAGCGCACGATGAAGGCGGTGTTGGTGCCACCTTCATGCAGGCTGCGCTTGCGCCCCTTGCGGCCTCCAGTCTCGCCGACGCTGTAGTAGCCGCCGTAACCGGTGCCCATCTTCTTGGCTGTGGGGTGGGTGTTTTCAGGACCATTGTCGCTGGAGAAGACGACGAGAGTGTTTTCCTCAAGGCCGAGTTCCTTGAGTTTGGCGAGGACAAGGCCGACACCCCGGTCTGCATCCGTGGCCACAGCGGCGTAGATGCGCTGGCGCTCGTCCAGATGAGCGTAGGCTTTCAGAGATTCCTCGCTCGGATGATGGGCGAGGTGTGTCTCGTGCATCCAGACATTGAGGTAGAAAGGCTTTTCACGATTCCGCTCTAGGAAGTCTGTGGCTGCGGCCCAGATCTCATCGTCTTTGACCGTTTTCTCGACATTCGGGTGGGCAGTGCCGGCAAAGAGCGCAGCTTCCATGACCCCATAGGCAGCGGGAAGGGGACCGTCCGCGGCCTGGCCGCTTTGCAGGTGCCATTTGCCGACATGACCCGTGACATAACCTGCGCCCTGCATGAGGCGAGGAAGCATGACCGCCTTCGGGTCCAGCCAGTCCACCATGTTCCACTCGATGTTCTTGGCCACGGCTCCGATGGCGCCGCGGATGCCGAAACGGGCGGGGAACTTTCCGGTCATGAAGCCCGTGCGGCTCGGCGAGCACACCGGGCTGGCCGTGTTGAAGCCATGGAAGTCTGTCCCCTCAGCGGCGAGGGAATCAATGTTCGGAGTCTTGATGTAGTTGCTGCCATGGCAGGACAGGTCTCCCCAGCCGAGATCATCCGCTAGAATGAAGACCACATTGGGCGGTGCAGCTTTGAGGATGTGGCAGGCGCTGAGGGTGAGCAGGATGAACAGCAGATGTTTCATGGCAGAAGCGGAGACGCCGGGAAACGACGCGACACGCCAATTCCTTCGACGAGTTCAGCGACAAGATGCCGAACGGCCAATCGGGGACTGCACAGGGGTTGCAGGGTTCGTTTCGCTCGGGGCGGGGATGGCACAGCTTAGCAGGGCGGCCTGTCAGGATTTGGGATGACTACGGCAGTTGCCTCTGAGCGCATTTGCATCCACTCTCCTCGCTCGTTTTGCCCGTCTGCCATGTCCAAGCTTCATCTCCAGCCCGATTTTGATGCCTTTTGCGCCCTTGCCGCGAAGGGGAACCTTGTGCCGGTGATGGCGGAGCTGGCGGCGGACTATGAGACGCCGCTGTCAGCCTTCCAGAAGATCCATGACGGGCGCAGCGCCTTCCTTCTGGAGTCTGCGGAACTTACCCAGCACTCAGGCCGCTACTCGCTGCTCGGCAGCTCGCCTCGGCTGATTTTCACCGCTCGTGGCAAGGAAATCGAGGTGGAGGAGCGTGGCAAGATCCGCCACTTCACGACCACCACGGATCCGCTGGAGGAACTGCGCCAGATCATGCTGCCTTACAAGCCTGTCGAGGTCTCGCACATCCCGGTGTTCCATGGGGGCGCGGTGGGTTACCTGGCCTATGACATGGTGCGCTTTTTTGAGCCGACTTTGCCCGCTCCACCGAAGGATGAACTGGGCCTCCCGGACATGGTTTTCATGGTCACGGACACCGTGCTCATTTTTGACCATCGCACACGCCGGCTTATGCTGGTGGCGAACGTGCACACGGATGAGCACGCGACGCTGGAAGCCGCCTACGACTGGGCCAAGGCGCAGATCGAGGCCCTGATCACCAAGCTCTCACAGCCTCTCGCCGTAAAGCCTTTGCAGACCTTCGCACCGGTGAAAAATGACCAGCTTCCGCCGCCGGTCAGCAACACCACACGTGCCGAATACGAAGGCATGGTGACGAAGATGAAGGAGTACATCGGGGCAGGGGACATCTTCCAGGGCGTGCCCTCGCAGCGTTTTGAGACAGACTACACCGGCACCACCGTGGATCTCTTCCGCGCGCTGCGGCATGTGAACCCCTCGCCGTATATGTTTTGCATGGATCTGCCGGGCGGTTTCTCGCTCGTCGGCAGCTCGCCGGAAGTGCATGTCAAATGCCTTGATGGCAAGATCGAGATCCGTCCCATCGCCGGCACGCGCTGGAGGGGTAAAACCAAGATCGAGGACGATGCTCTTGCTGCTGAACTGCTTGCCGATCCGAAGGAACGTGCCGAACATATTATGCTCGTGGACCTCGCTCGCAACGACGTGGGACGCGTGGCCGAGTATGGCACCGTGAAGGTCACCGACCTCATGATCATCGAGCGTTACAGCCACGTGATGCACATCGTCAGCAACGTCGAAGGCAGGCTGCATGCGGACAAGAACGCGTATGACGTCATGCGCGCCACCTTCCCAGCCGGCACCGTCAGCGGCAGCCCGAAAGTGCGCGCGATGGAGATCATCAACGAAGTGGAGAAGAGCAAGCGCTGCGCCTATGCTGGCGCCGTGGGCTACTATGGCTTCGATGGCAATCTCGACTCCTGCATCGCCCTCCGCACCTGCGTGGTGAAGGACGGCAAAGCCTATGTCCAGGCGGGCGCGGGCATCGTCGCTGACTCCGATCCCGGCGCCGAGTTCACCGAGACCGTGAACAAAGCCACCGGCATGCTCCGCGCCATCGAGTGGGCGCGGAATCTGTGAGGATTGAAATGTAGGAGCGCTTGCTAAAGCGCAAGGCTCCCGGCATCTCCACCTCCTCACTGAAACCCCGCAGTCTGGCGACTGCACCTACGATGATGCGCCGCGCCCTTCCCATCCTCCGCATCCTCGTTGCCATCGCTGTGCTGGCATGGGTGTTGAAACGGCTGCGCTGGGAGGAGATCGCCAAGTTTGAGTGGCGCACGATTGACGCGGGATGGCTGGCACTCGCGTTTGTCTTCGGTGGACTGTCTTTGCTGGGTTGGGCAGGCCGCTGGTGGTGGTTTGTGCGGGTCTATGACTTGCGCGTGCCTTTTCGCACGCTGCTGCGCCTGACCTTTTTTGCGGATTTCTTCAATCTTTACTTTCTCGGCCCACTGGGAGCCGACGGAGTGCGGTTGCTGCATCTAAGCCGCGACTACCCGGACAAACGCGGCCCGATCCTAGGTTCGATCATTTTGGACCATGTGGGCGGTCTGATGGGAGGAATCGTGCTTTATGCCTGTTTTTCCCGGAGTGGTGTGTTGCCAGTCACGATCACAAGTTGGGCAGACGTGGCCTTGCCGATCATCGCCATCGTGACCTTTCTCGGGCTCGGGGTCATCATGGAACCCGCCCTCCAGAGGCTTTGGGCACGCGTTCCAGGCATGGCCAGGCTGGTCCAGGCGGCCTCGCCCATCTTTGCGGGCACCTTTCGGCATCCCTGGCTGTTCAGCGGCTTTGCGGTGTCCATCTTGAGCACGGCCAGCGCCTTCGTCGCCTACTGGGCGGCTTCCCAAGCCGTTGGCGCTGAGGTGTCTCTACCGCAAATACTTGGCATCATGCCTGCGGTGGATTTGGTGGCCTCCCTACCCATTACCGTGAGTGGAATTGGGGTCAGGGAAGGGCTGCTGGTGGAGTGGCTGGGAAACCAGTCGGGCTGCGCTCCTGTCCGCGCCCTGGCGACCTCCCTGCTCGGATTTGCCGCCATCGGATTGTGGGGGCTGGCAGGTGGGCTATGGATGGTGCTGGGGCGAAAGCGCTAGGCCCTTCGGTGTTCTTGGCGGGTAAAACCCATGACCCTCCCCAATCTCAGGCGCCCCTGAAATTTCATAGGCGTCTCCCCAGGCACGAAAAATGGGTTCCGCTCTGCGAAAAAAGGGGTTATGTCTGCCAATCTCGAGGCCAAAATAGGCATAGGACAAAAAAAGAAATCGTCCTTGCAATCGCGGCTCAAGTTTTTACTCTCATGCTCCTTGTGAAATTTTTCACAAGCTCCCTGAACGGCCCTGTTGCCCTGCCATGTTGAAATATTTCTTCCTCAGTTATGTCTTTGTCGCCGCGATCGTCGTGGCGGCCTTCGGCACGCGCGGCAGCAAGAGCGAGCTGCCTCCGATCGAAATTTTCCCTGACATGGATCACCAGGCCAAGGTGAAGTATCAGGTGAAAAGTGATTTCTTTGCCGATGGTCACGCTGCTCGTCTGCCCGTGAAAAACACGGTGCCAATGGGCTTCGAAGTGCCTGCTGAAGCTGCATCCACCCCAGGCGCAAAGCTCGCCGCGTATGGTTTCACCAACGGCCTCGACTACTACAGCACCGGCAAGATCGGTGATTTTTACGGCGATGGTCTCCCTGAGGAGCTGGCCGCTGACAAGGCCCTGATCGAGCGTGGTGAGCGCCAGTACAACATCTACTGCGCTGTCTGCCATGCCGCTTCCGGCAATGGCAAGGGGATGACCTCCAAATACGGCATCCTCACCGCCTTCAACTTCCATCAGGCAGGCAATCTGGACCCTGCGAACCCAGGTGCTTACCGCGCTGATGGTGCGATTTTCGATGTCATCACCCATGGCAAGGGGCTCATGGGCTCCTACGGTGGCAACCTGACCGTGCGTGATCGCTGGGCCATCGTGTCCTACATCCGCGCCCTCCAGGTCGCCGCTAAAGAAGGTAATGTCACCGTCCAGTAACCCGCGCGCTTTTCCAACATGGGTCATCACCACGTCACTTTTGAAGATCTGCCCCAGGGCGGTGAGAAGTTTGAGCCTGCCAAAGGCGGCAAGTTGATCGGCGCCCTCGGCGCTGTCGGAGCCCTTGGCCTCGCTGGTTCAGCTTACTTCTTTTTCACCAGCCTCGACACCTTCGCTTACTCCTGGCTGTTCGCGGTCTTCTTCGCCTTCACCATCATCTGCGGTGGCTGCTTCTGGATCATGCTCCATAACGCCTCCAACTCCAGCTGGGGCGTGGCGATTCGTCGTCTCTGGGAACAGCTCGCGAACATGATCCTGCCTCTGGCCATCCTGAGCATCCCGCTCCTGATCCCAGCCGTGCAGAAGCCGCTCTATGAGTGGATGAATCACCACCGTGAGGCTCACCATCACGCTGTTGAGGCTGGCACCAGCGTTTACGAAGCCCTTCATCACATGGCGGAGTCGAATCCCCATCTGCACGTCCTCACCGCCAAATACGGTTACCTGAACATCTACGAAGGCTTCAGCTGGTATTCCCGTTTCGCCTTCTACTTCTTCGTCCTCTGGTTCATCGCCAGCAAGCTGCGCTCCCGCTCCGTGAAGCAGGACATCGATGGTGACATCAAGCATACCATCAAGGCCCGTCAGTTCTCCTGCACTTGGCTGCTCTTCTTCGCCCTGACCGTGACCTTCGCGGCGGTGGATTGGGTTCAGACGCTCGACTACGCCTGGTTCTCCACCATGTGGGGTGTGTATATTTTTGCCGGTTGCGCCTGGTCCTCCATGGCCGTCACCATTCTGCTGGTGACTTGGCTGAAAAGCCTCGGCTACCTGAAGCAGGTTGTGACCGAGGAGCACTTCCATCTTATGGGCAAGCTGCTCTTCGCTTTCACGGTGTTCTGGGCTTACATCGCCTTCTCCCAGTATTTTCTCATCTGGTATGCCAACATCACGGAAGAGACCCGTTTCTACCTGACCCGTAATACCGAAGGCTGGCGCTATGTCTCCATCTTCATCGTCATCGGTCACTTCATCGGCCCCTTCCTCGCCCTCCTTTCCCAGGCCCGTAAAAAGAAGCCGTTCGTGATGGTCGGCGTCTGTCTGTGGATTCTCTTCATGCATGTGGTGGACCTTTACTGGCTCGTCGTTCCTGAGCGCGGTCCTTCCCTTGGCATTGGCGTGACGGCTCCTGGTGCCTGGATTGGTGATGTCTTCGCCTTCCTGGCCGTTGTCGGCACTCTTGGCTTCCTCTACCTCCGCAGCCTCGCCAGCTACAGCCTCTATCCTTGCCGTGACCCGCGTCTGCTGGAGTCCGCCAACGTCATCAACTGATCCCTTCCATGTCTGCTGCTGCCTCCTCAACGAAGACCGGCGCCACTTTCCTGTGGGTGCTCGGAGCATTCACCGGCTTTGCTGTCCTGCTCGCCATCCTTTTGAACGCCCGCAAGCCGGCCGAAGTGGATCCCCGCATCCCTGAGCGTCTTGCCAACAAGGAAGAGATCACCAAGGCTCAGACGGACCTGATCGCCAAGCTGGGTCTGAATGACGCGAACAAAAAGGGCCAGATCTTCGACAAGACCGTGGAACTCCTGAACACCCGCAAGGCTGCCGCCAGCATCCAGGTGGTCCCAGGCTCCCCCACCCAGCTCAAGCAGGCCGCGGCAGCTGCCACGCCTGCACCAGCAGCTCCCGCAGCCGCTCCTGCTCCTGCCGCCCCGGCAGCTCCCGCACCCGCTCCTGCCAACCCGTAACGGCCGCTCCTTTCCCCGATGCAGACCATCCCTACATCCGCAGACCTGGATCTTCAGGCCGACAACCTTCGCCGCGCGGCGATCGACAAGTCGGTCAAAGGCCCTGTGCTGTTCCTCTTCCTGAACGGTGCCTTCTGGCTCATGGCCTCCACCATCCTTGGAGTCCTTGCTGCCATCAAACTGGTCTCCCCGTCCTTCCTGGGTGACTGCCAGTACCTCCAGTTTGGCCGTCTGCAGCCCACCCACCTCAATGCCCTCATCTATGGCTGGGGCATCCAAGCTGGTTTGGGCGTCATGCTCTGGATCATGGCCCGCCGTTCCGGTCAGGAACTGAAGAGCGGCAAGAGCCTCCTCTATGTGGCAGGCGTCTTCTGGAACATCGCAGTGACGTTGGGCCTGCTCGGCATCCTTCTCGGTGGTAGCACCTCCATGCAGTGGTTGGAAATGCCCCGCTGGGTCTGGCCGATTCTGCTAGGCAGCTTCCTGGTCTTCGCCTGGCCAATGGCGGTCATGTTTGGCAAGGCCTTCCGTCCTGAAGGTTTCATGGTCAGCACCTGGTACATCCTCGGTGCCTGCTTCTGGTTTCCCTGGATCTTCCTCACTGCCAACGTCTGCCTCCACTGCATCCCCAGCCTTGGCGCTCTCGGTGCTGGTATCAATGCCTGGTATGTGCACGGCTTGATCCTCCTGTTCTTCACGCCAGTCGCCGTCGGCTCCTCCTACTATTTCATTCCGAAGATCACCGGTCGGCCGATCGCCAGCGCTGAACTCGCCAAACTCGGCTTCTGGGCGCTCGCCGTGCTTGCTGGCTGGACGGGAATGCAGACCTACATGGGCGGCCCGCTTCCCTCCTGGATGCCCTCCGTTGGTGCTCTCACCGGCACGCTTCTCCTCATCCCCGTGGGTGTCGTAGGACTGAATCACCACCTGACCACCCTGGGCAGCCACAATCTTGTCGCCACGTCCCCGACACTGCGCTTCACCTTCCTCGGTTCCCTATTCTATCCGGTCACGGGTGTGCTTCTGGCCCTCCTTTCGAACTACAGCACCGGTGTGAACCTTCAGTTCACCCACGCCGGTTATGGCTTCCAGATCGTTGCCATCTACGGTTTCTTCAGCATGTGCGTCTTCGGTGCCATCTATTACATCGTGCCGCGTCTGGCCGGTTGTGAGTGGCTCAGCGTCCGCCTGATCCGCAACCACTTCTGGTTCTCCACCTACGGCATTGGTTCCATCGTTGTCACCAGCATCGTCGCCGGCCTTCAGCAGGGCGGTGACCTGAACAACCCGGAAATGTGGGACCAGGACTTCATGCAGCTCGCGCTGAACTCACGTCCTTACATGGTCGCCCGCGCCATCTCCTGGGCGCTGATCACCTGGTCAAACGTCTGGTTCCTGATCCATCTCATGCTCATGGTGGCCGGTCTTGGCCGCCGCAGTTCCGCCCCCACGCTGCTGCACTCAGCGCATGATGACACCCCTCACGCCGCCCACGCATGAGCAACTTCCGCACCTTCATCCTCGGTCTCGTCGCCAGCTTCGGTCTTCCGTGGCTCTGTCTCATCGTCATTCCTGTCCTCAAGTATCAGGCGCTCCAGCCTGTGGCCTATGACAAGGATGCAGATGGCATCGAAGGTTACTACCCGCCTGCACCCATTAATGGCCAGGGCCAGATCGTCTATCTGCGTGAGGGCTGCTCCCAGTGCCACACCCAGATGATCCGCCCGACCCAGATCGCCCTCGACGGCTGGCACAAAGGCTGGGGTCAGGACCAGGAAGCCCGCCCTGCGGCTCCCGTCCGTTCCAACACTCTCTATGACTACCTGGGTGAGCATTATGCACCCCTCGGCATCGTCCGCGCCGGTCCGGATTTGGCCAACTACGGCTGGCGTGCACCTGAGCGTGCGGTGATTCATCAGAAGCTCTTTGCGCCCCGCTCCCAGCACGACTGGTCCAACATGCCAGCCTTCAAGAACCTCTACATCGTCCGCAAGGCCCAGGGCCCGGTTTCCGCCAAGGCTCTCAAGCTGACCGGCAAGTCCGCTCCGGAAACTGGCTATGAGGTGGTACCGACCGCCGAGGCTGAAGCCTTGGTCGACTACCTGCTGTCCCTGAAGAAAGATTACCCGGTTCCTGGTGTCTCGGCCGCTGTGGCCGCCGCTCCTGCCCCTGCGAAGAAGTAATTGCCTCTCTGTCCTCAATGAGCGCCACCTCCCCCAGCTTCCAACCCGACAGCACCGATCTCGATCGTCTTCACTCCGCCGTCCGGCGTGAGAAGGCAGATCAGCAGGCTGGTCGCGAACCCGTCCCCATGCTGGTCATCTTCCTGGGTGTGATCGTCGCCGTTCTCGCGGGCGGTCAGCTCGGCGTCATGACCGGCGGCTGGAGCTTCAAGACCTCCAACCCCTTCAACTTTGCTTCTGCTCCAGATCCTCGCCCAAAAGGCGCTGGCGGCGATGTAGGTGCAGATCCCTTCCAGGTCGCCATGAAAAAAGGCTCCTCTGGCTACGCCGTCTGCGGCGGTTGCCATCAGGGCAATGGTAACGGTATCCCCGGCCAGTTCCCGCCTCTCGCAGGTTCTGAGTGGGTGATCGGTGGCACCGAGCGTCTCATCCGCGTGACCCAGCACGGTCTCGTCGGTGCTGTGACCGTCAAAGGCCAGGGCTTCAACACCCCTGGTGGCATGCAGCCCTTCGGTGCGGCCATGTCTGCTGGCGACCTCGCCAACGTGCTGACCTACGTGCGCAATTCATGGGGCAACGAAGCCACGATGATCACAAAAGAGATGGTGGAAAAAGTTCGCGGCGAAGAGAAGCGTGCCCAGCAGTGGACCGAGGCTGACCTGAAGCCCTTTGCCGAAAAGAATGTCCCCGGCGACATCCCCGCCGGCCCTGGTGCCACCGCCACCGCCGCTGCCGCCGCACCGGCCCCTGCTGCCAAATGATCCTTTTGCTTTCCTGGTCGATCTGTTTCGCCAGGAAAGCCCCAATTCCCAAGATTCAATGACCAAGGAAATCTCAAATACCAGTTCCCAGCCTCTTCCAGCAGGTCATGGGAATTTGGCATCTTGGGCTTTCCTTGGTCATTGGTTTCCCGGTCACTGATTCTTTTCCTCCCCCGGAATCACCATTGACCACCCTTTCCTGACTTCTTCTGACCCCTTGACCCTTCTTCTATGAGCGCCGCTGCCCACACTCACGATCACGCCCACGATCATGCTCATGACCACCATGAGCCGGGGTTCTGGGGGAAATACATTTTCTCAACAGACCACAAGACCATCGGCATCCAGTATGCCATCAGCGGTCTGCTGTTCTTGTTGTTCGGGTTCTTCCTCATGCTCCTCATGCGCTGGAGCATCGCCTACCCAGGCCAGCCGATTCCCGGCTTCCAGGTCATCAACAGCATTCCTGGCGTCAGCTGGGTCTTCAATGAGATGATCGGCCGCTGGGCTCCCGGCGGTGTGGTGAATGGTGAGCTGTACAACATGCTCGGCGCCATGCACGGCACGATCATGGTGTTCCTCGGCATCGTGCCCCTCGGTTTCGCCGGCTTCGTGAACTTCGTGATGCCGCTGCAGATCGGCACCATCGACATGGCCTTCCCCCGTCTGAACATGTGGAGCTACTGGCTCTTCTTCGTCAGCGGCATCGGCATGCTCGCCAGCTTCTTCCTCGGCACCGGCTCCGTGCAGACGGGTTGGACGATGTATTCCCCTCTCGCCAGCACCACGAGCCTCGCAGTGACCAATATCTGGCTGCACGGCCACACCTGGTGGCTGCTCTCCATGGTGTTTAACATCTCTGCCTCCCTGCTCGGTTCGGTGAACGTCATCACGACGATCATTAACCTCCGCGCCAAAGGCCTGACCTGGATGCGGATGTCCTTCTTCTGCTGGGCCATGTTCATCGTCGCTTTCCTGCTCCTGCTGGCCTTCCCGCCGCTGGAAGTGGCCGCCCTGCTTCAGCTTTCCGACCGCGTGTTCGGCTCCAGCTTCTTCCTGCCGACCGGCCTGATGGAAGGCGGCCAGCACCTGGACATCTCCGGTGGTGGCTCTCCTCTCCTCTACCAGCATCTCTTCTGGTTCCTGGCACACCCTGAGGTGTACGTGCTCATCCTTCCAGCCTTCGCCATCCTGGCGGAAGTCATCCCGGCGAACACCCGCCGTCCTCTCTGGGGCTACAAGGCCATGGTGTATGCGGGTCTGACCCTCGGCTTCCTGAGCTTCCTCGTCTGGGCTCACCACATGTACCTGACCGGCATGGGCACCATGATGTCCACCTACTTCCAGATCACCACGGTGCTCATCTCCGTGCCGTCCGTGATCTTGCTGACCTGCCTCATGATCTCCCTCTGGGGCGGCTCCATCCGCTTCACGCCGCAGATGCTTTTTGCCTCCGCTTTCCTTCCGATGTTCGGTATCGGTGGTCTGACCGGTCTGCCTCTGGCCTTCACCTTCATCGATCTTGCCCTCCATGACACCTACTACGTCATCGGCCACTTCCACTACGTCGTGGCTCCGGGCACCATCTTCGGCCTCTTTGCCGGTGTCTATCACTGGTATCCGAAGGCCACGGGACGCATCATGAATGATTTCCTGGGCAAGCTGCACTTCTGGCCTTCGCTCGTCGGCATGAACCTGATCTTCGCTCCGATGTTCATCCAGGGCATGGGCGGTTTCCATCGCCGCTGGTATGACGGTGGCAAATACTTCGAGCAGACCTCCTCCGTCTCCAACTGGTTCACGGAACTCACCTCGGGCGTCTTCGGCCTCTTCGGCATGAATGTCCCGAACAACCTGCTCGGCCTGAACGTCCTCATGACCTTTGGCGCCATCATCCTCATGCTCGGCCAGGTGCCTTTCATCCTGAACTTCTGGCTCAGCATCAAGGGCGGCAAGAAGGTGAAGAACGACAATCCCTGGGATTGCACCACCCTCGAGTGGGCCACCCCGACGCCTCCTCCGCATGGCAATTTCACCTTCGACATCGTCGCCGTTCGTGGACCTTATGAGTACAGCGTTCCCGGTTTGGGCCAGGACTTCTTCCCGCAGTGGGAATCGTCTCCTGGCAAGGCCGCCGAGCCTTCCGCAGTGCCCGCTGCTCCTGCCGCCGCCGCTCACCATTGATCTTTCTCCACCGGCTACTGCCCACTGATTTACTGACTCCCCTGCCTTTTCTGCCATGGATATTCCATACACAGTGACCGCCCGCCCAGATACGGGCCTGTACAATGCCAAGGTCGGCATCTGGCTGTTCCTTGCCTCTGAGGTCATGCTTTTCGGCGGCCTGTTCAGTTCCTACATCTTCCTGCGCGTCGGCGCTGACTATCCATGGCCGGTGCATGAGCTGAATGTGACCCTCGGTTTTGTGAACACCCTGGTGCTCATCGGTTCTTCCGTGACCGTTCTGCTTGCCTGGGCAAACCTGAAGCTGCGTAACATCGGCAAATACAAGATGTACATGGTCATCACGGTGCTCTGTGCCGGGGCGTTCATGGTGAACAAGAGCTTTGAGTACAAGGCCAAGTTTCAGCATTACTCCGTGACCCTCACGGACGGCACCATCCTCACCGGCCATCTTCCTCATGGTTATGAGATCGAGTTTGGTGATGTGACCACGCTGAACCTCACCGTCGCTGGCAAGCACAGCGCTGTGGATGCGGATCCGGTCGACTACGTCGTGCCTTACATCAAAGGCGAGGCTCCGAAGTTCAAGACTGAGTCCGGCGAAGAGATCGTGCTCGACAAGGCCAGCTTCAAGAAGCTGCGCGCCGAAGCGCACGACAAAGCCGTGGCCAAAGCCAAGGCGGATGGCCTGAAGGAAACGCCAAACTGGAACGTCAAGCTCACCGCCGCGTCCCCCATCACCTTCGTCCTGCCTCCGTCCAAGCTCCTCGCCAAACCCACACCGGGTGCGACAGCGATCGCCTTCCGTGACGGCACCACCGTCGAGGGTAAGATGATCAATGACAAGATGACCCTCGAAGTCGACGGCATCGACCTCCGCGCCACTCCAGACAAGGAGAAGTCCCTCGCTTTCGATGAGCACTACCTGGGCGAGCCCTGGAAGAAGGCCTTCATCGACCAGCGTGAGCACGCCATCGCCGAGTTTAACGAAAAGTATGGTGACGGCAAAGGCGGCACCACCCGTGATCCCCTGAAGAGCGCCACGCACCAGAAGCACATGTTCTTCGTGCCGATCCATTCGGCCACTCCTGAGGTTCACGACCACGCCAAGGCCGAAGGCGAGCACAAAGCCGAGGCTCACGCCCCTGCCGAGCACGCTGAAGGCGGCCACGGTGGTCACCATCCAGAGGTGCACCTCGAGCGCCAGCACGTTCATTTCTTCTCCAACTTCACCCCGAAGCTGAACAGCTACTACGCCATCTACTTTGTCCTCACCGGTCTGCACGGTCTGCACGTGGTCGCTGGTGCTATGGTCCTGGGTTACTTCGTGTTCTTCAACGGCCGCATGCTGCGTGAGGACCCTGAACGCCTCGCCAACCGTGTCGAAGTCGGCGGTCTGTTCTGGCACTTCGTGGACTTGGTCTGGATCTTCCTCTTCCCGCTCCTGTATCTTCTGTAATCCGTTCTTTCACCTCTCACCACTGCCCGTCATGGCTGACAGCCCCCAAGAAATCCAAAAGCAGGTTAAGAAGATCCTTCTGATCGGAGCGATCCTGATCTTCTTCACCGTCGTCACGGTCGCCCTCTCGTACGTCGAGCTGCCTTCCCACAGCCTGAACATCATCGTCGGCATGATCCTGGCCACGATCAAGGCAGCCCTGGTGGCGCTTGTGTTCATGCACTTGAATCACGAAGCCAAGCTCGTGTACAAGATCCTGGCATTCACCGTTGCCTTCGTGCTCGCCCTTTTCCTGCTGTTCTATTTCAGCGTCAGCGACCCCCTCGTCTTCAAAGACTTCTAATCCACGGCACCGGCCGCTTTCCCGACGACCCTCGCCTAGGCTCATCGCTTCCCATGTCCCTCAAACATTTCCATTACGTCTTCCTCTTCTTCGCAGTACTCTGCGATGGCGGGTTCTGGCTGTGGACGCGTCTGGCTCCGGAAAAAGCGGCGGAACTGCAGATCACAGGCATCGGCCAGATCGCTGGCTGGACCAGTCTCCTGCTCATCGCCTACTCCGCTTGGTATCTTATCCGGAAGTCCCGCCAGATCATCATCTGACCCCGACCCCCACCACATTTTTTCATGCTACTCGCCTGCGCCACCTGCAAAGCCGATCCTAACAGCCTCATCGCCCAGGCTCAGGACATCGCCGTGCTTGTGATGCTCGCCTTCCTAGTGCTTGGCATGGCCTGTGTGGGCCTCATCGTTTTCCATTTCGTCCGCAGACAGCAGCGCTTCGCCGCCGCCGCCTCGGTCCCCTCCTAATTCCCTGACCCCTCTCATTTCGCACCTTCTGACATGAGCATTTCTGACATCAACATTCCCTTCGGCATCACCCAGAACGCCTCTGAGCACGGCGGCCTTGTCGACCACATGCTCGGCTTCGTGCATTGGTTCATGCTCGTGCTCTTCGTCGGCTGGTCGGCTTTCCTCGTCTACGTGTTCTGGAAGTATCGCGCCAGCAACAACGCCGCCGCCGATTACCACGGCGTGCGCGGTCATGCCACCACCCACATCGAAATCGGTGTGGTCATCGTGGAAGCCATCCTTCTCCTCGGCTTCGCCTTCCCTCTCTGGTCCCATCAGGCGGATGAATACCCCACCAGCGCCGATACCATCAAGATGCGCGCCCTGGGTGAGAAGTTCCTCTGGAACTTCCAGTATCCTGGCAGTGACCTCATGCTCAGCACCTGGAAGCTGGCGGGTGTCACTCCTTCCAACGTCACTGGGCGTGAGTTGAATGACCCTAACGGCAAGGACGACTTCGTGAACCCCGGCACCATGAAGCTGCCCGTCGGTCGCCCTGTGATTGTCGATGTCGCTTCCAAGGACGTGATTCATAACCTCGCCCTCACCCCCATGCGCTCCGCTCAGGATGCCTGCCCTGGCGTGAAGGCTCACATGTGGTTCAAGCCCGTCAAAACCGGCACCTGGGACATCATCTGCGGCCAGCTTTGCGGCCCGGGCCACGCCCAGATGAAGGCCGTGCTGGAAGTCGTCACCCCCCAGGAGTTCGAAGACTGGTCCAAGGAAATGTCTGCTGGTGCCAAGGCCAAGAACGACGCCGCCGTTGCCGCTGCTCCTGCCCCAGCCGCCCATTGATCCAGTCTCGCTCGATCATTTCATGATTTGCTGAAGAGCGGGTGTTCATCACCCGCTCTTTTGTTTTTCGGATGCCTCACCAAGCCACTGAAAACTGAAAACGTTAAATTGGGCTGACGCCCGATTCGTCGCTCGCTCAGCGAACCACGCCTTCTTCAATTTCCAATTTTTCAGTTCTCAATTTTCAGTTTTCAGTCGCTAAGTCATTCGTTTCGCTACCATCGCCATAAGCTCCATGTCCCGCTTCCAGCGCTACGCTCTCATCGCCTTCATCACCGTCGAGGTGCTGATCTTCGTCGGGGCGATCGTGCGCACCACAGGCTCGGGCCTCGGATGTCCTGACTGGCCTTTTTGTTATGGCTGCTGGATGCCCCCAGCGAGTGCTGACGAGATTGATTTTGAGAAGCTGAACATCGAAAAATTCCGCAACAAGGCTGCAGCGATGGGACGTGATCCAACAGAGATTACGCCAGAGAGGTTGAAGGCCGAATTCAATCCTGTCGCCACGTGGATCGAATATCTTAACCGCCTTACGTCAGTCCCAGTAGGACTCGCCGTTTTCTGGATGTGGATCGCCAGCTTTGGCGAATGGAAAAGAGGACGTGCCCCTGTCTTCCTTGCGGCATTCGCCTCGGTGATCTTGGTTGGTTTAAATGCCTGGTTGGGGCGGCGTGTGGTGCTCAGTGCCTTGAATCCTGGTGTGATCACCCTTCACATGGCGCTGGCGATTCTGTTGCAGTGCATGCTCGTCTACACCGCTTGGCGCGGCACTTCGCAGCCCTGGCGTCTGGCCTGGAAGACGCAGGCCGGTCACACGCTGCGCTGGCTTGGGTGGGGCTTGTTTGCCCTCATCGTGGTCGAGGGCATCATGGGTTCGCAGGTGCGTGAACTGACGGATGAACTCGCACGCACCCATGCCGGGCATTCACGCGCGGAGTGGGTGCATGAGCTCGAGGTGAGCTGGGTCTATCTCATCCATCGCAGCTTCTCCTGGCTGATTCTCGGCGCGGGCTTGTTGTTCTTTTTCCGCAGCGGCCATGTGTTGCAGCGTCGGGGCTGGCTGGAGACCAGTATCATGGCCATCATTGTGAGCCAGATGCTGCTCGGCGTGGTGCTCGCCAATGTTGGCATCGTCGCCATCGCCCAGGTGCTGCACATCGGACTCTCGTCACTGTTGGTGAGCGGTCTGTTCCTCTGGCTGCTTGGGAGTAGGTCGGCCGCGCGGTGATTGAGCTTCTCTCAAAAATTGAGAACTCAAAGAGCGTTGGCGCGGCAGCGCCTGGAGCGCGGATCTCCCGAATCCGCAGCCGGGTGGAGCGTATCCAGCGTTTGAAAAAGCCGCAGAACGTGGGCGAAACAGTGCTTGGGTTCGGCTGTGCACGCACGCTTCCACGATGATCCATTCGAAGACGCTTTTAGGAGGGCTTTAACCTCAGCCAGCGTGCTGCCCTGCTGCGGATTTGGAAATCCGCGCTCCAGGGGCCGCTCCGTGCGCTCAGTCTTTTTGAAGTTGCCGAGACGTTTGAGGCGTAAGCCTTGGGGTGAGAGTGTTTACAACTGAAAGCCGCTGGGCTAAGGCAGAAGCGATGTCTGACGAAGCCTCTGCCGATGCCACGAATCAATCTCCTGCGGGAGATTACGTGCGGCATCCGCTGCTCGCTTTTCTCCGCCCCAGCATCCTCGCGTTGATCGCCACTTTCGTGGCTTTGCAATTGCCGACGTTAGTGCCGGAGCATCTTCGTCTTGGCCTGCACATCGGCATCGGTCTTTTGATGGTCGGGATGTATTTTTGGCAGTTCGCCAGGCACCGGCCGAGCTTCATGGAAGCGGCTGGCATCCTGCTCATCAGCGTGGGCTTTGTGTATGTCGTGAGCAAGGCTGCGCTCATCTCCGCGCTGTGGATCCTCATCCTCTCACTGGCCTGGATGGTGATGACCTGGATCGCGAGACAGTGGCCGCTGCTACGAGGCCTCACCACCATCGCGCTTTTCATCTTCGTGGTGCAGGTGTCCTTCCATAAACTCGAAACGGCGAATGTGGCTGATCCGCATGGCTGGCTGCGCGGCACTTTGGATCTCGTTTCCTTGAGCCTGCTGCTCATCATTGCCTTCGCGAGCTCGCGCACGTGGCATGAGGAGCCCTTGCTGCTACCCCCAAGCAGGCATTCTTCCGCGCGTGTCTGGAGTGCCGTGCTCTTTGTGGCGGCGCTCGCCCAGCTCCTCGTCAGCGCTGGCGGATATTCGTTCTGGGCATCGGCAGCTCTGGCCTTGGTGCTCTTCATCGCCTGGAAAAGCCGCCTGTGGTTCTGGCAGGTGCCGCGTCTGCGCTGGATCCCACCCGCGCTAATGGTCATGTCGATGAATCAGATCGCCCTCGGCCTTTTCCTGTTCCTGGGCAAGAGCAGCCTCCTTTGGGGACCCTTTGTGCATGCGCTTAATGCCTTCGCTATCTTCGGCCTGGGCATTCTCGTCGCTGCGAGCATCTGGGCCGCCACCACCGGCCTCGGATTGCAAGGTCCGCAACTCCATGCTGGCAAAAGCCTCTCTGCCGACTAGCGGTGACTCATGTCAGACAATGTCACGCAGCCAGTGGAGAGCAAGATCACAAGCAAGCAGGAGGCCGATGGAGCCTTCACGCTGCGTGATCTGCTGGCGCTGACCAAGTTCCGTCTCAGCGCGCTCGTCATCGTCACCACCTTTGTCGCCTTCTGGCTGCGCGCGGGCACGGAAATGGACATCTGGCTGCTCATGCACACCATTATCGGCAGCACCCTGGCGGCCTTCGGTAGTGCGGTCTTCAACCAGCTCATGGAGATCGAGCCTGACTCGCGCATGAAGCGCACCGCCGACCGGCCTCTGCCCGCCGGGCGCATCAGCCCGAGCGCAGCCTTCGGCATCGGCTGGCTGCTCAGCGCACTGGGGCTCATCCACCTCGTGCATCGCGTGAATGCGGAGTCCGCCGCGCTCACGGCCATGACCCTGGCCACCTACCTTTTCATCTACACGCCGCTGAAGCGCCAATCCACGGTCAACACCCTGGTCGGTGCCGTCTCGGGCGCTCTGCCTCCGCTCATTGGCTGGGCGGGTGCGGCCGGACCTGCCACCGTGGGGGGGGCTTACTTCCGCTGGGATCTGCTGGTGGAGCCAGGGGCCATTTATCTCTTTGCGCTGCTCTTCCTCTGGCAGCTTCCGCACTTCCTGGCCATCAACTGGATGTATCGCGACGAGTATGTGCGCGGCGGTTTTGTGATGCTGGCGAACGATGACGTGGAAGGTGCCCGCACCTCGCGTCACGCCCTGGCCTGGTCCATCGCCATGCTGCTGCTCATGTTCCAGCCGGTGATCTGTGGACTGGTGAAGACCTGGCTGTTTCTGCCACCGTCATTGCTGCTGAATCTCTGGCTCTGCCAGCGCGCGGTGACCTTCCAAAGAAATCCTGACCGTGCCAGCGCACGCCGTTTGTTCTTTGGTACGCTCATCTATCTGCCCGTCATCCTCGGGCTCAGCATGTTGGCCTGGAAATGATGATTGATGGAGTGCTCGATCAATAACGGCCAAACAACAAGTATGACCAGCATCAAGCCGCAGCTTGGTGAAAGCGATTCGATTCTCGATGAGAGCGCGTGACATCCTCTCCCACCCCGCTTTCAACGGGGCGGTGGAGAGTGGACGAAGGACGATGATCAGCTTACGCAGGCTGATGGCTCATGGGTCCCAGCGGCTGAACGACCTCGGTCTCTTCAATCTTGATCGTGGAGATCAGTAGCGCCACAAAGCCGGCCACCAGGCCCAGCGGCACCAGAATCAGGATCAGCGGCAGCAGCATCAGGAAGACCAGCGGTGCCAGCAAAGCCATCAGAACCATGGTGACGATGCTCGGCTCCTTGAGTGGCATCTCCACCAGTTCGTCCGAGCCCTCAGAGGCATGAATGACCACATGATGCTTCATGATCCACCTCCTGAGCGGCCTCAAGAGCGCCCGGTAGGGCTCCATGAGTTCCATGCGAAGCTCTTCTCCTCCGCCCATGATGTCTCCATGAGCAGTGTACGTCGTTGAGGGCGTGGACGCCTCTTGGGTGCCAGCCGCGAGATAAGGATTCGTGTCCATATGCGGATGAAGGGTTGGTTGCGCTGACTATAACGGGCCAGCGGGTGATCTTATTGCAAAATCGCGCGGCGGCGGATTTTTGGATGTGGTGTGGAAACCCTGGGAGGACTCCAGGGTTTGACGCCCTCCATGCTCTCGTTGCTCAAGCTTCAATGCGCCCTCCTGGGTGTTTTTTTCATCCATTCCGCGCGCGCCAATCCGGGTTATGAAGCGGCGGCCGAATACCTCCAATCGGTCAATGGTCACGCCATGCTCGTCTATGAAGATGGGAAGCTCGTCTTTGAGCGCTACATGAACGGCCACACGGCCGAGAAGCCGCACTTGCTCGCCAGCGGCACGAAAAGCTTCTCCGGCTTCATGGCCGTGGCCGCGCAGGAGGACGGGTTGTTAAGGCTCGATGAAAAACTCAGTGACACCCTCACGGAGTGGAAGGATGACGAGCAGAAAAAGGACCTCACCATCCGCCAGTTGCTCAGCCTCAGCAGCGGGATCAATGGTGGTGACAACACGCGCCCGCCCTCCTACAAGCAGGCATTGGCTGCGGCCGAGGTCACGGGGCCTCCGGGGACACGCTTTCAATATGGCCCCGTGCCCTATCAGATTTTCGGCGAGGTCATGCGGCGGAAGTTGGTCAAAAACGGCAAGGCCAAAGATCCTTTGGATTACCTTCAGCAGCGCCTTTTCACCCCGCTCGGCATGAAATACAGCCTCTGGCGCGAGGATGCCGAAAAGATGCCCCACCTGCCCAGTGGTGCCTTTTTCACGGCCCGTGAGTGGGCCAAGTTCGGCCTTTTCATCCTGAACCAAGGCTCCTGGGACGGAAAACAGATCGTGAAGCCCGAATCGCTGGCCGAATGTTTTAAGCCTGCCCAGGCAAATCCCGCCTACGGCATGACCTTCTGGAAAGCCAAGCCCGAAGATCCGATCCCTGATCTCGTCATGGCCGCAGGCAAGGGGAAGCAGAAGCTTTTCATGATTCCTTCGAAAAAGCTCCTCATCGTGCAGTTTGCCGATGCCGAGCGCTCCTACCGTGAGGAGAAATTTCTGAGTCTGGCTCTTGGCGATGCCAAGGTCGGTGGCACTGGGGTGGCCTCTGATGGCGATGTGGGTGTGGAGGAAGGGCTGGGGAAGGCCCGGATGGAGCAGAATTTCACCCTTTTGGACAAGGACGGTGATGGCAAGATCACCCGCCAGGAGGCCGGTGCATACGCGACCATGCTTTTCACGGTGGATGCAAACCGCGATGGCTACCTCACCAAGGAAGAAGCGGCCACGCTGGCGGAGCGGATGGGGCGTCTTCAGCAGCGGCTGAATCCCGATGGAAAAAAGTGAGATTCTTTCTTGCCAGGAAGCCTTCGAATTGGCTAACTCTGGGCGTCTCGCATGAAAAATCGTATTTTCCTCACCCTCATCGCCGCTCTCACGCTTTGCTCCGTGGCTCAGGCTGACATCCAGTCCCCTCCCGGACATCACTTCAACTGGAGCCGCAAGCTCAGCCGTGGCGTTGGCAACGTGCTTTATGGTGTGTCCGAGCCCTTCCAGGTGTGGGAAAAGACCCTTGAGCAGGATGGCGCCATCGCCGCCTCCACCGACTTCTTCATTGAAGGCCTGAAGCGCATGGTCGTCCGTGCTGGCTACGGCGTCTATGAGGTCGCCACCTTCCCGGTTCCTTCCTGGAAGCTGACCTACCGCCCACCTTACTATCGCAAGGACAAGATCGATCCATGGTGGGGTTACTCTGAGTTCTCCCCGCAGCCCGGCGCCCTCGCCGAAGCTGGCTACAGCCGCACCCAGGGCTGGTAATCGGCAATAAGTTCTTCAAAGCTACTTTCCAGAGCGCAGGTCGAAAGACCTGCGCTTCTTTTTTTGGAAAGTTCCAGTCGGCTGGACCGACTCTCAGGAAAGGCTCGGCAGATCGGGCAATTTTAAAGACTCACTGCCGCGGCAGAATGGTCCCCTTAGTGATGGGGGTGCTCAATGTCCTTTCGGAGTAGGCGTTTGCGCTTTCGGAACACATTCTCGTTTCGAGAACCAAGTCTCCGGGGATGATTGAGGCAAGTCTGAGCATGGCTATCCTCTCGGGTAGCGACTCGGTGTAACTCGACACTGAAATCAGCCCCACCTCTTGGGGATCATCCGCCGAGGTGGGGTGCAGGGTCTCTTCAGCCTCAGTAGCTGAAGATCTCGCCGTCCTTGAAGAAGCGCTTCAGCTCGATGGCGGCAGCTTCCGGGGAGTCGGAGGCGTGCACGACGTTGGTCATCTTGTCGTCGCCGAAGTCACCACGGATGGTGCCTTTGGGAGCGGCTTTGGAATCTGTGGGGCCGAGGAGGTCACGCACATGCGCAATGACGTTTTCACCACCGAGGGCCACCGCAATGACGGGCTTGCTCTTCATGAAGTCGGCCACCGTCGGGAAGAAGGGTTTGTCGGCGATGTGCGCGTAGTGGTCCTTCAGGACTTCATCCGTGAGCTGGATCATCTTGATGCCACGGACGCGGAAGCCTTCCGCCTCCAAGCGGCGCAGGACCTCGCCATTCAGACCTTTTTCGACGCAGTCAGGTTTCAGCAGCAGGAGGGAGGTTTCTTGGGCCATGGTCGGTTCGTTGGGGGGTGGAAAAGGGGCACGAAAGTTGGCGGCTGTCCTCTGTGAAGTCAAGGGGTTCGGCGCAGGAGTGCCCCGGCGCCTTCGGGGCGCTGAACCGTGGCACTGGGCCGAACGTTGGCTTTAGAACTCACTAGGTCTTCCTTTGCAGACCTTCTCCAGGCGGGTGTATACACTCGTCTGCTTTCCGCCACCACCCCCATGGACCGTTTGCTGCACCTCTTTCGCGAATACCCAGCCATCGCGGGTGTGGCCTTCTTCCTCCTGGTGTCCGTCTCCCTGGCATCTTTGCTAGGCTCCATGATGCTGAAAGCGGGGGTCTCCCTGAAGCCTATTGTCTTTGTTTTCGGCTTCATGGCCATCGTCGCGGTCCCACAGGCCTGCGTGCATCTGCTGGATGCCTTTGCCCACCTGCGTGCCTCCAAGCTGCCGGTGGAAGCCACCCCGCCTTTCCCGCAGGCTTCCGAAAAGAATCCGGACTCCTCTCCCGTGCCATGGGCCCAGGTTTTCGGCCCGGATGTGGATCCGCATCTCATTGTCGATGCCAAGATCGGCCTCAAGGACATCGTGAATGAGGCGGAGGAAGCCAAGGTGGCCTTCAAGCAGAATGGTGAGACCATCCTGGCCGCACGCTTTGCATCGCCCGCAGCCGCGCACACCGCGCTTCAGCTCTACCGCGGCTTCTTCAAGCTGGCGGTCGAGGCGGGAGGCGAGGACCGCGGACTGACGGGCCGGCGCTATCAAGGCGGCGGTGACTGGAGTCATGTGGTGGCCCAGGCTAACGAACTTTATGCCTGGACCGGCGCCACCCGGGAAATCGTGGAGACCAAGCGCCTCCATGCGCTGGGCACTCCTGCCGATCCGAGTGGTGGCAGCGCTGATGCAGGTCCTTCCAAAAGGATGGTCTCCGATCGCCTGACTCAAAACGTGCCGGTGATGGTGGCCTTTCTGTCCATCAACCTGGTGCTCGCTGTCGGTTGGTTTTTCAAAGGCAGCGCCTGGGCCGCGCGCATGCCGGCAGTGAAAGTTTCCCAGCCTCTGGATGCCACCACGCTACGCAGCCAGCTCATGGCCATCGGCAGCGGCACCACGCCCATGGCGGTCAAGAGCCACCCTGATGGCACGCTGGAGGTCACGTGGCGCTACGGCGATGCGCGCTGGATTTCTGTGATGAGTGTGCATCGCCTGAAGCGCGCCCACAAACTGGTGCTCTCCTTGGATGAAGCCGAACGCAAGGTGCGTGTGCGTGAATTCTGGAGCGCTTTCGATGGCTCCCTCAACCCTGATGGTGCGCATCTGGCCTGGACGATGAACTCGGGGATTCAGTTCTTCGAGGCCGCGCACGAGCGCGTGATCGGCGTGCAGCTTGATCAAAAGGGCATGCCTGATGGCGAACTGACCAAGGCGTGGACCTTCGATCTTCAGCAGTTGAAGGCGCCCTTCATCTCCACCATCACGGAGGCCGGCTGGACCTGGCAACCGCTTGTCTGGAAGGCGCCTGCGGTCTTGCATTGGTTGACGGAATGAGGTGCAGCAAGCATCCGCCGCTTGTCATGAATGCGAGTCAAAACCGACGATAATCCATCGGAGCGGACCGAATGGCGCTTGAGCCACCCTGCAAGAAAGGCAGTGTCGATCTGTTTTTTCTTCATGAAAGCCATCGCCAATCTGGGTCTTCTGCTCGCACTCGTCTCGTCCACGGCCAAGGCCGATGTGAAACTGCCCGCGCTGTTCAGCGATGGTCTGGTGTTTCAGCAGGGGAAGCCGCTGGCTGTGTGGGGCTGGGCCGCTGCCGATGAGGATGTGAGCGTGCGCTTTGCCGGGCAGACGCAGGTCACGCGTGCCGATCTGGATGGCAAATGGAAGGTCACGCTGGACCCTGTGCCTGCCAATGCACAGCCGCAGGAGATGACCATCTCGGGAAAGAACACTTTGACGTTGAAGAATCTTTTGGTCGGCGAGGTCTGGATCTGCTCCGGCCAGTCCAACATGCAGTGGCTGGTCAGCCAGGCGGCCAATGCACAGCAGGAGATCGCTGCGGCGAACTTCCCGCAAATCCGCATGTTCAATGTGGAGCGTGTGACCTCCCAGACACCGCTGGATGATGTGAAGGGAGGCTGGAAGGAGGCGAATGCCGAAAACGTGGGCCAGTTCTCCGCCGTCGGTTACTTCTTCGGACGGCATCTGCATCAGGCGCTGAAGGTGCCTGTGGGCCTCATCAACACGTCCTGGGGCGGCACGCGCATCGAGGCCTGGACCAGCCGTGAGTCCCTGGAGGAGCGCCCCTGCGCGGCACAGATGCTGAGTGATTGGGACGGCATGCGCCAGAACTGGAATGCCGCTGCCGAGAACGCCAAGTTTGAAACCGCCAAGACTGAATGGCAGGCCAAGGTGAAGAAGATCAATGACGACAACGCCAAACTAGCCGCCGAACAAAAAGTGCGTCCACCTGCGGCGCCACGCCCGCCTGATGACCCCGCGAAGACGCAGCATCATCCCGCCGTGCTCTTCAATGCCATGGTGGCACCGCTGATTCCCTACGCCGTCCAGGGGGCCATCTGGTACCAGGGCGAGTCGAATCAAAAGCGTGCCTTCCAGTATCAGGAACTGCTGCCTAACATGATCAATGACTGGCGCACCCGCTGGGGTAGTGAATTCAGCTTCTACGTCGTCCAGCTCGCGAGCTTCGGCAACAGCCAGCCAGTGGCTCAGGAGGCCGGTGTTCCTGATACCTGGGCCGAACTGCAAGAGGCGCAGTATCTCACGACCATCACACTGCCGAAGACGGGTCTGGCGGTGACCAATGACATTGGCGAGGAGAAGGACATTCATCCCAAGAACAAGCAGGAGGTCGGCCGCCGTCTCGCGCTCTGGGCACTGGCGAAGGATTACGGCCGCGCCACCACTGTTTTCAGCGGGCCGATGTTTAAGAACTCTGTCATCGAGGGGAACAAGGTGCGCCTCCAGTTTGATCATGTCGGTGGTGGCTTGAAGGTCCGAGGCGGCGGCGACTTAAAACAGTTTCAGATCACGGGTGAAGATCGGAAGTGGGTCTGGGCGCAGGCGAAGATCGACAACAACGAGGTCATCGTCTCAAGCGATGCCGTGCCTGCCCCCGTAGGTGTTCGCTATGCCTGGGCTGCCTGGCCTGAAGGAGCAAACCTCATCAATGCGGAAGGTCTGCCAGCCACCTGCTTCCGAACCGATGAGTTCATTCCGGTGACCCTGGGGATCGCTTCCCCCTTCCAAGAGGTGATGAAGGCTCAGGCGAAGTAGCTGGGAGTGATGGCTGGCGTGAGGAGTCGAATCCATCCGCCATCGGATGGCGTATTCCGCTATCATGCTCTCCTCCCGCACTTGGTTGATCACGGGTTGCTCGTCAGGCTTCGGCCACGCCATCGCCGAGAAGGCCTTGATGGCGGGTGACGAAGTGATCATCACCACAAGACGGCGTGAGGACATGGAGATGCTGGAGCATGTCGGCGCGGGGCGGTGTCATGGCCGCTTGCTCGACATCACGGATGCGGACCAGGTGAAAGAGGTCATCGCCGAGGCGGCGACGATCACCGGCAGGCTGGACGTCCTCGTGAACAACGCTGGCTATGGTTTGGTGGGTGCGGTGGAGGAGTGCTCGGAGGAGCAGGTGCGAAGAAACTTTGAGACGAACTTCTTTGGGACGCTCAACGTGATTCGTGCATCATTGCCCGTGCTCCGCACGCAGAAAGCCGGGCATATCATCAACATCAGCGCCGCTGCGGCGATCGCCAACTATCCAGGTTTCGGCATCTACGGTGCCGCCAAGGCAGCGCTGGAAGCCTTGAGTGAAAGCCTGCGTGCCGAACTGCTGCCGCATGGCATCAAGGTGACGCTGGTCCAGCCGGGGCCGTTCCGCACCGCATTCATCGCCAAGGGTCTCGATCAGGCACAGGCCATGCCGGAGTATGCGGGCTCCGCGGGCAAGTTTGCCGCCTTCTTGAAAAGTGTGGAAGGCAGGCAGCCCGGAGATCCGGAACGCGCGGCTGACCTGATCGTGAAGATGGTCCAGGAGGGTCGAGCTCCGCAACGCTTGCCGTTAGGCAGGTATGTGACGAAAAAGATCCGCGACATGGCAGCCGCGCGCCTCCGTGAGCTGGAGACCTGGGAGCAGGCTGCCATCTCGACCGATTTCCCGGCCTGAGTGCATTTCACTTGTCCAGTCCTGCGATGGGGAAGTCGGTGCTGCGGGCATGCTGCGCAGTGACGATGGCTTCGAGTTCCGCGACGATCTCGCGATGTTCTGCCGCGATGTTCGTCGTTTCCTTCTCATCCTTGGAAAGGTCGTAAAGCAGGGTCGCGGGCCTGGCCGTGGCCATTTTGACGTTCTTTCCTGTTAGGCCGGTTTTGATGAGCTTCCACTTCCCCTTGCGCACACAGAGCTGCCCGCCATAACCCGCGAATTCACGGTAGAGAAACTCGCGCGCGGGCTGCTTCTCGCCGATCAAGGTGGGCGCGAGACTGATGCCATCGATGTTCGTTGGAGCCTTGTCTCTGGCACCGGCCACCTCCACGAGAGTGGGCAGCCAGTCTTCGAAGCCGGACACTCGGTCCGACACACTGCCTGCCTTGATCTTGCCCTTCCATTTGACGATGCCAGGAGAGCGGATACCACCTTCAAAGAGCGTGCCTTTGCCATCGCGCAGGCCTTGGTTGGAATTGAAGAAATCACAATCCGTGCCGGCGAGCTTCGCGTGGGTGCCGGTCAGCGGGCCGTTGTCAGAGATGAAGATGAAGATCGTGTTTTCATCGAGACCGAGTTCGTTCACAAGGTTCATCACGCTGCCGATTTCGCGATCCATGCGTGTGATCATCGCGGCATAGGCGGCCTTCGGTTTGAAGTGTGGGAGGTAGCCATTGCCGCCGGGATAGGGAGGATCGTCCCACTGACCTGCATACTCGCGCAGTGAATCATCCGGCACCTGCAGCGCCACATGCGGGACGGTCGTCGGCCAGTAGAGGAAGAAAGGCTCGTCCTTATGCTGGCGCACAAAGGCGCGTGCCTGCTCGGCGATGAGGTCCGCAGAATACTCCGCGCCCTGGAAGCGCGCGTAACTCTCGGGCTTCGCGGGATCTTCATCGGGTTTCAGCTTGTCACTTGCGGGAAAGAACGGGTTCTTCAAATGGACGACCTTGTCATTATCCCAGAGATAGGTGGGATAAAAATTGTGCGCCACGCCCTGGCAGTTGTAGCCGAACCAACGTTGGAACCCTTGCTTGAGCGGATCGCCCGAACTGCCGGGTCCTCCGAGGCCCCATTTGCCAAAGCCACCCGTGGCATAACCCAGTCCGCGCATGACCTCTGCCATGGTGTTGGCCTCATCAGGGATCGGATGCTGACCCTCGGTCTCCGGGATGCCTCCGTTAGCTTGGGTGGCCTTTGACGCCACGCCACGGTTGTCGCGGATATACGTGTGGCCTGGATGCATCCCGCTCATCAGCACGGACCGTGAGGGGGCGCACACGGCATTGCCACAGTAGTGCTGCGTGAGCTTCATGCCCTCCGCCGCCATGCGATCCAGGTTCGGCGTTTTGATCTTCGTCTGACCATAGGGGCCGAGATCTCCAGGCCCCAGGTCATCTGCCAGGATCAGCACCACATTCGGCTGTCTCGCTGAGACGGAGAAGGCCATGAGAAGGGCAGGGAGAGCCAGCAGAAGTCGGAGCGATCGGTTCATGACAGGTAAGAACGTGAGCCGCGCTGCCCAACTTCGCCAAAACAAAGCCTTCCATTCATCCCGGCCGCACAGCTAGAGTGCCGGGCATGAAATCACGTCTTCTCCTGCTGGGTGCCGTCTGCCTCACGATCAGCGCCTGCGTGGCACCGCCCACCAGTGCCCCCGCCACTCATCGTTATCCCGCCAAGCCTGGCTCTTACTCCAACAAGATCGGAGCGCCGGCCCCCTATGATTCCATGGGCGGCACCAGCGCGGCGAATCCCCCCATCCAGCCTGGAGAAACATCCTCCGCCTACCGCCGGCGCCTTGCCCGGCAGCAGCAGGAAGCCGTGCCGACTGGCCAGTACATGTATCAGAACAATTACCAGGACGCTTTTGGCCGGCGCACGGACAGCGGTGTCTACCGCAGCACCGGCGGCGTGACGGAGGAGGTCTACATCGGCAACCAACAGATTCCGGTCGGTCCCGGACAGTCTTATGGCCCGGCACCAGCCTATCCAAATGTGTATCAAGGCGGCTATGTGGCGCCGGGCACCGGGGCGGTGTATGATCCTTATACAGGAAGGACGCTGCCGGTGCGCAGGTGATGCGGATCTTGTGAAGCACTATGCATAACAAAAAGTCCTGGCTCTGTAGGCTGTTGATTCTGGCCATGGGATGCCTGGCCTCGTGTCAGTCACCGACACTCGCCCCACCGGTCAAACCCGGAACGCCTGTCCAGATCATCGGCAGAGTGACCCAGCCGGGAGCATGTGCTCATCAACCTGGGTTAACCTTGGCCGAGGCTCTTGAGGAAGGCGGTCAGGTCTTCGCGAGCTTTGCGGACATGCGCCGCATCCGTATCCTTAGCAGGAATGCCAGCGTCCAGTCGCAATACAATCCCCCTCAACAGGATGCGGCCAGTCTGCTGGAGTCTGGCAGCCTAACATTACGTGCGATCATCAATCTACAGAAGCAGCCAGACTTCTTGCTGCTGCCCGGTGACGTGGTCTTCGTCCCACAGAAGATGATACCTAGTTTTTGATTCAAGCCGCAGGGGCTTCCTCACCGAAGTTCGCCTCGGTTCCTTCATCCGGATGGATCTGGTAGTCGCCGGACTTCATGTCCTTGGTGATGTGGATGAGTCCGCGTGTGCCTGCTGCTTCCACCAGTGCGGCGAAGGAACGGAAGCCGTAGTAGCGCTCGCTGAACTGCGGCTGGCGGCGCTTGATGGTCTGCTTCACGCTGGAGGCCCAGATGGCCTGGTCACCTCCGCGCTCGTTCATCATGGCATCCACGGTTTCCATGAAGAGCTCGACCGCCTTGTCAGGATCACCTGCGGCTTTCGCAGCTTCAGGATCGCGTGCAGGAGCCGGGGCTTTGTCTTTATCCTTCTCCTTGTCTTTGTCCTTGGGATTGCCGTTGCTGGTGGCGCTGCCGGCTTTGCCTTCAACCCCAGCCTTGGCAGGCCTTGGCTTCGCGGCCACGCGGGTCACGGCACGTTTTGGCAGCTCGCGCACCAGGTCGTCGTAGAAAATGAACTCGTCGCAGTTGCTGATGAAGATGTCTCCGGTGGAGTTCTTCACGCCGACACCGATGACGGTCTTGTTGTTTTCCCGCAGCTTGCTGACCAGCGGCGAGAAGTCCGAGTCACCGCTGACGATGACGAAGGTGTCCACGTGCGACTTCGTGTAGCAGAGATCCAGCGCATCCACGACCATGCGGATGTCCGCGCTGTTCTTGCCGCCCTGACGCACGTGCGGGATCTCGATCATCTCAAACGCGGCCTCGTGCATGGCGCGCTTGTGATCACGGTAGCGGTCCCAGTCACAGTAGGCCTTCTTCACCACGATGCTGCCTTTGACGAGCAGGCGCTCCAGCACCTTGCCCATGTCAAATTTGTCATATCGAGCATCCCGCACGCCGATGGCGAGGTTCTCGAAGTCACAAAAGATGGCCATCGTATGGGTGCGGTCCGGGTTTCTCATGGAGGGCAGAGTCGTGGAGGCAGGAGGATGGGTCAAGCGCTGTGCTGCAAAGCCCACTTCCGCGTGCGGGCATGGCGATAGCGAAACAGCAGCTTCATGTAGGCTCGAACCGCTGTGTTGGTGATCAGCCAGCCGATCCAGCCACGCCCGAAGGCATAGGCGACCGTGTCATGCATGACGCAGCCGCCATCCGGGTGCGGCTCGAAGCGATGCTCATGCACGAAGGTTTCAAAAGGGCCCTCGAGCATCTCATCGATCAGCACGCGTGGCGGGCGCACCTTTTTCCAGCGGCAGGTCCAGCGCATGGGGATGATGAGCAGGTCACGGCAGCGGAAGTGAATGAGCCCGCCTTCCTGAGGTGGATGCTGCATCTCCACCTTTACCAGCCGGAAGGTGAAGGGCATCACGTGGACGATGTTTCGCGGATCACTGTGAAACTCAAACATCACCTCGGCGCTGGCGGCGAGACGTGTGCTGGCATGGAGAGTCACCGGCATCGTGAGGGGAGGTCAGGGCTTCACCGGCCAGAGGAGCAGCAGCAGGCAGACGCCGCGCACGCTCCAGGCGATGGTGCGCATCCAGTTGGTGGAGGTCAGACGGCGGATGGTCGGCAGGTGAAAGCCGCCCGCAAGCCGCCCGTGCAGCGGCACCTGAAACCAAAAGGTGGAGATCCACGCCACCATCAGCGCCACAAGGCTCAACCAGAACAGGGGGGACCTTTCGCCACTCCAAAACAGCAAGGCCGCACTGCCACCCTCCGCCAAAGCCAGGGGCCCCACCACCCAGGTGACCAGCCACATGTGCCGGGCGTGATAGACCGGAAACTTCTCCTCGCCCACGTGCTCAAAGAGCGGGTAGTGCACCCGCTGGATCGTCCAGATCAACCCTGCAAGAGCCCAGGTGATGGAAGTGTGGAGGAGCAGCAGTTGCTGGGTCATGAGGCGGGCTGTGAGCAGCCTGTCACTAACTAGCCCAGGGGAAAGCACTTCGTGACTGAAATCAATGAATGCCCCCGCCCTTTGCGCGCTTCAGCGTCTTCCGGACAGGCTTGTCTGGCATAGCGTGCCCCCAGCGTCTGTATTTTCCAGGCAGTCTCTCACCCCTTCTTTACACGGCGACATGCCTCACTGCAAAAGCGAACCTGGTCCCAGTCACGCTCCCATTTTTTCCTCCAGACAAAGGGCCGCCCGCAGGCGGCGCAAATTTTGGACGGCAGGTGCTGTTTTTTGACACCTCTCATCAAGGACGTCCGAATGGGTGAAGTGTTTTTGGTTAGGTTAAGAGACCCTCCCGCAGCATGCGGGAGGTTTTCTCCCAGTAGGGGAAGAAGCCTGCGCGGGCCAGGGGAAAGAGCTGCGCCTCCCACGGTCTCTGCACGAGGTGCAGACCTACCCCTAGGCTGGCAAGTGTGCGGCGAATGGCAGGCAGCGCATCAGCCACGGGGCCTGTGTGCGGCATCATGCTGACGAGGGTGTCCATGCGCTGCTCCTGCACCCAGGCTCCCAGAGCGGCGGCTGTGTCCGCAGCCTCCAACACCTCGGCGGGGCAGTGGAAGTGAGCACTGGCACGGCGGGCACCATCTTGCAGGGCAGTATGGAGTGATGAGATGCGCCGCGGACTCAAACGGTAGTGATCATAGGCGGGCTGACTGGTGAAGGCGATGATCCCCTCCGGCCTCAGGCTGCGCAGGGGACTCGACTCGAGGCACAAGTCATCCACATGCATCCAAAAGCCCACGCGACCGGTGACCTCCAGAGCCCGATCTGGCACATCCGGCAGGCTGTGCGAAGACATGTCCAGGTCTTCTTGAGGGGTGGCAGCGGTGACGCACCCATCCTCCAGCCTATCAAGACCACGGGTGTCCTGCAAAAGCGCCGGCTCACAGAAGCGCTCCAGATTCCCACGGCGTACGAGGTAGGTCTTCCCAGCGGTCTGCAGCCCGGCGACCCATCGCCAGGAGAGTGTATTGCTGGCTGGGTCTGCGTCCAGCAGGTGCTGAAAGAAGAAATCTGCTCCCAACTCCCAGGGCAGCCGCTCGGCATGAATCCAGAAACTGGCCCACCACATGCGGGCGTGGTTATGCAGGTAGCCGGTTTCCGTCAGTTCACGGGCAAAATGGTCCATGACAGCCACACCGCTGTGGCCTGCGCTGACTGCCTCCATGCGCTGTTTCACGGCATCTGGCAGTGTTTCACGCAGAGCACGTACCCGCTGTCTCCAGGCGCGCCAAATTTGCGGACGTTGCTGGAACCAGCCTTTCCAGTAGGTGCGCCAGCACACCTCCTGAAGCCACTTTTCCGCGCGTTGATAGCCATGCTCCTCCAGAGTGTCCCTCACAATCTCCTGCGGGGTGATGAGGCCGAGGCGAATCGCAGGCGAGAGTCCCGAGACATGCTGCTGCGGCGCTGTGGTCACATAGTTTCGGCCCGCCGCATAGGCAGGAACATTGGGCAAAAAGGCACGCCAGCGCGCCAGTGCCTCATCACGCGTGAGAGGGAAGCTCTGTGTCACCACGGGGTGATACAACGCTCCGCGCAGCGCTTCCGACACAGCAATGCCATTACTCCAAAACCTTTTTGCAAAAGAACGGCAGAGGAGCGCCCCCTCAGTGGCACTTTTCTTGCCCATTGGCGATTCACGCCTAGCTTCCGAGCTTCCCATGACCCACGCCGTCCTCAGTCTCCTCAAAGAAAGCCGTCATCCCATGCGCATCAACCTCATCGGGGTTGCGGGCTCGGGGATGAGCGGGCTGGCGCTGCTGCTGCTGGCGCTCGGACATAAGGTGAGCGGGTCGGACAAGGCCACGACGACGGAGACGGACAAGCTGCAGAAGCTGGGCCTGCAGTTCTACCCCGGCCACACGGAGAAGGAGGTGGAGGACTGTGACATGGTCATTTACTCCAGCGCCATCAAGCCGGGGAACATCGCCTATGAGGCGGCTTACAAGCAGGGTATCGCGCTGGTGCGCCGCGCGGAGGCTCTGGCGGCCGTGATGGCTAACAAAAAGGGTGTTGTGGTCGGCGGCACGCATGGCAAGACCACCACCTCCGCGCTCACCGCGCATGTGCTGCGCCAGGGCGGCCTGAAGCCGAGCCACTATGTGGGCGCGGAGATTCCGATTCTGGGTTCCAACGCGCATTGGGACCATGAGGGCGAGCTCTTTGTGGCCGAGGGTGATGAAAGCGACGGCACACTGGTGAACTTCCAGCCGCAGCACTCGATAATCCTCAACATCGAGCCTGAGCATCTGGACTTTTATGATGGCATTGAGGCGATTAAGGCGGTCTTCCGCCAGCTGTTGAGCCAGACACCCGGCTACTGGGTGCACTGCGCGGAAGATCCGGTGGCGCGTGAAGTCTGCGGCGGCACGGAAAACTCCGTGAGCTATGGCTGGAGCCGCGACCATGATTTCTCCGCGAACATTCTGGCCATGAAGCCGGACCATTCCGTCTTTGAAGTGTATCATAAAGACCAACTGCTCGGCGAGGCCACGCTCGGCATTCCCGGCAAGCATAATGTGAGCAACGCGATGGCTGCCATCGCCCTCGCCACCAAGCTCGGCGTGGCTTTTGAAAGCATCCAGCATGCGCTGAAGACTTTCCGCGGTGCACGCCGTCGCTTTGAGATCCGGCACAGTGGCGAGCGCTTCACCGTGGTGGATGATTACGGCCATCATCCGAGCGAGATCGCCGCGACGCTGGCGACGGCCAAGGGGCTGCAGCCGAAGCGCATTGTCTGTGTCTTCCAGCCGCATCGCTACAGCCGCACGCAACTGCTGAAGAAGGAGTTTGGCGCGGCCTTTGATGACATGGACGAACTTTTTGTGACCGATGTCTATGCTGCCAGTGAGAAGCCGCTGCCCGGCGTGAGCGGCAACACCATCGTCGAGGAAGTGCGTGCGCATGATCAGGCACGCGGTGTGGTACGTCCACCGGCGAGCCTCCAGTTCACGCCAACGCTTCTGCAATCCCGCGACAAGGTGGGCAATGCGCTGCGTCCCGGTGATCTGCTCATCACGCTCGGCGCGGGGAATGTGCATGAGATCGGCCGCTGTATTTCCAAAGACCTGCCGGTGCTCGAAAAGCTCTGGGAGACACTCGATACGAATGGCGGCGGCACGGCGAAACTCTATGAGCCGATGGCCCGTCACACGACCTTCCTCATCGGGGGACCTGCACAGTATTGGGTGGAGCCGCACACGGTGGCAGGCTTTGCCGAAGTGGTGCGCTACCTGCGCTCCGCCACCGTGCCGATCCGTGTGATCGGCCGTGGGTCGAATCTGCTCGTCAAAGATGGGGGGATTCGCGGCGCGGTGATCCACCCCAGCAAGGGCGAGTTTGAAGAGGTGCGCGTGGAGAATGGCCAGCTCGTGGCCGGTGTCGGCGCTCGCTTGAAGAAGATCGCCAGCGCGGCACGCAATGCGGGCATTGGTGGTTTTGAATGGATGGAAGGCGTGCCGGGAAATCTGGGCGGCGCCATCCGCATGAATGCGGGTGCCATGGGCACGGAGATGGCGGACAATCTGGTGAGCGTGCGCTTCATCGCCGCAGATGGCAGCGTGCAGGAGAAGCCGCTGAACGAGATCCAGCATCAGTATCGCAGCATCGCTGAATTTGAGGAGCGCTACATCGTCGGTGCCGTTTTGAAGGGCAAGCCTGCCACGACCGAGGAGATCGATGTCGGCCTGAATGCCAGCCGCGTGAAGCGCCGCACCTCCCAGCCGGTGGGAGCCAGCGCGGGATGCATTTTTAAAAACCCGCAGCTCTGCGGTGCAGGCAAGCTGGTGGATGATCTCGGGCTGAAGGGGCGGCGCGTCGGCAATGCCGTGGTCTCTCAGGTGCATGGCAACTTCATCGTCAATGACGGAGGCGCCACGGCCCGTGAAGTGCTGGACCTCATCGCCGAGATCAAGGAAGTGGCCCAGCATGAGCGCGGCGTGCAGCTTGAACTTGAGGTCAAGGTGATCGGGGAAGCACAGCCGATGCCGCTTTGAGCTGAGCCCAATCAGAGGCGTTTTTAGAGTGGCCATAACCCGGGGAAACCCGTTTTGCCCTTGCCAGAGGGGCTGGGGGTGATATGCGTCCGCTTCCCCACGTCATGGTATCATTTTCCAAATCTTTGCTTACTCTGGCCGCGTCCCTGGGCCTGGCTTCCGGCACGTTTGCCCAATCCAGCAGCAACGGCATCGCCGCCGTGGTGAACGGACAGGTCATCACCAAGTCCGAGGTGCGTGATGCTGTGACTGCCCAGGAGCAGATGCTGCGGTTTCAGCACCAGAATGATCCGAGTGTCCTTCAGCGTGAGCTGGCAAACCTGCACGCCACAGCGCTGGACAGCTTGATCGACCGTGAGCTGGTGCTGGCAGAGTTTAAGCGCATGGGGGCCGCCATCAAGACCCAATGGGTGGATGATGATGTGAACGGCATCATCCGCGAGAGCTTCAAGGGCGACCGAGATGCCTTCGTGAAGGAACTGGCGAAGAACGGCATGACGCTGAAGAAATTCCGCGAGATGCGCGAGAAGATGATGATCGTGTCCGCGATGCGCGGCAAGCAGGCCTCCAACGACACGCCTGCCACCCCGAAGGAAGTCGAGGACTACTACAAGAAGCATATCGATAACTGGCGCTCCGGCGGCATGGTGAAGATCAGCCGTATTGTGATTCCAAAATACAGCGGCGAGGCTGGCACCAGCCCCGAAGGACAGCGGAAGATCGCTGAAGAACTGCGCCGCAAGGTGCTCTCCGGAGCTGATTTCGCGAAGACAGCCAGGTCGTATTCTCCTGATTCGCTGTATGAAGATGACTGGGTGGCCCGCGACCAGATGAAGCCCTCCATCGCCAACGCTGCGTTCAGTCTGAAGCAGGGTGAGGTGAGCAGCATCATCGACGAGGAAGGCTTCTACATCATCATCGCCTGCGAGGCGGTGAAGTATGGCGCTGCCAAATCCCTCGAGGACGTGCGTCCGGAGATCGAGCGCGCGCTGCATTCTGAAAAGAACAAGGGCACGCTGGACAAGTGGATGGACGGCCTGCGCAAGCGCTCCGTGATCAAGAAATACGGCTGGTAAGCCAGGACCCAAAGCAGGCCATGTCAGATGTGCGCCTCGTTCTCTGCACCTTTCCTGATGTGGAAAAGGCACGGGAGATCGGCACGAAGCTCGTTGAGGAGCGGCTCGCGGCCTGTGTGAATCTCGTGCCGGGGGTGGAGTCCATCTACCGCTGGCAGGGGCAGGTGGAGAGCAGCGCGGAGGTCCTGGGCATTTTCAAAACGACGGCGGATGGCTGGACGGATTTTGAGGCGAGGCTCCGAGAACTACATCCCTATGAGGTGCCGGAGATCATCGCGGTGGCGCCCGAAAAGGTGACGGCAGCTTATGCGATGTGGGTGGGGGAGGAAGTTGGGGCTCAAGGAGGGTGATTCGCTTTGTTGGAGTGAAGGCTTCAGCCGATCTGGGACGGGTGAATTCAGGTCGCCGCAGATCAGATCGCCTAAAGGCTGGACTCCAACATTGGCTGGCACCGCTTGTGGGAGATGAGCCAATCCAGGCGTGATGGAGGGCAAGGGAGAGGTAAAATGAGTGGTTGGGGGGGCGTATGGGTCTATCTCCGCCCCCTTTCTTCCCTTTGATGAGCTTTCGCCGCCTGTTCCTCCTTCTCATGCTGCCTGCCCTTTTGGTGCAGGGGGAGGAGGAGTATGAGATGGCGCCGATCCTGTATTCGAAGACGGAGCCGAGGGATGCGGCCCAGGCGATGGAGAAGCTGATGCTCTCCGGGAAGCTCAAGATCGACCGCAGCGATGCGTGGACGGCACTGCGGCAGGTCCTGAAGCATCTGCAGATCCCGATGGAGTCGCAGGTGATGGTGTTCTCCAAGACGAGCAAGCAGAACGACCGCATCACCCCGCAGACACCGCGGGTGGTCTATTTTTCCGACAATGCCTATGTGGGCTATGCGCTGGGAGGGGAGATCGAGGTCTCGACCATCGACCCGAAACTGGGGCCCATCTTTTACCTTTTGGACACCGCGGTTCCGGAGGGAAAACCCCTGCGCCTTGAGCGGGATCAGAGCTGCCTGAACTGCCATGGTGGGCCCTTCACGCCGGAAGTGCCGGGGCTGCTGGTGCGGTCGGTCTTTCCCGGGCCTGAGGGGCACCCGATCATGAGCCAGGGGAGCACCGTGGTAAACACGACCACGCCGTTTTCAGATCGCTGGGGCGGCTGGTATGTCACAGGCAAGCATGGCGACTTGCTGCATCGCGGCAATGTGACGGCCACGGAGAACCCGGACAACACCTGCGACATGCCGATCGAGAAGGGCGCGAATGTCACCGATCTCACCGGCTTCTTCGACACCAGTCCCTACCCGAGGAAGAAGAGTGACATCGTCGCGCTCATGGTGCTGGAGCACCAGACCTCCGTGCAGAATGTGCTGACCAAGGCAAACCAAAGCTCCCTGCGCGCCATGCTCATGCAGACCAGCCTGCAACAGGAACTGGGCGAGCCCGTGCAGCATCAGCCCGTGGGCACCGCGCGACGCATCATCGATCACATGGCCGAGGACGTGGTGGAGGCGCTGCTCTTCAAGGACGAGGCCGCGCTGCCAGAAGGCGGGATCGAGGGCGAGGAGGACTTTCAGACAGCCTTCACCGCGAAGGCCATGCGCTCAAAAGACGGCCGGTCCCTGAAGGACTTTCAGCTCCTGAACCGGCTGTTTAAGCATCGCTGCAGCTTCATGATCCACTCGCTGACCTTTCAGCATCTGGAGCCGCATCTGAAGAAGACCGTGCTAGGCATGCTGGGGCAGATTTTAGCCGGGAAGGATGCCACCGGAATGTATGATTACCTCGGCGAGGCCGAGCGGGGGCACATCCTGGCGATCCTGCGGGATACGGGGGTGATATGAGGGAGACGAATGGGCAAACTTTTGCACACTGACCCCATTTCCTAACTCCATGAACAGAGGCACTTCCCGAAACCGCGACCATGCTTGCTTTCACTCTACTGGAACGGCAGATCTAGCTTTGGTCTCGGCATCTTCCCAAAGCTCTATTGAGTCATACACATCATGCATACACAGTTCCCCAGCGATGGGCTTCAATGCGTTCATCAGTGACAACGCCAGTCCTGGCATCGAATCCGCCAACACTTCAAGCCGTCCCATGATGTGGCTTACCCTCGTTACCTGGTCCATATTCAACGCACTAGCGTCGTTCATCATCGAATCGATCAAATGTGCGGCGTCGTTGACATCCAAAGAAGCAATGGACTCCAAAGCTTTCGCCCCCAATTCACTCGCTGTCTCTTCGAGAACTTTACGCACCAATTCGACTACTTGTGAGTTTTGCATGAATTAATATCCTCCAGGGATATGGGTTGCAACTTTGTCTGTCTATCACCATGACACGCAGCATTCGCATTCAATCCTCCGGGGCTTATTATCATGTAATGGCTCGGAGGAACCGGCGTGAAGAATCTTCCATGATGGCAATGACTGCTGCTTCTTCCTGCCCACACTAGCGTGGCTCCGAACTGACCGGATGGCATGTTGACGGTAGTTAAGAGGGAGCCGTTGACGGTTGTTTGCAATGGTTTCCTAAGAGCCGATCCGAACCAATTTGACCTGGGAGGGCAGGGAAGGACCAAATTCAAGCCGCTCATGGAGGGTTGTGAAATTTTTCACGAGCACCGTGCACGCTCTGTGCTAATCCTCCGGCCCCCGACGCCCAAGGCGCTGATTTTCATCCCCCTACGACCATGCCCAAAAAGACCATCCGAGACATCGATCTGAGCAACAAGCGCGTCCTCGTGCGCGTGGACTTCAACGTGCCCCTGGAAGAGAAGGACGGACAGATGGTGATCACGGACGCGACCCGCATCCAGGAGACCCTGCCGACGATCAAAGCCCTGCTGGAAAAAGGCGCGAAGGTGATCCTCTGCTCCCACCTCGGCCGCCCGAAAGGCCAGCGTGATCCGAAGCAGTCGCTGGCCCCTGTGGCCCCGGCTTTGAGCGAGCTGCTCGGCGTGCCCGTGGAGTTCTCCGAAGAGACGACCGGCCCGGTGGCGAAGGCCAAGGCGGACGCGCTGGCTTCCGGTGGTGTTCTGCTTTTGGAAAACACCCGCTTCCATGCCGGTGAAGAGAAGAACGACGCTGAGCTGGCCAAAGGCCTGGCTGAACTGGCCGAGGTGTTCGTGAACGACGCTTTTGGTTCGGCGCATCGCGCTCACAGCTCCACCGCGGGTGTGGCTGATTATCTCCCGGCTGTGTCCGGTCTCCTCATGGAGAAGGAACTGGCCTATCTGCATGACGAACTTGAAAGCCCTGACCGTCCGTTCGTGGTGATCCTGGGCGGTGCGAAGGTGAGCGACAAGATCGGCGTCATCAACCGTCTGCTCGAGAAGGCGGACACCATCATCATCGGCGGCGGCATGGCCTACACCTTCCGCAAGCTGGTGCAGGGCATCACCATCGGCAAAAGCCTCTACAAGCCCGAGTGGGAACCCATCGCCCAGGCCGCTCTGGACAAGGCCAAGGAGCGCGGCGTGAAGCTGCTGATCCCAGTGGACGCGATGATCACCGATTCCTTTGACTTTGATGCCAAGAAGCTCGGCGAAACCAAGTACACCGCCGTGAATGAAAACATCCCGGATGGCTGGGAAGGTGTGGACATCGGACCTGAGTCCGTGAAGCTTTTCAGCGAGGAAATTTCCAAGGCCAAGACCGTGATCTGGAACGGCCCGATGGGTGTGTTTGAGATCAAGGAAGCCTCCAAAGGCACCTTTGAGATCGCTGAAGCCATGGCCAAGAACACCGGCGCCAAGAACATCATCGGCGGTGGTGACAGCGTGAAGGCCGTGAAGAAAGCCAAGCTCGGCGACAAGATGACCTTCATCTCCACCGGAGGCGGCGCCTCCCTCGAACTCCTCGAAGGCAAGGTGCTGCCTGGTGTGGCCTGCCTGCAGGAGAAATGAGCCGATCCGTTTACAGTGGTTTACGGTTGTTGACTGTGGTTGACGATTGTTTGCCAAGCCGACCCAAGACCTTCTGGAAGCAACTGTAAACAACCGTCAACCATCGTAAACAACGTCAACTCCCCTTCAAATGATCCACCTCCGCAAACCCATCGTCGCCGCGAACTGGAAGATGCACATGACTCCTCAGGAGTCGGATGACTTCCTTCGCTCCTTTGCCCGGCTCGTGCCGGACAAGTGCCCTATCCAAATCGTCGTCGCGCCTCCGGCTGTGAGCCTGGAGCGTGCGAACAACGCCCTGGTCCATGCTCGTGAGCAGAGCGTGGAACTGGCGGCGCAGAACATGAGCCAGCACGCTGGCGGCGCCTTCACCGGCGAGATCAATGCCCGCATGGTCAAGGAATGCGGCTGCAGGCACGTGATCCTCGGTCACAGCGAGCGCCGCAGCATCTTTGGTGAAACCAATGCCACGGTGAACGCCAAGGTGCTGGCCGCTCTTGAGGCGCGTCTGCATCCTATCCTTTGCATCGGTGAAACGCTGGAAGAGCGTGACGGCGGCCTGATTGAGAAAGTGCTCGAGAGCCAGCTCCGTGAGTCCCTTGCGGAAGTGGGTGCCCGTCGTGTGCTGGACACCGTCATCGCTTATGAGCCTGTGTGGGCCATCGGCACCGGCCGCACCGCCAGCCCTGAGCAGGCGCAGGAAGCGCACGCTTTCGTCCGCAAGGTGCTGACCGACATGTTTGGTGAGGACACCGCGCAGAAACTCCGCATCCAATACGGCGGCAGTGTGAAGCCAAACAACATGGCCGAGCTCATCAGCCAGAAGGACGTGGACGGCGCGCTCGTCGGTGGTGCCAGCATGGAGCACGGCAGCTTCTGGGAGATCTGCCGCGCGGCGATCGACTGGGTGAATGCCCAGTAAGCCCCAAAGCTGTTCAATGAGATTCAATGAAGAAGGCAGGCCCCAGGGCCTGCCTTTTTTTGGTTTGGTGAGCTGCTGCCATCACTTCATCGAATGCAGGCCGATCATGTTGCCTTCTGTATCGACGACGAGGGAGATGAAGCCGTAGTCACCGATGGGGAACTTCTCCTTGGACACCTGACCACCTGCAGCCACGACGCGGCCCTGCTCCACAGCGCAGTCCTCGGAGGTGAAGTAGATCAGGGTGCCGCCGCCTCCGGACGTGCAGCCCTCCATCTTGATCAGGGCACCGGGACAGCCAGGGCAGCCGGTTTGCTCCTTGGACATGGGAAAGCCCCACATCTCATGCTCAGTGCCCGGCAGGGGCTCCAGAGTGCCGTCAAAGACAGCCTCATAGAAGGCTTTCGCACGAGGCATGTCCTGCACATAAATCTCGAACCAGCCGACGGGATTCGTTTTCATAAGTGTTTGATTTGGAATGGGTGACGATGGGAGTTCCGGGGAATACGGATTTAGCGGGGGCAAAGGCTGTGCGGATCTGTCAACGCGGCCTTCCTCTTTTCGGAAAGCTCGCTAAAGAACCCGCATCGTGTCCACACCTCTCACTCATTTTTCTGAACTCCGTGATCGCAAGTTGCAGGGCCCGAAGGTGGCCGTGCTGACAGCTTATGACTACCCCACCGCCCGTCTCCTCGATGAGGCAGACGTGGATCTGATCCTGGTGGGTGATTCGCTGGGCATGGTGGTACTGGGACTGCCGGACACGGTGGGGGTGACCATGGACATGATGGTGCATCACATCGCGGCCGTGCGGCGCGGCGTGAAGCGGGCGCCTATCATCGGCGACCTGCCGTTTCACAGCTATCAGACACCGGACGAGGCGCTGGCAAATGCCCGCCGACTCATGGAAGCGGGTGCGGATGCCGTGAAGCTGGAGGGCGGCACGGCCTTCATCCCGCAGGTGAAGGCCATCATCGAAGCGAACATCCCATTTGTGGGGCACATCGGCATGCTGCCGCAGAGCGTGCGTGAGGAAGGCGGCTACAAGAAGAAGGGCAAGACACCCGAGCAGGCCGACAAGCTCATCGCGGATGCCATCGCTCTGGATGAGGCGGGCGCGGTCGCCCTGGTGCTGGAGAGCGTGGTGGCGGATGTGGCCACGGAGATCACCCGGCGCGTGAAAAGCAGCACGATCGGCATCGGCGCAGGCCCGGGGACAGACGGTCAGGTCCTGGTGACGCCGGATCTTGTGGGCGGTTTCCCCTGGTTCCGTCCACCGTTTGCCAAGGCGCGGGCGGACATCGCGGCAGAAATCACTCGGGCGACACGGCAGTACGTGGTGGAGTGTCGTGGATGAATGGAAAAAAGAGCGGCAGCCCCTGGGTAATGCTTAGGTATGAGACTCGTTACCAAGCTCTTTACAAATTTCTGAGAATTTTCTGAAACGGTTTACAATAGAACGGGTAGTCCTGTGTGACGGGCGAGGACTTCACTCCACCTCTCCGGTCACCTCTCCCGACGCTCATGAAAATATCATCTGGCACTACTTACTCAGAGCCCCTCCGCTGCATCTCTCCACTCGGTAAGATCATCCGCCCATTTGTTAGCCGCATCTGGCTGCTGTTGTTTTTGCTGGGGATGACAGCAACCGTGCGGGGGCAGGTGGATATCACTCCGCCCTCGGGCAATCTCATTGATCCAGGTGACGTGATCTTCCATCACACCCGTGGTTACGCGGTGACATGCGCGGCGGACACAGCGATCACCGGTGTGCAGGTGCAAATGAACTTGCCAGTCACAAGCACCCTGGCAGCTCGCATCTACAGCAATACTGGCACTTTGCTGGGCTCGGGCACGGCGGTTAACGGTACTGGGGCGAAAGCGTTCATCACCGCGCCGGTCAGCTACACCCTGCTGGCGGGCACGACCTACCGCGTGTGTTTCTATGTTAACGACCCCGCGGCAGTATTCCCGAGGAAAGATTCACCTAGCTTCCCCTACACCGTGAGCGGGATCACGGTCAGTGCCTGCTGGTCCACGTTGGGCAACACGGATGCGTTTCCGACCAGCTCCAACAGTTGGGGGCCCATCATGAGGCTGAACACGGGTGTCGTTCTGGCCCCCGAGATCGTCGTATTTGATGGCAGTGGCACCGGCGGTGCCCAGCGCACGGACAACACCGGCACCCATGCCTTTGGCAACGTGACTACTGGCGGCAGCAGCACTGCGCAGACCTTCACGATTCAGAACACTGGCACGGCGAATCTCACGCTGGGCACAGTGACCTTGAGCGGGACCGATCCGACCCAGTTCAGCGTCACCCAACCAGTTTCCACATCCGTCGCGGCAACTGCCACGACGACCTTCACCGTCACTTTCAGCCCGACTACGGCAGGAGCGAAGAGCGCGGTGGTGAACATCGCCAGCAATGACGCGGATGAAAACCCCTTTGAGATCAATGTGGGTGGGACAGGCGTCGCACCTGCTCCTGGAATCACCTTCACCGATGCCGGAGGTGGGACAAATAACACATGGTCCCTCGGCTACCAGTTTCTCGCCTCGCAAGCTCTCGTTGTTTCCCAGCTTGGATTTTATGATGATTTCAGCAACGGACTATCCGAGTCTCATACCGTAGGTTTGTATGAGACGAACGGAACGTTGATTGCAAGCGTCATAGTGACACCTTCCTCTCCCTTGGTAGGCGGCCCCTTCCGATATGCGGCGATCACACCTGTCGCGCTGGTTGCGGGACAGAGTTATATCATTGCAGCCACCACGGGCTCAGAGCCTTATGCTTCGAATCCGCCATCATTTGCTACACAGGCGGGCGTGGTGTTTCAGGGTGACCGCTTTGTGCAATCCACGACGCTCGCCTTCCCGACCGGCTCTACTGGAGGCGTTAATGGCTGGTTTGGACCGAACTTTTTAGCGGGCCCTGCAACAGTTACTGCTTCCCCCGAAATCGCCGTCGAGCAGCCTGTCGGCACCAACCTGACAGACGGCAGTGCCAGCATCGCCTTTGGCACGGCGGACGTGGGGGTGCCGGTGACGCAGACCTTCCGCATCAAGAACACCGGCACCGGTGCTCTCAATCTGACCGGCATCACCTTTGATGGCAGCACGCCCGGTGACTTCACGGTGACCACGGCTCCCGTCTCCCCTGTGGCCGCTACCACGGGCCAGACGGATTTTGTGGTGACCTTCAAGCCCCTGCAGAGCGGCACGCGCACGGCGGTCATGCACATCGCCAACGATGACTCCGATGAAAACCCCTTCGACATCACCCTGACCGGCAATGGCACCACCTTCACGGGCGGCACCTGGACAGGCACCCCGGCGCTGATCGACATTCCGCCCAGCGGCAGCTTCGTCGCCACCGGTCTGAACTTTGACACCGACCTGGGCTTCGTCCCCACACCTAACCAAAGTTACACCTTCATCAACATCCAGGGCACGCCTCCTGCGGGCATCATCGGCACTTTCAATGACCTGCCGGAGGGCGGCGTGGTGGCCATGTCCTTCAACGGCGTGATCTACTACTTCCAGGCGGATTACACCTCGGGCGTGGATAACAACGATCTGCAGCTGACCAATTTCGCCCCCGGCACCGCCATGTGGAAATGGCTCGCCGGCCCGAGCTCGCGCAATGGTGTGGGGATTTATGGCAACATCAATGTCGCCGCCCCCACCAACAACCCCGGTGCCCGTCAGGGTGCCATGAACTGGCTGGGCCAGGATGGCAGCCTCTGGATGCTCGGCGGTTATGGCTATGCCACAGCCGTCACGAACCCACCCCGCTATCTGAATGACCTCTGGCAGTATGACCGTGTGCAGGGCCGCTGGATCTGGCGCAAGGGCAACAGCACGCCTAACAACTTCGGTGTCTATGGCACTGTGGGTGTGGAGGCTGCTGCTAATGCTCCAGGCTCCCGCCACACCGGCACGACCTGGACGGATGCCAATGGCAATCTGTGGCTCTTCGGCGGCTTTGGCGTGGGCACCGGCGTCGGCGCGGCATCGCTCAATGACCTGTGGCGCTTCAATCGTGCGACGGGCAACTGGACCTGGATGAAGGGCAGCACCGTCACGGGCGCCGCCGCTGTCCGTGGCACCCTGGGCGTGGCGGCTGCGGCCAACACTCCCGGCGCCCGCAGCAGCGCGGCCGGCGCCTACAGCAATGGCTTCCTGTGGCTCTTCAGCGGCTACACCGGCACGGCTTACTACAATGATCTGTGGCGCTATGAGATCGCCACCGGCAACTGGGCCTGGATGGGCGGCAGCAGCACGCCTAACCAAAACGGCGCCTATGGCACGCAGGGCACGGGTTCCACCAGCAACATCCCCGGCGCACGCCGTGATGCCACCGCCTGGGCGGCCAAGGATGGCTCGCTGTGGTTCTTCGGCGGCCTGGGCCTGCCAGCCACCGGGACGACGGCAGGTGACCTGAGCGACCTTTGGAGCTACAACCCCGCCAACGGCCAGTGGACCTGGAGAAAAGGCGTGAACACCACAGGCGCCGCAGGTGTGTATGGCACGATCAACACCCCTGCCCCCGGCAACCAGCCCGGAGCACGCAGCGCCGGCAGCGGCTGGGTCACCGTGGATGGAGACCTCTGGCTCGTCGGTGGTTACAAGGACAGCTTCCTCACCTTCAACGATGTCTGGATCTACGACATCGGCACCAATCAGTGGACCTGGAAACAGGGCGCGGCAGGCACGCTCAGCGTTCCTGGTGTGTATGGCACCAAGGGACAGTTCGCGGCGAGCAACCAGCCCGGCGGCCGCTTCACCCCGAGCACGTGGGTGACGCTGAACGGCAGCCTGTGGATCTTCGGCGGCGGCGGAGCGGACAGCTTTGGCAACACGGGACGCATGAGCGATCTCTGGACCTACGCCATCCCGGTTCGTGCTGGAGTTCCGTATGACGAGGAGATGCCGGCTGACTTCCCGGATGAGCTGATCGTCAATGCGGCCCCATCCGTCAGTGATGCCACCGCCGGCACCCTGGCCTACGTTCCAGTCAGCGGCCAGTTGTCTGGCCTCGACACGGACGGCGACCGCATCTTGTTCAATGCCGCAGGCAGCACCACCAGCAGCCAGGGCACGCTGACCTTGAACGTGGACGGCACCTGGACCTACACCCCGGCGTATGGGTTCACCGGCGTGGCCAGCTTCCAATTCAAAGGGGCTGACAACTACGGTGGTCAGAGCGCGGTGAAGACCCTGGTGATCAGCGTGATCGCGAACCCTGCCGATAGTGATGGCGATGGCATTGCCGACGCCTTCGAACAGAGCACATGGGGCGACCTTGCCACCGCTGACGGTGATGGCGATGCGGACTTCGATGGCCAGAGCAACTACTTCGAGTTCCTCGCTGGCACAGACCCGCTGGATGGTAGCGAGACGCTGTCAACGGCACCCACCGTGAGTGGCAGTGTGACCGTCGACGGCACGGTTCAGCTCCAGCTCAATCATGTCCGTCCAGGGGTGAACTACCATCTGGAAACCAGCAGTGACCTGGATGCCTGGAGCCGCATCGGCACCTTTACATTCTCCACCGCCGGCAGTGCCACCATCGAGGACCCGATACCTTCGACGGCGGCTCCCAAGTTCTACCGCATGAGCCTGGAGGCGACTCCGGCAGTCATGGTGCCGTAAGCGGAGATCAAGCATTCAGAAAGGGCCAAGATGGGCGCACGCCTGTCTTGGCCCTTTTCATTGAAAAAAGTTTCACATGATACATCCGGTCGAAGGGACACAAGCGATCCATTAGTGACCACGGAACTGAACTCGACCTTAACGGAACAGAACCAGGGAGGTGGTCGTCAGGCGCGAGACCCTTCAAAAAGTCCGCGCCTCTTTTTTTTATGGTTGTTTGGATCGACCAGGAGGCGAGACTTAAATGAATAGCGGCAGACTCACGTCTGCCGCCAGGACCAAACTCCAAGCCCGCGTGATCACGGTCACCATCCCACGGGCTGGGTCCAGGCGCGCTGCACATGATCAGGCTGCGGTGGATTCGCCATGGGCAAGTCGGAGGTCACAATGGCGCGGACATAGAGTTCATCGCCGGTCAGGGTGTAGCTGGCTTCCAGGCCTTCGCTGCTGGCGAGGATCTTGCCGATGTCAGCACCGTGCTGCAGGCGCTTGGGCTGCGGATCAGCGGTGGGCGCATCCACCTCCTTCACGGCGCGGTCATAGTTTTTTAGCGTGCCGCGGAACTCAGTGCGGTATTTGGCGCCGGGCTGGCCCTTGATCTTCAGGCTGAGCTTGCGGGTGCCTTTGTCAAAACTCACTTCCTCCAAACTCACGCCGGTGGAGGCGTAGAAGTCGCCCCGTTGCATGGCTTCGATCAGGGCATTCGCGTCCAGTTTGTCAGCGCGTACCATGACCCAACCGCGCCCCGGGGTGGTGGCACCGCCGTGGTAGTTGTGGCTGTCATCGGTGCCCACGCCGAAAAGGGGCGCCGCCTTCAGTTCGGCGATGCGGATGGTGTTCGCGATGTCCCAGATGCGCTCGCAGGAGGAGTCCACGCGCGTGGCTTCACCATCGTAGTAGGTGCTCGGGTGGCCGTTGTAGACCTCGAAGAACTTGTCCTCGATGACGTGGGCCAGATCATCCGCCGTCATGGCCCAGCGGAAGTTCGGATGGTTCACATGCGCGATGATGGGCCGACCTGTTTTCACAGCCTGCTCCGCGATCAGTTGGAGGTTCTGGCGCATGGTCTCGCGGAGCGTCTGCACGTCCTTCTTCGGCTCGATCTTCTCGACGAGGTTCACCGCATTGATGTGGATGGGGGCCTTGTTGAAGCTGGCGGTGACTTCTTCTGCCTGGACCAGCAGGAACTTGCCGGGCTCCTCCAGCTTCACGCGATACTCCTCCAGAGTCTTCAAACGCACCTCGACCTGGTCCTTGGCATCCTTGCGCGTGACCACCCAGTCATCGCCATAGCGCTTGCGGTATTTGTCCAGCACCTTGGGCCCGAGGGCGATTTTCTTCTTCTCGATGGTGGCCTCGGGCACCCACTTCTCACCGGCGTTGAGGGTGTTGTGGTCGGACATGCCCAGGAAATCGTATCCCTGGTCCTTGTACCAGGCGGAGATCATGTCCGGGAAGTCATTGCCATCACTCCAGAGCGAATGGGTGTGCGTGTTGCCCTTGTACCAACGGTCTTCAGCGGAGAGCAGGGCAGGGAGGAGGAGGGTGGCGAGGAGGGCTGGCTTCGTCATGGTGAGTCTTTTTCAAACGCGTGCTCCGGGGCAAGCTGGCAGGATTTCGCACTTTTTGGCTTCACACCATGGACTTTGGCGGCGGTTTCCTGCGACTTTCCGGCCTGCGCAGGAGTAGCCCTCGGAAGCCCGCTTTTTTCGTTCTTTCCCTTTCCGTCTGGGGGGATGTGGCTAGTCATCCTTTTTCCTTGTCGTTTCCGGTGGCTTCTGAGAACAAGCTTTCTGGCAACTCCCAACCTACCCGCCATGAAAACCTGCGTTCTCGCCCTGCTGCTCATCGCCATGTCCGCTGCTGCTCATGCCTCCGTGTCGTCTGAAGTCTGGGGAAAGACCGCGTCTGGTGAGGAAGTGAAGCTTTACACCCTGAAGAACCCGAAGGGTGTCGAGGTGCGTATCACCGACTGGGGTGGCATCATTGTCTCGATCAAGGTGCCGGACAAAGCGGGGCAGTTTGCGGACGTGGTGCTCGGCTTTGACACGCTGGAACCCTACCTGGGCAAGCATCCGCACTTCGGCTGCCTCACCGGCCGCTATGCCAACCGCATCGGCGGGGCTGCCTTCACGCTGGATGGCGTGCAGTATGAGGTGACCGCGAACTCCGGGAAGAACCACATCCACGGTGGCAAGGAGGCCTTTGATAGGAAGGTCTGGAAGGGGCAGGTGCTCGAGGCGCAAAACGCGGTGCAACTACGCTACACAAGCGCTGATCGTGAGGAGGGTTTCCCCGGTAACTTGGAATCCATCGTCACTTACACGCTGACGGAGGCCAATGAACTGCGGATCGACTACCGCGCCACAACGGACAAGCCGACGGTGCTGAACCTGACGAACCACAGCTACTTCAATCTGGCGGGTGAAGGCAGCGGAGATATCCTCGGCCATGAGCTGATGATCCCCGCTGAGGAGTTCACCGCCACGGATGACAATCTCATCACCACAGGAGAGCTTGAGAGTGTGATCGGCACACCGCTGGACTTCACGAAGCCGCAGCTCATCGGCGAGCGCATCAACACGAACTACAAGCCGATCGTCCAGGGTATCGGCTATGATCATAACTATGTCCTCAAAGGCAGCGGCCTGAAGCTGGCGGCACGATTAAAGGATCCAAAAAGCGGCCGTGTGATGACCGTGAGCACCACCGATCCGGGCGTGCAGTTTTACTCCGGCAACCATCTCAAGGGCACGACGGGCAAGGGTGGCCATGTGTATGAAAAGCGCCATGGCCTCTGCCTCGAGACCCAGAAATTTCCGGACAGTCCGAACAAGCCTCAGTTTCCCTCCGCGGCTCTGCGCCCGGGAGAGACGTATGAGCATACCACCGTCTTCCAGTTTTCCGCCGAGTGACCGCCCGCTTCTCGATCCCCATCATGCCTGACCTTGCTCCATCTGCACCCTTCGTGCAGGAGCAGGACTTCTCCGCGCGCCAATACCGTGGCAAGCGTGAAAATCAGGAGGACTACTATGCCTTTGCCGATGCGGCGGAACCTGGTGAGACTTCTCTCCAAAGACTGCTGCTCGTGGTGGGGGACGGCCTCGGTGCGCACGCCGGTGGCAGCGTGGCCAGCTATGTGGGGGTGAATGCCTTTGTGCGTGCTTTCCACGAGCATCCTGGCAGCCAAAGCTTCCGTCTCCGGACTGCGCTGGACACTTCCAACGAGACCATCGGCATGATCACGGCGCGCATGCCCTCCGTGGCTCCGCCGATGGGCACCACCATGCTGTCGGTGCTGGTTTCGCGCACCCAGATGGAGTGGATCAGCGTGGGTGACTCGCCGCTCTTCCTGTACCGTCGCGGCAATCTCATGCGCATCAATGCGGACCATTCGCTGACACCGATCCTGGAGGAGCGGGTGAAGCAGGGTCTCCTGACCGCTGAAGAGATGGCGAACCATCCTGAGCGCCACACACTGCAGAGCGCCGTGCTCGGCTATCCGCTGGCATTGATTGACTTCCCTCAGGAGCCCATGGCTCTCCAGGCGGGAGACATCGTCATCGCCGCGAGCGATGGCATCTTCACCCTCGATCACAAGGCGCTGGAAGAACTGCTGAGCTTCGGCAGGCACACCACTGCGGACAAGATCGCCGACGCCATCCTCTTCGCCATCCGCCGGATCAATTTTGACCGGCAGGACAACGCGACGGTGGGGGTGGTGAAGATTAATTGATTAGGCGAGAAGCCCTTTTTGCTCGGTCAGATGTCTCGCGGCGCGCAGCACTTCCGTGACGGCGGAGATGACCTCGTCACGAGTGTTCATGCGTGAGGTGGAAAAGCGCAGGGTGCTGCCGGCATGCGTGGCATCATGTCCCATGGCCTCCAGGACATGGGATGGATGCAGGGAGGCTGTATGGCAGGCGGAACCGCCGGAGCAGGCGATGCCACGCTGATCCAAAACGATGAGCATGCCTGCGGCATCGGCGCCGGGCAGGGAGATGCTGGTGGTGTTCGGCAGGCGTGGTGCATCGGCTCCGTGGACCATGGCTCCCGGCCAGCCGTCCATGAGCAACTGCTCAAATTCATCACGCAGGTCAGCCATTTCGGCAGGGCGGCCGCTTTGGAGCCAGCTTGAAGCGAGCTCGGCGGCCTTGCCCATGGCCACGATGCCTGGCACATTTTCCGTGCCGCTGCGGCGGCCTGACTCCTGACCTCCGCCGATGAGCAGGGGGCGAAAGGGCGCGTGACGGCTAACGAACAATGCACCAATGCCTTTGATCGCGTGCATCTTGTGGCCGCTGAGGCTCAGATAGTCCACGGGCACGTTTTTGATTTCGATCTCCGCTTTGCCCGCCATCTGCACGGCATCAGCATGCACCAGCGAGCCAGCTTCATGAGCCATGGCGGCGATCTCGGCCATGGGGGAGATCACACCGGTTTCATTGTTCGCCCAGATCATGGACACCAACGCGGTTTTTCCAGGTTCGAGGGCTGTCTTGAGCGCATCGAGCCGGATCACACCGTGTTCATTGACTGGCACACGCTTCACACGGCCTCCGCGCTGCTCCCAGCGATCCGCACACTCGACCACAGCGGCATGCTCCACGGCGCTGGTGATGAGGAGGGGTCTCTCTGGCCACTCCTGCTGCGCAAAGGAGAGGACGCTGTTGATGCTCTCCGTGGCGCCGCTGGTGAAGATGATCTCTTCCGGTTGCGCGCCGACCAGGCTGGCGACCTGGCCACGCGCCTTCTCCACGGCACGTCGCGCACGCCGCCCTCCCGCATGGCTGGCTGAAGCATTGCCATAGTGCTGGATGAGAAACGGCAGCATTTCCTCCACCACCAGCGGGTCCGGTGGCGTGGTGGCATTGGCATCGAGATACAGCATGTCTGAATCTGTGCCCGCGAGAGTCAGGATGCACCTCCGAAAATTGAGAAGCGCTCAAGGCTTGAGCCGTGACCTCTGCTCGAAATCGAGCAAGGCGCTGATCTCCTCGTGCACTTCGTCAATGGACGGCAGTCGGGAGGCTCGTCGTTCGGTGATGAGCAGCAGATGCCAGCCGAGCTGGGTCTCGACAGGGGCGCTGACCACTCCCACACGCAGCGTTTCCACCTGCGTCATGAAGTCCTTGGGCATGCGTGCCGCGTTGATCCAGCCCAGGTCACCGCCGAGAACCTTGCTGCGCGCGTCTTCGGAATATTTGGCAGCGAGGGCGGCAAAGGCCGTGCCCTTTTGAAGCTCACGGTGAATGTCCCGCATCTCGGCGCCACGGTCCGGCTTTCCGGGCACATGACGTGAGAGGAAGATATGATGCACACGATGCAGCGCGGGGATGCGCACTTCGTCCCTGTGCGTGTCATACCAAGCACGGGCGGCTTCTTCACGGATGGGTGGGAGGCGCGACTCCACGAATGCTTCATCCTGCAAAGACTCCACGATGTGCTGGCGCATGTCTGACTTGGTCAGCTTTTGCAAAGCCAGGCGTTCTACACGGTCAGCATCACCGAGATGGAACTGGTCTTCCCAGTGGTGGAGCTCCTCGCGAACTTGATCCGACACATCAATTGAAAAACCGGCGGTTAGGCGCTGAGCGCGGAGACTCTTGTCTTCCGCCAGAGCAGCCCGGACCTTTTCCTCCGTGATCCCAGCATCACGAAACTGCCATGCCTGCCATGCAGAGGGGAAGGGATCGTTTCGGGGCACGAGCAGCCATGTGATCCAGGCGGCGATCACGAGGAAGATGAGCCACAGAATCGCCCGCTTCATCGGCTGGGAATGGCCTGCATGACCTGCTTCCGACGTTGATCCGGCTTGAGCGGCCGCATGGCATCCACATCGGCAAAGAAGGTCTCGAGGTTGGCCTCGCGCCGAGCCAGCATGGCCTCAAATCCAGGTACCATCTCGTAATAGGAAGACAGCGTGGCCAGGCGGGCATTGTTCACCGGCTTCTGAAACCAGCGCTCGATCTTCATGGCATCGCCATGACGACGGTCGAGGGCGAGCGCCTGCTGCTGGAACTGGGCCAGCGTGTGGTTCTTCTGCAGTCTTTCAGTTTCACGGCTCCGATACGTCTGCGCATAGACCCCCTTCAGGTCTCCCCGCGTTTTCAAGGCCAGCGTCACAAACTCCCGCTCCACGCGTTGCTCCTTTTCATACTGGGCGAGGTCCTTCAGCCGCCCTCGCGCGCGCAGCCAGCGCCGGGCACCTTCCTGGCCCACGGCGGTGGCAAAGGCCTCGTTGAAGTTGGTATCCCCACTCAGATACAGCCTCTGGTGGGTGAGCTCATGGAAGAGCAGCTCGGCAAGGTCGGCATCACTGCGGCCGATGAAGGTGTTCAGCAGAGGATCTCGGAAGAAACCGAGGGTGGAGTAGGCTTCCACACCGCTCACATAGACATCGTAGCCCTCCTTGCGGAGTTCCTCGGCCAATTCATTCGCCAGCTTCTCTTCAAAAAAGCCCCGGTAGGCAAGCCTGCCGAGGAGGGGATAACTCCACGTCTTGGGGCTCACGCTGAACTCGGGTGCGGCAAAGACGACCCACACGGCATAACGCCGTCCCAGGTTAGTATAGCGCCGGTATTGGCCCTCGGCGGGTAGATGCAACTCGTTCTGCGCGAACGCCAAGATATCGCTCACGGTGGTGAGCTTTTCCTTGAGCAGAGGCTTTGATTTGGGGTCTACCATGACCTCACTCACCGGGCGCGCCTTACGCAGCATCTCCATTTGGCCACCCACGGCCTGCGTGTAGAAGGTGAGGGTCGAACATGAGGTTAGCCCGCCCAGCATCAGACAGGCGCTAAGTTTCGCAAAAAAAGCATTCATCAAGGTGAGACAAGACCCTTGCCATCCTCAAAATAGCACCAATTCTGTCAAAACATTCTCCACCCCTTTTCTTTCCATGTCCTTCATCCACGATGATTTCCTCCTCTCGAGCGCAGCTTCTCGACGGCTGTTCCATGAATTTGCCAAAGATGAGCCGATCATTGACTACCATAATCACTTGCCGCCTAAGGATATAGCGGAAGATCGCAAGTTCAAAAACCTCCATGAAATCTGGCTTGAGGGTGATCATTACAAATGGCGCGCAATGCGGTGTAATGGCATCCCAGAATCTTTGATCACCGGTTCGGCATCGCCCAAGGAGAAATTCATGGCCTGGGCCTCCACCGTGCCCAATACTTTGCGCAATCCGCTCTACCACTGGACCCATCTGGAGTTGAAGCGGTATTTTGGCATCGATGAATTGCTCAGCGAGAAGACGGCCTCCGCCATCTGGGACCAGACGGAGTCCATGATGAATACCTGGGGCATGGGCACCCGCGACATCCTGCGTGACCAGAAGGTGCGTGCTCTCTGCACCACTGATGATCCTTCTGACGACCTTTCCGCGCATGAAAAGTGCGCTGCCGATGGTTTCGAAGTGGGAGTCTATCCGACCTTCCGCCCTGACAAAGCCTTCGCCATCACCAACTCGCTCAACTGGAACGCCTGGTGTGACAAGCTCGGCAAGATGGCGAATGTGGACATCAGCACTTTCGACAAATTGCTGCTGGCTCTGGAGAAGCGGCATGACGCCTTCCACGCCATCGGCGGACGTCTCAGTGACCATGGCCTGAACAGTTGCTTTGCCAACTTTGGCGGAGAGGTCGCCGCACGTCGTTTGTTTGACCGTTATCGCGGCTCCAATGTGAAGCGCATCTACCCGGATGACATGGAGATCCTCGGCACCTATGTGATGATGCACGTCGGCCGTCTGAACGCGAAGCGTGGCTGGACCATGCAGCTCCACCTGGGGCCCATCCGCAACAACAACGCCCGCCTCGCCCGTGAGATCGGCGCGGATGTGGGTTGTGACAGCATCGGCGACTATCCACAGGCAGAAACCCTCTCGGCCTTCCTGAATGCGCTCGACTCTGAAAACGCTCTGCCAAAGACCGTGCTCTACAATGTGAACCCAGCGGACAACTATGTGTTCGGCACCATGGCGGGGAACTTTGCCGATGGCACCACGCCGGGCAAAGTGCAGTTCGGCTCCGGGTGGTGGTTCCTGGACCAGAAGGAAGGCATGGAATGGCAGATCAATGCGCTGAGCAATCTCGGACTGCTGAGCCGCTTCATCGGCATGCTCACGGACAGCCGCAGCTTCATGTCCTTCCCGCGTCATGAATACTTCCGCCGCACGCTGTGCAACCTCCTCGGCAATGACATCGAGTCCGGGGTCATGCCTGCGGACTTTGATCTCGTCGGCGGCATGGTGAAGAACATCTGTTACGCCAACGCCAAGGCCTACCTCGGTCTCGAGAAGTCTTGATCAGCGCAAGGCGTCCATGAGCGCAGTGGTAGAGGGGCAAGGGCATCCTTGCCTCTTCGACACCGCCCTCCGGGACGCTCACGCTTCGCGGCTAGCCTCTCAGTGCGCTCATCAAGTGCTGAAACTCCTCATCCGCCTGTGCCGTGCCTTCCACGGTGTCGGCGATGCGTTTCTTCACCAGCGCCCGGAAGCGCTTGCGCAGGCGCAGCACGGCTTGCTTCACGGCATCCACACTCATCTGGAGAGCTTCAGCGATGCTCGCCTGACTGGCGGCTTCGGGATCACCGGTGAGCCAGGGCTTGAGAAGCACAAAGGCGCTCTGCTTGCCTTCTGTCAGCATCTCAGCCTCGAGATCACGCAGCGCGGAATCCAGCAGGCTGATCGCCCACTGACGGTCAAAAGCGGCATCGGGCGTGGCGACCTTGGCATCTTCAATCTGGAGACCCGGCGCGCTGCCTTCTCCAAACGCGTCCAGCGGGGTGTGCTCAGCACCACCGCCACGTTTCGCGGCCATGGTGCGGTCCCGCTGGTCTGACAAAAAGTGTTTCAACGCGCCAAGGAGATAAGAGCGGAATCTGCCACGCCCTTCCTCCGCCTGCTCCAGGCTGCCGCCCTCCAGCAGCCGGGCAAAGAAGCCATGGGCCAGCTCCCGTGCGGCATCGTCCGTGCGTCCTTCGCTGCGCAGGAAAGCCACCACTGGCGCATAGTAGGCCGCACACAGATCACTGAGCGCGGCCTTGGCGGACGTGTCACCGCCGCGTGAGCGTGCGATGAGGGTCCAGCGGGTGGCCTGAAAGGGGGAATTCATGGGGGCGGCAGGTCTCGGCGTCGTACTTGCGGCTGTGGAGTGGTGCTCGCTGGCTTCCCAGTGAAAGGAAGGATGATGGTGTCACCCGGACGCGTCTCGTTGGCCAGGGTCTTTTCATTCACCTGGACATCCATGCCGCGTCCGTCCCGCCGATGTCCCAGAAAGGCGGGCATCTTCCACTCGCTGAAACCAGCCTGCTTTAAGACATCTGCCAGAGTCATGCCCTGGGTCCAGGGCACATCGCCCGAACGTGGAGCGTAAAAGACATGCACCACCGGGACCTGCAGCGGCGGCAGCACCACATCCGCATAGGTGGTCTTGCGGATCTCACGCACACGCATCTCGAAGTGATCCACTTCACCCAGCTTCACGCGGAAGCGGCACTGATCCATGATGTCCTTGTCACTGGAGGTGACGCCGACATTGCCGAGCCGGGCACCGCCTTTCTTCAGGTGGGCCACACACTGCACCTGCCGTTCCGGAGAGCGGCGCAGCCAGCTCACAAAGGCGTTTCCATCTTCCGCCGCACCGACCCCGCCCTTGATCCAGTCCGTGGTGGCGATGCTGTGGGAGGGATCTTTGTCCATGAGGCTAGTCTCATCCCACGGCCCCAGGCTGTAGCTGACTTCGATCTGCGCATGAGTCGGCAACGAATTGCGAGGTCCCGCGCTGATGACGATGGACTCGATCCTGTCTCCCTGCAGATCCCAGGGCTGCCAACTCTGATTGCGCGCCAGGGCACCGCTGGTGGACACGGGCTTGCCTTCCTTGTCCACCAAGCGCGCGCTGAGGGTGGTGGTGGTGTCGAAGTCCGGATGCCGGAACCACAAGATGAGCCAGCACTCATCCTTGTCATGGCTGCTGGCGCCTGAGGTGGTGCGCGCCAGCACCTTGCGAAGCTCGTCCGTGATCTCGATAGGCTTTCCTCTGGGATCATGCAGGCCTTCCATCCATGGCTGGTCGTTGGGAGCCATGCGCATGAAAAGCAGCTCAGGGAGTCGTTTCAAGGCCTTCTCCGTGGCCGGTGCGGGAACCATGTCGCTGAAAGGCTCCTTCCGAGTTGCTGACGTGGGGGTATTGCTGGTTAGGCCGGTCTCCGCCACGTTCGGCGTGAAGTGGGAGAAGAGCAGCCTGCCCAGCACCTTGTCCCACGGGATGAGAAACTCCCCATCCACGCCGCCACGCCTGGCCATCAGGCCCTTCTCCTCCCTGTTCACCACACGGGCCAGCCAGTGCTGGTGGCTGTCATGCTCGTAAACAATGGCATCGCCCGGCGCGAACCCCGTGTCCAGGCGAGAGACCAGCCAGTGGCTCCCCCTCATGATTCCTGTCTCGGCCCCGCCGTCCACCTTGTAGGCAGCAACGATGAATGACCGAACAAAAAGTGCGATCACGATCGCGATCACAGCTTGTGCACCCCAATGGATCAGGCGGCTTGAGCGAACCTTGGATCCATCCGCAGGATGACGATACATCCACCACAAGGTCGAGACCACGACGGAAGCCACCGCCACCAAGGTCAGCGTGACGGCAGCCCACGAGTAGGATTCCTGATGGCGTGGCAGCTCGAAGAATCCCGCGACGCCCGCGCCAATGATGGCCAGAGACCAAAGGAAGAGCTGCTTGCCGGCATACGCGTTCACATCATACCAGCGCTTGCTGGACTTCAGGGTGGCAGGCAGACGCACGCCGTAGAGCGGATTGATCGGCACCAGACGGAGCCAGAGAGGCAGGCTCGCCGCAAACATCACCAGGCCCGTGCCGGAGAAAATCATGGGAATGAAGATCAGGCTCTTCGGGTCCGGCAGGCTGCGCAGCCAGAGCACCAGTGCCAGCCCTCCCATGGCGAGCACGAAATCCAAAGCCGCGATGAGCCAGAAGACACGGTGCGGATGAGTGTCCCAGCCGCTGATGGATGTCGCCGCAGTCTGCCCGCGGGCTTCGATCTCGGCCTGCCGCCGCGCCCACCATGGCACCAGTATCATCAGCAAGGTCAGCGGCACCCAGATGAGGCCGAGAAAGACGCTGTAAGGTGTGGCCTGACTGAGCCAGCGGGTGAGCGCCGGCATGTCTGACAGCTTGGTCGCGACCACCGTGGCATGCACATTCCCGCCCGCGCCTTGATGGGCAAAAACTAGGCCGCCCAAAGCATGCCAGCCAATGGCCACACCACCGGAGGCATGCCAGCCCAGGGCCACGCCACCGAGTGACATGAAGCCAACAGAAAAGCCACCCATGCCAAACAACAAGGCCAGCGCCAGACCGCTGATGGAGATGAGCCCGATCCCGACGCCGCCGAGCACGATCCCGCCGAATGCCAAGCCACCGCAGGCCACCCAGCCACGCGCAATGCCGCCACAGGCAAAGATGCCGCGTGCCCGGTCGCCAAAGGCGAAGAAGCCATGGGCCTCACGTGGGCTGCCCGTGACGGGATCACGCCCACGCACCACATGCACCAGCGGCAGACCCCAGACCATGCGCTTGGACTTGTACTCGAAGCTCTCCCCGTTCCAGCCCCGCTGGTTCCAGAACGCATGGGGTTCCGTGGCTGCGCCCTCGATCTGCGTCTTCATTTCCCCCGCGCTCTGCTGGCGGCGACCACGCTCTTTTTCCAGGGCGCGCATCACCACGGCATCCACTCCACTGCTGACAGAGACCTTTTCTGAAGGCGCGGCAAATCTTCCCAACGGCAGCTCCCCGGTCAGCAGTTCGTAGAGCACCACGCCTAACGAATAGATATCCGCGCGATGATCCACGGTCGAAGGCTGCTCCAGCTGCTCCGGAGCCATGTAAGGAGCGGTGCCCAGCCTCGCGCCGCTTTGCGTGAGCAGCCTTTCGGCAGCCCGGTCATCCATGAGCTTGGCAATGCCGAAGTCGGCGATCTTCACGCGGCCTTTGGAATCGAGCAGGATGTTCTCCGGTTTGATGTCGCGATGCAGCACGCCCTGCTCATGCGCGGCCTGAAGGGCTGTGCAGATGTCTGGCACCACCTTCAAAGCCTGCTCAGGAGTGAAGCGGCCCGTCTTCATGGCTTGGCGCAGGTTCACACCATCCACATACTCCATGATGAGGTAGCAGTAGCCGCCGCTCTCGCCGAAGTCGTGCACGGCGACGATGCTGGGATGATTGAGCCGTGCCAGGACGCGGCCTTCGCGTGTGAAGCGCTCTGCGAATCCTGGCGTGGCCGCGAGTGCCTTGGGCAGCACTTTGAGCGCCACGGTGCGGTCCAGCCTTGGCTGCCGTGCCTTGAAGACGACACCCATGCCTCCCCGGCCAATCTTCTCCACAATCTCGAGGTCAGGAAAGGCGGCCGCGATGTCTGCCAGCTCCGGAAGATCTCCGGGACCCAGGGGCATGGTGTCCTGATCCGTGGGCAGGGAGGCCATGGCCATCAGGCAGGCCGGACACAAACCCTGCGGCGCGTCTTCCGACAGCGGAGCCTGGCATTGCGGGCAGTAGGGGTGGGTGGATTCGTGGCTCATGCCTGCTTCCTGAGGGAAGCAGGCTGCGGGGTGACAGACTTCTTTTCAAGCCTTAGCTGAGAGGGCTTTCCACGTTCACGCCAATGTCCGGAGCCACTCCTGCAGCTGGGCAAGATCGATCGGCTTGACGAGGAATTTGTTGAACCCCGCCTCGCGGGCAGTCTCCTGGTCGCGGTCACTGCCATAGCCGGTCATGGCGATCAGGAACACATCAGCCACCTCCGGGGTGGCACGTATCTGCCGGGCAATCTCAAAGCCATCCATGCCGGGCAGGCCGATATCCAGCAGGATGGCGTCCGGCTTGAAGCCGGTGACGATCTCCAGGGCCTCACTGCCGCAGGACGCGGTGCGCGTCTCGTGCCCGCGATGCTTTTGCAGGATGGAGAGGCTGCGGGCGGAGTCGACATTGTCATCCACAATCAGCAGGCGGCGAGGCACGCTGGCCACCAGTGACTTCCTTGGTGCGGCGGCTGTGGGTGGAGGGCTGGCCATGACAGGCAGCCGCACCGCGAACTCGGTACCTTTGCCGAGGCCTTCGCTGTGAGCTTTGATGGAGCCGCCGTGCAGGTTCACAAGACGCCGCACCAGTGTGAGACCGATGCCAAGTCCTCCATGCTGACGATCAAGGGTGCGGCTTGCCTGAACAAAAAGGTCGAAAATGCGGGGAAGCAGCTCCGGGTCGATGCCCGCGCCGTTGTCGATGACGCGGACGACGACTTCGCTGCCGGAACGCTCAGCCTTGAGATCAATGCGGCAGCCTTCTCCAGCATACTTCGAAGCATTGGTGAGCAGGTTGCCAAAAATCTGTTCCAGGCGCGTGGGGTCGGCATCCAGATAGACAGGCTCCTCGGGCAGGGAGACATGCAGTCCTTGCTGCCGCTTGCTGCAGTCTGCACTCACGAGCGTGGTGGCTGCGGTCAGGATGGACTCCAGAGTCACCGCCTGTTTGCGCAGCTCGATCTTGCCTTCGGTGATCCGGGAGACATCGAGAAGATCGTCGATCATGCGTGCCATGTTGTCGATCTGGCGTGTGACGATGCTTTGCGCCTGCTCGCGATCGCTGGATGAGGCGGTGCCACTCAGCAGGATCTCCGTGGAGTTGCGGAGAGGTGCGAGCGGATTGCGCAATTCATGGGCGAGCATGGCGAGGAATTCGTCCTTGCGGCGGTCCGCCTCAGCGAGCTTGGAGTTCATCCTCGCCAGTTCCTGCCGCTGATGCGCGAGCTCGAAGAAGGTGGTGGCCTTGTTCAGCAGGATGGTGGCCTCGATGGGTTTGGCCAGGAAATCCACCGCACCCTTGTCATAACCACGAATGCGGTACTGCGAATCCACGGTGCCGGCGGTGAGGAAGATGATGGGCACCTTGCGGGTGCGCTCGGTGCTGCGCATGACCTCCGCCAGCTCAAAACCATTCATGCCCGGCATCTGCACGTCCAGCAGGGCGAGTGCAAAGTCGTGGACGAGCAGCAGTTCCAAAGCCTCCGGGCCCGAGCGTGCCGTGTAGAGGTCGAGACCATCCCGCTTCAGCAGGGCCGAGAGCGCCTGCAGATTGGTCTCCAGATCATCGACGAGCAGGAACTTGATGGACTCGGTGAAATTCATGGGGACAGCGTGACGGGAAGAGATTTCAAGACGGCGGCGATCTCCAGCAAGGGGAGAGAACGAGCCTCAGGACATTTGGCCAGCGCAGCCCGCGGCATCGTGGAGCCTTCAGCCGTGTCCGGGCTTTGCACCAGAGCTTTTCCATCCGCGTTGACGATGGCACGAAGACCGAGCGCACCATCGGAGTTGCCTCCCGTCAGCACCACGCCGGTGAGGCGGCTGCCGTAGGCATCTGCAGCGGACTGAAAGAGCACGTCGATGGAGGGACGCGAGTATAGCACGGGCTCATCACTGGAGAGCGAGATAGAGTGGTCTGCCTCCACCAGCAGGTGATAGTCCGAGGGGGCAAAGTACACGGTGCCACCGCGTGCAGGCTCCTTGTCCTCGGCCTCCTTCACGGCGATGCTGCAACGCGCGGCGAAGAGATCTGCCAGCGCGCTTTTCTTGTCTGGCGGGATGTGCACCACCACGAACACGGGGAGCGGATAGGAAGCGGGCAGTGCCGGCAGCAGGACCATGAGCGCCTCGATGGCACCCACGGAGGCTCCAATCACAACAGCGGCATCGGGCAGAGTGTTCATATCTTTTGGTAGATACGCTCCGCGCGGTTAAATTCGTTGAAGGCAGGTGCATGCGCGGAGAAGCGCAGGTTTTCCTTGGAGCCAATGCCCAGAAAGCCACGGCGCACGAGTGAGTCCTTGAACAGACCCACCGCGCGGTCTTGCAGCCCGCGGTTGAAGTAGATGAGCACGTTCCGGCACGACACCAGATGGGCTTCGGCAAACACGGAGTCCGAGACCAGGCTGTGATCCGAGAACACGGTGAAGCGTCTCAGCGTTTGATCAAACTTTGCGCGGCCATACGCTGCCGTGTAGTAATCGGAGAGAGAGGTCTTGCCGCCTGCACGCCGATAGTTCTCGGAGAACAAGGCTAGACGATCAATGTCATAGATGCCCGCCTCCGCTTTCTGCAGGGCATCCGTGTTGATGTCCGTGGCATAGAAGATGGTGCGGCTTTCGAGGCCTTCTTCGCGGAACAGGATGGCGAGTGAATACAACTCCTCTCCCGAGCTGCATCCTGCGACCCAGACCTTCAAGGAGGGATAGGTGTGCAAATGCGGCAGCACCTCTTTGCGCAGCGTGAGGAAATACGAGGGATCACGGAAGAGCTCGCTGACCTGCACGGTGAGATAGGGCAGCAGCTTTGGCACGATGCCCGGATCATGCAGCACGCGGTGCTGCAATTCGGAGAGGCTCTCACAGCGGAAATGGTCCTTCGCCTGCAGGAGACGGCGTTTCAGGGAGGCAGGTGAGTAGTCCCTGAAATCATATTGGGACTTCTCATGAATGGCCGTCAGCAGCAGGCGCAGTTCCAGGGCTTCGAGTTCGGCGGCAGTGCTTTTCATCGCGGCATCCAGACTCGGATCAGGGAGAGCAGTTTTTCCACATCGAGCGGCTTTGCCAGGTAGTCATTCGCACCAGCGGCCAGACATTTCTGCTGGTCGTCTTTCATCGCCTTCGCCGTGAGGGCGATGATGGGCAGCTTCTTCCATTCCGGACGTTTACGGATCTCACGCATGGCGGTGAGACCGTCCATCTCGGGCATCATGACGTCCATGAGCACGAGATCCACGGGCGGACTGTTTGCCTCCAGGGCCTCGAGGGCTTCACGACCATTGCGGGTGATTTGCAGCTTCACCCCACGTGATTCCAGCAGGCTGGTCAGCGCGAAGATGTTTCGCACATCATCCTCGGCCACGAGAATGGTGCGGCCTTCGAGCGCGGCATCCCGGTTCGGAGATTTCTCCAGGATCTTCTGCTTCTCCACGGGAAGGTCAGCCACGACCTGATGCAGGAAGAGGGTGACTTCATCCAGCAGACGTTCAGGTGACTTGGCGCCTTTGATGATGATGGACTTCGAATAACGGCGGAGCTGCTGCTCCTCCTCGCCGCTGAGATCACGGCCGGTGTAGACGATGACCGGAGGGAAGGAGTAGCGCTCCTCCGCGCTGAGCGTCTGGAGAAGGGAGTATCCAGACGCGTCAGGCAGGCTGAGGTCCAGCACCATGCAGTCAAAGGTGGTGGAATGAAGCAGTTCCAGGCACTGGGCGGCGGTGGCCGCCCAGACGGTTTCCACCTCGCGGGAGGCCAGCAGCTTCTGCACGGCATCTGCCTGCACGGCATCGTCCTCCACCACCAGCACGCGGCGCATCTTCTGGGTGAAGCGCGTCTCAAGCTTCTGGAATGCGCCCACGAGTTCCTCGCGCTTCACGGGTTTCAGCATGTAGCCCACGGCGCCTAACGAAAGAGCTGTCTGCGCATAGTCGGCGCCGGACACCACGTGCACGGGAATGTGCCGGGTGCGCGCATCCGCCTTCAACTGCTCCAGCACGAACAGGCCTGAGTTGTCCGGCAGGCCGATGTCCAGCACGATGGCTCTCGGAACAAACTTCTGCGCCAGTTTGATGGCCTCGTTCGCGGTGCCGGCGACCAGGCACTGGAAGCCCATGTCATGAACGATGTCCGCCATGATTTGGGCAAAGCTGGAATCATCCTCAACGGTCAGGATGATCTGGCTGGTGCTCGTGACCTGGTCACGGTCATCAGGAATGATCTGGGCCGATGTCTGAGGTTCGGGCACGGCGGTTGTGACAGGCCCTGTCTTTTTGCGCATGACCGGTTCCGCGGCTGACACAGCGGGGCCTGAGGTCTCTGCCCGGTGATGGTTCACGGGTGACAGCACCGTGAAGGTGCTGCCACGACCAAGCTCGCTCTCAAGCTGGATCTCGCCTCCCAGCAGACGCATCAGCTCACGTGAGATGGAGAGGCCAAGCCCGGTGCCCCCATACTTCCGGTTAGTCGTCCCGTCCGCCTGGCGGAAGGGCTCGAACACGATGCGCTGATGCTCGTCCGCGATGCCGATGCCAGTATCCTGCACCCTGAAGGCGAGACGCTCGCCGGTTTCATTTCTCACCCGCAGGGTCACGCTGCCGCGTTCGGTGAATTTCAGCGCGTTGGAGATCAGGTTTTTCAGCACCTGCACCAGGCGCTGGGCATCGGTCTGGATGGCTTCCGGAATGTTCGGGGCGATCTCCACCTGCAGCGACAAGCCCTTCTGTCCAGCGATCGGCTCGAAGGTGCGGCGCAGCTCGTCGACGAGGTCCTGCACGCGAACCGGCGCCACCTTGATGTCCATGTGCCCCGCCTCGATCTTCGAGAGGTCCAGCACGTCGTTGATCAGCACCAGGAGATCATTGCCTGCGGACTCGATCGTCAGCGCATACTTGATCTGCTCCTCAGTAAGATTGCCGCCGCGGTTCTCCGCCAGCAGCTTGGCCAGGATCAGCGAGGAGTTCAGCGGTGTGCGCAGCTCGTGAGACATGTTCGCCAGGAAGTCAGACTTGTAGCGGCTGGCCTGTTCCACAATGCGGGCCTGGTTTTCCAGGACTCCCTTGGCTTGGTTCAGCTCGTCCCGCTGATGTTCCAGGAGCTGTGTCTGCTCCTCGAGCTGCGCGTTGGTCTGCTCCATCTCCACCTGCTGCAGTTCCATGCGCGTCTGGGACTCCTGCAAGGCGCGGCTCTGCTCCTCAAGTTCTTCATTGGAGACGCGCAGTTCCTCGCTCTGCGCCTGCAGTTCAGCGGACTGACGCTGCGTCTCCATCAGCAGCATTTGCAGATTGTCCCGATAGTGGGCGGACTTCACCGCCACGGCGACTTGTGAAGCACTCTCCTGGAGGAATTCCTGGACCGAGCTCTCCAAAGGATGAATGAAGCCGAGCTCGAGCACCGCATTGACATCACCATCCGAATGCGAGGGCACAATGATCAGCTGGCGAGGCAGGCCTTTGCCAAGGCTGGAACCCACCGAGAGATAGCCATCTGGAACATCATTGATGCGGACCACGGTCTTCTTGCTCGTGGCCTGGCCGAGCAGGCCGTCCTCTTTGGTGAAGGTCTCTGGAATCAAGGCCGTGGAAGGGACGCCCTGCGTGGCGATGCGCTTGAAGTGATCACCATGCCTGGCGAACAATGCACCGGCGTGTGCGTCCACATATTTGGTTAGAAAGCCCAGGATGTTCTGGCCGAGCTCGCTGAGCTTCTGATCGCCAAACATGGCGGCGCCAAGCCCGATCTTGCCTGACTGCAGCCAGTCCAGCCGCCGCCGGATGAGGGTGGCCCGGTGAACAAGATAGGCCACGATGGTGATCAAGCCGATGCCCAGCAGGGAGGTCACTATGCCGCTGGCCACTGCGACGTGGTACGCATCCAGCATGGCGGCCTGGCGTTCTTTCCTCAGCCGAAGCTCCTCCGCAATCATGGCAGATACTTTTTCACGGATGGCATCCATGTCCGCCTTGCCCCGGTCACTGACCACCACGGCGAGCGCCGCCTCAAAGCCCTGTTTTTTCCGCAGATCGATGGTCTCCTGCAACTCGGCGAACTTGGCTCCGACATTTTTTTTGAGCTGCTGAATCAGGCTCTGCTGCACAGGATTGTCCACCGTCAGGTCCCGGGTGATGACGATGGCCTCATCGATGTCCGCATGGGCGGCATTGAAAGGAGCCAGATAGGTCGCGGAGTTCGTGAGAAGGAAACCCCGCTGGCCGGTCTCGGCATCCTTCATCAGAGACAGGATGTTGCCGAGGGAAACAATGACCTGGTGCGTGTGCGCCACCTGCTGTGCGTCTCCGTAGAGAAACTTGGCGTTTCGGTAGGATACCCAGCCGAAGAGGATGAAGAAAAGCACTCCGCAGGTGAGTCCGATGATGACGGGAAGCCTGCCTGTCTGGCCAGGCTTGGCAGAGGTTTGCTGGGAGTCGGTCCTGTTTGGCATGAGAGAGTGATGACTCGTGAATCACGGGGCTTCAGAGTCACACCCTGCTCCCCAGATCCACGGCGGGATGGCTTTGCTTTATCGCATGCCAAACAGGCTTCGGATGTAGGACATTTCGCTGAATGCGTGCTCAGGTTCGCATTTTTGCGTCAGCCCAGCCTGCACCTCAGGAATTTCCATGGGGCGCCTGGCTCGGATGCACGCTGCGCATGATCTCCTCAAACTTCTCCGCCATGCGTAGAGCGGTGAACTCAGAGCGCACACGCACGGTTCCGGAGCTGATGAGGCGCTCGCGCCGCTGGCCATCCAGCAGCAGCGACTCCAGGGCATCAGCCAAGGCCTTCACATCATCCGGCTCGCAGAGGATGCCGCCACCCGTGGCCTCGATGAGTTCCGGAAAGGCTGCATGACGCGGCTGCACCACGGGCACGCCGCTGGCCATGGACTCGATCACATACAGCCCGAAGGCCTCGCCATAAGTCGCGGGCACCGAGAAGACGGTGAGGTCGCGGAAGAATTTGACCTTGTCATTGAAGCTGAGGTCGGGGTGCCACTCGACCCGGCCTGTGAGACCTGCCTCGGCAATTTTTTGCTTCAGGCCATTGAGGTATTTGTGGTCCGTTGCCATCGTGGAGCCGCCGAGCTTGAGCTTCACCCGGGGCACAGTGCCGCGCTTGGCCAGCTCGACGTAGGCATCCACCAAGGTGGTCAGGCCTTTGCCATGGATCATGCGGGCAAAGAAGCCGATCGTGGGCCAGTTCGGGTCAGGTCTCGCAGCGGCGAAGGCGGTGACGTCCAGACCATTGAAGATCACGCTGACCTTGTCTCGCGGCACGTTGAGCCGCTCTGCCATGTTGTCGCCGTAGTAGGTGCTGGCGGTGATGAAGCGGTCCACATGCTGGGCATTGGCGCGCATCGCGGCCCAACTTTCAGTGCGGTAAGGCTCCACCAGCGTATCGAGAAACGAGTCCTCACCCTGCAGCGAGACGATCACGGGAATGCCGAGGTCCCGCTTGATGACCGGGCAGAGACCGAGCAGCAGGCCATTAGAAAGAGAGATCACATCCGGCTTCACCTCACTCTTGATCCAGTCGAGCGCCCGTTTCCACTCAGGCCATTGGTTGGCTTCCTCACCCTTCAGCGCCCCGAGCGTCATGCGACCGAGATCGTGAGGACTTGTCATGCCGATGAAGCGGGAGGCAATCCGCAGGATGGAAGGATTGTTCAGCCAGTTCAGCAGAAATCGCGGCACGAAGCGCAAGAAGGGCATCTTCTCCTGAAGATAGAGCGTCACGCCGCCGACCTGGATGGGGATCTCCGGATTGCTCACCTCGCGGTCCGTGACCAGGGGCAGGTAGAGGGGCGCCATGATGGCGTCATGCCCGTGGGCGCGCAGAGCGCGGATGAGGGCGTGGTCCCGGAGACAGCTTCCGCAGTAGAAGCTGCCCGTTCCGGGAGTGAGATGGAGAAGTCTCATGGAGGGGGATGGCGTGGGGATACGCCAGACCATACGCTCCAGCAAGCGGGGCTGCTTCATGACTTCACCGCCAGTGAGACAACCGGTGCAGATCGCGTGATCTGGGACTTGGCAGCCGGCGCATGACCTGCGTAGCATGCCGACCATGCTGAAAACGCTCTGCTGCTACCTTTCGCTGACGATCACGCTGGCCGCGCAATCCGCCTTTGACCCGGCGGGTCTGAAGGGGATGGACGAGCTCATCGCCAAGGCGGTGGCGAAGAAGAACCCGAACGGAGCCGTGGTGTGGCTGGAGCATCGCGGGCAGACGCAAACTCTGGTCAAAGGCGCCCGCGCCCTGGTGCCGGTCCGGGAGGAGATGACGGCGGACACCATTTTCGATGCGGCATCACTGACGAAGGTGGTGGCCACTCTCCCCAGTGTCATGATTCTGGCGGATCAGGGGAAGATCGACATCGAGGCGCCGGTGAGCCGATATCTAAAAGAGTTTGTCGGCGAGGGGCGCGAGCTCATCTGCGTGCGCCATCTGCTCACCCACACTTCAGGGCTGAAGCCGGGCATCCCGAGAGAACCGATGTGGACGGGCTATGCGGACGGCATTCGCCGGGCCACGAGCAGTGTGCCGGAAGGACCCCCGGACAGCTTCTTTCGCTACAGCGATGTGAACTTCATCCTGCTGGGCGAGGTCGTGCAGCGGGTGAGCGGCAAGAAGCTGGACGTCTTCGCGCAGGACATGGTCTTCAAGCCGCTGAAGATGACCTCGACACGCTTCACACCCCCGGCCGACTGGCGGTCGCGCATCGCGCCGACGGAGCGTGATGAACTGGGTCAGATGCTGCGCGGTGTGGTGCATGATCCCACCTCGCGTCGCATGGGGGGAGTGACCGGTCATGCGGGCCTTTTCACCACCGCAGCGGATCTGGCGAGGTATGCGCGCATGATTCTTGGCAAAGGGCAGCTCGATGGCGCACGTGTGCTAAAGGCGGAGACCATCCAGAAAATGCAAACGGTGCAAACGGCGCCCACGGTGTTTGAACGGCGCGGTTTTGGTTGGGACATCGACTCGGCCTACAGCCGGCCTAGGGGAGAGGTGTTTCCCATCGGCTCTGTCGGTCATACCGGTTTCACAGGCACGAGTTTGTGGATCGAGCCCGCCTCGCAAAGTTTCGTCATCTTCCTGAGCTCGCGTCTGCATCCAGACGGTGGTGGCAGCGTGCGTGATCTCTATGAACTGGTCGGCACCGCAGCAGCCAAATGCATTCCAGGCTTTGATTTCAAGAACGTGGCGGATGCCTTGCCGAAGCGTGATGAGAAGGAAGTGCCCACCGTGCTCAATGGCATCGATGTGCTACAGCTCGATGGCTTCGCCGCGCTGAAAGACCTTCGCATTGGTCTCATCACCAATCACACAGGCATGAATGTGCGGCGCGAGAACACCATCGACCTCCTGCATGAATCCAAAGACGTGAAGCTGGTGGCGCTCTTCAGTCCCGAGCATGGCATCCGTGGTGAGCTGGATCAGGAGAAGATCACCGACTCCAAGGACAAGAAGACCGGCCTCCCCGTCTACAGTTTGTATGGAGAGACACGTTCACCGAAGCCCGAGCACCTGAAGGATCTCGATGCACTCGTCTTTGACATCCAGGACATCGGCTGCCGCTTCTACACCTACATCTCAACGCTGCGTCTGAGCATGGAAGCTGCGGCGAAGGCTGGGAAGAAGTTCATCGTGCTGGATCGCGTGAATCCCATCACCGGCGTGCAGGTGGAAGGCCCCGCCGTTGTGGATGAGGAAAAATTCACCGCCACCCATGCCATCCCCATCCGCCACGGCATGACCGTCGGCGAGCTCGCGCAGATGATGAACACGGAGCGGAAGATCGGCGCGGATCTGCAGATCATCCGCTGTGAAGGCTGGAAGCGTGATCTGCACTATGACGAGACCGGCCTGCCGTGGCAAAATCCCTCGCCGAACATGCGCTCACCGGAAGCCGCCCTGCTGTATCCCGGAGTCGGCCTCTTGGAGTTCAGCATTAGCGTCGGTCGCGGCACCGAGACACCTTTCCAGTTGCTCGGCGCGCCCTATGTGAATGATCTGCGTCTGGCTTATGAGTTGAACAAACTCGGCCTGCCCGGCCTGCGCTTCGTGCCGGTCAGATTCAAACCCACCGCCAGCGTCTTCAAAGACGAGTCCTGCGGCGGCGTGCGCCTCATCATCACCGACCGCGATGCCGTGCAGCCTGTCGCCGCTGGCGTGGCCATCGGCGTGACCTTCCAGAAGCTGTATCCCTCTTCCTTCGCCCTCAGCTATGTCGGCACACTGCTGAATCACGCCAAACTCCTGGAGCAGATCAAAGCCGGAAAAGACTGGCGTGCGATCACCGAGTCTTGGGCGGCGGAGACAGCGGTCTTTGAGGTCCGGCGGGCGGCTGTTTTAATTTACTGATGGTTAGGTTATGATGGGCAGACGATCATTCTTACCACTGATAGACACTAATGAGCACTTATGATCCATGCATGACAGACGTGACATTTTTTTCGCGCGATTATTGCTGTAACGCAACTGGCGAGTAACACGAAGCATTCACTCATTTGAAGCGTTAAACCACGTAGCATCATGAAGGTCACATACCCAGCCGAGCAGGCAGTTTCAATTTGGATAGGCACTTTTCAAAGCGAAGACGATTTTGATCGCTGTGTGGACGAGAGCGTGGGTCCAGCTTTGGGACTAGACATCGATCTCGCTGAAATTTGTGAGGTTGGTTTTGAATGTGATTCAATTGCAGTTCGGGATTTGCTAAACGGTTTTTCTGGCTCGGACACCTTTGTTGAGAGTGCTGAGTTTGCCGCGTCCGCTCATAACCTCTCGTTGGCGAATTCTGCGCTTGTATGTTACCACCTGCATTGTGATGACGCCCCAGCGGAATGGGGAGCATTGAGATTTTTAGGCAGCTTTTCCGGACAGGATGCCGTCTGATGCGTTGCGAACCCACGCCGCCGTCCAACAAATAGATCGAACAATGGAGACATCAATTCGCGACGAGTTTTTCGGTTCGCTGATATGGGAATCACTTCGCGAATGTTGGGAGGGACAGATGAGCTTGCCGGACGGCCTTGGCTCTGTTCGAGTCTTTGTTGGCACCCCAGATCCTCAGCATGATCAGACAGTCACACTCGAGGCTCGCACGGCCTTCACGCGGTTGGTTACACAGCATGCTGTCTTTGCCCGCAAGGCCGCAGATGACCTTCTAGCCGTCCACAATGAAGGCTGGCACCACTACGAGAATTCACCGCCGCTCACCAGCGAGCAGTTCCAAGCCCGACTCACCTTGGAGGGCATTCATGTTACGAGCTGGGGTTTAGCTACCGCCTACTATGATGACGGTGACTTGTTTTGGGGGCATACGATCATCGTCGAGCAGGAAGACGACGGCAGCTTTTGTGGCGAAGCATTTTTCGAGGGCTAATAGGATGTATATACCGCCTTACTTACCCGGTGCTGCGGCAAAGTCATTCAACTATTTGGTTGCGGAAAAATCACGGATGAACACGCACGGGAAAACTCGAAGCGATATTGTCGATGGCTCATCGCGATGAGTCTCTTGGGAGGCTTGTCAGGCTGGATCGTTCAGGGAATGACGGGTGGGTTTCTCGTCTGGACACTACCCTTGCAGCAGGTAAAGCATCCACTTATTTAAACTGTCGGACAGAAAGATGACCAGCCTTCCACGCCTTCCATCTTTGATGTTAGGCGGCCAGCAAGAATTCCTATGAAACAAAAAAGCTTCGATCTGACCCAATTTCAGTGGATTGAATCACAATCCTCCGACGAAGACCGCATGGCGCTCCTTTCCATCAGCGAGGCGATTTGCGCTGGTGCGGGACATTACTGCTACGCCGAGGTGGGGTCTCACCTGGGTGGGAGCCTGCAGCCGCACGTGCGCGATCCCAGGTGCACCAAGATTTACTCCATCGACCCAAGGCCTCTCGAACAGCCGGATGATCGATGGACTTTCAAGTATCGGTATGAGGGAAACTCGACAGAGCGGATGCTGGAGCTGCTCTCCGCCATCCCGGGCGCGGACACGGCCAAGATCCAGACATTTGAAGCAAGCTCATGGGATCTCGCGCAGGACAGCATGGCAGAACCAGCCGACTTCGTTTTCATCGATGGCGAGCACACTAATACCGCGGTGATCCGTGACTTCATCGCCATGCGTCGTTTTCTGTCGCCGCTCGCGGTCATGGCCTTCCACGACTGCTTCGTCACGCCAGCGGCGTTTCTCAAAATAGCCCGCATGCTGCGCAGTGAAAACAGGACCCATTGGATCAAATACTTTCCCCGCAGCAACGTGGTGGCGATCGTCTTTGATCCAAGCTTGAACGCGCAACTTCAAAATCTTGGATGGCAGGATGGACTGCCTGTGACTGCGTTGGATGCTGTCAAAATCATGGTGAACAAACGTTTTTCCTGGGCTGTCAAGATAGTGAGAAAGCTCAAAGGCTGACCGACAGGCCGCCCAACGGCGGCCGATGCGAAACAGGTAGTGATGAGCATGGATGACCTAGCAAAAAGAGGCTTGGGTCATTGGCGTCTGTCAGTCTACATTGATGGCTAACAAAGGGTGCTGCCACCAAGGCAATCCATCACTTCACTCTGAACCTCTCCGGCACGAGCTCATGCACGGCCTTCGCGATGATCTCCTCGATGCCGGAGGCGAAGCGGGTGGGGCGGCCGTAGTAGACCATGGCGCCGCCGGCTTCATAGCCGCCTTCTTCCCACACGCGCTGGGAGGGGATGTAGCAGGGGACATCATTCGTGTAGGCATTGACCCAGGTGCGGGCAGGATCGTTTTCCTTTTTGAAGCGCAGGCCGTAGTCGACCACGACCTCGCCGGGGAGATTGATGGTGAGCAGGGTATCGCCAAAGCTCCAGACCTGGACGTTGTAGGGCAGCTCGGTGGGGATCTTTTCTTTCCGCTCGATCATGCCCAGGAAGTGCTTCGCGTGATAGGCGGTGGCTTTGGTGGTGCTCTGGCTGTTCTTGCGCCAGGTGGCTTCATCGGGCAAGGTATCGAAGGGCAGGGCGATGTCCTTGCTGCCGCAGGCCACGGGACCGGAGAGCGCCTTCATGGGCTCATTAATGACTCGCACCACTTCCTTCGCGAGCTGGGCTCCGTGCAGATCAGCATGAGCGAGCTCGCGACGCGGATAAGGGTTCTGATCCGCACCGCAGCCAATGGCAGTGAGTGCGATAGCACCAGGGAAGCGCAGCTCGAGTTCCTTCTGCGCGCAGCCCGCCCAGTCTGGGTGTGTTTTCGGAATGCTCAGCGTGGTGCAGTGGCAGGCGTAGCTGGTGTAGAGTGCGCGCAATTCACCCTCCGGCGAGGTCACGCGAATCACGGGCAGGGCGTGATCCACGGGACCGGCATAGTTGGGGCTGTTGGCAAAACCGGTGGGTGTCTTGAGCCGGCGATTCATGGCAAAGCCTACCTTGCCGGACGACCACTCCACCTTGGCGTCCTTCTGCGAATTCAGCGCCTCAATGACTACCTCAGTCATTTCGGCAGTGAGGAACTCGCCATACTGATTCACGTGCTGCTGCTCGATCTCGGTCAAATCTGTGCCGAACAAAAAGGGTAGCACCCCCGGCAGCATGGGCGCGCAGTGCGTGTGGCTGGAGTGCAGGGAGAAGCGCGCATCCTCAAGTTTCCAGCCGGCCTTCTGCACGCGGGCCAGCACCTCGGCGCGCATCTTGGCGGGCACGCCGCAATTGTCGACGGTGAGCATGACCACCGGTGTTTCTTTGTCCCAGGTCAGCGCCAGGGCTTTAGCATGCAGGGGCATCTGCACGCCCTCATGCTCGGCGGTGCGGCTGCCGTAGCCGCTGAGGCGCACGGGATGCGTGGGGGTGATGTCCACACGGGCGGCTCCGGCTTTCCAGGCGGCATCCGCCGTGAGGGAACTCGAAAGCCATCCGAAGGCTAGCATAGAGACGGACAAGTGGCGGCGAAGGGCGGCGCAGACAGTGAACATGACTACATCCTGCTCAAGAAGGCCCCTGTCCGCCAAGACTGGATATGCGTTCGGTTGTGACCTGAAACCGTGGTAAAAGTGATCCGACCCGGCCAAGAAGTCGTTGGAGCTCGTAGTTGCTAGAAAGGTTTCCAGAATGAAACTGAACTGGCGGCGTCTGATACCGCTTCCCATGAAAAAGAGTCCCGCTCCCGCCCCGCATCATCCGCCGTCCAGTTTTTCACGTTGGCGCGTCTGGCGGCGCCGGCTGCTGCTGAGCTTCATGGTGCTGAGCCTGCTGGCCACGGTGAGCCTGGCCGTGGTCCTGGGCATCTACGCGCAGATGGCGAAGAAGTATGACCTGGCCGCCCTGGGCCAGATGCCCGAACGAACGATGGTGATGGATGCGGCGGGCGAGCTGCTGGGGAGGATGCATGGGGAGAACCGGATCGTGGTGCCACTGAGCCAGGTCTCGCCGCAGCTTGTGCAGGCTCTGCTGGCGCGTGAGGACAGCCGTTTCTACAAGCACAAGGGCATCGACTTTTACGGCGTGGCCCGTGCCGCTGTGCGCAATCTGAAGGAGAGACGCGTGGTGCAGGGCGCGAGCACGCTGACCATGCAGCTCGCTCGCAACAGCTATCCGGACCTGAACGACCGTTCGTTTCATCGCAAGATGCTGGAGATGATGCTGGCGCGCCGAATCGAGAAGATGTGGAGCAAGGAGCAGATCATCGAGCACTACGTGAACCGCATTTTCTTCGGCACGGGTGTGTATGGCATCCAGCGGGCGAGCCAGGTGTACTTTGGCAAGCATGCGAGCCAGCTCACGCTGAGCGAATCGGCGATGATCGCCGGCATCATCCGCAGTCCGGTGCGCTTCTCACCCTTCCGGAACTACGAGGGGGCGATCAAGGAGCGGAACGATGTGCTCCAGCGCATGCTGACGCTCAAAATGATCACGCCGGAGGAGGAGCTGCAGGCGCGCTATGCGGATGTGGTCATCCGCGCGCAGCCGCTGTTTCAAAGCCAGGGTGACTGGGCGCTGGATGCGGTGAGACGTGATCTGGACCGGCTGCTGGAAAGCCATGAGATCGAAGACGGCGGCCTGCTGGTCTACACCACGCTGAACAAAGAACTGCAAACCACGGCTGAAGAGGCCGTGGAGAAGCGGCTGACGGCGGTGGAGAAACTGCGCGGCTACAAGCACCCGACGAAGGAGCAGTTTGATGTCACCTGGGATCCCGCCACGGAACTGACGGCCACACCCTATCTGCAAGGAGCGCTGGCAGTGATCGACAATGAGACCGGTGGCATCCTCGCGATGGTGGGGGGACGTGATTACCGGCAGAGCAAGTTCAACCGCGCCATGCTGGGGCAGCGGCAGATCGGCTCGACGGTAAAGCCATTTGTTTATGCCACGGGGGTGGCCAGCGGCTTCCTGCCTGGGACATTGATTGATGATGCGCCGTTGCAGCCTGGAGAGATCGAGGGCGCGGACCCGGCATGGAATCCGCAGAACTCGGATAACAAATTTCTCGGCGCGCAGACGCTCACCGCAGGGCTGGTGCAGAGCCGCAACACGATGACGATCCGCCTCGGCAATTACGCCGGGCTGGATCGTGTGCTGCGTGTGCTCGGGGATGCGGGCATAGGTGATCACGCGGTGAAGAGCCCCCAGCTCTTCATCGGCAACCTCGCGGGCAATCCGCGCGAGTTGGCGAGTGCCTTCACGGTCTTTCCAAATGACGGTTTGCGCCGCCGGCCCTTCCTGATTCACAAGATCACGGACAAGGCGGGTAACACGCTCTATGATGCGGCAGTGATCGAGGTGGAGGTGCTCACTCCAGGGGTCGCGCATGTGATGCGGCGCATCTTGGGGCAGGTGATGGACAAGGGCACGGCCTCCAGCGTGCGCTCCCAGCATGGCTTCAAGGAGAAGGGCGGCGGCAAGACCGGCACAACCAATGATTACAAAGACGCTTGGTTCGCGGGCTACACGGACCGCATCACCTGCGCGGTATGGGTGGGCTTGGACAAGCCGGCAACGATCATTGATGAAGGTTATGGCAGCCGCATGGCCATTCCGATCTGGGCGGATGTGGCGAAGAAGGCGGTGGCGCTAGGGTACATCCCTGCCGGGCCGCGGACGGAGCCGCCTCTGACCACTGTGGCACTGTGCCGGAACACCAGCCAGCTCGCCACGGGCGGCTGCCAGGCATCTGGCATGGCTTATGAGGACGAGCTTCCTTATGATCTGATCCCCCAGGGCTTCTGCCAGCTGCACACCGGCATCGTGGCGCAGCCGCAGATGGAGCCTCGTCGCTCAGGGCCACGCGGGCCTGGGCTGTTCGATCGAATCCGTGGCTGGTTCCGCTGAGGCGACATGGAGGATGCGACCGTAATCTTGCGCACCAAGGTGCTCATGGGCACCCTGGTGCGATGATCCAACCGCTGCTCAAAGATGATGCCTTGCTGGCCGATATCGCCTCTGTTTCGCATGACGATGAACGTCTGCACGTGTGGTGGTTAGGCCAGAGCGGCTTTTTGGTGAAGCAGGCGGGTGCCACGCTGCTCTTTGATCCGTATTTGTCGGATTCACTGACCAAGAAGTATGCCGCCACGGACAAGCCGCATGAGCGCATGACGGAGCTGTGCATCGATCCTGCGCGCCTCACGGGGATTCCGCTGGTGACGGCGAGCCACATCCACACCGATCATCTGGATACCGGGACACTGGTGCCACTGGCGAAAAGCAATGCTGGTTATACCTTGGTGCTGCCCGTGGCGATTTTGGCGGAGGCGAAACAGCGTCTCGGTGATGCGGACATCGTCCTGGAAGGTCTGGATGAGCGGGACACCTTGGAAGGTGAGTGGAGGATCACCGGCATCGCAGCGGCACATAACGAGGTGAAGCGGGATGAACAGGGCAGGTGCCACTTCCTGGGATTCATCGCGCAGCGTGGCGGGTTCACCCTCTATCACAGTGGCGACACGCTCTGGCATGACGGGCTGATGTCAGCGCTGCGTGAGTTTGGTCAGATCGACCTCATGCTCCTGCCGATCAATGGCAACAAGCCGGAGCGGCGTGTGGCCGGGAACTTGAATGGGACCGAGGCCGCCGAACTGGCGAAGGCTTGCGAAGCTCGGCTCGTGGTGCCGTGTCATTACGACATGTTCACCTTTAACACGGAGACGCCGGACGAGTTTGCCAGCGCATGTCAGCGGCTCGCGCAAGCCTGTGAGGTGATGCGCTGTGGCGGACGTGTGACGATGGAACGCGCGTGAGCTTTGAGGCTACGACGCTGCAAAACTGGCACGTTGTTCACGCTTTAGCGTGTGCTTGGAAGTTCATTGAACACGCTAAAGCGTGAACAACATACTCCAGGGAGCGGTGTCGACGAGGCACAGATGCTCCGTGCCTCTCTGCCGCAGCACTCCGGGACGCCTCGCGACTTCGGCGCGTTATTCCGCAGCTTTCTCAGCGGCGGCCTTCTTCTTCTTCTTAGAGCCGGCGTTACGGAGGACCTTCGGAATCGGATCTTCCTTTTTCTGCAGGGCGCGGCGCAGCTTGCGAAGGGCGATGTTCTGAAGCTGGCGGATACGCTCACGCGTGACGCCAAACTCCTGGCCCACTTCTTCCAGCGTGCGCGGCTTCTGACCGGCGAGGCCGAAGCGGGCATCGATGATCTTACGTTCGCGCTCGTCCAGAACCGTGAGCAGGCCATCAAGCTGGCCATGCATGTTCTTGTGGCTGAGCAGTTCGAAAGGCGTCTGGGCGTTTTCGTCGCCGACGATCTCACCGAACTCGGTGCTGTCGTCATCACTGATCGGCGCATCCAGAGATGCAGGGCGCATGGAGGCGACCTTGAGCTGGCTCAGCTTGGCGCGGTCGATGCCGATTTCCTCGGAAAGCTCGTCGTCAGTAGGCTCGCGACCGAGCTCTTCAGACATGGCCATGGCCACGCGGCGCATCTTGCTGATCTTGTCCACCATGTGGACAGGCAGGCGGATGGTCTTGGACTGGTTCGCAAGGGCGCGCTTGATGGACTGCTTGATCCACCAGGCGGCATACGTGGAGAGCTTGCCACCCTTATTAGGGTCGAAGCGCTCCACCGCCTTCATGAGTCCAATGTTGCCTTCGGAAATAAGGTCCAGCAATGGAAGCCCGTAGTTCGCGTAGTCTTGGGCGATCTTGACGACCAGACGAAGGTTCGCACGGATCATGTGTGATCGTGCTTCGGGATCGCCGCGCTTGATGCGCTCAGCGAGGTCCACTTCCTGTTCGGGAGTCAGCAGGTCAGTCTTGCCGATCTCACGCAGGTAAATTTTTATGCCTCCGTCGAGTTCCATGTCAGGGAATACAGATTTGAATACGAGCTAGTTACAGATTACTTGATACCCCGACGATACGAAGGGGATTTCAAACTTAACACACATTGATCGAGTAATCCTCAATTATTTTTGGAGCAATGACTTTGCCAGAAAGGTCGTGAAGCATGACATACTCCTAAAGAGGGTGAGCCGAACTCTTTTTACCATCACTTTGTCATCCATTGGGGGCATGAAGGACAACGCAAGCCGCCGATGGGAGGTTGAAAGTGTGATGCATCTTTTTCCTTTCAAAGTCTGATGAGTCCTAAACGCCGATGCCTGGTTTGACGAGGCGGACAGAACGCAGTTAACCCGGCTTGATGTAAAAATTCTGAAAGTTCATTTCAACTCCGGCTTGCCAGAGAGTGGCTTGATGCTAAAACTCAAGAAGTGATGAAGAACAGAAATCTTTAAAATTTAGAGAACATAAGCCTTTAGGTTTTCTAAAAATTAAAACAATTTGTGTTAATTCTAAAAAATATCTTGCTGATGTGAGATATTGCGTGTTATTATAACTTTAACTGCGGGTATAGCTTAATGGTAAAGTTCCAGCCTTCCACGCTGGCCATGTGGGTTCGATTCCCACTACCCGCTCCAGTTAGAGGCCTCTACAACACGCGAATTTTTTAGAATTATCTGTCATGAAAATGTTCTCTCATTTGCTTCGCACATTTGGCGTTTTGGCCACGCTTTCGGCGTCAGTCATCTCCAGCGCGGGCACTCCTTGCGATGATATTTCGCGCGATGTCACTGTGGCTGTGGAGAAAGAGCCTGGAAAGGTTCTGATGATTGTGGAGGATGCTCTTGTCATCAATGAGACTTGCGCTTGCGAAATTACACGCGCTGCGATTCTGGCCTCCAAGGCCGATGCGACACTGGTGAATCAAATTGTGCAGACGGCGATCTCTGTGGCCCCGAAGATGTCCGGTGTGATCATGGACTGTGCCACCGCCGTGGCACCAAGCGCCCAAGCCGCCGTTCCCCAGCCAATCGTCATGACAGAGTCAGGCAAGGATGTGAAGAATCCGGTCCCTGTGGCCCCGCTGCCCGTCGTGGAAGAGGACTATATCATTCCGGCCTCCATCCGTGGCATCTATCTGATGCAGCCTCCTGCGGGCGGCTTCCCTCCAGGCAAGAAGCGCTGCAACGGCAAAGACTGCATCTCGCCCTATATCGCCCTTCCTGCTTATCCGTAATTTTGGAAAGATCGTCCTCTGACCTGTCCTCACCAGTAACTCATCTTTCTTTTTCCCCATGCGCACCTTCCTCTATCTGCTTACTGCGATGGGCATTTTTGCCCTAGGTACTCGCGCCGGAGCGCAGGGTTTAGTGGGTATTCAGAATTATTCCGGTGATTTCCTGACCGATGAGCCACTCACTTGGAGCATCACGACGCGTGGCGGTTACGATCACCTGGACTACTCCGTTCCTGGTTTCGACAGTTTTGAGACTTTCTATGTGCAGGGTGGAATTGGCGCTACTTATACAGAGGCTGATCAGACGACTCCTTGGAGTTTCGCCGTTGATCTGGGAGCGATCCACTACCTGGACGATATTGAGCGCTACGACAGCACTTTCTACAATGCGCGAGTAGCTTTCAATATTGCACATCAGGTCTCGCAGCGTCTGAAAATCAGCAACAATTTCTATCTGACCTATGAGGCGCAGCCCAACATGGCACTCGGAGGCACCACGACTTTGTTCAACGGCCAGTATCTTTATGGGTTCAATAACTTCAACGTGAGCTACGCTTGGTCCCAGCGCTTCTCCACCACGACTTCTTATACGGTGGACGGCATCATGTATGAGGATGAGATCACTTCAGATTCTGAAGACCGTCTCTCCCAGCTCATCGCCCAGCAGTTCTCTTATGCTCTGACGAAGCGTACAAGCCTGACGGCGGAATATCGGTTCAAAAACGTGACTTACCAGAGCGCCAAGGGCCGCGACTATCAGTCCCATTTCGCTCTGGCCGGTGTGGATCATGCTTGGAGCCAGCGCTTCACCGGTTCCTTCCGCGCAGGTGCTGAGTTCATGCGCTCCGAGCGCACAAACCAAACAGCACCTTATGCCGAAGTGGCCCTCAACTATGCAGTGGCCCGCAAGACCCAAGCCCGCTGGTTCGGCGCCCTGGGTTTTGATGGAGCTGAGCTTTCCACTTTCGAGAGCCGCTACTCTCTGCGGACAGGTGTGAACGTCAGTCACCAGCTCAACAAGCGCGTGGGTCTGCATACAGGTCTGCAATATGCCTACAGCGACTTCGATGGTGGATCCATCACGCGTGATGTGACCGAGCACAGCCTCCTGCTCTCCGCCGGTGTCAGCTATAACTTCACTGAGAATCTGGCCCTGGATGCCAACTACACCTATTCCATCCTCTCCTCGGACGACTCCAACCGCGAATACCAGCGCAACAACGTCTCCCTCGGCCTGACTGCCTCTTTCTGATCTGACTCTCCCAACAGCCAAACCTCGACCCGCCAGCGGAGGCCCTCCATAGCTCCGCTGGCGGACTCTAAAGTGAAAAAAGATCAACAAACCTAGATAATCAGCCCACCATGAACGAAGTCGGCAAAGATATCCAAGCCCAGGCCATTGATTCCTGGCAGATCATCCGCAATCGCTTTGGGCTGATTTGCCTGTCCTTCCTTTTGGTTTTCGCCACGGCGGCCATCATCACCTATATCATGCCGCGGAAATATCGCGGCCGCGTGGAGATGAAGATCGAGCGTCTGCAGAACAAAGTGCAGGTCTTCAATCGTGAAGCCAGTGACATGTTGGTGGGCAGTGACGTGTTTGTGAAGACGGAGTTTGAGAGCATCACCAAGCCTGAGACCCTGTATCCGGTGATCGAAAAACTGGACCTGCAGAAAAAATGGGGCCTGCTCTCACGGCAATCAGCTCTGGGAAGACTGCAGGGAAATGTGGACGCGCAGTCGAGCATGCGTTCCGACTTTGTGGTCATCGAGTATTATGATCAGGATGGCGCCTTGGCGGCGGACATCGCGAATGCCGTGGCCGCGAGCTACATGAGCCAGCGCATCGAGATTGACTCGAAACAGAAGCGCGAGGCGCTGGAGCAGTTGGGCAAGCAGATCGCCGAGCAGGAAGCTCTCCGTGATCAGGCGCGCCTGAAGATGCAGGAGGCAAAAAAGACTGCCGGCATCGTGGGTGACTGGGTGACGGGCGGCGGGCCGTCCATCACTCCAGGAACAAGCATTGTCACCAGCGGCGAGACCATGGTCACCTCTCGTGAGCAGGCGATGCTGCAGGCGGATCTCGAATTACAAAACCTCTCGGCGGAGATCGAGCAGCTGGACAAGCTCAAGCCTGATGAGCTTGTGGCCCGTGCTTCCGGCTTACGTCTGGACAGCCCGAACCTGAGCAACATGACCGCAGAGTATCAGAAGCTGCTGATCAGCCGCGAAGGCCTGACGCAGCAAGGTCTCGGCAGAAAGCATCCCTTGGTGCAGACGGCGGACAGCCAGCTCGCCAAGTCCAAGGAATTGATCCTCATGGAGACACAATCCCACATCCAGGGATTGAAGAACCGTTTTGATGCCGCGACGAAGCGCCGGGATGCGCTGAAAACTTACAGTGACGATGCGGACAAGGAGCAGATCGCCAAGAGCGCGACTTACAATGAATACAAGATCGCCAAGGATGACGTGACGTACATCGAGGCACTGCTGGTGAAGTTTAAGGAGAGCTATTCGGAGACGAAGGCAGGCCTCGAACTGGTGAAATCTCCCGCCACCATCTATGCGAAGGCAGAGGCGGAGGGGCGGCCCGCGAAGCCGAACATCAGTCTCAACCTGGCGCTTGGTGGCGTGCTCGGTCTCATGTTTGGCCTCGGTCTGGCCTTCTTCCTGGAGTACATGGACACCACCGTGAAGAGCCTGGATGACGTGGAGCGCTTCCTGGGTGTGCCGGTGCTCGCGGTGGTGCCAAAGAACGTGGGCGTGCTGCACCGCACCAGCGGCTTCAATCCCGATGCCGAGGCCTATCGAATTTTGCGGACAAACATCGAGTTCAACCGCCGCAATCCTGAGGCGAACTGCATCACCGTCACCAGCGGCGGTGCAGGGGAGGGTAAATCCACCACGCTGTGCAATCTGGCGACCGTGTGCGCGCAGGGCGGATACAGCGTGCTGCTGATCGATGCGGATCTCCGGCGTCCCAGCCTGCACCGGCTTTTCGATGTCAGCAACGCCACCGGCCTGACCAATTATCTGACCACGAATGTGCGCCTGGAGGATGTGGTGGTGCGCACCCCGGTGGACAATCTTTACTTCCTGCCCAGCGGTCTGCTGCCTGCGGACAGCGCCGGCATTCTAAACTCCCAGCGCATGAGCGAGCTGATCACGGATGTGAAGAGCCGTTTCGATCTCGTGCTCATCGACTCACCTCCGATCCTGGGTGTGAGTGACGCCTCCGTGCTTTCCAACGAGGCGGACATGACCATGCTGGTGGTGCAGCACCGCAAGCTGCCACGCCATATGCTGATGCGTGTGAAGCAGACGGTGGAGAATGTCGGCGGTCGTGTGCTCGGTGTTGTGCTTAACAACGTCGACGTGCGCAGTGACTCGCAGTATCAATACTACACCAGCTACTACACCTACTACTCACCGAACAATCAGGCCGCAGCGCCAGGTGAGCAGCCGCAGAAGCGCCGCCGCCGTCGTGCAGATGCGCCTCCCGCACCGGGAGCCGCGCCCACCGTTCCATCCAGAGGCCCCCAGGGTGATCTTTTTTAACCAACTCCTCCGTTCACTTCCACGTTGTCTGTCATTGCCATGAAAACACTGCTCACGCTCCTCATCGGTTCGGCCCTCGGTCTGACCGGCCTTCAGGCTCAGGTAGGCGAGCTGCCTTTGCGCAAAGGTGACCGCATCACTGTTTCCGTCGGGGGTATCCCTGACAATGAGATCCAGCAGCTCCGTGGCGTTTACACGATCTCTGACGACGGCACGATCCCGCTCCTTTACATCGGGAATGTGCGGGCGGTTGGCTTGAAGCCGTCCTCCTTGCAGCGGACCATCGAGCAGAACTACATCAACCAGGAAATCTACACCCGGCCAACCGTGGTGGTTTCGATCGATGGTGGTGAAAGCACGGCTACCATGCGCACCGTGATGATCACCGGCGTGAACAAGCCCGGCGCTGTGCCTTACAAGCAGGGCATGACACTCTCCCAAGCCATCATGACCGCCGGTGGACCCACGCCTTTCGGCAGCATGAAAAAGGTCAAGCTGATCCGTTCTGGCCAGGCCGCCACTATCCACAACCTTTCCAGTAATGCCGGAAATCCGAGCGTGGACGTGCAGGTCCAGCCAGAGGACCAGATCATTGTGCCCGAGTAAGCGCTGGCGCTGACTTTGACTCATGCCGAGACCCTCTTCCCGCCAGCCCGTGCCCGATGAGCGGGAGGAAATCCTTGCCATCTACGCGGATCTGGAGGCCCGGCCCCTCCCGAGAGACTGCCAGATGCGCACCCGGTGCTGTCATTTTAGACTGGCAGGTCACACCCCCATGCTCACCCTCGGAGAGGCTCTCTATGCTGCCCGGGGGGTCCGCGCCAGTGGCCGGAAGGCATTAAAGGCTCATCCTGACGGCGCTTGCCCGCTTCTCGGTTCGGACGGCCGGTGCACCATCTACCAACACCGCCCCTTCGGCTGCCGCACGCATTTTTGCCAGGCAGCGGGGGGCATGTATCCGCGTAAACATGTGGCCGATCTCATCCACCGACTTGAAAGTTTGGACGAAAAGCTTGGCGGAGACGGCGCGCGCCCCTTGGCGGGAATTATCGACGAAGTTTTGTTAAAACAGCCAAAGAAGCGATGAGTTGAATCGTTCCAGGATTCCACCGCCAACATGGTGGCGCTCTTTTGCCCGAAAAATTTTGTATTGTCATTGTATTGGCTTTCTGACATGATTATTTGCTTTTCCCGTAAAATCCGACCCCCTATTATGAGAAACTTCTCTTTTGCGCGCACTCTAGCTGTTCTCGGCGCGACCTTGTTGCAAACGTCCGCCCTCTTTGGGGTTGTGGATATCAGCCCAGGGGGCCAGCCGCCTGGCATCATCACGGTTGCAGATGGCAAGAAAATCACCTTGTCTGTCACGGCAACCAGCTCCGCCGGCAAAAGCCTTTTCTACACGTGGAAAAAGCGTGGAGCGGGTGCCAGCGTGAGCATCCTCAAGCTTGATGGCCCGAAAGACTATGTGATCGCGAGCGCCAAAGCCACGGATGCGGGCAATTACTTTGTGACCGTGCGTGAGGCTGACACCAACGATGAGGAGGATTCCACGGATTCGGTGGTCGTGGTGAATGTGCGGCCGAAGATCGTCACCCAGCCCGTGGCTCCGACGGCACCATTGGCCGAGGCAGCCAATGTTTCCTTCAGTGTGGCGGTGGACAGCGCTGCCACACCCGATTTCACCTACACCTTGCAGAAGAAGCAGGGCACGGTGTTTGTCGATCTCGCCGCTCCAGCTCCGGTGTCGAAGCCAGGGCGTGATTGCACTCTGCAAGTGGACGCTGTGGACCTGGCCGACCAAGGCTCTTACCGCATCAAGGTCACCAATCCCGCCACGGACCTACCAGGCAGCTTGCCGGTTTACACCCGGGAGGTCGCTGTGAAGGTGAACTCCAAGCCTGTCGTCCTGACCAATCCGGCGGCTAATTTCATCGTCACTCACGCTGCCACGGGAGTGCTGAAGGTGGTGATGGGTGGTAACATACCGATGTACTACCAATGGTACAAGAATGATGTGCTGATTCCGAAAGCTATCGCGGCCACGCTGACGATCAAAGGCACTGACAATACGGGCCCCGGCATCGCAGAAGGTCCAGGCGTCTACCATGTTAAGGTGGTCAATCAATACAGCGCTGGCTTCACCAACCCCAAAACCCCTTTTGTGGGAAGTACGCCTACCGTGAGTGCCAATTCGACCGTGGTGGTCATCCGCAAGCCAAAAATCGCCACTCAGCCAGCCAAGGAAACCATCGACATCATGGGAGGTGGAGTGCCCCGCCAGCTGACCGTGGCGAATGAAGTGGTCGTCGGTGGCAATCACGGAGTGCTACAGTATCAATGGTTCAAGGATGGCAAAATCATGTCTGTGCTGCCTCCAAACATCACAGGAGCCACCACGACTACATTGGCGTTCAATCCAGTGACCTGGAACGACCGCGGCAGCTACAAGGTGGTCATCAAGAATGAAGTTGGCACCGTGACCAGCACCTCGGCTGTGCTCACGATCATCTCGCCTCCGATCATTCTCACTCAGAGCCCTCCGAATGTGTTTGCCCAGACCAAGGGAACCGCGAAGCTTTTTGTGACAGCCACGGGCACCACACCGCTTGTTTATGAGTGGCGTTTCCTGAAGGCCGCTGACGCCGTGGGAATGGATGAGACTCAGATCAAGGCGGCTCTGGCGCTTCCGGCGACCCCCATCGTTGGCAAGGCTGCCGCACTGAGCATCTCCGGTCTGACGAATGGCACGCCTTCCTTTGATCAGGGTTACTACCAGTGCACGGTCAAGAATGCTCCAAAGGGCTTCGCCACTGGCTCAGACCTGTCTGACCTGATTTATCTGCAGGTGGACGATGGACCAAAGATCACCAAGCAGACCACCATCCTCCCCTATGAGACCGGTGCCAAAGCCACGCCCAAGATTCCGTATAATAAAAAGCTGCATCTTCAGGTGATGGTGACAGGCACGGACCGTGCTGCCGACGAGGGCACTTTGAAGTCCAATCCGCAGACCGTTCGCTGGCTGAAAAATGGTGTGGCCCTGGTCGCAGGCCCAGGCGTGGTCATGAACAAGACCCTTGCTGCGGGCGTGATCACCTATGAGCTGATCATTCAACCGACCGCCGCCACGGACACTGGCAAGTATGCCCTCGAAGTGAGCAATCTCGTCAGCAAGGTCACCAGCACTGTTGTGAGCATCACCTCCAGCGGCCCTCCTATCATCACCGTGCAGCCTGCGGCTGTGACTGGCATTGAAGAGTCGAAGATCGAGACCTTCGTCACCGCCACCAACGGCTCGCCGTTGCTGACTTACTCATGGGAAAAGAAGAGTGGTGACCTCTGGGCGGTCCTGGGCAAGACCGCTGCCAAACTCACCTTCCTGTCTGCGGCACAGAACGACGGTGGCATCTACCGTTGTAAGGTGTCCAATGACTATGGTGACACCTATTCGGCCGAAGTGATCGTCACCGTGACGCCTATTCCTTCTCCAACGCTGGAGCCAGTGCCCGGCCTTTCCGCCGTCGAACTCTACCCGAGCGTTGCTCGCACGGGTGACAAGGTGCGTATTTACGGCCAGAACCTCAATTATGTGAAGACGGTGAAGTTCGGTGTCGCGGATGCGACGTTTGTGATCGAGTCTGCCAACGCCATCGTCGTCACGGTGCCGCCTGCGGTTTCCACGACTCCTGCTCCGATCTCGGTTAGTACGAAAAATCCGGTGCCGACGGATACCGACACCCTGTTCCGTCGCACGGACGAGTATGAGAATATTCTCTCCAACACGACCATCGTTACGCAGACGTCAGGCACGGTGAACATTTCGGGGGACAACCGTTATGTGCAGCAGACCTACAACTCCTTCTTTGGAGACGTGTATTATGAGCTCTTCCTGCCCACGCCTACCCAGGTTCAGGTGTATCTGCAGTGCCTCTCGATCGAATCGGGACTTCCAGCAGACTTGGACATGCAGGCTTACCGCGAAACCCAGACAGGCACTTCATTCGTCGGTGCTAATGGCGTGACCCGGTATCCATCTCGTGCCACCACCTTCTCGGCCTATGCAGGTAATGATGCCTTGGTCATCTCTACCAGTCAGCCTAACCAGCGCATCTTGATCAACGTCTACGGAGGCTTTGCGGTGACCCAGGTCGGTTATGTGGACTTCGGTCCCTTCACGCTCACCGTGGTTCCGGTCTCCTTGTCAGGCGGTTCCAATGTCCAGCAGCCCACCCTGACCCGTCTGGACGCGGGCTGGGAAACCGGTGGCAAAAGCGGGCTCAACAAATTGGACCCACAGGAAGATGACACCGATGAAGACGTGCGGATGCAGTTTGGCGGCACGGACATCACCAGCGCGGAGCCGGTCGTCATCTGGCAGCAGACGGAGGGGGCAAGTTCCGCCACCGGTTCTGTCATCGCCAGCTTTGACATGAGCCTTGAATCCGGCACCGCCGGTGGAGATGACCAGTTCGCCTGGCAGGTCAGCGGTGCCGATGGCTCACCTCTCGCGGCGCTCTGGGTCAATGCGGCGGACGGCTCCCTCCGTGTGGTGCAGGCTGACGGCACGGTGACCACCTCAACCCAGCACATCACCCCGGGTGGTGGTGCCCACCGGTTTGAGATCACCGTCGATCCTGTGGCTCGCACCTGGATCACCATCATGGATGGCGTGCCAGTCACCGATCCTGTGGCTTTGCCCGCCGGCAGCAGCTACGGCGAAATCTCGGCTGTCTGGGATCTCGGCGCGGATCAGACCGCCAGCGGTGCCTCCATCATCTTCGAAAACTTCCGTGTGGAAGGTGTGGTCACCACGCCTTGATGATGCATCTGCAACCCGTCTAATTTTGAGCCGCCTGTCTCTTTCGAGCAGGCGGCTTTTTCTTGGGGAAGGTGCCAGAGCTGGCTACGATTCGGAGGTCCCGTCGGGGGGACGTTTCCTGAGCTGCGCTTGATGAGCCTGACGGGTGAAGAAATGGGCAAACCATGGGACTGGGTTCGCCCACAACTTGTGGATTGGAATTTGGGAACCGATCTAGACGGCGGCGACCTTCTGGCCGTACAGTTTTTCGATCATGCCGATGCTCTTCGGGCCAGGAAGCGCACCGGTTTCCATCTGATTCATGACGTAGGCAAAGCTGAGCTGATTTTCCGGATCCGCGAACGCCAGGCAACCGCCGGCACCTGGATGGCCGAAGGCGCTGAGCGAAGGCCCGAAGTGCTGGCGCAGCTTGCCTTGAGGCAGTTCGGGATTTGTCTGCATCGGATCCTTCATCACCCCTGTGCCAAAGGCGATGGGAGTGCAGAGCACGAGGTCTTCTTCTTCAGAGAGTGTCTCGCCTAACTGACGTGCCATGGACTCGGGCACGATCTGCTGGCCGTTCCACGTGCCGCCCTGGGCCAGCATGGCGTAGAATTTGCCCAGTCCATGTGCGCTGCCCACGCCACCCATGCTGGCATAGCCCCGCTGCCACGTTTCAGGCTGGTTGAAGTCCTGGATGGCATTCAGGCCCATGGGCGAGGTGAAGGTCCGCTGGGTCAGTGTGCCGGACGTGCTGAACGCCTTGAGAAACGGGCGGTCACCATCAGCAATGCTGATTTTTCCGGGATACAAGGTGGCCACCCGCTCATGCTCCCCCACGGGCAGACCAATCCAGAAGTCGAGGTTCATCGGGCCGCCTATCATCTCGCGGAAGTAGGCGCCTAAGGACTCCGCACCGGTGACACGGCGGACGACCTCCTCCATGAGGAAACCGAAGGTGCGCGCATGGTAGCCCTGCTTCATGCCAGGGTCCCAGAGCGGCTGCTGATGCTCCAGTGCCTCGATCACAGCATCATAGTTCATGATGGAGACCCGCTCATCCAGGGCGCAGAGCCCGGCTGTGTGCGAGAAAAGGTGAGCAAAGGACATGTGACCCTTGCCCGCGCTGACAAACTCCGGCCAGATCTCGCTCACCGGACAATCGAGCGGCAGGCGTGCCTCCTCCAGCGCCAGCAGCGCGCAGACGGCGGCGGGTGCCTTGGTGGCGGACCAGACGGGTGCCAGTGTCTCAGTCGTCCAGGTGCGCGTGCGGCCACGGTCGCAGTGGCCGGAGCCTAGACTGAGGATTTCCAGGCCCTTCTGCCAGATGGACACGGAAGCCCCCAGATCTCCACGAGAGAGGAAGTTGTCTTCGAACCAGGCGGTGACGTCCGCGAGATGGCTGGGGGTGGGCTGAAACATGCGGCGGTTTGAAAAAAGCGGAGACGTGGCGTCCGCTAACAAAAACAGTGATCAGAGGGTCTCCAGCTTTTGGCGAAGGCAGTGCAAATCAGGGTCATGACGCGCGTCACGGCGCAGATCGCCATCCATTTCAAAAGACTGCTTCAGATGCTGGAGAGCCTTTTCCTCCTCGCCGAGACGGGCTAGATAGCAACCCAGATTGTAGTAGTAGACGGGCTTCGTCCGCAGTGCAGCAGGGCCGCGTGCGAGCACATCCAGCGCCTCGATGGTGCGACCCAGCTCATGCAGGCAGAAGGCGGCGTGGATGAAGCCTCCCGGCTGGTCTGGCTCCATGCGGCAGAGTTTTTGTGCCAGGGCCAGGCCCTCCACCCAATGCTGGTGATGCATATGGCACAGCACGGTCAGCTCGATCACGTCCACGCGCTCCCGTATGTCCAGCGGCAGGGCGGAGAGTTCCACCTGGGCCTCCTCATGGAGGCCGAGTTCCACATAGCCCTGTGCGGCCAGAATACGGCGATCCCACTCGGTCATGATCAATGGTTTAACAACGGTGCATGCATGTGAACAGCAAAGCGCTCGCGACAAGCGCTTTATACCCTCTTTGTGGCACGGGGCCTCCCAGGAATGACACGTGCCCTTGACCGCCTCCAGCCCTTCGCTATGCCAGAGACCATGCCCCGTATCGACGGCCGTAGTGCCGACCAACTTCGTCCGGTCGAGTTTGTTCTCGACATCGCTCCTCACGCCAATGCCTCCGTGCTCATCGCCTTTGGCAACACGCGGGTCATTTGCGCGGCCACCATCCAGGATGAAGTGCCGCGCTGGATGAAGGTACAGGGCATCCAGGGCGGCTGGCTGACCGCCGAGTATTCCATGCTGCCTTACTCCACGCTGGACCGCAAAGAGCGTGACAGCTCTCGTGGCCGGCCAGACGGCCGCAGCATTGAGATCCAACGCCTCATTGGCCGCAGCCTGCGTGCGGTGGTGGACCTGAAGAAGCTGGGCTCACGCACGCTCTGCATTGATTGTGATGTGCTGCAGGCAGATGGTGGCACGCGCACCGCGGCCATCACTGGAGCCTGCGTGGCCGCAGCCATCGCCTTCAACCGCTTGCTGGAAAAGGGCAAGATCACCCAGCAGCCGCTGAAAAAGAAGGTGGCCGCCATCAGTGTCGGCCTTTGGAAGGACGAGGCGCTGCTGGACCTCTGCTATGAGGAGGACGCCAAGGCAGACGTGGACAGCAATATTGTGCTCACCGAGGGCGGTGACTTTGTGGAGATCCAAGGCAGCGGAGAGGAAGCCACCTTCACGCAGGCGCAGCTGGATGCCATGCTTGTTCTCGGCCGTAAAGGTGTGGCGGAGCTTTGTGCCCTGCAGCAGCAGGTCATTGAGAGCGCCATGAAGCCTGCCGAGGCCACAGACCTGAAGAAGCTGGCTGATTTCTTTGGCAAAAAGTAAGTTAGGCCTCCCGGGCTCCACCCCATCGGAATGGGGTGGTATGCATGAGTCTGACGTAGAACCCCATTCCGATGGGGTTTCATCTGGATGCTTGATCGAGCCTGCATCCACAAGGGAACCGCGCTGTTGCGGTGACCTCCGTAGAACTCGCAGATCAAAGGTTGAAAATTCAACCTTTTATGATTGACGTTTGCGCGCACATAGGCTGAAATTTCAGCCTATGAAGAAAAACACGCCATTAAGTCGTCGAGAGAGGGAGGTCATGGACCTCGTGTTTGCCCGTGGCGAGGCCACGCTCTCGCAGATCCTGGAGGACATGGCAGAGCCACCCACGCGTCCGGCCTTGCGCTCCATCCTCACGATTTTGGAAGGGAAGGGGCAGCTCCGGCATCGCCAGGACGGACGCGAGTTCATCTACCAGCCCGTGCATTCACGAGAGGAGGTGGGGCAGTCCACCCTGAGTCGCGTCATCGGCACCTTCTTTGGAGGCTCGATCTCCCAGGCGCTGGCCTCCTATCTGAGTCATCCGAAGACGCAGCTCACCAAGGCTGAGGTCGAGGAACTCCGCCGCTTCCTGGATCAAGCCAAGATCAAGAAACCCTGAACCCCACACCTCCATGTCCGCTATCCCGCCTGCATCCATGACCTCCGGCTGGTTGTTTGATGTCACCCTGCAAGCCACCTTGCTGCTCGCATTCGCTGGCGGCTTTCTGGCTCTCTTTCCGCGACTGTCAGCTGCGCGGCGACACTTTTTGCAATCCAGTGTGTTGCTTCTCATTCCACTGCTGATGCTGGCGAGTTTCGTGGTGCCTGGCTGGCGGGTCACATGGCCGATGGTGATGCAGTCAGCCGTATCCACCGAGCTTCCAGCTTCCCCGGCTCAGGAGGGTGCCTTTGCTCCTCAGCCTGAAGCTGCGCTCAGCCTGACAGTGTCCGTGTCCGAGGGCATGCCATCCTCCCTTTGGACACTTCTTTGGTTAGCCGGTGCTGGGGCGGGCGTCGGAGCCTTGATCATGTCTGCACGCTCGTTGTCCCGTCTGCTAAGATCTTCGCGTGCTGTTGACGAAACGGTCATGCAGCGTTGCTTCCTGCAGGAAGCGGAAGCCCTGGGGCTGCACCTGCCTGCCAGCAGCCTGCGCATGAGTATCGACTGCCAGGTGCCCATGACATGGGGCTTGAAACGGAGGATCATTCTCCTTCCCGAACAGGCAGGAGATTGGTCGGAGACACGGCTGCGGCTCGTCCTGCGTCATGAACTGGCGCACGTCGCACGTGGAGACATCCTGGTGTCCTTGCTCATCACTCTGTCAGCCTTGCTGCTGTGGTTTCATCCGCTGGTGTGGCTCATGTTCCGTGCCAGCCAGCGCACGCGTGAGCAGGCCTGTGATGATCTCGCCCTGCAGCGCAGCGGGCAGGAGGCGGATGATTTTGCGGGAGAGTTGTTGGGCGCTGTAGCAGCGCTTGGCGGGCACTCCGGACGTCCGTGGCTGCCGCTGGCCCTGGCGATGTCTGTGTCAGCGAGTGCCAAAGCCATGCGCGGCAGGCTGGCGAACCTCGTGCAGGCCGGTCGGGGTCGATATGGGTTCTCGGGGCTTCAGAAGGCGGCCTTGCTGCTGCCTGCTATTGGTATCGCTGTTGGTTTGGCCGGTCTCACGGCCTGCCGGAAAGAGCTCGCCAAGCTGCCGCCGCAGGTCTTGATCACGAGCCGTTTTGTCAGCATTCCCGTGGATTCTCCATTGCTTCAAGACGTGGGGCTGACCCTCAACGGGAGCCCCAGCTTGCAGAACCTGGGCATTCTCAGCGCCGAGAAGACAGCGGAGCTGCTGAGAAAGCTAGCCCAACAAAAAGGAGTGAATCTGATGAGCGCGCCTTCCGTGACCACGCGCAGCGGCCAGCGGGCCACGGTGGAGGTCACGCGTGAGTTCATTTACCCCACGGAGTTTGAGCCGCCGAAACAACTGGGCAAAGACCTGGCCGTCATTCCCACCACGCCGACGGCCTTTGAGATGCGGCCTGTGGGGATCAAGCTGGAGGTGGAGCCGCTGATGATGCCGGACCATGTCATCGACCTCACCTTGGTGCCGGAAGTCACCAGCTTTGAAGGCTTCATGGACTATGGAAAACCCATCGAGCAGCCGGATGCGTCTGGCGTCAAGATCACCGAGAACAAGATGCAGATGCCCATCTTCCACACGCTGAAGACCGCCAGCAGCGTGGTCATGCGCTCGGGGCAGAGCGTAGTTTTTGGAGGCCTGGGAAGCCCGGAAAGCGGACAGCTCACGGATCGCATGCCCAAGCCCAAGGATTTGGTCTTCTTCATCATCCAGGCTATGGAGGTGGATGAGGTGGGCCGGGAGCTGGCGGGAAATAACAGGCAAGCACCTGGCCCTACTAACCCCAATGCCGTTAAGCAATAATGACTGTACAACATGATTTCTTGGTTAACTGACA
>JAZKCU010000007.1:76486-395788 GCA_040387935.1 Verrucomicrobiota bacterium | reverse complement strand
AAGACCCGATCGCGATGATGAAGGCGGTGCGCGGCGTGGTGCATGAGAACCTGACGCCTGAGCAGGGCTTCGCGATGTTCAATGATCTGAAGGGCAAGTGAGCCAGGTGGTGCAAGCTTCCAGCTTGCACTTCATATGAATTCAAAACCGGGCAACCAGGATGGTTGCCCCACCTTGAAAGCAGCCGAGACCCGGCTGCTTTCTTTTTGGTTACCGGAGTCGGCGGCCGCGCGTTTGGCTGGCGGTGTGTCTCGTTTCTCTCATAAACTCTGCGCCTCGTGATTTCCGAAAGTTTCGACGTGCAGGACTGTCTTCAGCGCATTCGCGCTGGGGATCTGTCGTCGGCACAGAGGCTGATCGAGCATCTGCATCCGCTGGTGCGGCGCTGGGTGCGGAATCATCTGCCACGACGGGAGAGCGAGGAGGACCTGATGCAGGAGGTGTTTTTAAAGCTGCTGCAGAAGCTGGACAGCTATCAGCCACGCGCGGGCGTGCCTTTCGAGCACTGGGTGAGCCGGCTGACGGTGCGCACGTGCCTGGATGCGCTGCGCGCGGAGCGATCACGACCCGAGTGGCGGGTGGCGGATCTGAGCGACGGAGAAACCGAGTGGCTGGAGTATCTGCTCAACAAGCAGGTGGACACTCCGCACGTGCCGGATCGCGAGGCGAAGAGCATCGTCACCCGCCTATTGGCGCAGCTTTCACCGTCCGACCGGCTGGTGCTGACGCTGCTGGATCTGGAAGAAAAGAGCACGCAGGAGATCTCCCAGCTCACCGGCTGGACAAGGCCCATGGTCAAGATGCGCGCCATGCGGGCGAGGCACAAGCTGCGGGCCATCGCGCATGAGATGAAGCTCGATTCCTAACCAAAACCGATTCTAACCGCAGATAACGCAGAGGGCACAGATGATCCGGAACCAATACTTCACCCCTTTATCCTACTGTCATGAATGACTTCGACTCACGCTGGCAATCTGCCGCTCAAGCTGCGCGGGGCGCGCCGGACGAGGTTTGTGCCGAGCTGCCTTTTGGTTTCGCCACCAGGGTGCTGGCACGTTTTGAAAACACACCCGCTGAGCCCTGGGTGGATCTGCTGACCGCGCTGGGACTGCGCGCGGTGCTGACCTCGGCAGTGCTGTTCATCGCGAGCGCCGCGCTGGTGGCGTGGCAGATGGATTTCATCACGCTGGCGCCGACGCTGATCGAGTCGCCGATCTCCCCTTCCCTGTTTCTGCCATGATGATCTCACGTCGTTTTAAAGCCGGCTGTTTGATGACTCTGCTCATCGGGTTCTGCCTGGGCATCGGGTTTGTGTTTGGCGCGCTGGCTCACTCGGCCTGGAAAAAGAAGACCGAGCAGCCGGAGTTCATGAAATGGGCCGCGATGAATCACTTGAAGAAGCTGAAGCCCACCGCTGAGCAGAAGCCGAAGCTGGAAGCAAAGGTCGATGGTGCCATCACTGAGCTGATGGGCTTCAAGAAGCAGGCCATGATCAACATCTGGGACATCATCGACCGCACGACGACGAGTCTCGATGAGGACCTCACGCCGGAGCAGAAGGCGGAGTGGGTGAAGATCAAGCCGAAGCGGCCGGATGAATTGAAGTGAATTGTTTTGTTACCGTCTCGCCGATGTCCCGTTAAGCCCCTCGTCATCTAACCTCACCACCCTTTTTACCATGCTCTTCTCGACTGTTCTTACCTGGCTGCTGATCGCAGTGGCTTTTGTTGTGGCGCTTCCTGCGCTTTGGCTGCTGTCGCGGGGACTTTGGCCGGAGAAGCTGGAGAAGCAGCGGGTGGTGGCGGGACGAGGACTGTTTAAGAGCTTCCTGATCGGGCTGCTGCCGCTGGTGGGAGGTATTTTCCTGATCACGATCATTTCGAAGATCCCGAAAATGGGGGCGCTGGCTGTGCTGGTCGGCGGGGCGCTGCTGGCCTGGGGGCTGATCGGCGCGGGAGGTATCGCGGCACTGGTGGGTGAGCGGCTTTGGCCACAGGTGGAGCCGTGGAGGCAGACGAAGCATGGCGGATTGACGCTGATCTGCTGCGCGTTGCTCCCTGTGGTGGGTTGGGCGGTGCTTCTGCCGCTGCTGGCCATTCTGGGCTGGGGCATCAATGTGCGGACTTGGTTTGTGCGGGTGGAAAAGCTGGGGCGGGTGACTGAGACCAGCCGCGATGATCTGCTGAGCACGGAAATGCCTGCTGCCTGATCTTTTGATCCATGAAGACCTCACGTCGCACCTTGCTCCGCAGCGCCGCCCTCGGGGCTGGGGCGCTGGCGACCTCCTGCGAGCGGGTGGTGACGCAGATTAATCGCGGATTGTTAGGCGAGGGTGTGCCCTCCAAGCTGGCTCTGACGACCGGCACGGAGATTGATCCGGAGTTTCATCTGCTCTCGCGCGCGGCCTTCGGCCCCTGGCCGGGAGATGTGCAGCGGGTGAAGAAGATGGGCCGCGAGAAGTGGCTGGAGGAGCAGCTGCATCCGGAACAGATCGATGACACGGCCTGTGATCTGCGGGCGGAGAGGTTTGAGTCGATCTACTTCAGTGCCGGGGATGCCTATGAGTTCCGCAAGCCCGTGCTGCGGGATGAGATCACCCGGCATTCACTGCTGCGGGCGATCTACAGCCGCCGTCAGCTCCATGAGGTGATGGTGGAATTCTGGACGGACCACCTGAACATCGACCTGGAGAAGGGTGACTGCATCTATCTGAAGCCCAGTGATGACCGGGATGTGATCCGCAAGCATGCGCTGGGGAATTTTCATGAGCTGATCCGAGCTTCCGCCACGTCACCGGCCATGCTGGTATACCTGGATGGCAAGTCCAACAAGGTGCGCAAGAACACAGTCGACAAGCCTAACGAAAATTACGCCCGCGAGCTGATGGAGCTGCACACGATGGGTGTGCACGGCGGCTACACACAGCATGATGTGTCCGAGGCAGCGCGCTGCCTGAGCGGCTGGTCTTTTGACCGGAACCGCTTCTTTGCGATGAACCAGGGCGAGTCCTTTTTCAACGACGACTGGCATGATGACGGCATCAAGCAGGTGCTGGGCACGATCATTCCTCCCGGCGGTGGCAAGAAGGATCTGGACCGGCTGGTGAAGATCGTGTGCGATCACCCCAGCACGGCGAAGTTTGTGTCCACCAAGCTGTGCAAGCGCTTCATCTGCATGGAGCCGCCTGCGAGCGCGATCGACAAAGTGGCGGCGGAATTCACCAGGACGCATGGAGACATCAGGTGCGTGCTGCGGGCGCTCTTTAACTCGCCTGAGTTCGCAGCGAGCCAGGGGCAGCTTTTGAAGCGGCCTCTCAAGTTCATGGTCTCGGCCATGCGTGCGCTGGCGACGGACACAAGCGCCGAGAAGCCAGTTCTGGAGCCCCTGCAGCGGATGGGGCATGGGCTGTTTCAGTATCCGACACCGGATGGCTATCCCGACGAGGAGCTGCCGTGGATGGGGACGCTGATGTGGCGCTGGAATTTTGGCCTGGCACTGGCTTCAGGAAAGCAGGCTGACACGCGTGTGGAACTGTGGCGTCTGGCGAAGAGCCTGGGCGCAATTAATGATGCTTCCACCTGGTTTGCTTATCTGGCCGGACGGATGCCGAAGCCGGAGGAGCTGGCGGCCTTCAAGGATGCGGAAGAGGCCCAGCTCGTCGGACTCATCCTCGCGAGTCCGGCCTTCCAGAGATGCTGATCTTTAGTTAGGCTGCCCCGGAAAAGGATCATTTAATCATGAAATCAAAATTCACCTTCAGCGGTTTTTCCTTCGAGCTCGCGTGGCTGACTCCTGAGCTCATCGTGGCCGGCTGGGTGATCTACCTCCTGATCTACTGGCGCTGCCTTTTCCAGATTCTCTCCGCCACCCGCTTTGAGCCCAACGAAAAAATTCTCTGGTTCCTGGTGATCACCCTGGTGCCGGTGATGGGCATTCTCACCTATTGGATGCTGGTGAGTGAAAAGCAGCGGAACCTTTCCCTCACCGAGGGGCATCGCCAGATGAACCGCAGAAACCTAGAAGGCCATTCCGCCCCCCAGTCATGAATCTGACCCGACGCTCCTTGATCTCAAAGCTGGCGCTGGCAGCCGCGCCGAGCTTTGCGGCGGTTCCCCGCGAGGAATCTCACACGCTGATCCACGTCTTCCTGCGCGGTGGCGCGGACACGCTGAACCTGGTGGTCCCCCATGCGGACGACCGCTACTACCGGCTGCGTCCAGGCCTGGCCATTCCAGCGAAGCAGGCCATCAGGATCAATGACCGCTACTCCCTGCATCCGGCGATGAAGCCGCTGGAAGCGCTCTATAAAGACGGGCGCTTCGGAGCGGTGCAGTCGGTCGGTGTGGATAACACCAGCGGGTCCCATTTCGACTGCCAGGACCAGATGGAGCATGGTGACTCGATGCACGGAAGTCCGGCCGGGGGCGGGTGGCTGGGGCGGTTTCTAAGGCTGAATGCCACGGAGGCCAGCTCCGCACTGTCAGCGGTGGCGATCGGCACAGCGCTGCCGGAATCCCTGCGCGGCGCGCCTGCGGTGAGCGTGCTGGAGAGGATTGAGGACATCGCCATCAAGACCGGGAAGAAGGGCGAGGACTCCACGAAGGTCGTGCAGGCACTGCAGGCCATGTATGGGGCGGAAGTGACCTTGTTAGGCCAACGAGGCGTGGAGACGCTGGACCTGTTCCAGCGTGTGTCGGCCCTGCAAGGCAAGGCGGATGCGCCGGAGCATGGCGCGGAGTACCCGAAGGACGGCTTTGGCAACGGGCTGCGTGAGATCGCGCGACTGGTGAAAGCACGACTGGGCCTGCAGGTGGCGTGCATTGACCTCGGTGGATGGGACACGCATTTCTTCCAGGGCAACTCCAGCGGCACGCAGGCGGAGAGGATCAAGACGCTGGCGGAGGGTCTGGCGGCACTGGACCTGGACCTGAAGTCTCACCGAACCAACTATACGATCATGGTGGCCACGGAGTTCGGGCGGCGGGTGTATGAGAACGCCAGCCTGGGCACGGATCACGGCCGTGGCTTTGCGCTGATGGCGCTGGGAGACCGGGTGAAGGGCGGGCAGGTGCTGGGCTCCTGGCCGATCCAGGCGGAGGAGGAGATCAATGTGAACACACCCGGGCCTGGCGGCCTGCACGCGGAGACGGACTACCGCCAGGTGTTTGCAGAGGTTCTGCGCGGGTGTTTCACCGGAGCAAATCTGACCGAGGTGTTCCCCGGCGCCGAGTTGAAGCCGGTGGGGTTGATGTGAGGGCCGAAGACGGCAAATTGGCCATGCGGAGCATGGGAGACAAGCCCCTCAGGGTGGTCTATCCGAAAGAGGGATGACTTGACGGCAAGACTAAGCGGCGCGTTCGCGAGTGTGGCGGAGGCGGCGCGCGCGCGCGGCCTGGTGCTTCTGCATGGCAGCCTCGGGATTCCGGTGGGAGGTGAGGGAGGCAAATTTCATGTACACGTCATCCAGAATCTCCTGGGAGAGAAGGGGCACGGTATGAGAAATGATGTAGCGTCCCAGTCCCTGCGTCAGCATGTAGGGCGGACAGGGTGCCTCAAAACGTGGTTCCGCATCAAAAAAGATGATGGGCAAGATCGATGCCTCAGGAACCTCCAGATACTTGGCCAGGGCCTTCACATGATAGGCGCTGCGGATCAGGGGATTGATGAAGCGGCGGCGGCCATCCTGCTGGATCAGGTTCCACTCCCGGTCTTCCTCCGCGCCCGTGATGAGGCCATTTTCAGGCTGGACCTGAACGATGAAGATGCCAAACGTGGAGAGAATCACGTGGTGCAGACGCGTGTTGCCATCATTGTCCAGGCGGGGCACAAAGACGTCATTAAAGACCTTGAAGTGCTCCGGAGGCAGCCGGCGCAGGGACATGGGAACTCCGCGATGAAGTTTGGCCTGAGCCGAAGACATGGAAGGCTTCTCAGAGGAGTTTCTGCCCCTGATGATCCTGGCCAAAACCCAGATGGCCAGCAACAACGCGACAGCACATACCAGGAGCGCGATCATCCAGTAGCGGGCCAGGAGATCGAAACTGATTTGAATAAGGTTGTTTAGAATTCTCATAAACAGCAAATCCCTTTACGTTTCACGGACGTGATTCATCTCTCGCTTTTTAAGGCCTCGCTGAGCGGCACGGCGGCTCCTGCGGGAAGCTCGGGGGTAAAGTCCACTTCTCCCCTCGCCTTGCGCTTGGCTTCCGCCGCATCGGCTTTTTCGGCATCCTTCACACGTTCACGGGCAGCCTTCTTTTCCTTGCCGGTGCTCGGCACCATGTCGAGCATTTCGGAGGAGGACTCAGCATCGGCCTTTTTCAGGGCCTGGATGCGGGGATATTCTTTGTCCATCGCCGCGATCAACTCCTCGGGCAGACCGCGCCAGATGGTGAATAGCCCATCGGCGACGACTTCGTCGATGATGACATAGTCAACGACGGCCGCATTCACCATGCTGACCAGCATGCCACCCTGCTGGAGGCGGGTGACGATCTCCAGAGCGTTCATGCCTTTGAAGTCGAGCTTGAGCGTGACACCGTAGGTGCCGTCCTCCGCTGGGAAAGAATGAAAGGCGACGATGCTCTTGTGGGTGAATTCAGGGATGATCTTCAGAACCACCTGCTTGCCCTCGATGTTCCGGCGGAAAATGGTCTTCGGCGAGTCCATGTCCGACCCCTGGGAGAAAACGGTGATCAGCACCTTCGAATCCTTGTCGAAGGAGGCGCAAGAAGTCATGCCCATCACCGCGATGAGGACAGACAAGAAGGAGATGACGATGCGGGGGGGGGGACGCATGGGTATTTCGGCAGCAAACCAAAGATATGGCAGGAATGCAAGGCCGCAGGATAGGCATAAGTGCTGGGATACTCCGTAAGTAGAGGGCAAAAATGATGATCTACGACTTTTGACGAATGGCATGTGGCGCATGGCGCGGCGTCCAGAGAGTCCCTTCATTCAGGTCAACTAGGCCGGCCACAGGAAGCCCATCCGCTGTTTCGAAGGTTGATCCAGGTAAATGAAGGTCGAAAAAAGCACCTGAGAAAGAAGGGTTAAATGACGGCTCCGCGTGCACTAACTGCGTATTGCAGGCTGACGTAGAGTCGTGTTTGTTTCCCGCCCAGCTTTTCCCGCGTGTCAGACCCTTCACCAGAAGCCCCCGCTCCGGCGACCGAGCATGATATCACACTCGTGATCGAGGGTGCCCGCACGCCGAGTCCTGTGTCCCGCATGACGGGCGGGCCGACGAGGGCGTCACTGACCCGGTCCACGATGACGCCGCGGGGTCCGCGCTCCGCCAATCTGCTGGAGGACAATGATGGCTGGATCGATGGCAAATTCCGCCTGCTGGAGAAGCTGGGCGAAGGTGGCTTTGGCCTTGTGTACAAGGCGGAGCAGGTGCAGCCGATCCATCGTCTGGTGGCCGTGAAAATCCTGAAGGCGGGCATGGACACGCAGCAGGTGATCGCCCGCTTTGACACGGAACGGCAGTCCCTGGCAGTGATGGAGCACCCAAACATCGCCCGTGTGCTGGACGCAGGCGAGACGGAACGCGGGCAGCCCTACTTTGTGATGGAATTGGTTCGCGGCCGGTCCATCACCAGTTACTCGAAAAAGAAGGAGCTGACGATCCAGCAGCGGATCGAGCTTTTCATCGCCGTCTGTCATGCGGTGAATCATGCGCATCAGAAGGGCATCATTCACCGCGATCTGAAGCCGTCCAACGTGATGGTGATGGAGGAGGACGGTGTGCCCGTGCCAAAGGTCATCGACTTCGGCATCGCGAAGGTGCTCGAACAAAAGAATGTGAGCCAGACGCTGGCGACCGGCATGGACCAGCTCGTGGGAACCCCGGGGTACATCAGCCCGGAGCAGATTGAATACGGCAGCTCGCATGTGGACACGCGGTCGGATGTGTATGCGCTGGGCTCGATCTTGTTGGAACTGCTGTCGGGCAAGCCGCTGATCACGACGGCGGACCTGGCGAACCGTCCGCTGCACCAGATCCTGCGGGATCAGGTGGAGGTGGATCCGCCGAAGCCCTCCTCACGCGAGCCTGCGTTGAAGGGCGACCTGGACTGGATCATCCTGAAAGCCCTGGAGCGCGATCCCGCACGACGCTACGGCAATGCGGATGATCTGGCGGATGATCTCCGCCGGCACCTGAACTTCAAGCCGGTGCAGGCCTGCCCCCCGAGCAAGAGATATCTGATCAAAAAGTTCGTTAGGCGGCACCGTGCGGGTGTGGCCGCGGTCGCGGCGGTGGCGGTGGCAGTGCTGGCCGGTGGCGTCACGAGCACGGCGCTGTATTTTGAGTCCGAGAAAAACCGTGTGGCCGCGCGCAAGGCGTCCTCCATCTCCGATGGACAAATGGCGAGCCAGATGCAGATCGGCGAGCGCATGGACCTTCACAGTTCCATGGCGCTGCTGAGCCGGGCGTTGCGCACGGATCCTGACAATGCCGAGGCCTCGACCAACCTGCTGTCTCTGCTGGAGTACGGGCACCTGATCCAGCCGGTAACCACACCCATGGCGCTGCCCCCCGGGGTGATCGAGGCACGGCTGGTGGGCCTGAGCAAACAGGCCTCCCGCGTGCTGGCGGTGTCCAGCCCGCGTCAGAATGGCTCCGCGTCTGCAAATGATGTGCTCAGCCTGTGGGACATGAACACCTTCCACCGCACGGATCATGCCCTGGCGCGCGGCGTCGTGGTGACGGGCATGATCGTCTCCAAGGACGGACAGGTGGCCTATCTGGCACGTGATGACGGGCAGGTGATGCGCTGGTCCCTGAAGGATGACAGCAACTCGATGCTGTCTCCACGGCTGCCAGCCAGTGCGGATGGCACTCAGCAGTCCGTGATTTCGCTCACGCTCTCGGGAGACGGGCTCACGCTGGCTGCGGGCGGCGACCAGGGCGCGCTGCTGATCTGGGATCTGCGCCGGACGGCCGAACCAGCTTTGCGTCTACAGCATCCGTCACCTCCAGGGGTGCGCACACCGATCGTCAGCCTGGCCATGGACTATCTGGGAACCACCGTGGCCACCGCCAGCAACACCACGGGAGATGTGAAGGAGGGGGCGAAAGCGATCGCCGCCGTTTGGGACCGGACCACCGGGCAGATCATAGGTGACCTGGTGCAGGTGGATGAGGGCATCAGCGCCATCGCTGTGCATCGTGAGAAAGAGATGCTCAGCCTGGGCCTGCACAGCGGCATCGTGCATGTGCTGAACTACCGCGCCTCCGAGGATGCGGTGCCGGAGATGAAGCACCCGTCCGCGGTGACGAGCCTCTCCTTCAATTCGGATGCCACCACACTGACGGTGGGAGATGGCAGCGGCTATCTGCATGCCTGGGACATGAGCAACGGCCGGCCGCGCTTCCCTGCCCGGCGGCATGATGGTGAGATCATGGCGGTGCGCCAGGCCCTGGAGCAAGGCTTGGTGGCGAGTGTCTCCCGCCACGGCGAGGTGCAGGTCTGGAATGCCTCCACCGGGATGCGTCAGACCCATCGTCTGCGCCATAGCTTGAACGAGGTCGCGGTGACGCCGGATGGATCCATGCTGGCCATGGCACCGCGCTATGACGCCCACGTGCAGGTCTGGAGTATCCACGAGCGCATGGCCACGCGCCGCTTCCTGGCAGGGCCGGAGGAAGTTTACCGCAAGGAACCTGAGACGCCGCCGATCACCGCCGCGCTGCTCCGTGAGGCGAGAGTCCACGGCTGGAGCAGTGATGACCGGCTGGTGGCCGCAGCCAGCGCGGACGGCAAGGTGCAGGTTCTTGAGGCGAAAAGCGGTCGTCCACTGGGACCGGAGATCCAGCATCCGCCAGCAGTGGGCGCGGTGGCGGTCTCGGATGACGGCCGGCTGCTCGTGACCTCCGGCCGCGACCAGGAGATCCGCTTCTGGGATGTGGCCGCAGGCAGAAGCACGGGCATCATCATCCGGCCGGAGTATTTCGTGAGCTCCCTGGCCCTAACCAAGGATGGGAAGAAACTGGTCACGGTGACGGATGAAGGCGAGATCCGCATCTGGGAAACCCGGCTCGGGAACAGCCTGAGCCCACCGGTGCGCGCAGGTGCGGGCATTGATGCGGTGCACATCGCCAAGGATGGCACGCACTACGTGTACCACCTGCCTGAAGCGGGCTGGTTCTGCCTGCCCATGCCACCGGAAGGAGCCCATCTGCCGGACTGGTTCCTGAATCTGGCGGAAGCCCTGGCACGCCGGCGCCTGAATTCTGAGGCACAGACCGAATCTCTCACGGTGGAGGATCTGAAGAAGGCCGTCACGGCCGTGCCGCGCATCCCGGAGCCGGAAGACATCCTGGCGCACCGCTGGGCGCATTGGCTGCTGCAAAAGTCGGGCAACCGTCCGCTGACACCAGGAGATAACGAGCCACTGGAGAAGTATCTGGAGTCGCTGGAGCAGCACACCTCCCCCGCCGCGGCGACGGAGTTGCAGAGGCTGCGGATGGAGGCGGTGGAGTGATGGCAATGCGAGCCTATTATTATAGTTAGGCCAGGCACTGGGGGATGACGCTGACTTCTCGCGCCCTTCCAGGGCGCGGTGACATGGGAGGTCTATCGGCTGGCTGTCCGGGGGTTCTCGCTCGCTACGCTCGCTTCACCCCCGGCTAATTTCTTGCGAACCTCCGGCTCGCCAAGGCATGAGGACGACCGATTCCCCTTGGGGGGAATACGGTCATCCTACGGGTGGGCCGCTGGCGCTTCTGGCCTAACGATGATTACTTCTTGCCAGTCAGTCGGTTCCAGAGACTGGGCTTGGCGGCTTGTTTGGTCGCTGGCGGGCGAGGGGATTCGCTGCGGCGTTGGGGGCTCTGCTGATCGCGGCCGGATCTGGCGCGGTCATCACCACCTTGCCTTCTCTGGCCTTCCTGACCTTGGCCGCGTGGAGCACCCTGACCTCTTGGGCTCGGCTCACCACCGCCGCCTTGGCCGCGCTGACCTGACTGGCCACCACCTTGACCCTGACCGCCTTGACGGCCCTGGCCCTGACCACCCTGGCCTCGTCCCTGTGGACGGCCGCGCGGGTCACGATAACGTGGCGGCTCTTCCGTGCGTGGCGCGGCTGTGGCGGCATAGTTAAACCCTTCGGCACGTTTGCGGATGAGACCACGGCCGATGAACTTCTCCAGGCTGCGCAGCGCGGACTGGTCCTCAGGGGAGATGAAGCTGATGGCATCACCGATGGCCTGGGCACGGCCCGTGCGGCCGATGCGGTGGACGTAGTCCTCGGAGTGCATGGGGAAGTCGTAGTTCACCACATGCGAGATGCCATCCACATCGATGCCCCGCGCGGCGATGTCTGTGGCGACAAGCACTCTGACCTCGCCGGATTTGAAGTCGGCGAGCGCCTTGAGGCGTTGATTCTGGGAGCGGTTCGCGTGCAGCGTGGCGCACTTCACACCGACCTGCTCCAGACGGCGGGCGATCTTGTCCGCACCGTGCTTCGTGCGGCTGAAGACGAGGACCATGTCCATCTTGCTGTCCTGCAGCAGGTGGCTGAGCAGCGCTGGCTTCAGATGCGCCGGCACCTCATAGACGAGTTGGGTCACGGACTCCGCGGGATTCGACCGGCGGCCGATCTGCACGGTCTTCGGGTGATGCTGGAACTCATGCGTGAGCGCCTCGATCTCCTTGGACAAGGTGGCGGAGAACATGAGCGTCTGGCGCTTCTTCGGCAGCGCCTGGATGATGCGCTTGATGCCAGGCAGGAAACCCATGTCCAGCATGCGGTCCGCCTCATCGAGCACCAGGTGCTGGATGCCGCTGAAGTTTCCGTGGCGCTGGCCCATGAGGTCAATCAGCCGTCCTGGGGTGGCGATGACGATGTCACAGCCGCTGCGCAGCGCCGCGATCTGCGGGCGCTCGCCGACGCCGCCAAAGACCTTGGCGATGGTCAGCGGGAGGTGCTTGGCATAGGCGAGCACGTTCTCCTCGATCTGGACCACCAGCTCACGGGTGGGGGCCAGGATGAGCACCTTCGTGCCGGGCTTTTTCTCGCCTGTGGCGAGGAGGGTCAGAATGGGCAGCGTGAAAGCAGCGGTCTTGCCTGTGCCCGTCTGGGCGATGCCGATGAGGTCATGCCCGGCAATGATGGGCGGAATGGCAGCAGCCTGGATGGGAGTGGGCTCAGTATAACCAAATTCCTTGATGGCCTGCAGGATGTGGGCGTCGAGCCCGAGAACTTGAAATGACATCCGTGAGAATGCACGTAATCCGCCGCAGTGCGAGGGATGATTTGAGAGCCGTGGCGGGAGGACACGGGAAGCGCCATGGCCGTTTCCTGCTCAAGGCGGCCGCTATGGCCCCTTGATCAAAGCTCATTGAGGCTTCTCCAAATCAAACGAGCGCTGCCGCTCCTCACGCAGGGGCGTGCGGCCTCCCCGCCGGCGGCGAAAGACGTCAAAGACCATGTCTGAGCCATCCACCTTCATCTGGTAGACCATCTGCAGCAGCGTGCCGAACCGGCCTTTGGGAAACCCGGCCTTGTTGGCAAACCAGCCTAGATACTCGGCGGGCAGATCATAGATGGGCACACCATTCGGCGGGCAGAACTGCGGGCCAAATTTGCCAAAGGGCATGCACGTCCTGCCGATCTCGTCGAGGTCGTGCTGCATCTGCCGGGCCAGATCATCCATGCTGAAAAGGAGTCGTGAAACCAGTGGCTGGCAAGGTGCAGATGAAAGTAGGCGTTGAGACAGGATGCATCGCCTCCTCCTGCTCCTTCTTTTCAGCCTGACTTCATTCATCGAGGCTCGGGAACTGACCGTGACCTGGCTGGACACGCCGGTCCATGGCCTCGCAGCCATCGTGGAGATGCCTGGAGGCAAGGTCATGCTGGTGGACACAGGCGGTGTCAAAAAGGACGCGGAGACGGACTACAATGCCGGGCGTGATGCCATTTCACCCTTCCTCAAGGCACGCGGCTACGCAGAGATCAGCGCCATCGTCATCAGCCATCCGCATGGGGATCACTACGGCGGTGCTGAGTGGCTGCTGCAAAACTGGACCGTGCGCGAGTATGTGGACAATGGCTATGAAGGGCGTGGCCAGACTCTGGCCTACAAGCGCCTGCGTGATCTGGCCGTCCAGCGTGGCGGGAAGTATCGCGCAGCGACCCATGGCGCCCATTTGGAAATGGATGCTGGACTCGAAATGGAGGTGCTGTCGCCACCGGCGGAGTTCATCAGCCGCGACAGCGATCCCGCGAAGGTCAGCGAGCATGGTTTGCTGAACTCAAACTCCCTCGTCCTGCGTCTGCAGCATGGTCAGAATGTCTTCCTCTTTCCGGGCGACTCCTATGGCGGCGGATTCGAGACCTTTCTGAAAGAGAAAGTGCCTGCCGAAAAACTCAAGACCACGGTGCTCACCGCCCCTCATCATGGTTTCAATCCTGGTTATGCCTTCCCCAAGATGCTCATGCCGAAGCACGTCATCGCCTCCTGCCTGGCAGACTATCCCGGCAATGCTGGCACACCCAATCCACGTTCCCCCGGAGACCGGGCGATCGGCACCTACACACCTCTTGGAGCCGAGGTGTGCGTCACCGCTTTTCATGGAAACATCACCGCTGTGTCGGACGGCAGCACCGTGAAGGTCACCAAGACGCACGAGCGCACAGCCCCCGTTCTCCCGCAATGAGCGGCATCATCGGCCACACCCTCTATGCAGAGCTGACGCTGCGTGAATGCTTGCGGCGGAAGCACGCCTGGGCCCAGATCATGCAGGCACATCGCGCCAGCTTCCACGCAGGTGCCTACATTGGCAGTGACATCCAGGTCATGCCGGAAGCCGTGTGTGTGGACACCGGCCGGGAGGTGGGCTTTGGCACCGTGCCTCTGGAGCGCAGCCCCATCACCGGTGGAGCCGTGAGGCAGTTTCGGCTCATGACTCCGGAAGGTCCGCTCACGGCCACCCAGGCGCATCAGCGCTTTTATGGGCGTTCTCACTTGGTCTTTGGCTGGACGGAGGCGGAGAAAACCCTCCGCGTGCCCTGGGATCATCTGCCGGAATACTTCGCCGCGGTCATCCAGGATCTCGGGGATCATCAGGACCGCCCGCTCGCCTATGTCCTGGGCTGGATCGTTCATGTGGTGAGTGACAGCCTGATCAAAGGTCAGCAGCCCGGCATCGAGCTGGACCTCGTGGATGGTCGCTACACCCGCCGAAACCGGCCCGTGCAGGATCTGATCTCTTACCATGAGATCGGCGTCACGGAACTGGGCATGGACTGGCCCCAGGATCTCCTCGCCATCGCCGCCACCCCTGTGGAGGAGATCCAGCCTCACTTCATGCGCTGCACAGAGCCGCATGGACAGCTCGCCAAGCTTTTCCCAGATGGCTGGCAGCCAGCCAGTCATGCCACACTGCGCGCCGTGCTCACGGAGAACCGCCGCTATGTGAAGCCGCACGCGAAGGATGAGATCGCCTCCATGCAACTGCATGATGGTGAATGCAGCGCCGCCATGCGTGAGCGCAGCGGCCTGGACATGGCAGGGATGCGCGCCGCCGCTCGCGAGGCCAAGTTTCGTGGGATGCTAGATACCATGACGGAGCAGACCGTGAGTATGCTCCTGGCGGTGCAGCAGCGGCTTTGAAACGGGAGAGAGCTTCTTTCTTGGCTCACCAGGGGCAGAATGCTTGAATGCCCGCCATGGAGGAAAAAATACCCATGCCGCCCGACGAGGAGGACAACTGGAGCCTGAGCAAGATCCCTTTGGCATGGCTGGGCAATGTCCTCGCAGCCCTCGCCTTCTGCACCCTCATGACCTATGTGCTTCAGGATGGCCGGCGCCAGAAGCCGCCCACAGTGCCAACCCTGAGTCAAAGCCCAAACCAAGGTCAAAAAGCAGATGAGGCCCAGGCCCTGAGTCCTGTGACGACCGAAGACACGCGGATCGACATCAACAACGCCTCGCGTCCCGAGGTGGAAAGCCTTCCTGGTATTGGCGAAACCATCGCCCGCGAGATCATCGCCCGCCGCCCTTTTGCAACCGTGGAATCTCTGAACGAGGTCCCGGGCATCGGGCCCAAGCGCCTCGCCAAGCTCATACCCCTGATCAAGATCGGATCTGGCCGGCCCACCGCACCGGAAGACGATCGGTAAACCTGGATTCAGAAGTCCAGCCGCATCCTCAGTGCCGATTCAGGTGGCCCGCTACTTGCAGCAGGGACGTATAGAGCCCACATGGAACCGGTGAACGAGTCTCCCCCATCTCCCAAGCCGCGCCGTCGTTTCCGGCGCTGGCTGAAGCGTTTCGCGTTGGTGGTGCTGGTGCTGGTCGTGATCCTGACGATCTTCCATCGCCCCATCATTCTCAGCCTCGTCCGCTGGGGTGGGACGAAAGGCGCGGCGCTGCAGGGCCTGGAGCTCACCTGGGAAGTGGAGGGTTCAGTGTGGAACGGCCTAGAACTGCATGGCGTGAAAGCCGTGGGCGGGGATGACCACTGGCTGCCGAAGGCCACGCTGGGGAAGCTCTCCGTGAACTATGACATGCGTGCGGACCTGGAGCACATCGTGAAAGGTCTGACGTTGCACGATCTCGAAGCCGAAGTGGATCTGCGGCACCTTCCAGCCAGCAAGGTCGCCAAAAAGCCCGAGGAAGCTAAGAAGAACCCGGGTAAAGCTCCGCCCCTCATCTGGCCCGGATTTATCGATCTCAAGAACGCCAATGCCAAGATCACGCTCGGCAATGGCAAGCAGATCACCGTGCGCGGACTGACCCTTCAGGTCGGCACCGGCATGCCAGGCATCTTTGAATGCCAGGAACTGCGCGTGGAACCCGGCGGCCCCGCTTTTCAAGATCTCAGTGCCAAGATTGACTGGCAGCCGCGTCTCATCGTGATCCGCGAATTCACTCTGCCGATGGATGTGGTGCTGGATGAACTTCGAGTGGATCTCAAAGGCTACGAAACGGGTCACTTCATCACCCAGATCCTCGCTCATCTCGGTGCCGCCAAGCTCAAGACCGATGCCGACATCGCCGGTGTGTTTGGCGAAACGATGCAGGCCAAGGCCGATATGCAAGTCACCGATCTGCGCGCCGAGGAACTGCAGACGCTCGGCCTACCTAAAAGCGTAACTTTTGATGGCGGCAGGCTCGACCTGCATGTCGAAGGCGACCCCCGGTCACCTCCAAACCTCAAAGCGGCGCTCAAAACTGAGGTCGCGAACATCCGCGCGGCCGGAGCGATGATCGACAAGGTCTCGCTCGCACTCGAGGTGGCTGATGGCAAAGCGACCCTTTCCGCCCTGAACGTCACGCGTGGCAGCAATCTCATCGACGTGACCGCGCAGGCCCAACTACCCGCAAACATCGCCGAATGGCAGAAGACCACCTGGACGTCTGTGGCAAAGGCGAGCATCACCGATGTCAGCCAACTTCTCGCCAAGCCGCCGCCCGTGAGCGGCACCGTGACCCTGGATGCGACAGCCGAAGGCCTGGGCGCGACTCCCACGAAGCTCAGCGGCACGGTGAATGGCGACACGCTCGCCTTTCAAAACTATCGGCTGCCGAAACTGGGCACGCAGTTCTCCCTGGATGGCAAGGAGGCACGTCTCGAGATCCCTGCTCTCGCTCTAGGCGAGGGCAACCAACTATCCTTCAAGGCCTCCATGCTCATGCAGGATGCCATGCCGGTGAATGCGCAGTGGAGCCTGAAGGTGGAGCAGCCTGCCAAGCTCATTGAGACACTGACCGTGCCCGGAACAATCAAGGCACCGCCCAAGGAAGTGACCGGCAAACTGAACCTCAGCGGCCAAACCAACTTTGCCGTCAATGATCTGAGCGCAGGTGCTCTGGAGAAGCTGGGGGCTGACATCTCCCTGGACCTCAAGGAGGCGAAGTATGGCGAAGGTCCGCTGCCGGAGATCGCCCTCAAGGCGCAGGTGAAGGAAGGCAAAGTCTATCTCAACCCATGCTCCATTCGTGTGGATGAGCAGAACCATCTGGAACTCACCGCTGACATGGGAGTGAAGCCTCCCTATGGCTTTGCAGCCAAGGGCGACATCACCCTGCCCCAGGTGATCAAGCTCAACACGTTGCTGGCAAGCTTTGGCGCGCCCCAGATCAAGTCCGGCAGCGTCTTCAGCCACCTGGATGCGCGCGGTGAGATCCAGCCTTGGAAGTGTGAAGGCACTGCCACTCTCACCGCCACCAAGGTGCATCCCGCTTCCCTGCCCCAGCCTGCGGATGTGACTTTGGACGCCAGCTTCGCTGGCAAGCGTGCGGACTTGAAATCACTCGAGGCCAAGCTCGGCCTATGGAAGCTCGCTCTCAAAGGTGTGGTGGATGACAAGTCAGCCGCGCTGACCCAACTGAAAGTGTGGCAAAAAGACACACTGCTGGTGGAAGGTCAGGCGAGCTCGCCCTTTGACATCATGCAGCCAGGAGAGGCTGGCGACCTGCCAGCAGACGTGATGCTGAAGGCCAAGGACCTGCGGGTGAATGAAGTGCTCGCCGCCGCTGGCATTCAGAACATTCCAGAAGGCATCTTGAATGCGGACATCTCCTTGAAGGGCAGGCTCAAGACGTTGGTCGGTGATGTGAAGATCAACCTGCGCGAGGTCAAGGCACCGAAGGCACCCAAGGCCTTCACGCCAGCCACCATCGATCTCACCGCCACGCTGAATGGCAATCAGGTGAAGGCGAACTTGAAAGCGCTGCAGCCGCCACTGCAGCCTCTGACTGTGGAAGCTCAACTGCCTCTGGATGTGAGCGCGGTCATCGCCAACCCCTCACTGGCCAACAGCACGCCGATCAAGGTGACTGTGCGCATGGAGGAGAGTGATCTCAGCTTCATTCGAGACTATGCCCCGGACACCATCCGTAGCATCCCCGCGAAGCTGAAGATCAATGCCGATGTCTCCGGCACCGTCGGCAAGCCGCTGATCAATGCTGATGTGGATCTGCATGTGGAGGAGGTGTCCTGGGCCAAGGCCAACATGCCTTCCGTGCGTGACGTGAAGGTGCATTTGAGCGCCAAGGACCGCATCCTGACCATTGATGACATCTCCGTGCTGGTCGCGGGTGGTCATGTGAAGCTCGGCGGCACTGTGAATGCCACGGACATGGCCAATCCGGCGCTGAATGTGAGCGTCAAGGCCAGTGAGGCGCTGGTGTTCCGTGATCCCACGAGTTCGCTGCGCGCCAACGCGGACGTCAGTTGCGTCGGCACGCTGAAGCAGGCGCGCGTCGCTGGCACTGTCCAGACGGTGCGTGGTCGTATCTTTAAGGAGATCGATCTCCTGCCGATGCTGAAGCTTCCCGCTGACGTGCCCCCCGTGCCTGAAAACACCCAGCGCAGCACCGCCAAGCTCGAGCTCCCTCCCATGCTGAAGGACTGGACCTTTGACGTGCGAGTGACCTCTCGGGATCCGGTGCTCATCTCGGGCAACCTCGCGAACGGCGCTGTCTCCGTGGATGCCTCGCTCCGTGGCACCGGCGCCGCCCCTCTGCTCAATGGTGGCGCGAATATCGACCGCCTGATTTTAAAGCTGCCTTTCAGCGTGGTCAGGGTCACCCGTGGTGTGGTGACGCTGAACCCGCAGAAGCCTTTTGATCCGGAGCTGGACATCCGCGGCGAGTCACGCGTCGGCAGCAACGAGATCATCCTCTACATCTACGGTGACTCCACCAATCCCAAGACCCGCTTCACGAGCACGCCACCGATGAGCGAGCCTGACATCGTGACCCTCCTCAGCACCGGCACGACCCTGGGCGGCGATGCCAGTGAACTCGCGGCGGAAGCCGCCAGCCGCGCCGCTTTCCTCTTCATCAGCGAGCTGTATCGCAAAGCCTTCAAGAAGAAGAAGGTCGTGCGCGAGGATCCGCCCAAGTTGCATGTGACCTTCAATCCCTCCGGCGCTGACCGCAGCAATGACAGCGTGCAGGCCGCCTACGACCTGACAGACCACTGGCGCCTCAGCGCGCGCTTCACACAGACAGGCCGCATGAAGGCGCTGCTCGGTTACGTGCTGCGCTTTGGCAAGGCGGCTCAGGCCACGGACGAGCCAGTTCGCGAGACGGTGAGACCCATCGGTCAGACGGTGGAAAGTCTCCAGCCGCCACGCATGGCACGGTGATTCATCAGCGCGTTGGCCTCGGCATCTGAGCCAAAGTTCTCCGCCGCCGGATCCCAGGTGAGCTTGCGTTTCGCCTTCAGGCAGGCGGCCGCGAGCTGTGGCAGAGCATCACTGCGCACGGCCGTCTCGATGTCACAGACCGTCTTCGCCTTGCCCTGGATCGCGTCGATGAAGTTGCGGGTATGCTCCAGACTCTCGTAAAGCTTGATCGGCATGGTACCCACCTTGCTTTGCGGATCGCGCAGGATGGCATCATCGCTGGCACTGATCTTGCCGCGCAGCACATGCACCCAGCCGTTCTCCCCGATGAAGCGTGCTCCATGCCCGATCTCATCGCCCTGATTGGCAAAAATGATCGGCGCCGCACTCGCATACTCAAAGCGCAGCTTCCAGCTCAGCACGGCATCACAGCCGCCGTCATCTGGATACTCGGCGCTCCCTTCCACGCTCACCGGTCCCGTGGCATCTGTGCCATTTCCCCATTGGGCGATGTCGAGATGATGAATGCCCCAGCATGAAATCATGCCTAACGAAAAGTTGGTGATGTTCTCATGATTGTCACGCTTCAGCTTCTCCTCGTTGAAGGGCGTCATCGGTGCCGGGCCGACCCAGCGGTCCCAGTCCACATCCGCAGGCACGGCCTGTTCCGCAAAGGCAGGCATGGTCTTGCCTCCCGGCACGCCGACCTGGATCTCCTTCAGCTTACCCAGCCGTCCATTTTGGGCCAGTTCCGCTGCCCAACGAAATTTCATGTCCGAGCGCTGCTGCGTGCCAAACTGAAACACCACACCCTTCTTCCTCACGGCTTCACGGACCACTTTCGCCTCCTGGATGGACATGGCCATCGGCTTTTCATGGTAGATATGCTTGCCGTTCAGCACCGCATCTTCCGATGGAATACTGTGCCAGTGCACCGGCAGCGCCATGAGCACGGCATCAATGCCGGGATCACGGTTGAGCTCGCGAAAGTCATCGTAAACCTTCGCATCCGCGCTGCCATAAGCCTCCTTGATATGGAACTTGGCGGCATCGATACGACGCTGGTTCACATCACAGATCGACACGACACGCACATCTTCGTGATTGAGAAACGCCCGCATGTCCACCACGCCCTGCGAGCCGCAGCCGATAACTCCGAGAGTGATCTTGTTCGACGGCGCTGTCTGCGAACGCAGCAGGCGGGCAGGCACAAACATGGGCGCGATGCCCGTGGCTAAAATGGTCTTGATGTATCGCGCAAATCGGTTTAGCCCACGAGCACAGGCGGAATAGCCCACTTTGAGAGATTGCCAAGCGGGGCTTGGGAGGGGCTTAGACTCTGTTTAAGGTCCGGGCGGCGGCACCAGGTCGGTGCGCTCGGCCATGAAACCCTTGTAGGTCATCGTGATCCAGCCTTGGAGGTCGCTCACGGTGGTGAGGTCCAGGCTGGGAGGGTAGCCGAGGGTGCAGCTCACCTGCCCACTGCGGGCGTTCCAGACGGTCTCCTGCACCAGGAGCTGGCTGTCCGCCAGGGTCTCATCGTTGGGCAGGCGGTAGCAGCGGCCGGGGCGGACGGCCATGGCCTCCTCCAGGGTCATGGCTCCCAGCATGAGGGTGCCGGTGGCACGCAGGATGCCCATGCTGGCCATGAGGCTGGCTGCCAGCGAGGGCTTGAACTCGGCGATGGCGGTGGAAAAATTCAGCGTGTGGGTGAGCACGCCCGGCTCGTGGGGCAGCACCGTCACGGGACTCTTGTCCACATGCGCGGGGTTCTTGTAGCCACGCCAATACCACTCGGTGGCCGGGGTGTATTCCCAGCGGATGACCACGCCATCTGGCTTCAGCTCAGGCCGTGGCACCGCGTCCACGCTGACCAGGGGCGCATCTCCACGGTTGAGCAGCTGCTCCGTCTCCAGGCTGGCCACGCGCATGTGCAGCTCAGGCAGCTCCAGAGAGTAGTCAAACCAGCTGGCCACGTCCGGCTTCACGGCCAGCAGTGAGGCGAGCAGGCCAGCGGTGCGTTGATCCGACCAGGTGCGGTAACGTGGCGAGGCGGCCGTGCCCAGGCCTGTCTCAATGCCATCCAGATCCATGGCAAAGGCGGGCGTGAGGTCCGGACGGTCCACCAGGGCGAGCGCGGCCCTGGAATAGGAGAAGTAGCGCAGCACATGGCGCACCTCGGCCTGGAGGGTGCGATAGATGGGAAAGCTGTCCCAATTGGGGTCACAAATCAGGCCGCGTGTGCCGGTGTAGCGCGCCAGGTCCACCTCTTTCGGCGTGGCGGCAAAGTTGTCTTGCCGTGCCCATTTGTAGGTGGTCGGCCCCACAGGCTCAGCCCAGATGCCCGTGGCAGGGTCATAGATCTCCACGCCCTCGCCAGGTGCCACGGAGAAGGTATCACCCAGCAGCGGCGGCAGCTGGGTGAGGCCCACGATTTGCAGGGTCGGAGGCGTGCCCCCAAAGCTATTGCCACCCGCCAGGATGGTGATGGATGTCACCGCGCCGGCGGTGGAGAGATTCACCTTCAACCTGGCCGCCACGCCTGCGCCGGTGATGAGCACGTGAGCCTCCAGATAGCCACTGCCGGGGGCTGTCACCGTCACGCTATTGATAGCGCCGCCCGAGACCGTGCAGGTGGCCGTGGCACCGCTGCCAGCATAGCGCGGCTGGCCACGCACAAAGGTGGTCTCAGCCAGCACCTGCCAGGGTCCCACGATCTGCACCGCGATGGTGGAGCTGGAGTCCATGAGCGAGGTCTTGGGCAGATGCACTGTGCCGGTGAAAATGCGCAGGCCATCGGCGAAAATGACCACGGCATCCCGCTGCACCAGCGTGCGTGCCCCGGAGTGCATCTTGCGCATCATGAGCACGTCGGCGGCGAGGTTCCGGCGCGTGAGAGACTCCACGCTCCAGCCGAGATCCTCGCAGAGCTGCTGCGCGCTGCCGTTGAGGGTCATGGTGAATACGCGTGCCATTAAAACTGGCCTCCCTTGACAGAGTTCAAGCGGCCTTCCAAGCCACTCAAGCGGCCCTCCAGTGAGCTGAGGCTGCTGCCTGTCTGACTGGCCATCTTTTCCACGGCCGAGACAATGCGCTCCATGGTCTGATTCACCGCCGTGCTGGTCTGGTCCATGGCCTGGCTGAAGGCCTGCTCCGTGCCGCTGAGATCCGGAGCCTGGAAGCCGGTGGCACCGGGCAGCATCGGCGCGTCACCCATGCCAGCACCGCTGCGCTGACGGCCTGCGAGCTGGCCATATTCTTCGGGGGCCATATCAGGCAGCTCACCACGGCCCACACGGTCATTCTGGCGCTGCACTTCAAAAGATTCGCGCGCAGCATTGGCCTGCTCTTCCTTCTTCTTAGCTTCCTTCACCTCCTCCTGAGCCTGCTTGTATTTGACGTCCGCCTCCTGCGCATTTTTACGGGCCAATTCCTCACGCTGCTTCTGCGCGTCCAGCGCGGCCGTGCCTTGCACGAAGCCAGCACGCTGCCAAGAGGGCATGCTGCCCTCACGCTTCTTCATTTCCTCATACGAAACATCACCAGATGCCACCTGGTCTCGCGCCACGCCCACCGTTGGCTGGAGGCGGTTTTCAACGTCGGCCGCCGTGGCCGCCTGGCCGCGCAGATACTTGGCCTGGCGGTTCGCCTGAATCCATTTCAAAGGACTGGTAAAGCGGCCCATCGGCCCGAGGTCGTCACGCTCTTTCTCATAGCGTGCCGCATCGGTGCCAAAGCCCTCACGGAGCCTCTTAGCCTCTTCATATTCCTTGATCTGCATTTCCTGGTCCGAGACCGTGCCATTGTTCCGCATCCCCTGGAGGATCTCTTCCCGGCTGCGCGCGGCATTCTGGCCTTGAGGTCCATTCACACCCTCGGCATCCCAGCGCACCTGCTCCGCATTTGCCACGCCTTGCTCAGCGATCTGGCGCGCCTGTTTCGCGGCGAGTGCCTTTTCATCCAAACTCTTGCGTGCCGCTTCCTCTGCCATCATGCCAGCGCGCGCCTGGATGGACTTCTGCACGTCCGCCTTTTCAGCATCCGTGCCACCCGCGCCGGCAATCGCACCTTCGGTGTCCAGGGCAGCATTTTGGGCGGCCGCCTTGGCAGCGGCAGCCTCCTCATTTTTTCGGCCCAGTTCAGCCAGGCCCGCCAGGCTTTGAGAGGAGTCTTTGAGCTTCTGTTCAGCGGCCGCTTGAGCGGCATTTAAGTCATCTTCAAAACGCTTCCGGATGCGCTCGCTCATGGCATCCATGGAGGCCGTGAGGATACCCTCAATGCTCTCCATCTTAGCCTTCACCACCGCCTCCGAAGTAGAGGCGCCATCACCCAGCGCCTTCCATAGTTGGTTAGCGCCCACGGCGGCCACGCTGAGCGCGCCGGCGAGGCCTGCACCACCCCCCAGCATCATGATGAGTCCAGGGAGGTTATTGATCATCCCGGACAGGCCATACTGCGCATCTTCCAAGCCCTGGCTGGCGGCCAGTAAAGCGGCCCCGCCATTCATGCCGCCCATGGCTGCATTGGAGGCACCGCCCTGGCCCATGCTGCCCTTGCGGCTGGCGGTGGTCCACTCGGCCCCCATGCGCAGGCGTGCCTGGCGCTCCTGCTCAATGTTCCGGAGCATGGTGGCATGCGCCTCACGGCTGATGCGGGCACTCGCGGCCGCTGCCTGCATCTTCCGCTGCTCCAGCACCATGGCCGGCTCCGGCAGGTGGATCTGGCTGAGGCGCTTGGCCGTGGCCTCCTGAGTGGCCAGGGCCTGCGTGGTGGCCGCCGTGGCGGCCGTGAGCTGCTGGCCGGCTGCCGTCTGCTTCTGCGTGGCCTGGGTGAGCGCCACCAGCTGGGCCGGGTTGGCGGCCACATCGATGGTGAACTGGAAGCGCTGGTTCATGGGGGGAGATTAAGGCTCAATGCTGAGCTGGATGGCAGGTCCCGTGGGGAAGCGGATCATGAAGCGGGTCTTGCCGCCGCTATCCTCGATCCAGATGTCCGCATGATCCGCAGGAGGTGCGGAAGCGGGAGAGGAGATCTCTTTCATGCGGAGCACCCCGCCAATACTTGAATCAATGGCACCCAGGAGCCTCATCGTGGAGGACGCTGGACGATCCCAGAAGGTCTCCGCATAGGCGGCTCCAGGAGGGTTGCCGGCCGTGAAACCAATCTTGCCAGCCGACCCCACGGCGAATTGTCCGTCACCCGTGAAGTTGGCCACATCCGTTGATCCGGCGGCGATGTTCAGGATGGCCGCACCCGTGGTGCAGAGACCACGGCCTGGAGCGATCTGGAGGATGGGGGAGGCGAAGTTGTTATAGACATCACCGGAGAGCCGGAGACGGCCGTCATGGGTCATCTCACACTTCGAACTGCCATCCACCTGCAAGTCCAGGAGGCTCCCCGTGAAGCCGCTCGCGGCATTGAAGACGGCAGAGCCGATGCGGCCGCTGGTAAGGGTGAGGCCAGTGAACTCTCCCACGACTCCGCCGTTGTCATAGAGCACACGGCCGCTCACGCCAGACGTGATGGCAGTCGTGCCGATGGTTAGGCCACCTGAGGAGATCGTGGTGAAGCTCGGATCCGCGCCAGCGCCTCCGGAGGTGAGCACCTGGCCGTTGGATCCGGGCGTGAGGACGACCCAGCCACTGGCTCCACGGTAGGCGATAGCGCCGCGTGTCGTGCCACTGCTGAGGGTGCTGAGGATGGCGCTGGCGGTGGTGGATCCACCGAGGGAGACCACGTTGCCCGTGCCGATGGTGATGGAACTGCTGGCCAGCTTGGTGATGGCAATGGAGCCATTGACGAAGTTCGCGGGATCCAGTGCGGAATTGATGGTGAGGAGGCGGCCAGGCTCGGAGGGCAGAGTCCAGCTCATGGCCGCCTGGCCATCGGCCGCGCTGAGGTAGGAGGTCACGTCGTCACTGCCATCACTATGATGGAAGATGACGGACTCGCCCGCGATGACATGGAGCGCGCCGGTATTGACCCATGCACCCTCGTCATTATTGGCGGTGGGATCCCAGCGCAGGCTTTGGCTGTCCTGGAGGTCGGTGATGGCCACGTCACTGAGGCCTTGCAGGGAGGCGGATCCGCCATTCGTGGCCATCTCCAGCATGCCGCTGCTGTTGATCTTGAAAACCTTGTCGTTCTGCGGCGTGACCCATTGATACTCCAGGCCATTGCTCGTCCACTTCGGGATGCCCCACTGGCCGATGGAGGGAGCGCTAAAACAGAGGGCAGGCACAAAGCAGAGAGCGGCCGCTGCGAGTATCAGGATGAGGAGGAAGAGACGTTTCATAGAGGTAGTTAGGCAGGATTTAAGCGTCTGGAGCATTGAGATAAATGGTGCGGCCGTTCGGCAGCGTGAGGGTGGAGTCGGTGAGGGTGATGCCGAGATTTTCGAGCACCTGCAGCTGCTGCTCTTCCGTGAGGGCTTGCGCGCCGGTGGTCTTGACGTAGCGGGCATCGGCCTCCTCCAGGGTGAGCAGGGTGCCCTCCGTGGGCGTGGTGGATCCAGGCACCGCGCCGGCGTCCTGGAGAATGAACTCGCCCAGGCCGAGGACCTGCACGCCTCCGGAGCCGAGGAGGGCGGTGACGGAAACGAATAAAGTGGTGGGTGGATCTGCGAGTGCGAAGTTCATCTCCTCACTGGTCATCTCCAAGGTCACATGCTGGTGCGTGCCAGCGGCCCACTGCGGAGCGGTGCAGGCGGTGAAGTCGGCAGCGGCCACCACCTTCTCCAGCAGCAGCCCAGCACTGAGCCTGGCGCTGCGCACGCGCAGGGTGAGGCTGCTGGCATCACTGAGATCCCGCACCGCGCCGCGATTGAAGATGCCCAGCTCCAAGGCCACGGCCGAGCCACGCCAGAGGGTGGCGCTGAACTGCGCGCGGTCCTTGGACGCTTGCTCGTCAATCTTGAGGCGGTGGGTTTCCATGATGATGGTTAGGCCTTGCGGTCCCCAGAGAGCACCCAGGTGTCCGTGCCGATCTTGCGGAGGGTGATGACGCTATACTGCGCGTTGCATTTCAGCTTCGTGCTCTCACTCCGGATGGTGACCCCGGCACCAGCGGTCACGCCCACGTCAAAGGCACCGCCATTCAAGCGCGTGATCTGGATCTCCGCGCCGTCCGGCCAGGCCACGGTGGATTCAGGCGGCACGGTGAGGTTGCCGCTGCTGGCAAAGGTGGCCAGCACCATGTTGTTCAAGGCGGTGATGCCGAGGGCACCAGCACCGCTGACGGAGATGGGGGCGCGGCATTTCTGGAAGTCTGCGGTGGCAAACTGCCCAGGCTCGCCGTTCACCGCCCCCAGGAAGACACCTTCTGCGGTGTGGGCGGCGGCGTAGGCGGAATCTGTGATGTCAATTTCCATGAGGTTGAGAAGGTGGAAGTTTTGGTTAGGCGGATTGATCGATCATGAGGGTGGCAGCACCGATGACGAGGGTGGCGAGGACATTGATTTCCTGGTTCTGCACCACGTAGACGTCAAAGGCCCCCTCATGCACCACGGAGGCGATGGTGGAGTCATGCACTCCTCCAGGTCCCGGCGTGCCGGCATAGGTGATAAGGATGTAGTCACGCGGGCCGTCCGTGGTCACCACGTCCGCCGTGACATTCAGATGCAGCTCCAGGGCCGTGGCCACCTGGGCGAGGTTGCTGTGAACGGGGTAATCAATGGGCGTGCGGCCGCCGCTGGCGGATCCGCTGGGAGTCACCACCTCAAAGCTCACTGTTGCAGGACCGATGCCGGAGTTGGTGCGCTGCACGTTGAAGATCCAGCCGATGGCGGGCACCTCCAGTGATCCCGACCAGCCGAGGCTCTCCACGCCATCGGTGAAGGGATCCGCTCCATCCACACGGCCGTAAAATTTCAGTGCGCCCAGGGATGGCACCGGGACCGTCATGCTGCACCGCTCACCACTGCGGAGAAACTCCACGCGCGGGCCTTTGATGTTGTAGGAGAGGTTCAGGCTCTGGCCTCCGCCCATGATGGGATCCAGACTGAGCAGGGCACCAGGGATTTTTACTTCTTCAAAGGTGTCATCACCCGTGGGCATGCGTAGCACGCAGTCACCACTCCAAGGGTGCGGCTGGTCACCTGCTGAAGGTGCGCTCAAGCTGTTCTTAAAACGAAAGGCCTCAAGGATGCTGCCAAAGTCCCGCGTGCCTTCACCACTCCACTCCACATGCGCGTTGGATCCATCCTCAAACTTCTTTTCCTTCCAGCCGGTGCCGGGGGTGATGTTCTGCTGGCGCTGCACGCTGCGGCGTTCCTTGCCTGTCGGTGTGGCCACGCGGACATCCTTGGTCGGATGACCGATGAGCCAGCAGCGGCGGGAGTCGTCATTATCACGGTTGATGCGGAGGAGGGTGACCATGGGAGAGGGGGCGGGAACCGTTGACGGTGGTTTGCAGTTGTTGACGGTGGTTTACGGTTGTTCACCAAACCGATGCCTAACCGGAAGTTAAGCCGCTAACGTCGCCTCAAGACGGTTGAAGGCATCGGAGAGCTTGGCCTGGATGCGGGGGGCGGCGCGGTCGCGGATGATGGGGCGGAGACTGTGCGCCTGGAAGCCTGCATCGGCACGGAGGGCGGCGGCCTGCATCTGCGCGGCGAGGATGATCTGGCCTCCAGGCAGGGCCAGAGTGGCGGCACCGCCGGCGGCCACCTCGGCCGCTGCCTCACGCTTCACTGCGGCGCGCTCGGTCTGCCAGTCACGCTCCTCACGCACCTGGGTCTGGCTGACGCCGAGATCCTGGGCGGTGCGGCTGTCCAGCTTCTGCTGCTCCACACGGGCGCGGGCTTCCTGGCGGCGCTGCTCTCCATTGACGGTGCGGTTGGCCTGGCTCTGCTTATCCTTCGTGGCGCGTTGGGCAGCCTTGGCGCGGGCCTCATTGCGGCGCTCCTCACCATTGACGGTGCGGTTGGCCTGGCTGGCCTTGTCCTCGGCGGCACTCTCAGCAGCTTTCGCGCGGGCACCATCGATGCGGTCACCACCATTGACGGCGCGCTTGGCCTGGCTGGCCTTGTCTTCAGCGGCGCTGTTAGCGGCACCAGCTCGTGCGCTGTCAATGCGCTGCGCACCATTCACGGCGCGCTTGGCCTGGCTGGCCTTGTCTTCAGCGGCGCTGTTAGCGGCACCAGCTCGTGCGCTAGCGATGCGCTGCGCACCATCCACACGGCGGCCTGCCTGGCTCTGCTTGTCCGCGCCGGCACGAGCTGAGGCATCCCCTCGGGCTTCATCGGCCGTCTTGGCCTGGCCACCGCGCTGCTCACGATCTGCGGCACGCTGTGCCTTGGCTTCTGTGCGGCGGCTGGCCTTGCCCTCCTGGCGCTCCTCACGCTTCTCCTGCGTGGACTTCTTCACCGGCTTGGCACCGGTGAAGAGTCGCGCTGCGGAGCGCATGAAGTTGCCGATCATTGCGAACATCGAACAGGAGTTTTGGAGTTAGGGAGTGGTGGTCTCAGCAGGATCTGCAGCTGGAGCAGGATCCGGAAAGATGTGCTTCACATCGGCCTCACTCGGCACGCGGCCGCTGAGCTGGATGAGGCGGATGGCGGCGATGCCGGCGTCCACTGGCCAGCTCGTGATGGCGCGCTGGGTGAGGAGCTTGAGGCCGTCCGGCTTGAACTCCGCGCGGATCCGCTTGAGCAGATCCGGCGGCACGCGGTCCTGCACTTGTTTCTCGGTGATCTTGGATTCAGGCATAACTAAAAGTTCTTTGTTCTTGGTTCTTTGTTCTTGGTTCTTTGTTCTTCGTTCTGGGAAACCACCGTCAACAATCGTCAACCACTGCAAACCACCGTCAACGGCTTGGCGCTTACGGCGCGGCGGCGGCGATGCGGAAGCAGGGATTGAGGCTGCCAGAGGTGAGCGTGCGGTTGGTGGTCCAGACGACCTGGCCGGGCACACGGGAGGCGGCGCTGAAGGCCAGCTTGGGATCCGTGAGCGTGGCGTTGTAGGCCGTGAAGTGGAAACCGGTCCCCGAGAGGATGAGATCATTCTCCGTGGCCTGGGATCCGAGCACGCTGTCCACATTCGCGGCGGTGTAGAGCTGGGCGGCGGTGACACCCACGGGCACGCCGGAAGCATTGACGATGCAGTCCTGGAATTTCATGTCCACCAGGCCGAGGCCGTCCACCATGTCATTCTCCAGGGCCAGGGCGAAGGCGATGTCCAGGCCCTCACCGAGGTGGAAGACGTCAAAGGGTGAGGCACCCCAGGCAGCGGCGAGCGCCGGCGTGATGCAGGCGGCCTTGGAGAAATTGCTGTCCCCCGGATAGGTCGTGGTGGCCTCGGTCCAGTAAGCACCGGCGTCACCGGGTGCCTTGTTGTTGGCCAGGATGGCCGTGAAGGTGAGGGTATTGAAAATGGGGCGGCCGGTCTTGCCCACGATGCCGAAGGAGGTGGGGGCGGAGGCATGGAAGGTGTAGCTCTTGCCATTGCGGCCGTGGAGCACCAGGGGCACGTCCGTGTCTCCAAAGATGGAGGCACCAGCCACCATGGTGGCGTAGGGCGTCATGAGGGTGGAGAAGTGCTCAAACTCCACGGGCATCACCGTGATCTCCAGATAGCGGGAGGTCACAGGCTGGCGGACGCGGCCGAGGCCGTCCACGCCCACGTCCTCACGGGCCGTGACCAGGTTCACCGCGATGGGTTGCTGGCTGTAGATGTAAGTGGAGGCACCGAACTTGAGGTGACCTGAGACGTGGGCGAGGGCGGAGCGTTGGACGGACATAGAAAGGGTGCGGAAGAGTTAGTTAGGCGGTTTTCTCCATGATGTCGGAGCCGACGAAATCGGGGTGATAGCTGGCGGCGCGGATGAGCGTGCCGGCAGTGACGCTGACGGGCGCGGCATAAAGGTGCGCGGTGGGAGCGTTGGGCCTTGGATAGGTTCCATCCAGGCTGAACCAGTGCTCGGCACCCAAGGCACCGGCGGTGATGGAGAAAAGGCCGGCGCTGACATCCAGAGTCGGAGCGGGCACCTTGTCACAAGGCTGGGTGGACATGGGAGAGACCAGGCCAACCTCCCAGGCGATGTCTGCGCCCATGTCATCCGGCACCTCGGCCGGAGTGATGGCCTCCTCAGCGGCCATGAGGATGACGCCACCACGCGGCTGGAAGAGATGCAGCAGGGAGAGGGTGGTGACGGCCAGGGACTGCGAACTGATGCCGGTGCCGTGCTCACCCTCATTCCAGGTGGTGAACTCAATGACCTGGATGCCAAGGGCGAGCTGGATCTGCGGGCCGGGCACGCCCTGCATGCCCGTCTCAATGCGCACACGCGGCAGCAGGATGAGCACGGCCAGGCCGCCCTTGCCATTCTGCTGATTCTCTCCGGTGACGGCCTTGCGGATCTGCTCACGCAGGGTGGCCTCCGTCCCGGCGCTGGTGCCGGCCAGGACCTGGATGCTGACGTGATCGAACTCGGGGCAGGTGCGCAGCCGGTTCTCAATGTCGTCTTGAAGGTCGGTTAAGAGGGTCACAAGAGGTTCGTGGTTCCTGGTTCTTTGTTCTTGGTTAGGTGTCCTCGCCAGGAAGCACGCGATAGGTGCGGGCGGTGATGCCATTGAGGCCGAACCCCTTCACGCTTTTGATAAAGCGTTCCCAGTGGGTGCCTTCACCTTGGCGCTCAGCGATGGCGCAGGCAGAGCGGAGCAGCTCCTCCAGATCCAGCTCACGCTTGGTCTTGGCGGTGGTGACCTGGGACAGCTCCAGAAAGAGTTTATTGACGGTTTCGAGTTCCATGACGGTTCAAATGCGGGGCTGGATGCAGCGTTTGTTATACCGGGGCTTAGGGCGCTTAGGTGGAGTCTCATCACTGACCTCGCCTTCGGGCTGGGGGACGGAGACCTTGCCGTCGGCGACATCGCGGAAGTATTTTTCGGCGGCGTTGTATTCGGTGCGGCGGTCCTCGCCCACGTCGGGCTTGCAGATGGTGAGGACGCGGTAACGGATGATGACCAGCACACGAGCGATCATGCCTTCCGGCACGGTGCTGCCGGCGGCGAGTTCGTTCGGCTCGTGAGCGCGAATGCGGTCCCGCGCTTCCTGCACGGCGTTTTCAATCAAGGCCGGCACGGGATCCGTGCCGCTCTGCGTGGTGGCCTTCTGGCGATAGGCGCGCAGCTCATCCGCGTCCAGGACGGTGCGGAGATCTGCTTCTAGGACGGTGCGCCAGGACATGAGAGGGAGAGCGAGAGGGATGGAGCTGGAGGCCTAACGAAAAGAAAAGGCGCGGTGGGAGAACCATGAAAGCCCACCGCGCCCTGTTCAAAGCGGCCGCTGTATGAGCGGCGGCCGCCGGGAGTGTTTAGGCATCCGTCCAGTTGAGGCGGTAACCCGCGCCGGAGTTGGCGGCCAGGATCTGCTCATTCCAGTCAAAGCCGGCCACTTCCACGCGCTTGTCCTCACGCTCATAGAAGCGCGGGGTCATGTAGGCACCGCGCAGGCGCAGCGTCTTCATGAAGCTGGTGTCATAGCGGGTAGGTGCTGGCGAGGTGGCGAAGATGACGAGCGAGTTGTCCAGCATGAAGCCCTTGCTGACGGCATCCTTGCCCGCGCCGTTGGAGTCATAGACGGCCGTGGCCATCATGTGCTTCACGGGAGTCACGAAGAGCGTGTCAATGTTGCCGAAATCGATCTGGCTGGATTCCTTTTTGCCAGAGGTGAAGCGGCCGCGCACGCTGCTGTGATTCTTAAAGCTCTGCCAGGAACCGAAGCCCCAGAGGATGCGGATCTCCATCATCGGAGCAAAGCCGCCTGCACCCAGCAGGGCCGCACGGATGCCGGTATCAATGGCGTTCACCACGTCAGCACCGCCGGCGGACTTGTTGTAGTCCGTGCCGCTGCCGAGGGTGACCAGGGCCAGGTCAATGGCTTCCTTCATGCTGGCCAGCGCGGCCAGCTGCGCGGTGATGTCTGCGCCTTCCTCCAGCACGCTCATCATGCCCTCATCCTCCTCCTCCAGCTTATCCACCGGGAAGTCGAGAGCGTTCGGGTTCAGCTTGAAGGCCGTGTCCGAAGTGTCAAAGCCCACCATCGTGGCCTCGCCCTTCAAGGAGCGGCGTGTGCTGGGGATGACGAGACCCGTCTTGGCGTTCCAGGACTTGATGTAACCCGTCATGGTCGGGACGCCCACGGTGGGGCTGAGGAATTCGTGGATGGGGGCGATGGCCTGCTTGGCCGCGCCCTGCATGTAGGAGCGCAGCGTGGGATTGCTGCCGATGCGTGCGAGTCTGCTCATAGTGATGAAGTGGGGATGCTGAAACTAAGGTGGGGTGGAAGGGTGGATGAGGGCGGCGGGATCAGGCGCGGATGGTGACCTGGTTGCTGGCGAGGATGAGGATCTCTCCCGTGTCTGAGACGGAGAGGTTGTTTGCCTCCTCCACGACTCCGGCCATGCGCACGAGGTTGGCACCGCCGGCCACCTGGGTGAGCGAGCCTAACAAACCGCTCGCCGCGCTGGTGACGGTGAGGCCGAGGGTGAAGTTGACATTGCTGCCACGGACGCGGTAGCGCTTGCCAGGGATGAGCGGCTCTGCGGAGACTTCCGCGCCGGAAACACCGCCCTGGAGCAGGAGGTAAAGCGGGGCCGTGGGGTTGGCACCGGCCAGGTCAAACTTGCCCGTGCTGTCAATGATGACGAGGCGGTTCTCCTTGTCAGTGAGATCTGCGGCGGCGAGGCGGACGACTGCGCCCTGCTGGATGTGAGTCTGAATTTTGCTCATGGGAATCTAGGATAGAGAAGAGGTGAACTAAAGGGGTGAGGGTGATGAGGAGGCGGGATCAGTCCGCGCCCACCTCCTGCTTGGCGCGCTGGAAGGCCGTGGCCCAGGTTGGCTCCTCACGATTGGCGAGGATTTGGTTAGCCTTGGCATTGATCTTCCGGGCGCGCTTCTCATCCGCATCATTGGCCGGCGGCGTGGTGGCGTTTTCGCGGTTATGCAGGCTCTTGCGGTTGGCCCGCTCACGCTCGGCGTCGGTGAGACCATCACCAGCGGGCTGGAAGCCTTTCACCAGCTCCTCAGCGGCTTCACGGTTGTTGAGGAAGAGGGTGCGCAGGTTGTCGGAGACCGCTTTGTTTTTCAGCGGGGCCAGGCCTTCATGCTTTTTCATAAAGGCATCGGCCTCAGCCTCCTCCTTTTTCTTGGCGGCCTCGGCGGCGGCATCCGCCTCCTTGATCCGGTTCGTGAGAACCTGCACGCGATTGCGCAGGGTGGTTTCGTCGAGTTTGGCGACTTCGGTTTCCGGCAGGCCGAGAGCCAGCGCGAGTAGTGCTTGATGCATGGGGTGGGTGGGTTTGTCGGCAGGTTCTGGCCTGTCGGAATTGGTTAGGGCTTTTGACTGGCTTCGGAAGCCAGGTCGGTTGGTGAGGCCAAAGCCGGTCACGGCCAGCGGTCGCCACGTTTTGCCCTCGACGTTCACGAGCGTCTCCGGCGTGTCTGGGAACTCGGGGCTGATGAAGCGGAGCCTTCCTCCTGTCACCGCTGCCTCGCCATCCTCGCTCCAGCGCGGTCTACCATAAAGTCCGTCAGCGCGGTTCTGCAAGTGCTCGCTGTCACACGGCACCCAGGCGGCGGCATCGGTGGCGTTGGTGGGATCATGGCTGAAGTGCTCAAAGTCCACCAGGATCTCACCGCCCTGCTCCAGCAGGCGGTTGAACATGGACACCAGGGCCGCATCATCCACGAGCTGGAGGATCTTCTCCCCGTTATGCCGGACATTCGGGGCGGTGCCTTTCGGCACCATCTGGATGAAGCCATCCTCAGGGAGCGCAAACTTGGCGCTACCTTTGCCAGAATCGGCAGTGCGGTTGGTGAGGTGCTTGAAGAGGGAGGCGACTGGCATGTGTGGTGACCCGCATTCAACCTCCACATGGCCTAACTAAAACCGCACAATCCGCATAATCCGCACATTGCGAAAGCACCCTGAGGTGAACCGCTGATAACTCAGATGAGCCCAGAGGACGGGAGCCTCACTTCTCGGCGCGCAGCTCACGGGCCATCTGGTCGGTGAGCGCCTTGCCGGCGGCGGCCTCAATGACACTCAGCAGCGGCAGCGCGGTGGGGTCTGCGGCCTGGTCCACATACTTGCGCAGCACATAGCACATGCGCAGGGAGCCGTCCGCCTGGCGCGTGGCGAGGAAGCCGATGCTCTTGCCGGACTTGCTCTTCACGAGGATGAAATGATCCCGGCCGAAGAAGGAAGGATTAATGCCGGCGAACTCAGGCTTGAGCGGGATGGAGATGGCCTTGCGCCCATCCTTGGGGGTGATGCGGCCGCCATGCAGGCGCTGCATGAAGCGCGGGTCATTGATGATGACGATGCACTTGCTCTCACCCTCCATCATGAGCTGCGTGCTTTCCCGCACCTGGCCCCAGAAGCCGCTCTTCTTCCAGCCGCGTTTGTTCGGCACTTTATTCTTTTGGGTGAAGTGCTTCTTCAGGGTGTTCTGCACGGCACGGCCGGCCACCTTCACGGCCGCGCCGGGCTTCTTCAGCTTGGCGGCCATCTCACTGAGACGCTTGGCCAGCTGCGGGATCTCGTCCTTACTTGGCATCCGGCCTGGCCTCCTCCGGATCCTTGAGCGGCTTGCCATCCAGCAGGAGCACGGCCTCCCCCTCAATGCCGGGGTCTGGATCCGGCGCATAGCCGAGGGTGAGAAGTTTTAACTCTTCATCGGTGAGCTGGGGAGGGATGGATGGAGCGCCCATGGTGGTGATGGTTTTAGTTAGGCTTCCTGAAGCAGGAACTTGAAGATGAAGTCCTCAATGATCTGCGGGTAAGTGCCGCGAACATAGCCGATGCGGGTGCAAACGCCGAAGGTTTCCGCGAGCGCCTCAGCCGGCTTGGTGTGGGCATACTCGGAGACGTTCTGGCGGAACCAGGAGATGCCCAGCGGCCGCAGGCACTTCTTTCTAAACTCCTCCATGACCTGCGGGGTGCTGAGGGTGTGCCCCATCTCGTGGCGGAAGTTGTCCTCCACCTGGCTGCCCCATCTCTCCGTTCCCCAGGGGTGGCCGTGGAGCTTCTCCCAGCGGTCATTCCGCTCATGGGAGGACAGAGGCCAGGCGGTGCTGGCGCTCTTGGTGCTCATGTGCGCCACGGGGCCGTCCAGATGGGCGCGGCCGCGCTTGGAAGCGATGCAGAGGAAGGTGTGCAGCGGCCGCGTTGGCATCTGCGGGAAGGCGGCGCGCAGCCTCCGCCATTCCGCCCCCACGGTGGTGAGGTGCGCCACGGATTCCGCGTTGCTCATCTTGGCACCCCAGCGGCGGCCCATGGCCCCGGCGGTGAACTGCACCTTGCAGCTGAACTCCTGGGTGAAGGCGTCTCCGGCTTTCTGGAGGTCCGCGACGGTGACACGGGCCACCTTGGCAGCTGGGAGTGATGGAGGAGTGGAAGCCGGGAGAGGTGGAGTTTTGACGGGTGGAGGGAGCTTGGCAGGCTTGACCAGGTCAGGCGTCCGGAGCTTCACCTGGATCTGCTTTTGCGGCTGGATCTGCACGTCCACGGGACGCTTGGCCATGAGCTTCCTGAGCAGGGCTTCATGCTTGGCTTCAAAGCCTTTCAAGCTGGCCTTAATCTCCTCTTGATGACTCTTCACATTTGGCGTGAGCACGTCGTCCGGGCCGATGATGCCCAGCTCCTCACACTCGGCACGGTCCACGTCATCCATGCCCATGCCGGAGTTAAAATCCAAGGGGGCATGGGGATTGCCAAAGCGGGAGAGCAGCTTCCAGATCTGGGAGGTCTTCAGGGCGATGAGGCGGCCCTGGGTGAAGGCCTCACGGGACACGCCTTCCCAGTTGATGAGATCCGCCGCTGCCTTCCACCTGGCCGGCCAGTCACGCGGCACCATGCGATCCGAGAGGCGCACCAGCTCCCAGCCGGGGAAGGCCTCCAGGATGTCTGGATCCATGCCGGTGAGCCAGTCCGCCTTTCCATAGGCGGTCTCCAGCTGGGTCTCAATGATGAGGCGGAGGCGGGAGATGCTGAGCGGATCCGTGATGTCTGTCTCCCGGATCTTGTCATCCTTGCGGCCGCCGGGCCGTGGCACGCCGATCTCCTGCCCCAGCTGGCGGAGGTCTGCCATGAGCTTGGCGCGGTCCATCTTCCAAAACTGCTCACCCTTCTCATTGCTGGCACGGGCGCGGGCGATGATCTCACTGATTCCCTGCTGGGCGCGGGCCAGCCAGCGGGTGCTCTCCACGGAGGCGGAGAAGAAGGCCGCCTCCCGCAGGGCGGCCGGCATGGCCTGCCACTCCGCCGTGCGCATGGCGGATCCCAGCGGCGTCTTGGCATCGATGCTGGCCACGATGTCGTGCAGCGGATGCGGCTGGGAGAGGGAGAGCACGGAGGTTTACAGTGGTTTGCGGTTGTTGACGGCGGTTTACGGTTGTTGCCTAACCAGATGGTTAACCGCTAATGGGATCCGAATGAGACGCTAATGGGGAGAGGTCCGGCATGGTGCCGGTGCGTTGGGCTTCCTGAGCGAGTTCAAGCAGCAGCTTGGCCTCGGGTTCGATGGGTCCGATGATCTCCCGGATGCTCCCGATGCTGAGGATGACGGGATCCTTATCCCACCCCATGAGACGATCCATCTCGCGCTTCAGTGCATCACGCTCCACGCGGAGCCGCTGGTTGTCCTCCACATTGCGCTTCACGGCATGGACGTGGAGCGCGGACTGCTCCGTGCAGCGGTCGTTCATGAGCTTGATGTCGCGCTCATATTTGGATTCAAGGCGGTCGTAAGCGAGATCCGTGCGGTTCCACTGGTAGACACAGAACACGAGGGCGATGAGGAGGAAGACAATGATTGCAGGCATGAGGGATGTTTGGTTAGGCTGGATTGCGCAGGCGCTTCTCATAGTCCCACGCGGCCTGAAGTTTCCGGGGTGCCCAGTTGTAAAGGCCATGCTCAAAACGGAGGACCAGCTCCTGAGGCATGCGGTCAAAGAACTCGCGATAGACCTTGAGGATGTCCTCCTGGAGGTCCGTGGTGATGAGCGGGGCCGGCACAGGTTGGCACTCCGCCTGCGTGGCGGCTTCATCGCGCGTCATCACGGGACGGATATCACCAACGGCGGCGGGAATGAGAGAAGCGGGCATAAAAGGGCTGGTTGGGATGGGAGCGATCCCGGCGGGTCTGGCGGAGAGGCGTGTCCGGCTCGTGGTAGCGGTGATCCACCAGGGTGAAGACGTTGCACTGCGCTGAGTGGTAGTGAACCAGCTCCTTCACCATGGCCGTGAGGTCCGGGGGATCCGGAGGCGGGACCAGGCGAGGTCTTTCGTGATGGGCGGCCATCACCGCCAGCACCAGGCAGGAGTGCGGGATGTGCGCATGCAGGAACACCGCGCCGAGGTGATGGAGATCATGGACCATAGGGGTGATGGGTTAGCCATTGAGCGCCAAGGTGGACGAGCTGCCGCGCAGGCCTGGATTGATGTCAGTCTCCTTCCCTTTCATGAAGCCCTGCACCCACGAGCGGAGGTCCCGGCGCACCTGCGGCATGGTGATGGTGCCGACTCTGCCACCCCCGAGGGATTCACCAGCAAAGGTTTTGCGTGCTTCAGCTGCATCACGCAGGGCCAGCTCCAGGCCAGCATGCGCGGCCTTCTGCTCTTCACGCTGGCCGTGCAGTTTGCTGCGGATCCCACGGAAGAAACCTTCAATGAAGGCATGCACCTTGGGGCCGCTCGTCTTACGTCTGGCCTTGGCTTCATCCGCCTTCCATGAGGAGAGGCACTGCCGGCAGGCGCGCACCAGGTAGGTGACCACATACTCCGCCAGCTCAATATCCAGAACGGTGCCCACGATGAGGCAGCGGCCAGCGCGCTGGATGACGGTGACGTGCACGTTGAAGAAGCCATGCACCGTGTTCAGCGCTTCTTTCCACTCCAGGGCCAGGCGCGCGGGCAGATCCATGTTTCTGCCCAGCAGGGCGTGGATGTCATCCTCCGGAGGAAGCGCGGAGATCTCCACCTGGTGCTTTAGGGCGATCTCGTGGGCGCGCTGCATCGCCAGGGCGGCCTCATGCACGTTGTCACTTTTGGCGAGGCGCAGGAGCGCGCGGATCTTCTCAATGATGCTTTCGTTGTTTTCCATGACGGTGGCGTTCTATTGGTTAGGCCTTGGACGCGGCCTTGCGTTTGCGGATGCTGGCGCGGGCACCGAGGGCGGCGGCGGATCCCATGGCGGCCTCGATGCGGTTGGCCAGGAGCTGCACGCCTTCCTCGGTGACCAGCTCGGGGAGGAGGCCTTCCACCTCCTGAGCCAGGCGGAGGAAGTCAGCGGCGCTCAGATCCTCGGCCGAGGCCTTGTTGATGAGGGCCGTGATGTCTGGCTGGAGCGGGGCGAGCATGCCGCGCATGACCTGGAGGCTTTCCGCCAGGGTGGTCTCCACCAGCTGCTCCGCCTCGGCACGGTCACGAGCTGAGGGCGGGCCGCCGGTGAAGCGGTTCAGAAGGGCGATGCGCCCAAGGCCGTTTACAGTTGTTGACGGTGGTTTACGGTCGTTTGCAGTGGTTTTGCGAGAGGGGGAAGGAAGCCCCGGAGACTTGTCCTCCTTGACGTCCTCAGCCTTGAGGAAGGGGATGCTGATTTCCTCGCTGAGCCATTCGCCATCCACATGGAAACCGGCGGTCTGGAGCTTGCTGACGGTCTCGGCCAGCTCCTTGCGGTCCACAGGCTCATCCGGGAACTCCAGCTCAAAGTAAACGGCCACGGCCTGGCCGGGGAACTTCTCCTCAAGCCAGGGGGCATCCAGCTGGTCTTGATACAGCTCGCTCAGATCTGCGGCCACGCCCTTGGCCAGGCTGCGCCAGCTCTCACTATGGGCACCGCCGGCCAGGTTCCCGGATCCGCTCTCCGCCAGCATGGTGAGCAGGCCGCCGGTGGCAGCCAACACGATCTGCTCTTTAAAGAACTTCCCGGCCATCTCGAAGATCTCGCCCTTGGACTGGGACTCATGGGTGTCGACGGTGGCACCATTCGGCAGCACGCCGGTGCCATCGGCCGCCAGCTCGGCGGCCACGGCATTCAGATCATCCATGTCCTCATCCGTGGTGCCGGGGCCGGCGATGAAGAAGGTGTTAGGGATGCCGTAGCGGGCGCAGAAGCCGCGCAGGTCGGTGGAGAGCTGGTTGAGATCCAGGCCGGCCACGAGGGCGATCTCCAGCCAGGGATCATCCACCTCATGGATGATGAAGTCCTCCGGATTGATGTCCCTCAGGTTCCGGCCGTAGGGCGTGGCGCTGGGGTTATACTGCCATTTGCCATACAGGCCGTTCCGCACCCAGTGCCACTGCGGCACGGGTTCCAGGCGGCACACATGGCCGGTGCTGTCATAGTGCTTCTCCAGATGAGCGAAGCCGAGGAAGTCCGCCTTGGCCAGAGCAGTGTAAGACTGGCGGAGGTTGGTGACGGCGGAATAGCGCTGCTTTAAATAGTCACTCTGCGCCTCGGCCATGGCCTCGGTGATGCCGGGCGGCAGCTCCTCCATGATCTTCACCTGCCAGTCCAGGCCGCGCATGGCATTGGCCAGACGCTGCACGCAGGCGCGGATGACGGGATCCCGGCGGATCATCTTCCGGGCCATCCACATGACGTGCGCAAACTTGCCCTCGTCCGCCTCGCTGAACCAGTCGCTCAGGGTGGACAAGGTGGCACCCCGGAGCGGATTGAACTGCTGGAGCCATTTGTCCAGCTCGTCAGCGTTTTTGAGGAAGAGGGGCTTTGGCATGGGAGGGCGGCGGGCGGAGAGGGGGTTTTAAGCGGCTTAGGCGCGACTTAGACGGACTTGAAGGGGGTATCGGCGGTGACGGCAGCGGCGACGGGTCTGAGGTGCTTATTTGAGGACCGATATGTGAAGGCCGATATTTGGGGCGTTTTTATCCGATTAGAACGGGGAGGATGAACCGCTAATAGACGCTAATGGGACGCTGATATGAGAGGGATGCCGGCGGGGCGGATCTCGGTCTCCAGCTGCCAGCCTCCGCGCAGGCAGAGGGTCTGGTCAAAATCAGGAATGGTGCCGGTGGTGCCTGCCTGCACCCCGGCCATGAAGTAGTTCCAGAGGCGTTGTTTAAGAGTGGTGTCTGCGCCGGGCGGGCAGATGAGGGCGAAGCTGGCGCGGAGTTCCGTGAGCTGGGTTTCGGTGAGGCGTTTGGTTTTGGCTTTCATGACGGTGAGGTGGAAGGATTACATCCCGCCCCGGCGGTGGCGCTGGGAGGCGCGGTTGTCAGTGCGGGTGCGGCCGATGAGGCTCTTGATGCGCTGCCAGAGGACGGAGCTGATGCCGCCATCTGCGGCCATGACGGCCAGGGCATGAGACCAGAAGCGGTCCGCGTGGCCATCGGAGGCACCGGCCTCGGCGGTGAAGATGATGTTGCCGCTCGGTGTGGTCTCCGTCTTCACGCTGCGCAGATCCGCGTGGAGCTTCATGTCATCATAAATGGTGATGGTCTTGTCCTCAAAGCGGCGGCGCAGCGGCCAGGCCAGCTCATGCTTGACGCCCATGTTGAAGGTGACCTCCTGGACCTTGGCCTTGTAGCGGTCATGTGCCTGCTCGGCGATCATGGCGCCGATGCCGGTGGCATCGATGCAGGCCTTTTTCACGCGGCTGTCATCCAGGATGGAGTGCAGCATTTTTTGTTGGGCCGTGAAGGTCTGCTTGCTGAGATTGATCTCCGCGCACTGGATGAGGTGCCCGCCGATCATGTGATAGATGGTGATGATGCTCAGATCCTTTTTCCGGGCCACATCGTAGCCGAGGTAGAACGGCCCCGGCAGGGTGCGCCAGTCAATGCCCATGATGGCCTTGCTGGCGCATGGGATGAGCATCTGCCAGGTGATGAAGCTGGCGCTGTCATCCTCCGGAATGCACATGAACTCCTGGAGGAAGGAGGCCTCGTCCGGCATCTCATCCCGGCAGGACTGCAGGAACTCATCATCCGTGAAATGCTTCTGCTCATCATCCTCCGGAAGCTGGGAGCGGATCTTGATCCACAGGCCCTCACGGACGGCGCGCTCAATATCAATGGTGTGGAGGGTGAACTTCTTCGGGTTCCCCTTTTCCTTCACCTCATTGATGAGCTGGTTGAAGTAGGAGCCCACGCTGCGGTGCGTGGAGAAGATGCTCATCTGCCCGCCCCACATGATGCCGGGCTTCATGATCTTAAACAGCTCCAGCTGCTCCTTGTGCAGGGCATACTCGTCTGCGGTGCGGTCACCAGCGCGGCCGGCCTGCTGGTCGGGATTGGAGCTGAGGGAATAGATGCGCCGGCCGGTGGCGGCCTCCAGGGTGTAGGCGGTGGACTTGTCCTTGCCCTTGCCAAAGACTTCCTCATCCGCCTCCAGCTCGGCCACGCGGAACACCTGGGAATGCTGCTTGCACTCGCGGATGAACTGCTTGGCCAGGCCCTCATCCTTGGACGTGATGTAGGCGTCATACCTGGCACCCTGGGAGCTGATGCGCTCCACACGCCGCCACTCCTCTGCCCAGGTGAGGCCGACGCGGCGGGACTTCTCGGCGATCTTGCGGCGGGCCTCGTCACTGATCCAGTCCTCCTGATACGGCAGCCAGAAGCGGCTCAGCACGTCCGCCTCACGCTCCGCCTCCGTCTGCCTTGGCAGATGGAGATTCGGCATGGAGATGGAGGTGGCGTCGCTCATGATTGGTTAGGCGTGGCCGTTGAGAGCGGCGCGGATGGTGGCACGAGCTGAGGCCTCGCCCTGGCGGAAGATCTCCGTGGCCAGGCGGCGCATGAGGTCCGCCTCATCCACGGGCGTGAAGGCGGCGGGCAGGCGGAGGATGCACTGCGCCCCCAGCTGCCACACGGCATCCAGCGGATCCTCGGTGTCCAGGGTGGTGAAGCCGAGGCGCTTCATGAGCTTGGCCTGAGCTTTGCAGGGGGAGCTTTCAATGAAGCGATTGCTCATGATGCAGATCCCTCCTTCGCTGAAGCTTCGGAGGGCACGCCGGAGGATGCGGCCGCAGGCTTGGGCCGGAAGTTCATGGCCTCACGGATGGCGCTCACGAGCTGAGGGGAGGCACCCTTCTCTTTCGCGGCGGCCATGACGGCCGTGGCGGTCTGCGCCTCCTTTTCCTTGGCGGCTTCCAGCTGCGCCTCAAGCTGCGCGATCATCTTCCGGTCTTCCAGGCGGGCACCCTTGATGATGCGGGCCAGGGCCTCCGCCTTCTCCAGGTCCTCAGCCTTGTTGAAGTCCAGCTTGGCGGTGAGCATGAACTCAAACAGCTGCTGCTGGAGCATCTGGCTGGCAGCATCACTGATGACCTTGCCGGCGGCGTCACTGCCCATGCTGGCGATCATGCGGGCGCGGTCGCGGCTGGCGGAAAGGTTCCGCAGGTATTCGCCAAACACGTCATTGCGGAAGTTGTTCGCGCTGTCGTGGCCGATCTCCACGCCATACATCTCATCCGCCAGCTCGCGGATCCTGGCCCCGGTGACGTTCGTCTCACTGGCCAGGCGCTCCAGGAGCGTGTCCAGCTCCTCCGGGGTGATGGAGCGCACGAGTTTATGGCGGCTGGTGTGCATGGCGGGATCAGTGGAGCAGGCCGGAGGTTTCCAGGAGGGCGCGGCCGTGGTCGGTGCGCTGCCATTTGAGAAGGGCGCGGTTCAGCGGGCTGGCCTGGCCGTTCACCAGAGGCTCCGTGCCCTCGCTCATGTCATGGAGCAGGGAGTGCAGGGTGGTCTCCGGAAGCGCGGCCTGGCCGGTGGCCAGCTTCACCGGAGTGAGCAGCTGCGCGGTGGTGAGGCGCATGGGATGCACGGCCTGGAGAGATTGCAGCACGGCCACCTGGATGGCTTCGCGTGTTTCGCCGGTGAGATTCATGATATGGAAATAGGAATGGTTAGGCGGGTCACTTGCCGCCTTTGGTGGGCAGGTTATCAATGCGGTGATTCACGGCCTGGATGCCCACGGTGTGCTGGTAGTCCGCACCCTTGAGATGATCGATCTCCGCCTTGTGACCGCAGTTCTCACGCAAAGCCTCGTCCGCCTTGTCCGTGGCGGCGGTGATGCCCTGGGCGAGCTGATTCCGCACCTCCGAGATGCGGTGCTCTATCTCGGCCTTCAGCTTCTGCACGTCCTCACTGAAGGAGCGTTGCAGCTCACGCATGCGCTGGGAGGCCTGCACACGCTGCTGGTCAAACTTGGCATCGATGTGGACACGCAGCTCGGAGAGGGCGGTGTTGACGCCTTCCACCTCAGTCTCCACCTCATCCACATCACTCTTCATCGCGGGTGTTTCCAGCGACTTGATGGTGATGGGATGCGCCAGCTCCACGGGCTGCTCCTTGGTGCCGGCCTTCATGCGCACCCTGTCCGCCTGGATGCCCATCCAGTTCCGGTAAGCACCGAGGAGGAAGGTGGCGCAGCCGATGAAGACGCCAATCTCGATGGCGGTGACAGGCATCTGGGCTTCAGCGATGAGCAGAGGGATCATTCTTGAACAGGAGATGGGGAGAGAGGGCGGCCTAACCAGTGACGATGAGATGCGCGAGCGCCTCGCAGACGTTGGCAATGCGGAGGGGATCCGTGATGCGGGCGCGGTCGGTGGGGTTGTCGATGAAGCCCAGCTCGATGAGCCAGCACTTGTCGAAGTCCATGATGGCCAGCTGGGTGTGCTGGGATTCTTTCTCCGTCTTGGCACCGCGATCCTTGAGGCCGAGCTGCTGGCTGACGGTGCGGCTGAACGCGGCGGCCAGGGCGCGGTCGTTCTCGCCACGGTAAAACACCTCGGTGCCGGTGGCCTTGCCATCGGCGGCATTGCAGTGGAACGAGACCATGCGCTGGCAGCGGTAGCTGATGGCGATGTCATCACGCCGGGAGACGGGGCATGGATCCTTGTCATCCACACGGGTGCGGATGACCTGGTGCCCCATGCGCATGAGGATGCCACGGAGGACATTCACATAGTGCATGGCCACGGTCTCCTCCTTGATGCCGCCACCGATGGCACCGGAGTCATAGATGCCGCGTGCCTTGTTGCCCATGCCGTGGCCGGGGTCCAGACAGATAATCATGACTCGGAAGCCTCCTCCGTGGCGGGCTTGATGTCGGTGACGAGACGCTTCTCCACACGCAGGCCCAGGGCATTGAACCAGGCCTTGGCGCGCTCGTAATGTTTCTTGATGAAGCGCTTGTCAAAGGTGGGGAGCTTGCGGGTGAGGGCACCCTCCATGCTGAGCACGTCCGCGCCCACGGAGCGCGCCACGGTGATGTGCAGGCCGCGTGCCTCCATGTTCTCCAGGAGGCCGTTGGCGATGATGGCCAGGACGCCATCGGGAAGAGCCTTGATCTTGCTGGCGAGGTGCTCGGCATAGATCATGTAGGCACCCCAGCCATGCGGTGAGCTGAGGCATTCCAGGAGCATGTTTCCAAACACGCCCGGCGTGACCTGGTCACGGCCGAGGAGATACTCCATCTTTTCCAGGACGGCTTTTTCATCATCGCACTCCACGGAGGATCCAGGCAGGCGGGTGAGCTGCCAGCCGGCCAGCTCATGAAAGCCGGTGCCCTCCTTGCCAAAGAGCAGCGTGTGATGCGCGGTGATGTCCGCGCAGATCTCGGCATGCAGGGCCTCAAAGCGCGCCTCATCGGCGGCGAGGTTCTTTTCAGCGGTGGACTTGAGCAGCTGCACCTCGCTCTTCACCCGTGTGAGGACATAGTGCAGCTCAGTCAGCGCATGCAGCTTGTGCGTGAGCTGGACCATGGGAGACTCCTCGGCGGGAGCGGCGGCGGAGGGTGCGGGTGATTCGATCGTTTCAGACATGACGGGGAAAGACAAATGGTTAGGCGTGTGGCTTGAGCGATGCAGGGGCAGGATTTGAACCTGCGGTCTCCAGGGTATGAACCTGGCGGGTTACCGGACTTCCCCACCCTGCGGAGTCATTGCTGGCGTGTGGACTCAGGGAGCTGAGGGCAGCGGCAGCAGAAGGTTGGCCGGTGGATCCGTGGGTGCGGTCGTGGGAAGCTCAGGCGGTGCCTCGGGCTTCTTCTCGATGATCTCGATGACCTTCACGAGGGCCTCACTGCCGGCATCCACTAGCAGCTTGTCACCCTCCTTGAGGTCGCCACTCTTCAGCGCTTCCTCCACGCCCAGGGTTTTGAGGGTCACGATCTTCTCAGACGTGGATCCGGGCTGGGTGATGACGGCCAGGCCTTTGTTGATGACCACGGAGGATCCCGGCGGGAGACTGCCAGTGGACTCGGCCCAGATCGTGCCTGCTTTGGACAGTTCCACCACGACAGGGACGGCAGACTTAATGAAGCCTTTCAGCTCCGGTGTGGTGCAGGACGAGGGGAGAGCGCCGGCAACGATGACGATGGCGGCGATGATGCAGAGGGCGATGAGCGGGCCGTATTTGGCTTTAAGCATGGGATACATGGTGGATGGAGTTGAGTGAACCTTGACACCCACAGCGGAGGGTTTGCGCGCCGCCTCCCGGTCATCTCCCGGAGATGTGGGATGCGGCGCGCAGTTGCCTCTCCGTCATGAGAAGGCCTCCACCTTGCGGCCGCATGGCCTAACCAAAACCGCACAATCCGCACAATCCGAACATTACGCAGGCATGAAAAAGGCCAGCGGTGAGGCTGGCCTTGGGAGGTGCTTAAAGGGGAGTTAAGAAATGATGGAGTCAGGGCGGGCTGGAGTCAGCGGGAAACCATACCTCAGCCAGGCGGAGCACTTGGGCGCTGCTGAGGGTGATGTGCGCCGGTGTCAGCGTCGGCCGATCCTGCTCACCATACCAGCAGGCCTCCACGTCCACGCCATCCACGGTCACGGCGCGGATGGGGTTGTGGTTGGTCACGATCTCCATCACCTCCACACGCTCCATGAGGACGGGCAGCAGATACTCACGCACGAGACGGCACAGCACCTGGCGACGGTCAAAGCGGGAGGGCAGCCAGTCCAGCACGTCACCGTCCACAAAACCCCACTTGGACAGCAGGCACGCAGAGCAGAGCATCACCTCCGCCGGTGTTTCATCTTCATCATCGTGCATGGATAGCATCATAGGGGGAAGGGTGAGAGGATCCACCGTTTGGAATTTTGCCCAGGAGTCGCCAGTGCCCCAGTCCACGCCGGTGATGTAGTCTGAGGAAGGTGTCATGAGAAAGGGTGACAGAGGCGTGACGGTGCCAATCAACGATTTCAAGTCAGGCATCTGTCAGGCCCTTGATGCGGTGCCGCCAGTCGGTGTGGCGGTGGAAGATCTCGCAGACATCGGCCGGCAGGGCGGGATCCGGGCGGAGGCCGGACCAGGCCAGGCCCTCCTGCGTGAGGGTGATGGCATCTTCACGGGAGACCACAGCATACTTCACGCAGGCACGGTCTGGAGCGCTCAGCAGGGTGCGCAGCTCCTGGAGGGTGACGATCTCCGGCGCGGGGCCACAGCCAACAATGGAGGCGGACGCGGTGCTGCGTGCGGTCGCAGGCTTGGTAACGCCCAGGAACTCCAGGCCGGCGGGGGTGATGGTGTGCAGGAACTTCTGACCGTTCCGGCCCCATCCGGGGATCTTGCGGCTGGAGGCCAGGCCGCGCGTCTCCAAGGCTCCCAGGATGGAATACATGTTCCGGCTGCTCGCCGTGCGGTGAACGGCGCGCATGATGTCCAGACGGGTATGCTCGCCGGGATTCGCCGCCATGAAGCAGAGGGCGGCAAAGGAACTGAGCGCCAGCTCTGCCTTGAGCGGCCGCTGGAGGATCCGCAGCAGCGCGGCCGCGCCGGCGGCCTGGGGATGGGGATGGGGATGAGGGAGAGGGGACATGGGCGGTTTACAGTTGTTTGACGATCCGTTAGGCCGTGGCTGGCCCCACGAACACCTTGCCTGTGCCTCCGCAGTGGTCGCAATCCTTGATGGGCAGCGCCTTGCGGCGGTCGCGCGCAGGGATCTGTGATGGCAGCATCCGGACGCGGCCCACGCCATGACAGATGACGCAGGGCTTCTGAGGCCGGACGGGCGCGGGCGTCTCATCCAGATCCACGCAGCACACGGGCACGCCGCCCATGACGTTGATGATGTCCAGGTCACACTCGGCCAGGCGTGGGTGCCGCTCAATGATGAGCGTGCCGGCGCGGTAGGGCTTCACCTTCACACGGGTGCCTTTCGGCCAGGCGGTGTTCGTGGAGCTGCTTTTGCTGGGGGTGCTCTGAGATGGGCCTTCGCTTGAGTCGGAGAAGTGGCCACGCAGATCCTGATTCAAGGTGCCGAGGAGGGGAGTAAGAGGAGGTGTTTTCATGCTTCGGCCCATCGTGGGCATTTGGGTTTTCCAGCTTTGCGGGCGCGGGCGGAGTCCAGCCGGGAGCGCATGCGCTCGATGCGGGGAGCTACCTTTTTCAGGGCGGTGGCAAGGTTGGGCATGAGGCGCTTGCCGGTGACCGTGCTCTCCGTCTCATCGATCATCTCGAAGTTGCGCGCAGCGCGCAGGACGAGTTCCCAGGATTCCGTGAGGTTCATGGTGTGACGATAGGTTGCCAGGCGAGAGGATCTGAGATGCCAAGGAAACTGCGACCGGCGGGAATGAACCAGCCGGAGAAAGCGGGCTGCTCCTCACCGCTGAGATCCTCGGCGAAATGCACGTCGGGGTGTTCGGACCCATCACGCATGAGGACGCGGATGCTCTCACAGCGGCGAGGCGCGGCCCACATGGGGAGCCAGCCAGCGGCCTGGATCTCGGGAGTGAGCAGGGGCTCATGCTCGGCGGCCTTATGCTGCTGGCACCAGCTTTCCCAGGCCTTCACGCTTCTCACCACGTCATCACCTGGCTGCACGGGGCAGAGTTGATAGGTGGCGCGGGAGAACCAGCCACCGCCGCGTTTGCCATCTTTGCCACGGCCGACGTTGAGGTGGATGGCATTGGCCTCCGCGCCTGGCTGGCGGATGTAGACATGCACGGCCTCATTCACGGCGGGCTCATCGCTGAGCTGGTCCAGGGCATCGATGTTGGAGCCATCCTTGACCACGCGCAGAAAGAACGGCGCGCGGCGGAGCATGAGGGTTTGCCCTTGAGCAGGGCCATTGGTGAAAGTGGTCATGGGATGAGGAGAGTTTGACGGGAGCGGCGGCGGGACATGCGCACCAGGCTGATGGCCGCCATGCGGCGGGCCTCATAGCCAGCGCAGGAGGTAAACATGCGCATCTCAGGAGTGCCGGAGAGTTCGCGCTCACAGGCGGGGCAAAGCATGGTGCCTGCCTCTTTCTTGCCCGTGCAGGGACAGTGTGTGTCATCGAAGGCCATAACGTGAGTATTGGTTAGGCAGCTTTGGGGCGTGCCTGGCCGAAGGCGCGGCGGGCGGTGGCGAGGTCGGGGACGTTGGCGCGGTAGCAGCTGAGGGCGTCCTCCACGTCATTCAGGGTGATGAAGGCCACCTTGGCCGTGGCGGTGCGCAGGCGGGCGGTGACATCCTTGATGAGGGCGCGGCCGCCGAAGCGCTCGGCCTCGGCCAGGATCCGCTGCATGCAGCCCTTCTCATGCGTCTTACACCACAGGTCCGGGGCGGTGGCGCGGAGGAAAGCCTCGTCAGCATGGGCCAGCTCCATGTTGCACGCGGCGCGGCGGAAGAGCTGGAGGGTGTCACCACTGGCGGCGTGCTTCATGGCCGTATAGGCCTCAGGGGTGAGGACGATGATGGCGGTGAGGTGGGTCTCATTGAGGAGGAGCTTGATGAACTCCTGGGCCATGGCGCTGAGGGACTGCACCTCCTCCAGCCAGACGACGCCGGCGATGGTGGAGGCCTTGGTGATGATCTCCGCCTCCAGTTCTGCGGCGGCGCGGATGGCGGCCACGTCCAGGTTCAGCACGCCGGCCACGCTGCGCAGAAAGGCGGTGTAGTTTCTGCGCCAGGAGGGACGGGCGGAAACGACGTAATGCACATGACCCTTGGTGACGAGCCAGCGGCGCAGCCAGGTCTTGCCCTCGCCGGTGGCGGCGCGGATGACGATGAGGCGCTCCTCACTGCTCTCCTCCGCCAGGCGCTGGCATTTGCCGAGGGCGGCCAGCACGGCCTGGCTGTTCACGTCCTCCACAAAGCCGGTGAGCAGCTGCGGCTCCTGCTGGGTGCTGCGGAGGGCGGCGTCACGGATCTTGAGCTGCACCTCGGCCGCGCTGGCCTGGAGGGCGGTGAGCTTGTCCGTGACGGTCTGGATGCCTTTGGGCGTGGTGGACAAGGGATGCTTGCCGGACTTCAGCATGTTCCAGGTGCTGGAGGGCATGGCGGATCCTTTGACGAAATCCGAATCACTCCAGTCCAGGCCGAGGGCGCGGGACTCTTTCAGTTTCGCCTGGGAGGTCTCCAGCTGGATGATGAGGGAGCGCCAGGCGGCGGGGAAGGCGTCGAAGGCCTTTTGATGTTTGCGGGTGGTGGTGGGCATGACGGGGAAGGAAGGCGGTTTACGGTGGTTGAGGGCGGTGCCGTTGACGGAGGTTTGCCCCACTGATGGTTAGGGACGCATCTCCATGAGCTTTTGAAGAATCACTCCGGCGATGTAGAGAGCGATGAGATCCAGGGCGATGACAGGCCAGGTGAGGCTGGCCAAGGGGCTAACTGCAAGGCTCTGATAGATGAAGAGAGCGATGGCACAGACGATGAAGGATAGAACGATGCGCATGACGGTGGGGCGTGGGGTGGTGGTGGTTACATGCGGCTCCAGGAGCGGAGCAGCTCAATGAGGATCCAGCTGAAGAGGACGCCGATGATGTTCGGCGCTGAGATCCAAGGGCCATGCATGACACTGGTGATGAGCGTCGCCACGGTGTAGAGCAGCAGGGCGAAGAGGCAGAGCAGGAGAAGGACGCGGATCATGGTTGGTTAGGCGGCTTCGGCGGGTTGGGTTTCAGGGGCGGGGACACGCGGGATGTTGAGGACGCCGCGCATGCGCTCTTCATAGGGCGCGCAGTTGACGCAGGGCTGCAGTTCTCCGCTGAACACGCGGCGATGCGCCAGGCAGGGCATGCCGTGGGGGAGCTTGCAGAGCTGCTCCGGTGGGGTGATGCGGCGGCTCATCTCAGGCGGCCCTCCTCTCTTCAAGCATTAACACAGGGCCGCGTTTGCGTGACTTCCTGGCAGCCATCGGCTGTGACTTGCGGAGATCCAGTCCCCCATTGTCCCAGGCCGCCGCAAGCTGGAGGAGCGCCGCAGCGAACTGTGGCAGCAGGCGCACGGGAATGCCCGCCGTTTCCACGTCATCCGGCTCACAGTCCTCCAAGAAGAGACAAAGCTCGTTATCCATGCCGTGCATGAAGAGGGCGTGAAGGTTCAGCTCCGTGGCATCATAGCGTCCAGGGCTGCTTTCACTCTCAAACTCAGGGCTGAAACCAGGGATGCTCGCGCCTACGCGCAGATGATTCCCCTCTTCAATGTGCGGGGGGCTTTTGGCGAGAGTCAGCAGCCAGCCCACAAGCTGTGCCAGCTCCCGAGGCGTGCGCATGTTCTGGCCATGGTAAGGAGACTGATTATCCCCCTCAAAGCTCAGGCCGGTGCAGTCACAGAAGCGGAGATCAAAGTAGGTGAAGCCTTCTTCAAGGCCGATCATCAACGGGCGCGAAAGGGCTCCGAAGAAGAAATCTGGATAGGTTTTTTTCATCTCAGGCAGCCTCCTTGGTTGAGGTGGCGGCGGCGCGGAGGTGAGCCAGGTCACGGTCCAAAAGTGCGAAGCCATCCTCAATGATGACCTTGCCGGTAGGGTGATGGGGATGGGCCTTGGCGGCGAGCTGCGCGAGGCCAGAGACCATGGAAGCCAGCACCGCCTCGGTGATGGCCGTGCGCTCAGGGGCGTGGGGATAGGGATGGGAATCGTTCATGACGGTGGACGGGTGGGGGAAGATGTTTGCGGTGGTTTACAGTCGTTGACGGTGGTTTACGGTTGTTTGATAAGCAGTTAGGCCTCGATGATCTCCAGGCCGGACTCGTCGGGTTCGTAGCGGTCCCAATCGTTGAGGGTGATGCCGAAGCTGCCATCCAAGTCACACCAGCCTTCGTCATTCCGAGGCGGCTTGCCGTTGTTGACGATGAAGAGGCCGAGCATCTTGAGCCAGGCGCGGGTGTAGTCGCCTCCCGCCTCTTCCAGGTTGTCCTCCCAGCTCATCCAGAACTCCACCATCTGCTTGATGAAAGGGGCCGCCTTCTCCTCATCGATGGTGACGGTGGCGAGGGGAAGGAAGTCGAAGCGGAGCTTCCAGACTTTGCCGATGATGGCGGGGGCGGTGACGGGTGGTTTGGCTTGTGACTTTGGCATGACGGTGGACGGGGTGTGTGGTGGTGAGTGCTGGCCCCGTGCCCCACGGCCCTCGGTGTGGGCCGCTCAACGGTGTAGGGCGCAGGGCCAGCAAAAGGGGTTAGGCGGCTTCTTCCTCCTCAAGCTCGCGAGGCTTCTTTCCCATCTTGTCCACCCAGGCCACGAGAGCGGTGGTGATGGCGGCTTCATCCCAGGTCTCGAAATAGAACCATTCGGTATAGCATGCACTCCAGGACATGCTGGCCATGCCCTTTCCGAGGTCGTAGCGGATGGGAGTGGCGGCCTGAATGAAGTAGCCGTTGATGCCCTTGCCGGAGAGGGTGCAGATCCACTCCTCAAATTCGGAGGCGTGGCGGGGCGGTTTCTGACCGATGAGCTTTTTAATGCGCTTAGGCTCATATTCCAGCAAGTCGCTCAGATGGCGGCTGACGCTGGAGGAGTTGGCGGCGAGCCAGATGGTGTGGTCGATACGAAGGGAGTTGTCCCAGAGGGACTCGGCGATTTGTTTTCTTGTCATGACGGTGGGGTGTGTGGTTTGTGGTTCTGTTTCTGGTTAGACCGGCTTTTGCGGGTCAAAGGTTCTGGAGGAAGGAGGCGGCGGAGTCGCGCTTCGTGGACGGCTTGCGCTTCGTGCTGCGGCGGCCGGCGGTCATGGCGTCCACCAGCTCATCACTGGTCTCACTGATGATGGTGGCCACATTGCCAGGAGTGCGGGCGCGGTCGGAGAGGGCGCTGACGAGGGCGGCGGTCTCGGCGTTATCCTGGATCTCGCGCACGGCGTCCGGGTTGTTCATCTCAAACATGCGCACCTGCTGGAGGGCGTGCTGGATGGTGATCTCCTTGAACTCCACGCGCTCACGCAGGGTCTCCTCATCGTGGAAGCCCACGCGCTCCATGCGCTGCATGCTGCCGAGCACGCGGCCGGCGCGGTCCTGCACCCAGATCATGCCGGCATTGTCCGCATTAAACCGGCAGACGACCTTGTCACCGGCGCTGGCCTGGATGGCTCCACGATACTCCATGCTCTGCCCCTGGAGGGTGAGGCGGATGACGCCATGGCCGCGATACTCCACAGGCTTGGCATCCAGCAGCATGTCAAAGACGGCGCTCTCAGAGATCTCTGCCCACTTCACGGTGTCACGGAGACGCTCCCAGCACTCGGCGGAGGATTCCACGCGCTCACGGCCCCACTGGCCCCGGCCGGTGCCGGCCATGAGGTTTTGCAGCTCCAAGGGATAACTGGTGAAGAGCTGCACCACCTTTTTTTCCTCGCTCGGGAGCAGGTGGACGTGCTCGGGGGTGAGGGGATAGAAGATGCTGCTGTCTGCGGCGGTCCTGAACTCGTGAATGGTGAGGAAGCCCTCCATCTCGTGCCAGGTGCGGCAGTCCATGCGGGTGATGGCGGCGGCGATCTCCTCATGAGCCTCACGCAGGTTCGTGAAGGGCAGCTTGTGAGGGCCGTCCATGACGAACTTGGCCAGGGTGACGCGCTCGGCATCTGGCAGCTCACGGGCGGTCTTAAGCAGGCCTTGAGTGTATTGCAGGCGGCCATCGATCTCCTCCGGCTTGAAGATGAAGTTGCGGCCCTTTTGGCCACGGATCAAAGCCAGCTCGATGTCAAAGAGCCGGAACTTGGATTCCAGCGGGGCCTTGCCGGTGGGTGTGCCGCCGGACTGGCGGAAGGAAGCCTTCTGAACCACGCCGGAATACAGGGCGGTTTTATCCACACTCAGGCGGCCGCCGGTGAGGCGCTCCATGATCTCAATGAGGGCGTCACTGACGGTGGCGGCCGCATTCTCCATGTGCAGCACGGAGGGGAAATCACGCGGCACGCCGAACTTGAATAACCACCCGGCCAGGAGGTGCATGACATCCCGGTGGGTGATGCTGCGCTTATTCCCGTCCTCCTCCACGAGGCGCGGCCTAACCACATACGCGAGCACGCGGCGGGTGCGCACCTCAATGAGGACGATGAGGCGGAGGGCCACAATCTGACCCTGCACCCAGCAATAGAAGTCGGGGTCATGGTCATCGATCATGTAGCACTCACCGATGCGCAGGGAGGCCCAGTCCATCTTGACGCCGCAATCCTTGGCGGCCAGGGCGCGCGCGGCACCGATGCCCTTGGTGGCGGCGATGATGGCGAGATCTGAGGGACACTCAGACTCGGCAAAGGAGGTGAGGCTCCAGCCCTTCGGCGGATTGTGCATGTTCCAGGGGCAGGCGCGCGGCAGGTCCCGGCCAGGATGCAGAGTCAGCCAGAGGCTCCCCCAGGTGAGGCCGCCATTGAGCGCCTCACCGCCGATGAGCTTCTGCATGATGACGCGCCAGGCGGCATCCTTGGAAGCCTTGTCAGCCATCTTGAGGTAGGTGCCCCAGAACTGCGCCACGATGGCGTCCGGCAGATGGCGGCGCTCAGGAGGCTTGCCGATCATGGACCAGTTCACGAGGGCACCTTCCGGATCCACGAGCCATTCACCATACTTGTGGCGGAGGCGGTCAGGGCTCATGCGCAGGCCCCGCTTGATGAAGAGCTGCTTGCTCCACAGCGCGGCCGTCTCACGCATGCGGTTGCCGTTGCCGAGATCCTTCTGGATGTTCTGGCAGGCCCACTGCACGGAGTCACGCCAGGCGCGGGCATTGCTGGTCATCTCGGCATCGGTGGGGATGCGGCGGCCTTTGCGGGAGGAGGACGGGAGAGCGGGAGCGGGCATGAGGAAAGGGTGCGTTGGGCTTTGTTGGTTAGGCCTCGAATGGCTTGATGGTGTTGTCCTGGTTGCAGCGCTTCGCGGCCATGGTGGCGCGGGCGGCCTCGCTGAGATCCGCGTAGCTCCTGCGGTGCAGCACAGGCACGATGGAGCGGGCGTTGTTGCTGGCGGCCATGGGCTTGAGCCTGGCCTCCGCCTCAGCGCCCGTGAGGGTGTGCATGATGCGGCCGCGATACTTGAGATGGGCGGTGATGCGCACCTCACCGCTGCCACAGCCGTGTTTGATGGCCTTCTGGGTCACCACGACGGTCCACGGCTCCAGATCCAGCTCAGCTGGCGGAGCTGGGGCGGGTGCTGGATCCTGCGTGGCGGCGCTGGGGGATGCTGGGGCCTTCATGGCCTTGGCGGTTTTCTTGGCGGTTCTGGTTTTGGGTTCTGCTTTCATGGGATTGACGGGAAGGGTCACTCGGTGACCGGCGCGAGGTAGAGCGCGGCGATGAGGACGTGTGCGCCGCTGGCGTGGCGGCAGAGAGTGCGGGTGCCGCCATCCATGAGGCGGAGGAGCTTCACGCGGTCGGATTGCCAGATGGTGAAGGCATCCTTCACGCGCTCCTCATCGGTGATGACGTGCTGCGGATCTGCGCAGTGCTCAGGCACGCGCGGCATGTGCAGGGTGTGCAGGAGCTGGAGCACCTGGCCGGGCTGCCATTCGCGGCAGGGTGGTGGTTCAAAAGAGGTCATGAGGATGGGGTTTCGGTGCGGCGTTTGAGCTGCTGCAGCTGGCGGAAAAGGCGGTTCAGCGGCACGGGCACTCCGCAGGCCTCCAAGGCACTCAGCCACCAGCGGCCGTCGTCTCCGTGGAGGAAGGCGGCGGCGTTGCGGGCATAGGCACGACGCGCGCTAAACTGGCGGCGTGCCAGGCTGTCAGTCTCAGGCGTGCGCTGGCCTAACGGGATCCGCAGTTCCGGCGGCTGGAGGTGGAGGCGGATGTCATCGATGGCGCAGTGAATGACCATCATGGCCAGCACCAGCGCGCCATCCTCGGGGGAGGTGATTTTGCAGGCCTCGTCCACCTTGGTGTAATGCAAAAGCTCGCTCACGCTTCCACCTCCTCACCAGCGCGGAGCTTGGCGTCTTTCTCGGCCTTTTTCGTGAGCGCGATGAGCACGGCCTTCGCCTCCTTGGGAGTGCGTGGCGCATCGCCAAACTTCATGTTTCGGCAGATGGCGGCGGTGTAGGCCGGAGTCACGCCGGCGGCGCGCTCAGCCACGGTGATGTTGTGCAGGGCATTGCGCATCTCCGTGCCGGGTCCCAGGTGATAATCCAGGGCCACGTCGGTGTCGCCTTTGAGGGCCTTGAAATGGGCAAACAAGGTGTCAAACGCGGAGGCAGGAGCCTCGCTAATGGTCCAGCCTTCTGGAGGTGCGTTTTTCAGCTGCTGAGTGCAGGCCCGCGCCTCGGTGCGGCGGAACTCATCGGCGGTCTCGCTCAGGCCCTGCTTTAGACGCTTGTAAGCCTCACCAGCGACCATGGCCAGAGTGCTGCGCTGCTTGCCGGAAAGGTGCTTTTCGCGGCGGCTCACTGGAGGGTCTCCTTTCCCTTGGCGGTGAGGGTATAGATGGGGATCTCCTCATGGCGATAGTCGGCCACATCGATGAGCAGGCGGATTTCCAGCTCGTCTAGGTCGGAATCAATGCTGGAGGACCAGGTGCCCAGCTCGGCGGCGAGATCATCCTGAGTCAGATCTCCTTGTTGGTTGAGGAGGCAGAGAATCTTGATTTCCTGCTCCGTGAGAATGGATGTGATGGCGGTATTCATGACGGTGAAAGTGCTTGTGGTTAGGCCTTGCGTTTCTCCTTGGCGGCCTCGGCCTTGTTGTGGGCCTGCACCTCTTCCAGGGCGGCCTTGAGGATCTCCTCCACGTCCAGAGTCCCGAGGCGCTTCTGCTTGGGGTCTCCGTGGAGATAGAGGGCCTTCCATTTCCCGGCCCCGTGCATCACATGCCACTTGGCAAAGCCTGCGGAGTAGGCAGCGCGCTTTTGCTCGGCCGTTTCCTTCACGGCGCGGTTTTTCGCGCTGGTGTCTTGATGATCCTGGGGAGGCTCGTTTTCGTCCACTTCCAGGGCGTCTTTCTCCACCAGATCCTTGAGCGTGGCGTCTCCCACGTATTCCGCGATGTCCAGGCTGAGCGGATGGGCTTTCGGGTCGGAGAAATCAAACTCAGGATGGAAGAAGGTGGCGGCCTCCTGCGGCTCCTGGAGCTTGCCCTGGGTGATGAGGCCACGCGATTGCGCGTAATGCATGGCTGCCTTGATGCAGCGATCCAGCGAGCGCGCAGAGCGCTGAAACACCTGCATCTTTTTCAGCTCTGCGAGGGAGCCGCGCGGGCAGTGGTCACGCACGCAGATGAGGGCATAGCCAATCATCACGGCCTGGCGCGCCAGGGTGCCACGGGACCGCTCATAGACGGGCAGGGCAGCCTCCAGCCAGCGGATGACGGCCACGACCTCCAAAGTGCGCAGGCCGCCGGGTGAAGCTAGGGCACGCACGGGGTTGCCCAGCTCAATTTCATCGAGTTGGGCACTTGTCGCCACAGTGGCGACAAGTGCGCCGGCCTTCTTTTTTGGAGCGCTCATGAATCAGCGGGAAAGGTGGACGGCGGCAGCCGCGAAGATCCAGGCGGCGGTCAGGACGAGAATGGTGATGACAGCAGGGACGAGCACCGGCCGCTCCTGCGTTTCCGTCCAGCGTTCAGGAGCAGGGAGGGTGTCTGCCTCCAGCTGGCGGCGGATGGCGATCCGGAGGCAGATCCGCTGCATGAGCTGGGGATCTTCCGAGATGGTTTGAAGGGTGGGTTGTGGCAGTTTCATGGATTGAAAAACACGAGTTGGCCGGACTTCGGAGCCTCTCCCTCGCTGACCACGAGCACGGGGCGCGCGGCGCGGTGCTGGAGCTTCTTCTCCAGGTAGGTTTTGAGCTGGGCGAGAGCGTCGGAGGGGAGCTGATCCAGGATGACCGTCTGAGCGGCGAGCACCTCGCTGAGAGGCATCTCCTTGGAGTGCTGGAGGAGGTAGAGCAGCAGCGCGCCGGCCGTGGCCTTGTGGCGCAGCTTCTTTGCGCCTGGCTTGTCTCCACCTGGCCGCATGGGGAAGGCCACGGAGGTGAGGTTGCTGGAAAGCAGGTTCTGCGCGGCTCGCTCGCTCATGCCCAGCAGGCCCATGAGATCCTTGACGCCCCAGAGCTTGCCAGCGCCCTCTTTCAGCACGCGGCGCACCACGGGATTGTGCGTGAGGGAATGCTCACGGTGGGGAGCCTTCACATCACTGGCATTCTGAATGGATGCGTTCATGCGGTTCTATTGGTTAGGCGGTGACGGGCGCGATTTCCGGCCGGGAAGCCTTGGCCTCGGTGGGCCAGGGCACTTGGTGCTCATCCAGCCAGGCGGCGTAGTCGCGCAGCAGGGAGGCGCTTTTGCGCTCACCCAAAAGCACGCGGTAGAGATGGCTGTGGGTGCAGCCGTGCTGACGGCAAAAAATGGAAGACCCCGGGAAGCGCGTGACCCGTGATTTGGGCCGTGGGTTTGCGTTTGCGGGCGGACTGTTTGCGGGCATATGTGTAAACTGATATCGTTACACCGATATTACAAGCCCGAATTATGTCTAAACCGATATTTCCTCAGAACCTTCGACGGCTCATGGATGAGCAGTCGGCTAATCAGCAGGCTGTTGCTGAAGCATGTGGGGTTGCGCAGAGCACCGTCTCTGCCTGGCTCAATGGAGCGGTCCCCAAAGTGGACAAGCTCAGCAGTTTGGCGACTTTCCTCCGCACGACCCCTCACGCATTACTGTATGAGGAAGGGGCATTTGAAGGCGTTCAAGAGCCTCCGGCCCAGTATGTGGTCAAGGATTGGCGAAAAAGAGCCCTTGATGCGGAAGCTGAGAACCGAAGTCTAAAAAAAGCGATCTTAGATGTGTATTTAAAGACCACTAAAGGAGACGAATCATGAACACGCACCGAGACTTAGAAGCCTGTGAAGAGCGGCTTAACAATCATCCAGAAGCACTCAAAAAGAAGGGAAGCACGAATCTATGAGCCTACGACTTGTTCACATCCACCTCCCCGATGGCACTGTTAGCGCCCCCATGCCGATGGGCCGGGTTCTGGAAATGCTGGAGGCCAAGGAAATCACCTTGGACACTCAGATCTGCGACCGGGGCACGGATGATTGGACTCTTCTCCGATATGAGGACGCAGTCATGCGGCCCACAACGCACCTGGCGACCTCCGGCACGATGGCAGAGCGTCACCAAAGCGCCCCCACGTCAGAGCCAGGCGATGGCATCGGCGAGAGACTACAGAAGGCGGCGCTCATCTTCGTGGCCATCGGCCTCCTCTTTGGGGTCGTTGCCGGCATGGCCTTCGGAAGCGGCGGATTCATCGTGGGTGCCAGCACCTTTTGGACCCTCGCCCTCATCGTTGGCGTGTTCGCCCTCGTAATGAAGCGCCGAGAGGTCTGAAAGTGGGCTAAACTGCCTGTGAACGCTCTATGGTGAGCGGGCACTTGGGCTATTCAGTTCCGCCTATTTCTGTCCTTTTCCGGGCTATTCCGTGTTCCTGCATCCATTGAGCGAGGAGCGGCGGTTCATGGCGGTGGTGTCTATAAAACACGCTGAACGCAGATTTCGTTCGGACATGTTTTAGAACGAATCCGCCACATCAGACGTACAACCCCATTCCAATGGGGTTGCATCCCCGATCCAAAGATGAGTTTGAAATCCCTTCGGCCTGCCCTCACTTGCTCTGAAACGTCTCGCTCATCACCACCTCCGTGATCAGGCTGCGAAGTCCAGGCTGCGGATTCTTCTTCATGATCTCAGCGATGGCCTGACGATCTGCATACGTCGGCGCGGCCCCCGTGCCATAGGTCAGCAGCTTCTCCGTGAGGCAGCGATGGAAGGCCTCCGGGTGACTCATGAGATGCTTCTTGAACTCATGGATGTCCTTGAAGGCCGTGCCGTCCAGAAACTGCCCGGTGGGATCCACCGGCAGTGAAAGCTTGTACTGCCACACACCACGGTTCTCGAACTTCACACCCGCGTAGTCACCCTTCTCCTTGTTACGATAGCGCTCACGAAAGCCGCCGATGACATCAAAGCTCTCCAGCACAAAGCCCGGCGGATCGATCTTCGCATGACAACCCGCGCAGGTTTCTGAGTCGCGGTGCTTCGCCAGCAGTTCCCGAATGGTACTGGCGCCTCTCGTGTCAGGCTCCACACCTGAGATGCCCGGAGGCGGTGGTGGCGGTGGATCGCCCAGCAGCCGCTTCATCACCCAGGCGCCTCGCAGCACCGGTGAGGAGGTGGTGCCATTTGCGGTGACTTTTAAAATGCTGGCCTGTGTGAGCACACCACCCCGCACACTGCCCGCAGGCACGCTGACGCGAACAAATTGTTCGTCCTTGGCCTCATCGCGCCCGACTCCATAGTGCTGGGAGATGCGGTTGTTCAGTATGAGAAAGTCTGACTGGATGAAGTTCGTCACCGACAGATCCTTCTGCATCAGCTCACGGACGAAGCTCTCTGTCTCACCCACCATCGCCAGCTTTAGCATCTCATCGAACTCAGGGTACAGGCTTGGGTCCGGTGAGGTCGCATCGATCGAGCGCAGGTCCAGCCACTGGCCGGCGAAATTCTTCACGAACTCCGCGCTGCGCTTGTCCGCAATCATGCGCTGCACCTGCGTCTTCAGGACTGCCGGATCATGCAGCTTTTTCTCAGCGGCGAGGCGCATGAGTTCATCATCAGGCAGCGTGGACCACAGGAAATAGGACAGGCGCGATGCCAGCGCATGATCACTGAGCTTGGCACCAGGAGCCTCATCAAACAGCAAGAACTGCGGTGAAGTGAGCACGCCACGCAGGCCGATCTTCACGGCCGCGAGGAAGTCAGCACCACCCTTCAGCGAATCCAGGGCCAACTGGACGAAGCGGTCCGTCTCCCCCGGTTCCAGCGGACGACGGAAGGCACGGGCGGCAAAGCTTTCCACCACTCGCTTGGCATCCGCAGTAGGATCGGCAGGCTTCAATTCATAACCAATGAGCCGCTCTGCATCCCAGGGATTCTTCGCCAGCTTGCCGGGGATCTCCTGCACCGGCACTCCTGGAAAAAGCTGCGTCAGAGTTGCAGGCGGCCACTGATTCGCCTCCAGCGGCCCCTCCACCTCCACCCACTGCACAGCAAGAGCGCGCCCCTTAAAGTCCTTCGTCGTGTCCGCATCGTTGAGACGCTTGCCATCCGCATCATATCCCACTTTAAAAGGAAGCACCATCAGGTGCTCGCCTCGGTTGATGCGGGTGATGACCTCCACCTCGCGCACCTTGTCCGCTGGCATGTCCCAGGCGCCGAGCAGGCGTTTGCCGATCTGGTAGTTGTTCGCGTAGAGGCGCAACGTCACCGTCTCGCCATTGCTCTGATAGCCGCTGGCTGAAATGCGCAGGCGATAGCTGCCGCTGCGATGCATTTTGAACTGGTCGAGACCTAACAAATAGTCCGCATCGGTGAACATGGCCACACCATCCGGCAGCAGTCGGAACATCTGACGCTGGCGGCTGTACTTCTTCTTCGGATCTGCCGGTGGGTCATCCGGAAGCTGCAAGTTTTTGAGGATGTTCTTCTCCTCCTTGTAGCTGTAGCGCGCCTTGCTGCTCACCGGTTTCACACGCAGGTCCGCCGCGGCATCCAGCGCCTCATCAGCCGCTTCGAGATACTTCTCGATCTGAAGCTGCGAGAAGCGCAGGCCTTCCGCCACGGTGTCAAAGCCATGCATCGGCGTGTCTTCAGGCAGCAGGGCCGCGAGCGGGATGTCGATGCCCAGCAGATCATGCAGCGTGTTCTCGTACTCAATGCGGTTCAAGCGACGCGCCAGGGCGCGTCCCTGCTTCTGCTGCAGCGCGGCGCTGGCCGCATGCAGCGGCTCATTCAGACTACGCAGCGCCTTTTGCAGTTCCGCAGCCTCAGGCCGTGGCTTCTTCGCTGGCGGCATCTCGCCTTTGTCCATCCGGTCATGCACCTTCGCCCACAGGTCAAAGCTCGCGCGATCATCGAGCTGCCACTTGGCCTCGGTCAGATCGAGCCCTGCCTTTTTGACATCCGAGTCATGGCACTCGGTGCAGTGCTGATCTAGAAACGTCATCAGCGCAGCGGGCACCGCAGCGAAAGATGGAGCGGCGAGAAGGAGGGAGCCGAGGAGAACACGCATGGGTTTAATGTTTGTTAGTCTTTTTGCGCCTGGAGAGCGCCTTTTTCACGGCGGCCACACGGGGAATGGAGGCGATGTCCTCGATGCGTTCACGCTCGCGCCTCAGTTCAGCTTCAAGCTGCTCCACGGAAGGCAGATGCGGTTGATAGCGTGTGGCAAAGATACGCTCACGCATCTCACCCAGCACATAGCGGGCGACTGTTTCGTTTTTGTCGGCGCACAAGATCAGACCCACGGTTGGTTGGTCATCCGGCAGGCGGACTTCCTTGTCGTAGTAGTTTACATAGAGCAGCATCTGCCCCAGGTCACCGTGATCCAGTTTCTTGAGTTTCAAATCGATGATCACATAGCAGCGCAGGCGGATATGGTAGAAAACGAGGTCAGGGAAAAAGTGGTCCCCCTCAAGGGTAAGCCGCCGCTGCCGCCCGATGAATGCAAAGCCTTCGCCTAGCTCTAACAAGAACTCTTGCAGTTGGCCGATGAGCTTCGTTTCAACTTCGGTCTCGGTAAGCTGGTGAGCCTCTGGCAGGTTCAGAAATTCCAGCACGAAGGGTTCGCGCATAAGATCCAACGGCTTGCTCACCACGTGCCCCTCGTTGGCCAGCGCCAGCACGCCAGCCTTGTCGCGGCTTTTCGCCAGTCTCTCATAGAGCAGTGAGTTGATCTGGCGCTCGAGCTGCCGCCCATTCCAATTGCATTTGATGGCCTCAATCTCGTAGAAGTCCCGCGCGGGGCGGTCCACGGCAAGCAACGTGCGATAATGAAGCCAGGAAAGTGAGGTGTGCAGCCTGCCAGGACGCCATCCCAGTTCAGAGACGGTCGATAGGCTCCGCACTGCGGAGCCTTTTGTCGCATTCCCGGATGTCTCACCTCCAGGTAACAACTCAGGATAGCCAAGGAAGAACGCCCGCATTCGCTTCAACGAGGGCAGCGAGAAGCCTTCGCCCAAGCTGTTTTGCAACTCCTCCGAGAGTTTCTTCATCAACTGATCCCCATAGCGGGCTCTCTCGAGTCCTGCCTGCTGCTCTTCAACGATCTCCTTACCAATCAGCCAGTTCGCGATCACGTGCGCTGTATTGACGCTGCGGGAGGCCTGAGCCTGGGCACCTTCCCAGATGCCACGGATGCGCACGGCGATCCCTTCGCGGCTTGCCTGTGATGAACGACGCTGGTTCGACTTCATGATGACTGCATCATCGGCAGTTGCGCGGTGAACCGCAAGCGCTGCGATGACATGACCCATGGTCAGGCGGCTCACTTCCCCTTCTTCGCCACAGGCGGAGGGGTGACGGTGATGCCTGCCGCGCTCATGACGAGCTTTTGAAAGGCGTCCTTGGGCTTGCCGCTGTCGGGCACGAGCACGTTCTGCACGAGGTAGACCGTGACGATCTGGTGCTCGGGATCGATCCAGCCGTTCGTGGCGAAGGCGCCGCCATGACCGAAGCTGTTCACTGGCATCGCGGAGCATGGGCGCTGGGTTTCGGAGTTGCGCTGCCAGCCTGCGGCATAGCTCGGGAACTTGCTGCCAGAGGTCACAGGCTTGATCATGTCCTCCACGGATTTCTCAGTGAGGATGCGTACACCGTCAAGCTCACCGTGATTGGCGATCATGGCATAGAAGTGACCCATGTCGGCGGCCGTGGAAAAGAGACCGCCCGCTGGTTCCACCATGTGGGTGACGTCAGCCGAACTGGTGACAAAGGGATTGTAACCTGGGACGAGTTCGCGGGTGTCTTCATCCATTTTGTAGGTGCGGGCGATGCGTGCGCGATGGGCTTCATCAGGATTGAACTGCGTGTCCTTCATGCCCAGAGGCGCGAACAAACGTTTCTGCAAAAACTCGTCATACTTCATGCCGCTGACGATCTCCAGGATGCGGCCTGCCACCGTGGGTCCAAAGCCATACTCATAACTGCTGCCCGGCTGGAAGGCGAGCGGGGCCTTCACCAGCGTGGACACATAAGACTTCAGCGACACAGCACCGTTCGAAGGACTGCGGGGTGGAAAGGCGATGCCCGCTGTGTGGCTGAGCAGCATGCGCAGCGTGATGGGCTTCTCGGGGGCGATGCCATCCTTGAGTTTCATCTGGCCAAGCTCCGGCATCCACTTGGAGGCAGGTTCATCGAGCGAGAGCTTGCCTTCATCGACCAGGATCATGATGGCGGTGCCATTGATGGACTTTGTCATGGACGCGATCCAGAAGACCGCATCCTTCTCCATCTTCCGGCCTTTGCCGATGTCTGCCAGGCCTGCGGCCTCGTGATGCACGACTTTGCCTTTCTCCATGACCAGGGTGACAATGCCCGCAGCCTGCTTGGCTGCCACGGCCTGCTCCATGGCAGGTTTGATGGAGGCGAGTTTGTCAGCATCCAAGCCGAAGACAGAAGCCGCGAAGAGGAGAGAAGCGAGAGAAGTACGCAAAAGCATCTCCGAACAACGCAGGACAGCCGGTTGCTATTGCATACATACTCTCACCATGAAATCCGCCGCCCCTGTTCTACTGCTCGCAGCTCTGTCCACCATGCTCCAGGCGGCAAAGCCGATGCCGGAAAGCTTGCAGTCCATCTCGAAGCCTCCGGCGGAATGGGAAGGCAAGATGGGAGACTACAAGTCACCGCTGGTTTTCAAAGATGGACGTCAGGTGAAGACGGCGGACGACTGGCAGCAAAGGCGCGTGGAGATTTTGAATGACTGGCAGAGTCTCATGGGGGCATGGCCGGCGGTGATTGAGAAACCGAAGGTGGAGGTTCTCGAATCAAAACCACGCGAGAACTTCACGCAGCAAAAGGTGCGCGTGCAGATCGCTCCGGATCAGCATGCGGATGGCTACATTCTTCTGCCGGAGGGCAAGGGGCCTTTTCCGGCGGTGTTCGTGCCCTTCTATGATCCTGAAACGAGCACCGGTCTCGGAGGAAAGCCACTGCGCGACTTTGCCTATCAACTCACCAAGCGTGGTTTTGTGAGCTTGAGCATTGGCTCGCCAGGGGGTGATGCTCGCAAGCCAGTGCTGAGCGCCGAAGCGAAATGCCAGCCGTTGAGTTACCTCGGCTACATCTCGGCGAATGCCTGGCAGGCACTGGCGAATCTGCCGCAGGTGGACTCGGAGAGAATAGGCATCGTGGGGCATTCGTATGGCGGGAAGTGGTCCATGTTCGGCGCCTGCCTGTGGGACAAATATGCCTGCGCAGTGTGGTCGGACCCGGGGATCGCGTTTGATGAGACACGCCAGAGCATCAACTACCAGGAGCCTTGGTATCTCGGTCTGGATTCAAAGATGACACGCAAGCCGGGGCTGGTGACGGCGGACAATCCGCGCACGGGTGTTTATAAGACGCTGATCGAGCGTGGGCATGATCTGGTGGAGTTTCAGGCGCTGATGGCACCGAGACCGTTTCTGGTTTCCGGTGGCGCTGAAGATCCGCCGAAACGCTGGACGGTGCTGAATCATCTGCGGGCGGTGAACCGGCTGCTGGGCCATGATGATCGTGTCGCCATGACGAACCGGGAGAAGCATGATCCCAATGAGGAATCGAATGCGGCCATCTACGCGTTCTTTGAGCATTGGTTGAAGTAACCCGAGAATCCACTTGGCAGGTCGCATCACGGCTGGAACATCGTGAACGATGCTCAGTCCAGTCCTCACGCCCGACCACTTCCTTCTCCTCGAAGGCACGGCCGAGTCGGCAGAGGAACGTAAGCTGGTTTCAACTCAAGATGCCTCGTCTCTGCTCACGATCCTGGCGACGGATTTCCTGGCCAGTGACCTTGAGCAACCTTGGCGATGGTTTCGGGATGTTGGACGGGCTTTCTTCGTGCGGCTTTGCCAAACCAAAGATGTCGCAACAGTCCCAACGCTGACGGTTGAGGAGAAAAGTGAGTTCATCAGCAGCGCTCCGCCCTTTCCTGGAGCTGAGCACCTGCAAGATGAGGTGATCGAAGACTGGTGGAATGCATTGCGTGAGCATGTGGCGACGCTTTCGAGGCCCCATGGCAGTATCGAAACGTGGCTGCGTGAGGAGTGCCCGGCATGGCATGCGGTGGGGCGCGTGACCTTTCATCTGGCGGAGAACAAGACGGATCCGCAGCGGCCTTTTGCCTTTCTGGCGACCTTTACCGAGAAGCTTGGAGCAGGTGGTCAGCCGCAGCATCTGCCGCTGGCGCGGGCGCTACAGCTCTACGCAGCTCAGAAGGATCAAACGGCGATCAATGCTCTGCTCGAGCCTGTGCGGCTGGCGGCGGAGAAGTCGCCGCTGTTGAGCCAGTGGCTGCAAACGAAGCGCCTGTTTCAACCGATGGCGATGTCGCCACAGGAAGCCTACAAGGTGCTGCGCGAGACAGGCAAGTTTCAGGAGAGCGGCATCGTGATGAAGCTGCCGGACTGGTGGCGCGCTGGCAAGACGGCGCGGCCTGCGGTATCCGTGACGATTGATGCGCCGAAGAAGACGGCGCTGCATGCGAATGCGCTGCTGAGCTTTAAGATCGAGCAAAGCCTGGAAGGAACGCCGCTGACGAAGGAGGAGCTGGAGAAGCTGCTGAGTGCTGACACGGGTCTCGTCTCACTGCGCGGGAAGTGGGTGGAGGTGGATCGTGAGAGACTGCATCAGGTCATGGAGCACTGGCAGCGGGTGGAATCGGCGGCTGGCGAAAGCGGCATTGGCTTCCTGCAAGGCATGCGCTGGCTCGCGGGCTTTCAGGCCACGAAAGAGGAGGCTCAGGCCAGTGAGCTCGCCCAGGTGCAGGATTGGAGCGAGGTCATCGCAGGCAAACAGCTCGAGGAAGTTTTGAAGAATCTCCGCGAGCCTTCGGAACTCGCGCCGCCTAACAATCTGCATGCCACGCTGAGGCCTTATCAGCTCAAGGGGTATTCATGGCTGCACTTCATGACGCGGTTGGGACTGGGCGCCTGTCTGGCGGATGACATGGGGCTTGGGAAGACTGTGCAGGTCATCGCGCTGCTGTTGAAGCGGCAGAAGGAGTCATCGGGCACGGCGCTGCTGGTGGTGCCTGCGTCCTTGATTGGGAACTGGAAGGCTGAGGTGTTGAAGTTTGCGCCAGACCTGAAGCTCTTCATCGCACATCCATCGCAGACGAGTCGTGAGGATCTGAATCTCGCCGTTCAGCATCCTGTGGAAGCTTTGCGCGGGAAGGATTTGATGGTCACGACCTATCAGTTCCTTCAGCGCACGGAATCATGGCAGGCACATCCTTGGGGATTGGTGATTCTTGATGAGGCGCAGGCGATCAAGAACCACAGCAGCGGCGCGGCGAAGGCGGTCAAAGCGCTGCAGGCCCCGGCGCGCATTGCGCTCACGGGGACACCGGTGGAGAACCGTCCTGGAGATCTTTGGAGCCTGTTTGATTTTCTCAATCCGGGTTTGCTCGGAGGTCCCACGGCTTTTGCGGAGGCGGTGAAACGCTGCGCGAAATCTAGCGAGGGTTTCGCGCCGCTGCGCAAGCTGGTGAAGCCTTACCTGCTGCGCCGCATGAAGACGGATCGCAGCATCATCCGCGATCTCCCGGACAAGATCGAGCTCAAAGCCTACTGCGGTCTAACCAAACGTCAGGCCACGATCTATGCGAAGCTGGTGGATCAACTGGCGAAGATGCTGGCGGACAAGGACATGGAGCCGGTCAAGCGACAGGGCCTGGTGCTCGGGTTCCTGCTGAAGTTCAAGCAGGTGTGCAATCACCCCAGCCATTGGAATGGCGATGGCGCCTGGGCGCCGGTGGACAGTGGCAAGTTCGCGCGTCTGGCGGAGATCTGCACGGAGCTGGCGGAGAAGCGGGAGAAGGCGCTGATCTTCACGCAGTTTCAGGAGACTTGTGACCCGCTGGCACACTACTTGAGTTCGATTTTCGGGCGTGAAGGTCTCATCCTACACGGTGGCACTTCGGTGAAGAAGCGGCCGGAGATTGTGGAGGCGTTTCAGCAGCCTGGGGGACCGCCGTTCATGGTCATCAGCGTGAAGGCGGGTGGTGCGGGCTTAAATCTCACGGCGGCGAGCCAAGTGATTCACTTTGATCGCTGGTGGAATCCGGCGGTGGAGAATCAGGCAACGGACCGCGCGTTCCGCATCGGTCAGAAGAAGAATGTCATCGTGCACAAGTTTGTCTGCCAGGGGACTATCGAGGAACGCATCGATGCGTTGATCGAGGAGAAGATGGGCGTGGCGCAGGAGTTGATCGGCGAGGGTGGCGGGGCCGAGAAACTGATGACGGAGATGAGCGGGGATGAGTTGCTGGAATTGGTTAGGCTAGATGTGGGGCGGGCTGTTGGCGTGTAGGGTGTGGTTGCGTAAAGGGGACGCTTTGCGACTTCGACATAGTTGCAACGAAGGTAAGTCCGGGAGAAAGCGTGGACGGAAGAAAATCGGCCCCGACGCAGCGGGGCCCTACTGCGGCTTCGCCTTTGTATTAACGGCTGAGCATCATGCGGAGGCGCTGGGCGTCGGCATTGGCGGGGTCGATGCGGATGGTGCGGTCGACGGCCTCCATGGCCTCGGCTTTCTGGCCGAGCTGGGCGTGGATGGTGGCGCGGGCGTACGGGATGGATGAGTCGCCGGGCTCAGCGGCTTCACCTTGCTTCAGGGCAGCGATGGCATCGGCGGTCTGGCCTTGCTGGTTGAGGGCAAGGCCTAGATTGTACCAGGCACGGGCGAAGCGCGGCTGCACGCGCACGCATTCACGCAGGGCGACGATGGTGGCGGGGAGATCACCGGACTCACTCAGGGCGAGACCTAACTCATAGTGATACTGCGCCTCGTTAGGAGCCAGCTTGATGGCGTCTCGCAGCTTCTGGATCGTCTGCGGGGTGTTGCCTGCGGTGCTGTGGAGAAGGGCTAGGTCGTGATGGAAGGGCGGTGAGTTGGGGTCCCACTGGATGGCGGTCTCCATGGACTTGATGGCAGAGGGGAGATCGCGGCGGGCATAGTGCCACTGGCCGAGCTGCATCTGGCCGCTGGGCTGGTCGGCATTGAGCTGAAGCATATGCTCCGTGTCCTTGGCAGCAGCAGACGATGGATCAATGGATTCACGCAGCGCCCAGGCAGCGGTGACGCGGACATTGCGTGCAGGATCGATGAGCAGCTTCTCAAGATCCGCACGAACACCGGGAGCTTGCACGGCTGGTTCGAGGGTTCGTGCGGCAGACTGGCGGACGAGCGGGTGCGCGTGCTGCAGTTGTTTTTGCAGAGCGGCGATGACCGGCGGCTCATTCACCCAGCGATCGAGCAAGAGGCTGGCACTGGCTTTCCAGTGCGGGATTTCATCGCTCTCCAGCAGAGTGATGAGGCCATCGCGTGCGGAGGGATTTCCCTGTCGTGCCTGGGCGATGAGCGTGGCACGGGAGCGGGTCTTGCGGTTCATCTTGTCTCCCCACCACTTGTCCGTGGCGGCGAGGGACCACTCCGTGTCCTTGTCCTGGTGGCATTTGTTACAGGCGTTCGGCACGCCGAACTGCTTCGTCAGCAAGGGATCAGGAATGGTGAAGCCATGATCATGACGCGGATGCCGCTGCATGTAGGTGGTCTGCGGCATGTGGCAGTTGATGCACTGGCTGCCGGTGCTGTCCGTCTTATGAAAGGTGTGCATCTCCGGCAGGATCACGGGCGCATTCGGGAAACCACCGGCGGTGTGGCAGCGCATGCAAAGTTGGTTACCCGGCAGAATGGTCTTCATGCTGTGCATGTCGTGGCAGTCCATGCAGCGGACGCCGGAGTGATACATGCGGCTGCTGAGGAAGCTGGAGAACTCGTAGTTCTCATCCCGGATCTGGCCGTCTGGGAAATAGGTGTCCGTGCCGTCCGTGATGGTCAGAAGGTAGTGATCCCAGAAGGAGTCTCCGGGCACAAAGTCCCCAGTGATCTCGCCGCGCCTTGCATGGCAGCCGGCGCAGTTATCAATGTGCTGGTCACGGCTCCACTCCACCAGCGTGGGGTCTTTTTTGCCCTGGCCCTTGTATTGCTGCTGCCAGTCGCCATGAGCCTTCATGGGGCCGTGGCAGGACTCGCAGCTCACCGTCATCTCGGCCATGGAGGTGTGGTAGGTGTCCGTGGGCACGTCGTAGTTTTTGCGCACGCGCGTGTTGTGGCAGGTGGCGCACATCTGGTTCCACACCATGCCGCGGCCCGTCCAGTGGCCCCACTCGCCGGGCTTGCGGTCCTCATTGCCGTAGACGTTGAACCAGTCACCCTTGTGTGGATCAAAACAGGCCTCCATGGCATGCAGAGCGCCGCGCGGACCCTCGACGAGGAATTGCCTTAGCGGATCATGACCAATGACACGCTTCACCGGGTAGGCCTCGCGTTTGCCATCGAAGCCGAGTGAGACGATCTCGAAACCATTCGCGCCTTTGCGCGCTTCGGTGGTTTGCGTGCCGTGCTGAAAAGCCTTTGGGGGTTCAAAGGCGGCGAGATCGAGCTCATTCGTCGGCGGACGCTCGGCGAGACCGTGGTGCGAGCCTTTCCATTTATCAAACTCGCCCGCATGACAGGCGCGGCAGGATTCGGAGCCGGCATATTGAGCGAAGGCTGCCTTCTCATCCGGCATCGAAAAGGGCTCGATGGGCTTTGGCGGCGCCACAGGCACGGTCGTGTAGTTTGGTGCCGGCCAGAGGGCCCAGACGATGAGGGCGATCAAGCCTGCGAGCCCACCACCAACCACGAGCGCTGCCTTCGCGTTCGAGGCAGGCGGCGATTCGGGTGTTGGCGCGGGCTTTTTCTTCATCAGGCTAGCTCTTCCTTACGCAGGAATGAGGGAAAGCGTCAACGCAGTGCAGCACCATTTCATGCGGACATCTCATCTCGCGCTCAGCCCGCCTTCAAAACGACGCCAGTAGATGACGGCCACGGGCAGGATGCTGACGCAGTTGGTAGCCGCCGCGAGCACGCTCGGCCAGTCGCCATCCCTGACCGCGGTGAGGATGAGGCTGATGGCGATGACCACGGAGGAGCCGACCAGGAAGATGGCCGCCGGCGAGATCGTCTGGCGCGCGTGCGGATGCTCCGCCTCCACCACGTCCCAGAACTGCCAGGCCAGCATGGCAAGGACCAGCATGGGGAGATAGCCACTCAGACCGGTGACCTGCGGGGCATCATAGTCATAGACCGCGTGAGCCGTGACGACGGTGGCAAAGGTGATGATGAAGTGCTGCGCGTGACCGAAGCGTGAACGCAGCATTTCATAGAGAGCCTGCGTGGTCAGTCCTGTGCAGGCCACGTGCATGAAGTTCGCGGAGAGGAAGCGCGTGAGCGCCACGCCGCTGCCATAGTCCTGGTAGTAGTCCACGTTCTCCTCCAAGGCGAAACCGAGGCCGACAAAGGCACCGGTCATCAGGGCAAGGCTCGGTGATCTGCGATGCAGCAGCCAGGGCATGAAAAAGGCCGCCAGCGCCAGCTTGCAGAACTCCTCACGAAATCCAACGCCGATGATGAGATGCCAGAGATCATACGGAAAGGACACCATCTCCTCATTGATGCCGAGAGTGTCCTCCTGCCAGGCGATCATGGACACGGTGGGCCAGATGCTGGCGATGCCTGCCACGATAGGCGCGATGGGCCAGGACCAGCGCCAGGGCATTTTCGGCGCATGCTGCACTAGCAGCACATACCAGAGGGCAGCCGCCATGAGGGTGAGCAGCAGCGCGGAGAAGGGCAGAGACTCCAGGCGATGTTTAAAAAGACCCGTCCACTGCATGCCCAAGTCTCCCAAGATCACGCCGGCCTCATGCTCCAGGATCGGTGGCGTGGACGCGAGCCAGCCCTGGTCATTCATGCGACGAAGTGCGTCAGCATCCTTGAGGTTCAGGGCCAGCCGCACTGCCGTCTCACGGACCTTGGCTGTCCCTTCAAAGAGCATGCCCTCACGCATCATGGCGGCGAGCGCCTCGGCGTCTCGATCAATCCGCAGCATCAGGCTGGCATGCAGTTCATTCGCATGAGCAGGTGGCTTCTCCTGGCTCGCGAGAGTCCTCACACGGGTGGCGGCTTCTTTTCCGACCAGTTCCTTCTCCGCGAGGCATGCGGCGATGTAATCCTCTGCGAGTTTCTGGCCCGTGGCATCGGGCAAGTGCTTCGCCAACAGGGGGCGGATCTCATACGCGAGCACCTTGCCAGTCCGCTGATACTCCGGCCAACCGGGAGCTTCCGATGCCTCCAACGCCTCCGTGAACAAGGGCAGGCTCGGCATCAGCTTGCGCAGCCAGTGGGTGAGATCCCGTGGTGCCGGATCTGGCACCTGACGCAGGCGCAGCCACTCGTTGCGGATGGATTGCTCAATGGGATCCACCAAGGCGGACGGAGCAGGCCTGGATCCCGTGAGACGGACGATGGCCCAGGAGATGAAGAATGCCCCCAGCACGATGCCGACAGAAAGTTTTTTGAGCACGTCGCGGCGACGTGACCAGTAGTGCAGCCGGGAGCGCCATCCGTGGGTCATGAGACAAAAACCATGGGACAGACCGTCTACTTTTTCCACCAATCCTGCTCACGTTCCCAGGGCGCGCGCTCGGGTTCACCACTGGGTGGGGCGGCGGATTCGGGCGGAGACTCCAGCTTACGCTCCGCCTCTTCCTGGTCGTCCAGCTCCATGATGAGCTGGATGTGGGGCGGTGGCTTCGTCGTGCGGCGCCAGATCAACCAGGCCCAGCAGGCAAAGAAGCCGAGCATGAACATGAGAAAGGCCAGATTGATCAGCACAAACAGGTCCATGGCCACCGTGTGCTCCCCGCCAGCGCCCGCCCCAGGCTGCTGTGCGTAGACCGGAAAGGCGAGGATGCTGTTCATGAAGACAGGGCGTCAGAGGTTGCCACTGAAGACCAGACGCATCGGGATCATGCTGGAGAAGCCGAAGCCGTGGGCGGCAAAGAAGGCCTGGGATTCCGCACTGATCCGGTCCGTGAGGAGCGTAATACGTTTGAAACTCTTCTCCCGGGAAAATTCGACGGCGTGCTCCAGCAAACGGCCCCCGTAACCCTGGCGGCGGTGCTGGGGGTGCACGATGACGTCCTCCATGAGCACCACAGGGCCGCCTTCCGCCGTGCTGATGGTGAAAAGCAGGTTCACCATGCCGATGACGGTGTGGTCCGTGCGCAGGACAAAGATGCGGCCCAGCTTCGGCTGCTCCAGGATCATGCGCAGTCCGTGCTCCTGCTTCACCTTGTCCGGGCGGAAGTCCTCCTCCTCGCTAAAAAGGGCCACCAGCAGCTGCACGAGCTGAGGGAGGTCTTCGATGGTGGCCGGTTCAATGCGCGGCTCAGTGGCGGGAGATGACATGGAGGGGAGTATGGAGGCAGGGATCGGGAATGGCAACGCGGTTCCTACGCAGGCCCTGTGCCAGGGCATTCCCTGAGAGGAGGGGTAGTGGAAAACACTATTTTCGACAAACTCGGAACAAAACCCGACTCCAATGCATCCAACACGCGTCGGGACCTCGAAAGCTCTGGAAAGAATGAAACAAAGTCAGTCAAATCTTTGACAAAACCGGGTCCCTTGCTCCTTTTGTCTCAAATTCAGAGTCACCTTGTCGAACATTACCCCCTAAAGCTATGAATGAGACAGACCCCATCCTCGAAGCCCAGATCCAAGAAGACGTCCGTCTGATCCGCCGGATCGCCGAACGTGATTCCGTGGCCTACCAGACTTTCTACCAGAAATACTCAGGACTCATCTTCGCCTCGATCTCCAACGTGCTGAATGACCATCACGACACTGAGGACGTGATGCAGGAGGTGCTGGTACAGCTCTGGAACAAGGCCCATCTCTATGAGCCCACCAAAGGCAAGCCGCTCACTTGGCTCACCACCATGGCCCGCAACCGCGCCATCGACCGCATTCGCTCCAAACAGCGCCGTTCCCGTCTCAATGACGACTTTGAACAGGAGAGCAAGGGTGTGCAGCCTGAGTTCGACGACTCTGGTCATGAGCTGCTCGTGAGCAAGGAGCGTGACTCCATCCTGCTGCGTGCGGTGTCCAAGCTGAACCCCGATCAGCGCCAAGCCATCGAATTGGCATACTTCAGCGGTCTGACTCAGGCCGAGGTGGCTGAAAAGCTGCACGAGCCTTTGGGTACAGTGAAGGCCCGCATCCGCCGCGGCGTGAACCGCCTGGAAACCCTGGTGAAGGCCAAGCTGGTTTCATAATCTTCAGTTTTCTCTGCTAGCCGCTAGTCGAGGCGGGCCGTGAGGCCCGCCTCTTTTTTGGGCCTGCGAACGGAAGCAGGAGACCGAAGGCGGCAAAACGGAGGATCAGCCCACGCAAGGTCATGCAGGATCACGGCGTAATGTGAAGCAGATGTCTCTCCCGCCATTTTCACGCCGTGATCTGCTGACCCGCATGGGTGGCGGACTGGGGGCACTCGGGTTGACCTCAGCCCTGCAGGCGGGCGGCGGTGTTTCCACGCATTTTGCGCCAAAGGCGAAACGGGTGATCCATCTGTTCATGAATGGAGGGCCGTTCGGGCCGGACTTCTTTGATCCGAAGCCTGCGCTGACGAAATTCAATGGCCAGCGTCCACCGGGTGCGGATCTGCGCACGGAGCGACCCACAGGAGGCTTGTTGGCCTCGCCCTACGCGTATTCGAAGCATGGGCAGAGCGGCTTGGAGATCAGCGAGCTGCTGCCAAACATCGCGCGCTATGCGGATGACCTCTGCGTGCTGAGGTCCTGCCACACGGACAATCCAAATCACGGCCCTGCCCTGCTGCTGATGAACAACGGCACCATGACAGAACGCGCTCCGAGCATGGGATCATGGCTGAGCTACGGCCTGGGCAATGACAACGCCAACCTGCCCTCCTATGTGGTGCTCTGCCCAGGAAGGCCGGTGCGGTTCTCCATTCTTTGGACCAGCGCCTTTCTTCCAGCGCAGCATCAGGGCATCTACATCAACCACTCCAACCTGGATCCCAAGCAGATGATCCCATGGTTGAGCAATAATCGGTTAGGCATGACCGATCAGCGCAGGCAGCTCGATCTGCTGCAGGAGCTGAATGCCGCGCATCTCAGCGCACGTGGAGATGCTGATGCGGCGCTGAGCGGGCGGATCCAGGCGATGGAGACCGCTTACCGCATGCAGTCCGCCGCCACAGATGCCTTTGATGTGAATCTGGAGCCTGAAAAGGTGCGTGAGATGTATGGGAAAAGCCACTTCTCCAACGGCTGTCTCATGGCACGAAGGCTGGTGGAGCGAGGTGTGCGCTTTGTGCAGGTCTATTATGGAGACCGGCAGCCCTGGGACACACACTCCAATCATGACACCTCCACCCGCAAACTCGCGGCGGACATTGACCGTCCCATCGCCGCCTTGCTTGGCGATCTGAAACAGCGTGGCCTGCTGGAAGACACACTTGTAGTTTGGGGTGGCGAGTTTGGCCGCACGCCGGTGAGTGAGAACGGCAATGGCCGTGATCACAATCCACATGGCTTCTGCATGTTCTTCGCCGGCGGCGGCGCACGTGGCGGCACCGCCTATGGCGAGAGCGATGACTTTGGTTTCAAAGCCGCCGTGGACAAGATGCACATCCATGACATCCACGCGACGCTGCTGCATCTGCTGGGCATCGATCACGAGCGCCTGACTTATCGCTACGCCGGAAGGGACTACCGCCTCACCGATGTGCATGGACGCGTACCGCGGGCGATTGTGGGGTAGGTGCTTCGACCTCCATGGAGCGCGGATCTCCGAATCCGCAGCCGGGTGTGCCGCATCCTCAAAACAAAACATCCGGAGCCTGATGCACAGACTCCGGATGTTGTTGGATCTTTAGTTAGACGCGGATGATGACATCCGCGCGTGAACAAAAATTACTGATTGGGATCCTCAGGCTCGATCAGGCCGTAGTCACCGTCTTTGCGGCGGAACATGATGGCCAGCTTGTGAGTCTTCGAGTTGTGGAAAATGACGAAGGGACGGTTGCTGAGCTCGAGGTCCATGATGGCCTCGTCCGTGTAGAGAGGGCGTACTTTGTACTTCTCGGCATGCACATAGGCTGGCTCGACATGCTCTTCTTCGGTGTGGAGGACTTCGGCGTGGAAAACCTGCTCCTCGATGTGGCGGATGCTGCCGTCCTTGCGGGGGCGGTGGCTCTTGAGGAGACGGGTCTTGTACTTGCGCATCCGGCGCGCGATCTTGGCGATGGACTCGTCGATGGAAGCGTAGATGTCTTCCGTGGTGCTCTTGGCTTCGATGACGATGTGGTCGGCACAGAACAGGATGATTTCCGCCATGTGGATGTGGCGGTGCTGCTGGACGTCGAGTACCACCTTGGCCTCGATGATGCGCGGGTAATCGAGATGGAGGCTCTCGATTTTCTTGTGGGCGTATTCACGGATCGCGTCGGTAATTTCGACATGACGTCCCGTGACGACGATTGGCAGGTTAACGTTGTGCTTTTGCATTTGGGTGTCCTCCTTGGTTGTGGGGGTGATTGGTTGGGGAACTGCGGCGCAGCCTCACATGGTGAAGTCCTCGCCGAGGTAAAGACGACGTGCCTCGGGATCGTTCACCAGGAAGTCTTTGGATCCATGACGTCTCACCTGACCTTCATAAATCAGGTAGGCGCGGTCCACGATATTCAGCGTCTTCTGGGCGTTGTGATCCGTGATCAGAATGGCGAGCCCGGCACGACGTAGCATACGAATGATGTCCTGAATCTCACTGACAGCGATGGGGTCCACTCCGCTGAAAGGTTCATCCAGCATCAGCAATTTAGGCTCGGTGACGAGGCTGCGGGCGATGGTGAGGCGGCGCTTTTCACCGCCGGAAAGGGTCAGGGCCAGATTGTCCGCCACGTGGTCGATGCCGAACTTCTCCATGAGCTGCTGGCACTGCTCCTCACGCTCCTTCTTGGTGAAAGGCTGCGTCTCCATGACAGCGAGGATATTATCCCTGACAGAGAGGCGACGAAAAATGGACTCTTCCTGCGGCAGATAACCCATGCCGAGACGGGCACGTTTGAACATGGGCTGGTCGGTGGCGTCCGCGCCGTCGAAGAAGACCTTGCCGCTGGTTGGACGCACGAGGCCTACGATCATGTAGAAGGTGGTGGTCTTGCCCGCTCCATTCGGCCCTAGCAGGCCAACGATCTCACCTTCCTTCACTTCGATGTCGACACCATTCACCACGGTGCGGCCGTCATACACTTTCTTGAGTCCCTCAGTATGCAGGAGACGTGCGCCAGGGGCCGCGATGGGCGTGCCTGGATCCTCAAGGGAGCCAGCGTAAATGGGCTGGGATCCAGCCCCCTGTCCCTGCTGGGAAACGTTTCGTGCGCCTGCATCCATGCTGAGGGAGGGGGTGGATGAGTCGCTGCGACTAGGCTGCTTGGATGAACGTGCCACGCGAGAAATCAGTTCGAGGGAGGAGTGGTGCCCGCCGGCTTTTCATCACTCAGGATGGTGGTGCGTGAGGGGCGGTTGGTGGAGAGGCGGCCTTCCCGGTCAAAAATCATGACGGTGTCCGCCGTGATGGCGCTGTGGAGGATGTTCCCTTTCTGCACCTGCGGGAAGTCACTCAGGGTGATGTTGCCCGTGGCACCATCGTATTCCAGACGCTTGCAGCGGCCCTGCTGGACGTCACCCGTGGGATCGCGCTTCTCAATGATGACCATGGGTCCGCGCGCGAAGGCTTTTTTAATGGGGGGCGCCTTGTCACCTTTCTTGGCCTTGGGGCCGGTGGGGTCAGCCTTGGTGGGGGTAGGCAGAGCCTTGGCCTTGTCCTTGCCTTTGCCCTTGGCGGCCTCCTCCTCCTCCTTGATCATGTGCAGCTCCAGCTCTTCACACTCAATGTAGAAGTCCGGGTGACGGGCACGGACATGGCCCGTGTAGATGATGATGCCAGTGTTGTTGTCGAAGTTGACCTTGTCCGACTCGATGATGGCCGTGGGGTTGCCTTTGGCAGGTGGCGCAGCACCTCCCAGGGGCAAAAGAGCTCCCGGCTGGGGACCGGAGGGTGCAGGCGGCGGCTGATCCTGAACCATGGGCGCAACGGCCGGCGCTGGGGCACCATCAGCTGGAACGGCGGCAGCAGGGGTCTGGCCGCTGATCATGCCTGGAACTTGGGAGAGGCCCTGGGGCAGGTTGCCGCCTGCGGCCGCTTTGGCCGCGTCAATGGCCTGCTGGCGTGCTTCCGGAGACTGTACGGCCGCCCTGGCGGCGTCCGTCACTCCCGGAGGCAGACTCTTGATCAGATCCTTGGCGGTATTTTTGGCCCGGTCGAGCTCCCCATTCTTCTGCGCTTCACGGAGGCGGTCGGCCGCCTGCTGGAGCTGCTTTTTGGCGTCTCCACTGCCGCTGGGGGTGGAGAGACGACTCGCCCCCTGGCCGTGGACAGACATGACCCAGCCGAAGGACAGCAAAAAAAGGACGCGGGCGGTTTTCATGTCAATTCTCAGACTTGGGCGCAGGTTGGGTGGGGGGAGTGGTCTCGTTCGATACGGCACTGGTGTCAAAGATCAATGTGCGGACTCGGCCTGTCATGCTGCCAATGGAGGTGGCTGAGTCAAAGACGAGCGTGTCGCCGGAGGTTTCGAAGTCACTGCGGATGATGGTGCTGCGTTCGCCACTGCGGAGGATGCGGTCCTTGAGGTTAAAGAGAGCGCTAGGCAGGTCCACACGCACATTCTGGTTAGGATCGTCCGCCAGCAGGTCAATCGTGACCAGGGTGGCCTGGAGATGCTCCTCATCGATCCGGGTGAGCGTGGCGGCATGGAGCTCGGAGCTCTTTTTTCCCGCCTCGTCAAAGGAAGGGATGACGACATCCTTGTTCACAAAACCCGCCGGGATCATCTTCCCGAAGGCTGACATGCTGTCCTCGCTCGTCTCCACCGTCTGGGAGAACAATACCGTGGCGAGCAGGAACAGTACCCCTGACACGAAGCGCGGGTGATAAAACGGGTGCGGTGACATGAGAGGCTGCTCACTGACCTTCCTGAACGACTGCATGAATCTTACGAAGCTGGCCCAGCACTTGGGCGAGTTCCGAAAGAGGAATTTGATTCGGACCATCCGAGAGGGCCTTCGCCGGATTTGGATGGGTTTCCATGAACACGCCGTCACAACCCGCCGCGACGGCCGAACGGGCGAGCACGGGCGCCAGCTTTCCATCACCGCCCGTGGCCGTGCCGAGGCCTCCTGGGCGTTGGACAGAATGGGTGGCATCAAAGATGGCGCGGTAGCCGAGCTCCCGCATCCAATAGAGAGAGCGCATGTCCGCCACGAGGTTCTGGTAACCAAAGGTGGTGCCGCGCTCCGTCATCAGGAAATCCTGGCAACCGACCGAGTGGAGTTTTTCAGCGATGTTCTTCACGTCCCACGGAGCCATGAACTGGCCTTTCTTGACGTTCACCGCGCGTCCCGACTGGCCTGCGGCGAGGATGAGGTCTGTCTGGCGGCAGAGGAAGGCCGGGATTTGCAGCAGGTCGATGTAGTCCGCCGCCACTTTGATCTCCTCCTCCGTGTGCACATCCGTCGTCACAGGCACTCCGAGCTTCTTACCGATGCTCTGGAGAATCTCACAGCCCTTCTTGACGCCGACACCGCGGAAGGAGCTGCCGGCGCTGCGGTTGGCCTTGTCATAGGAGGCCTTGAAGATCCACTTCAGCCGCAGGCTGTTGGCCAGGGCGCCGAGCCGCTCCGCCATGTCCCAGATAAACTCCTCACTCTCAATGACGCAGGGGCCGAGAATAAAAAGAGGCTCGGAACCATCCACAAGGACGGAACCGACTTTGACCACGGGTAAGGAGAACATGCTAAAAAGCGGGAAAAAGGCCGCGCGCTTCATGCCCGCGGGTGTGGAGTTTAGCGAGCCTCCGGGGCGCTGACAACCCCAAGAAAAACGCCGGTCTGTTTTTAGGCAGACCGGCGTTCGGGGGATGGAAGAGGGGCTACGATTACGGAATCACAAAACCTTTTGGCTTGAAGATGGCCAGACCGGAGAGACGGGGCGAGCTCGTCTTCGTGGTAACTGGCAGCGTGGTGTTCTGCGGCAGCTGGTCGACCACGAAGTAACCCACACCATACATCGTCGTGGAGCCATTGCCGAGGCGCTGACGGATGATCAGGCCTTGATAGACCACTGGGCGCTTCAGTTCGTCCAGCTTGGTGTTGGCAGGTGTCGTTGGATCGTCGTCTTCAAGAGTGAAGCCGCCGCTGAAGACGCCTGTGCCTGCCGTGGCTTTGACGGTGGTGGCGGTGAGGTTCACTCCAGGAGCTGGGGTGAGCTTCTTGGCAGGTGCCGTGATGGCACTCTTCAGGCCGATGTTGACGATCGGGTTCGTGTCCGTCGGCTGGAGGCGCTCCAGATTCGGATTGAGACGTGCCGCGATGTTGTCCTCACCATCTTCCAGGAAGATCACTTCAGCGTTGTTGGTGACGCCGACGCCAACAGCAGCAGTGTCGATGCCCATCAGCACCACGGAGCCGGTGGCTGGCGGCGGAACATAGCGTCCACCCACGACGGTGAGATTGATCGGAGCCGTGATAGTGGCGGCAGGCACACCTGCCAGCACCTGCGTCGTGCCGAAGCCAGAACGGTAGAGGCGGGCCGCCGTGAGGGCAGCAGGATCAGGCGGACGAACGATGGAGATCACACCGGTGAGATCATTGTCCGCGCTGTCCGCTGTGCCACGGGTATCGATCTGGAGATTTTCGATGCCTGGAGTCGTGGCATTGTCACTCAAGATGGAACCCTTGGTGACGGTCTTATACAGTGTCTGGAAGACAAAGAGCTGACCGGTAGGTCCAACAAAGGCACTGCAGGTAATCGTCTCACCATCTGGCGTGCGACCTGCCACACCGTAGGTGCCCGCAGGGGCGACGGTGATGGAGGCATAGCCTGCACCCTGTGGCACAGATTTGGAACCCTGCAGCGACTCTGGGATGAACATGGCCACGTTGTAGAGACCCACATAGGCGGTCGGCATGGCAGTCTTGTTCGCCACAGGCTTGGCAGAGGCCCAGTTGTTACGCCAGCCGTCGAAGGCCACGGTGTTGATGCCGTCCGTGAGGGTGGCGTTCGTCAGAGTGACAACAGGTGGCGCAGTCACCGCCGGCGGTGTGGCTGGGGTGGCCGGGATGATGTTCATCGTGAATTCGATGGTGTACTCAGGCTCGGTCTTGGTGGCTGCGATCTTGATCGTCGCCTTCGGTGCGCTGGTCACCTCACCAGCCGTATTCTGCTGGATGACGAAGTTACCTTTGAATAGCTTGGCTGCGAGGCTGCCCAGGAAGACTTTGCCAGAGATCGCTCCGAAGTCGGTGATCGTCATTTCATAACGTCCGCCCAGGTTTCCGTTCAGAGCCTGGTTGCGAGCCACCGGACCGACATAGGTGCCAGCAACGCCGATCGGCAGAGCGTAGACCTTGATCAGAGAGACTCTCTTGTTGGAGATGCCCACCGCGTTGGTGGCGGTGGTCTCCACCATGTAGTCACCCACCTTGGTCGGATAACCGCTGATGATGCCGGTGTTCTTGTCGATGACCAGGCCTGGAGGCATGTTCTTCGTCACGGCATAGGTCACTGGAGCACGGAGGCGGGCACCGGCTTCGGTCTGCGGGGTGGCCAGATCTGGGGTCGTCGTGTTCACGACCACGGTATCATTATAGTAACCACCGATGATGCCGGGCTTGAGCGTGCCCGGGGTATTGTTGACCGGCGCAGCATTGTAGACACGCACGTCGTAGAAGCAGCCCTTGACCTTGACGTTGTCAGGACCGTTGACTTCACAGACGTAGGTGCCGTCGTCCGTCAGCAGGGCGCCCTTGATCGTGAGCACGTTGGTGACAGTGCCGGTGTAGGTGGCACCGGCGATACGGGTGCTGTTCGTGAGGGCGGTGTCCACGATTTCATCCGTGGTGTATTCATCCCCCTCGATTTCAGGGTTTGGATCCACAGGCACTTGATTGATCGTGCGCTTGTACCACTTGTAAGTGACCATGGTCTTGGTGCCACGGCCGACGTTGGCAGTGAGAGAGAAGTTAGCACCAGGCTTAGTTCCAACTGGGCCAAGCACCGGCACCACACGTGTGGTGTTGTCCACGACGACGATTTCAGCGAGGGCTGGAGGCGTCGGGAGGATGAACTTCGTGGTGGTCGTGTTGGTGACTTCCACATTGTAGCTACCACCATGGGTGATGTTCAGCGGAGTCGGAGCATAGGTCGGCAGGATGGCTCCAGGAACGGCAGTGCCGTTCTTCTTCCACTGGTAACGCAGGGTAGGACGGCCGACCGCATTCACGACCATGCTGAATGGCGAGCCCGCAAGGATCGTGCGGCTGGCCACCACGCTGGGGGCACCAGGATCCTGCTTCGGTGCAGGGTCAAGGACTGGGAGGGAGACCAAATTGCTGTCCACAGAGTGCACAGGATTGGTGAGACGTGCGAAGTAGACATCTGGCACCGGCAGGATGGAGGTGTTGTTGACCACCAGGGTGGCGGCAGTCTGGCCAGCCAGCGCCACGCCATTCTTGAACCACTGGATGCCACCGTTGGTATTCACCGTCTCGCCATTGTAGGTCACGCTGAAGATGATCACCTCACCCTGATAGGTTGGCTCTGGGTTACGGGTGCGCGTGGCGACGACGTTGGTCAGCGCGTCACGAACAGTCAGAGTGGCCACATTGCTGCTCACCGTGAGGGTTTCGACCACCGTGGAGGTGAAGGTCACAAAATAGTCGCCCTGGTCAGCTTCTGTCACGTTGTCGATGGTGAAGGAGCTGGTGAAATGACCATCAGGCGGGACATTTGGCACCGCATCTTCGGTGTGGACCGGCTGGTCCACGGTGTTTGTGCCATCAAACACGCGCTTCTTCCAAACAGCGGTGTAAGGGCCAGGGCCGCTGACGACGCTGGAGAAGGTGGTGCTCACCGGGGCGACCACGCTAGGATTCACCACGCGAGAGTCCGGATGCGTGGCGATCACTGGATCGTCATCCACGCCCACGAAGACCGTGCCGGAGGTGGTGGAACCGAAGGCGTTCTGCGCGCGGACGGAGAAGTTACCTTCCGTGCTGCTGCTGGCCATGACGGTGAAGATGACTTCAACACCATTTCCGCCCACGGGGATGCCGTTGGAAGGTGTCAGGACCACGGACACGATATCAGCGGGTGACACAGGGACACCGCCATTGATCAGCGTGAACGAGATGGGCTGCGCGGTGATGGAGTCAGCCTTGGCCCTGATGGTGAAGGTATTGCCAGGCTCGATGATCTCGCCAGGATTCGAACGTTCAGGACCCGAGATGATCGTGGGTGGCTGACCCGCTGTGGTGCCGTTCAGGGTGACGACGACCAGGATGCCGAGGGAATTCAGCAGGCTGGTGTCCCAGCGGAAATTGCCACCCAGTTCGAAGAGCGTCAGATCCGTGCCAGTCTCCGAACCTGTGCGGAGGAAGGAGGAGCCGACGTCCAGGTTGCCAAGGACGCCGTTGGTGCCCGTGGAACCTGCCTTGAAGAGGTGGAAAATGTCACCAGACTTCGGAGTGTAACCCTCATTCGTGACCGTGACCTTGGAGCCGCCCTGGAGGGTCAGTGTGCCACCCACGCCAGAGGAGCTATGGACATTGATCATGTCATGCTGCTGGGCGGTGACCAGATCACGAAGCGCCGTGGAGAACTCGTCCGTGCTAAGGCCGGAAATCCATTCAGCATAATTGACGTCGCTGGCATCCACCGAGCCGGGGGCATTGTAGGTAGGCAGCTTGACCTGCAGCAGAGCCTCTGAGCCAGCCTGGAAGATGGCGTTACCATTGATGTTGATGGTGCCGAGTTCGCGGCCGGCCAGATCACCAGGGGAGACCGTGCCACCGGAATTCACACGCAACGCTGTGGCCACCGTGGCTCCCATGATCCAGCCGGAGCCAGCGATGATACCACCATTGTTGACGGTGGTGCCCTGGGCATTGAACGCGCCGGTGTCACCCACGCCATTCAGACCCACCTGCAGGATGCCACCATTCACGGTGGTCGCGCCGCTGTAGTCGTTGTCGAGGGTCAAAGTGCCCCAGCCCGAGCCTGCCTTGACGATGCTGAGGGCGGCACCCACCAGATGGGTGTTGGTTCCTGGAGCGAAGAAGCGGCTGTTCAGCACGCCATCACGGATCTTGGCATCCCAAAGGGTTTCCGAGGTGGAAGGCGTCGTCTGAGTGATGGTGATGATACCCGGAGTCGAAGCTGCGTTCTCAATGATTTCCGTGCTGCCGTTGGTGGCGTTCAGGGTGCCTGAGTCACCATAGAAGGAGCCTGTGCCGCCCGTGGTGGTCAGACCGCCGATGGTGACATTCCTGCCGCCCACCTGAAGCATGGAGTTAAAGCCCAGGGTGACATCATTGGCTGCGGTGAGGGCAGAGTTGTGGCCCAGGCGCAGGACAGCGGTCTTGTCATAGTCGTTGGACGTGTTGTTGCTGACGGTGATGTCACCGGTCCACAGGCTGTTATCACCGTTGAACATGGTATAACCCGTCATGCGGCCGTTGACGTTGTCATTGGCACCACCCTGGGTGGTGCCAGTGGAGTCGCTGACCATGATGGTCATGTTGCCGCTGGTGGTGGCACCGTCCTTGAAGCTACCATTGAAATTGACCATGGTCTGCTCACCGCCCTGGGAGATGCCGCCGTCCTGCACGATGAGGATGAGGTTGTCATTCAGGGTGATGTCACCGTTGTAGTTGGTGCTGCTGCCGTTGGAGGTGTTGTCCACACCCAGACGCTTCGTCTGAGTGGGGTTGTAGACCACGTTAATGTCGTGCTCGATGCCGAGCACCCAGTTCTGCACGCCGTCCGGATTGTTCAGGATCAGCTGGGCGATGCCGCCACGCTCGGAATCCCCGAGGGTGATGGTCTTGCCGCTGGCGTAGCCGGTGCCCAGCACGTCAGCCTGGTTGTTGGCATACACGGTGCCTTGCTTGATGATCAGGTTACCCTTCCACTCGGGGCTGTTGGTGCGGAACTCGAGCTGGCCCAGGCCATCTTTCACGATGTCACCATTGCCGGTGATGTAACCAGAGCTGTTGGCGAGCCTGACGATGCTGGCCGAGTTTTCGTTGATGGTCGGAAGCAGCGGGGAGTTGGCGATGGTGAGAGTGCCAATGTCGAAGGTCACCGTGCCGTCGAACTTCGTGACGCCGTTCAGGTTCAGCGGACGGCGGTTGCCAAGGTTTGGCTGGCCGTCCAGAGCACCGGAGATGTTGGCCGCGACGTCCAGAAGACCGCTGTAGGTGAAGGTGTTGTTGCCTTCGAAGGTGATGAACTCTTCGATGTTCCAGTTGCCGGAGTTGTCACCGTTGCCCATGAAGAACTGGACGTTCGTGCCCTGGCGGAAGATGGTGCCGTCAGCCCAGGAACGGTTGGTGCCCAGGATGGAGGTGGTGCCCACTGCGGCATTACCCACGTCCTGCATGATGACGAGGGAACCCTCACGGATGTCCAGCAGACCCTGGAAGCCGCTGTTGTGACCGGTGCCGCTGCCCATGAAGGTCAGAGCGCCAGGACCCGTCTTCACCAAGTCGCCACGGAAGATGTCTTCAGAGACGAGCTGCGCCTGTGTGCCACTGACACCCGAGCCAATGACCAGATTGCCGTCTTGGTTGGCCACCTCGATCACACCACCGCTGCCCTGCAGGGTGATGCCACGAGTGCCAAGAGAGGCGACTCCACCCGTCCAGCGGAAGGTGCCGCCATTCAAAGTCAGGATGGAGTTGTTCACCGATGTCGGTGTGGCGCCCAGGGCGTTCACGGAGCTGACCTCAAGAACGGCACCATTAACGAAGGTGCGGCCCGTGTAGGTGTTGGTGGCATTCAGGCGGACGGTGCCTGTGGTATTGAACTCATCCACGTTGGTGGTGGAAGGGCCGGCGATGGTTAGGTCACCGTCGCCCATGATGGAGGCGTCGATGTTGAGGTTACCCTGGCCATACTGGTGGATGATGAGCTCATTCGTGCCGACTTGGATAGGCATGCGATCAGTGGTGCTGAAAGCGAGCTTGTTGGAGAGGGTGATCGAGGTGCTAGTGACCGCGGTCACCGTCGTGCCAGCCGGAATCATGGCCGCAGGAACCACAGCGTCAGCCGTGGCGCCCGTGCCGTTCCCCGTGATGGTGACGACTGGCTCGACCGTGAAGCCAGCACCCGAGGCTGTGACCGTGATGGCAGTGACGACACCGCCCGAAACCGTGGCCGTGGCGGTCGCAGCGGTAGGGGTGCCGGTATTGCCGGTGCCGGTAGCGATGGAAACAGTGGCGGAGGTGTAGCCGCTGCCACCATTGGTGACCTTGACGGCAGTCACGTTCTGAATACCACGGACATTCATGCCAGGCAGGATGCCGTAGGTGGTGGGCATGCCGGTGATGACCTTGTCATCTGGGGACACTGCATCGCCATTGGCGAAGCCAAGCATGCGGTAGGCGGTGACTGTGACGTTGTTCGCCGTGGCGGTCGCGGCATTCGTCATCAAGACGGAGGCATTGGCAGGCAGAGCCGCAGGGGTGATGCCCGCGATCGTGGTACCTGCTGGGATGCCAGAGCCGGTGATCGGCATGCCCTTGGTCAGACCGGCGGTATTCGTCACGTTGGTAAGCGTGCGGCTCGTGTTGGTCGTCGTCGCGGCAAAGGAGAGGTTATAGCCCAGGTTGAAGTCAGGCGAAGCAGCGCTGAAGAGGAGCGGCACGCCTGTGGCACCGAAAGGCAGAGGCTTGGAAAGCACCACCAGATTCGAAGCCACACGGGCGACAAAAGTGCCGGCAGGCACATAGATCGCAGGCACAACCGCCCTGGCGATCGCGCCGCTGCCATTGCCGCCCGTGAAGGACACGGTGGGTTCGCTGGTGAAGCCGCTGCCGGAGGTCAGCACGGTGATGTCACTCACCACAAACTTGGTGGCATTGCCAGTGGCCGTCGGATTTGAACCGGCGATCTGGATCACGCCACCCGTGAAGGTCAGGGTCGGGGCCGTGGTATAGTTGCGGCCAGGATTGGTGATGGTGATAGCCGTCACCTGACCGCCCGTGAGCACCGCCGTGGCCGTGGCACCCGTGCCGCCGCCGCCGGTGATCGTCGCCGTCGGAGCTGAGGCATAGAAGGTGGTTCCGGTATTGAGGGAGAAGCTGGCAGCCGAGAGACCGAGAGTGGCCACCGCCGTTGCGGGTGTGCCGCCACCACCAGTGATGGTGACTGTAGGCACGGAAGTGAAGTTCGAGCCGCGGTTGGTGACCACGACGGAGGTGATGTTTCTGACACCGCTGACTGGCAGGCCCACTTCCACACCCACGGTGGTGGGCATGCTGGCCACATCAGTGCCGTTGAGGGTGGTGTTGCCGATGAAGCGGTAGATGCTCAGGGTCGAGCCCGCATTGGTGAGAGTCACCGGATTGCTGAGGCTGACGGTCGTGCCCGTGATGCGTGTGACGGTCGTCCCCTCTGGGATGCCATCTCCGGTCACAATCATGCCAGGCAGCAGGCTGGACCTGACCGTGTCAGGCAGGACGTTGAGGAGATTGTTGCTGCCGGTGACCAGATCTGCACTGATGGCCGAATTCTGATTCCGGTTGGAGGTAGGCTCGAAGATGTTGATGACGCCGTTGGAGATCGTCTTGTTGGAAGCACCCGTGTTCGAGCTGACCATGATGGCACCACCCAGGTCACCACCCATCAAGGCCAGTGCCTTGCCGCCGAGGTCAAGCAGGCCCTCGGCCAGTGTGTCAAAGCGCAGTGTGTTCAGGGCGATGCCGCTGTTCAAAGCACCATAGAATCCGCTGCCGCCATTTTCAGAGATGTCCAGGCCCGCGCCCCAGGAGGCCGCGTTGTTCTCAAGCGCCTGAACCGGTCTGGCGTAGGCCATGACGTCAAGGCTCTGGGTGATGGCTGCCACCGAGAAGACCTGGGTGGAACCTGCTCCGACAGTGCCTGTGGTATTGCCGGAAAGGGTGAGAGTGTTACCAGAGATGCCGGTAATCGTGGTGGTTCCAGCAAGGACACCGGTAGTGCTGGTGACGGTCATGCCAATATACAGATTTCCTGTATTGTTCACCGACGTGACCGTGTTGGAACTCGGATTAACAACAGCGGTGAAGGTGAGGGCAGCCGAAACTGTACGAGTGGTGCTCGACACGGTAGCGAAGTCAACAGCAGTGCGTGGTGCCGTGCCATAGGTTGCCCATGGAATGGCACGATCACGCGTGATCACCGTGCTGAAGGCGTTCTGGTCCAGGCGCAGGACAGCCAGACCGGCATTCACCTGACTTTCCACCAAGTTCGCCGTGGCACCCGTGGTGCGGTTGAAATTGGCGGTGCTGTTGTTGGAATTGGCATTGCCGAGGGTGAGGGTCAGCATTCCCCGGCTGCGGGGATCTGCGACAATCTCCGTGCCGCCAAGAGAGAAATTCACGGTGCGCCCCGTGGCGCCGGCATCCGAAGCATAAGTCGCGGACGACGCCGCGGTTGCACTGCTGTTCACGATAAACTTGCCACCGCGGAAGGTGAAGACGCCGGAAGCGCCCAGACGGACATTGTTCACACCATTGAGATCGACGACGACCGTGCCGCCGCCCAGTTCGAAGGAATGAGTGTCGCTGTTGGAGTTAACGCTGGTGTTCATCAGCGTCAGAGAGCCGCGACCGATCTTCTGGATGCTCTGGGCGTTCAGACGCATGTTGAGATCCACATTACCACCGGACATGGCGTAGAAGCGGACAGCTTTGTCGAGGCCGAGGGTGCCGTTGCCCGTGCCAAAGGTCACCGTGCCGGAGCTGTTGATGCCACCCACCCAGGAGGTGCCGCCAGCCAGCACACGCCAGCTGGACATATTGAACTGCTGGCCCGCCTTGCTCAGGAAGAGCATGTTGTTACCGGCCGTGCCCATGGCGAAACCATGTTGGGTGGTGTTGCCATTGTTCCCAGCGTTCGTGGCGTCAAAAATACCATTGGAGTCGCTGTTGCCGATCTTGCTCATGGCCGCACTGGTCCAGAAGCCCCGGTCGCCCTCAGGCAAGGCGAGCGGATCATAGTCGATGGTCAGAACACCGAGGTTCACCTGCAGACGACCAGCCGCCTGGTATTGGCGCTCCATGGAGACATTGAGCTGCTCGTTACCTTCCACCGTGAAGCGGAACACTTCGTTTTCATTGGTGACCGTGGTGGCCCCGGCGCTGCCACGGTTGATGATGGAGCCGGTTGGCAGTGTGGACACAATGTTCGCCACAGGAGCCAGGACACCGCCCGTGCCACGGTCAGCGATCTGGCCGCGCAGGATGATGTAACCATTGCCCGAGCCACCGGTGCTCAGGATGCGTGAATCGATGGACTGAACGTCATTCACCAGAGCGGACGGATCAGCGATCGATCCATCTGCCAGAATGCGCCCAGCATAGAGATTGCCATTGAGGATGAGGGTCGAGTTCGCAGCGACGTTCATCAGCGGCGTGAAGATCGTCTGGCCAGCGGCGTCCACGTTGTCCACCACGATGTCGCCATACCAATTGGTCAAATCGCCCTGTCCCTGCAGAATGGTCTGCCCGCCCTGTAGAGTGCCCACGAAGATATTCTTGGGAGCGCCAGGGGCACCCACATTGATGCCGTTGTTGGCCAGGAGCTGGCCCTGGCCTTCGATTTTGACGAAATTGGCCGCGCCATTTGCCCCCAAGGAGGAGACGCCGTTGCGGATCAGCAGGTTGCCCTCAGAGATGGTGGTCACACCTGTGTAGGTGTTGTTACCATCGAGCACCACCTGGGCAAAGCCCGTCTTGGTCAGGCCGCCGCTGCCCACAATGTTGGAGCGGACCTGCAGGTTCCCCGTCTGAATGGTGCCATCCGTGAAGCGGACGAAACCGTTCTGGTTGTTCAGGATGCCTTCAGCGGTGCCGAAATCCAACGTGCCACCTTGGATCAAGGTATCCAGCTGGTTGCCAGCATTGCCCGCCGTGCTGTTACCCGTGCGGAAGAAGGCGCTGCTGATCATGCCCGAGGTGATCTTGAGCGTGCCATCAACGATGAGGGTGTTGGTGAAAGGATCACTGTAGGTCGTCAGCGTGGTGCCGTTGTTGACCGTGGTGGAGTTGCCCATGTTGTCGGCACGAGGTCCGAAACGCAGGGAGTTGATGGTCATGTTCTGACGGACCACCGCGGTGATGTCCGTGAGGTTGACGTTCTGGCCCACACCGTTGTTGATATCGAGAATACCATCCGCCGGGCTGTAGTACTCAGAGTCATCCAGCGGACGGAGATAACCGCCGTCCATCGTCATGAAGTGGCTGCCTGTGAGGAACTGGAGGTTGCGGCTCTGGTTGAAGAGATCCGAAACATTGGCGTTGTTATAACCGATCTCGCGCAGATCATCCAGGAAGCCATGGGGGATGATGCCACCCAGAAGGCCTGCCACAATTTTACGGCTGGTGACGGAGGCACCCGTTCCATACTGGGTGAGCCCGGTATCATTCTGCAAAAGGATGCGGACGCTGTCAGTCCCTGGGGTCGGTGCGCCACTGCCAAAGCTGGAGGTGGCATCCAGGTCACGGATACGCAGGATGGCACCAGGAGAGCGGGTCAGTTTGCCGATGGTCAGCGTCATCGCCTGATTGGCTCCGTCCTGAGGCCAGAGGTCCAGCATGTTGGTGCCGGAATTGACATTCACAGCCGCACCGCCGGTGGTGGCCAGAGACTCCGTGTTAGCGACGCTACCGCCGTGGATGCGCAGCCAGCCGTGGTCAAAATTGATGCTGGCACCGTCATTGATGCGGTTGTTGTTGTTACCGCCGTTCACACCGGAAGCGACATTCGTCAGGCGGTCCGTGTTATCCAGGGTGATCATGCCACGACGCTGGAGATTGATGGTGGAGGTGCCCGCGACGGTGCCGCTGGGGCCCGCCAGAGTCAGACCGTATTCCGCCCAGCCTTCGGCGTCACCATAGGTGTTGTAAGCCACGCCGTTGACCAAAACGGTATTGCTCTGCCAAGCGACAGCCGACTGGCCGAAGCGCAGAACGTTCAGGTCTCCCGTGAAGGTGTTATTGGCCGTGAGGCGGAGCTCGCGTGAACCCGTTTTCGTGAAGCCGCCACTACCGACGATCTGTCCACCAATGATCAGCTTGGTCTGAATGTCGCCAGTCAGGTTGGATTCAGCCGTGGAGGTGTTGTTAAAGGCGGAGGCGTCATTGTGAATGACATTGCGCAGGGCATCGCCGCTCAGGGTCAGCATGCCGTCCAGGTAGGTACGTGGGTTCGGGATGGTGTCCGTGCCTGTGTCGATGTAGTTCACGCCACCGCCACTTGCAGTCAGGGCACCGTTCCTAGCCTTGTCGCCGTTCATCGTGATGTTCACGGTGTGGTGAACATCCCAGTTACGATACAGGTTCAGGCGGGCACCGACGTTTGGACCCACGCCATCAGTGACGTCAGTCTGGTCCCCAATGCTGGCACCACTGTAACCGATCTCAATGCCATTGGTCACGTTGGCGGAACTGATGCCGGCCCACACAGGGCTGCCGGTGACAGCCGTGTCCATTTCCAGGCGCAGAGTGCCTTCGTTCACGTTGATCTTGCTCAGCGCGCTGCTGAAGTTCGGCTGATGCAGGGTGACAGCGTCACCGACGCGGCTGCTGGCAATCGTGAGCTCAAATCCAGCGCCCGCGATGGTGGGGGCGATGCGGGTGAAGTTACCATCCAGTGTGGAGCCGTTGTTAGGATTGACGTCATAACCATTCAGGTCAAGGCGGGCGCCATTCATGAAACCACCGGCACTGAGAGTGGCATTTCCAGCCATGACCAAGTGGGAGAACGAGCCTGTGCCCGTGGTGTTGGTGATCGCGCCGATGCCGATGAGATTCGTGCCAGCCCCGGTCGTGCCCGCGATAGAGCCACCACCACTGATCTGGAAGATCTTCCGCATGGTCGAAGCGTCATCACCATAGTTCATGCCCTGGCCGCGGAGGTCCACTGTGCCACCGTTGCTCACGATGACTTCATTGCCAACGCCCACGGCACCAAAGGCACGGGCGTTGCCGGCACGGAGGACGCCCTGATTGACCAGGATCTTGCCCAAAAGAGTGGCATCCTTGCTGGCTCCCGTCTGGCCATTAAGGGCTCCGGTGTAGTTGTTGCCACTGATGGTGAGAATACCATTGCCGGTTTTGGTGAAACCATTCTGTCCGTGGATGTAACCACTCATGGTCACCTGCTGGCTGGCGGCAAAGTCCATGACGAATCCAGCGGGAGCGCTGTTGGTCAAAGTCATTCTGCCACTCATCGTAATCAGGTTGTTGGTCGTGCCATTGGCAACCGCTGACAGAGTGCTGCCCTGCTCAAAGTTGATGTATTCCTGCATGGGCGTGATCGTGCCAGACGTGGCGGTCGTGGCTCCGAACAATTCCATGATACCACCATTGCCGATCGTGGTAGCGCCCTGCAGCCTGCCGAGGATGGTGGCGATGTTTGCACCGCCCACCCGGATCTTGCCCCCGTTCACAATGATCTCACCGATGAAGTTGTCGGACTGATTATCGAAGAGCAGGGTCTGGGTATTGCCCGCGTTCAGGATGATCTTGCCTGCTCCCTGGAGGGTGCCGAAATCCTGGATGGCTGTGCTGTTGGAAAGGAACCGCAGCACAGCCCCCTCGCTGATATTGAGAGCCACAGCGCCGGTGGACAGGTTGGCAGTGGTGGCGGTGGTCGATGCGGCGATGGTGCCGCCGACCTGGATTTCTCCCTGGTGCAGGTTCACCGTGCCGGTGAAGGTGTTGACCGCATTGAGGAAGAGCTTGCCATTGCCAGCCTTGGTGATGCCCTGGGCACCGGAGTTGTTGGCGATGATGGCGTCAATCTGGAGGGCATTGGTGCTATGCTGATGGACAATCAAAGCCTCCGCACCGGCCGTGGTGCCGTTGTTACGGAGGGTGCCCGTGCCGTTGATGATGACGTTCCCCGAATTAGGAGTCATCAGCAGGCCGCCTGTGGTCAGACCAAGGATGGCGTTGACACTCAGGGTGCCTCCCGAGGCTTGGTTGAATCTCAGGGTATTGGCTGCGGTAGCAGCTCCGACCGCGGTGAAGGCCACGACATCAACATTGTTGGCGGCGACATAGGTGTCATTGGTGTAGGTCGCCAGTGCGGTGATGGCAAGGTCCGCTGCGGTTGTGCCGCTGGTAGCCCAGTTGGTTTTGCCAATGGTGATGCCACCGCCACCGACAATGCCGTTGGCATTGATTGTATCTGTATCAGCCAGACCGGCGATGGCCAGATCCAGGGTGCTGCCCGCATTGCGCGTGATGGCATTCGTGCGCAGGACGGACGTGCCGGAAGAACGGGTAAGATAGCTCGCGCCGACGGCAAGAGTAGTAGCCGAGGCAACTTCAGTGTGTGACCCGCCACTCAAGTCAATGGTTACTCCCGACATGCCGCCAAAATAAGCCTGGCTGGAGGCCTCCGAATCCGTGCCAAGAAGCTGGATGATGCCGCTGCCCTCCCAGCCCATTTGGAAGGCGGAAGCGTCAGCAAGTTTAGAGGTATTGTTGATGGTGTAGTCCAGCTTCACGGTGCCACCTGCGGCAGAGGTGATACCTGTGTAGGTATTCGTGCCGCTCAAAATCTTGATGCCGGTGTCCGCGAGGATCAGACGTCCTGTGCCGGCGGAACCACCGATGGCGCCACTGATTTCCAGGCTGGCGCCGGGGGAAGCTCCGATGCGGAAGTTCGCGTTTGTGCCGTTCATCGTCACGCTCCCTGTCCAATTATTCACGCCTGAGTCGGCAGTGAAGTTGGAATCAGCCAAGGTGGTGGTCAGCGCCTCTCCCGTGATGGTGCGCCCGCCGCGAAGCATGAGGCCTGTGCCACTGCCCGTGAAGCTGCCACTGGCGTTGGGGGTAGATCCATTGCTCGAGAAGACGCCGATATTCACGCCCCCAGCTGAAGTGCCCAAGGCATTGTCATGGGTCACAATGAGAGCCCCGCCGCCGTTTGCGGCACCTGTGTTGTTATTGGAGCCCGACAAAATGCTCACCGCCCCGGTGAACGTATTGTTGCCGCCAATCTCCCAGTTGCCTGCGTCAAACTTGCTCACCCCAACCACACCGGTTCCGTTGTCGGTGATCTGAGGGTTGAACGCATTGTTACTGACGTTGGTGCCGCGCAGGGCGAGCCTAGCGTTGGCATTGCTGGCAGTGAAGGCGATTGCACCGGTGCCCAAGAACTTGACCGAAGGCGCATAACCGCCCTGGGTAGGGCCAGTCGCAATAAGAGCGGCGGCAGACACGGAAGTGGAGGCGGAAGTTGTCGTGCCGATCGTCAGGAGACGGTCCGTCGAACTGTCAGAGAGGCCAAGATACTCCAGACCACCGTTCGTGCCTGTGTTGATGATAAGGTTTGAGGCAGCGCTGGTAGCGGAACCGATACCGCTCGGCGAACCGCCGTTTGCCAGGGAGTAAACGGCAATGCGGTTAGACTGTGACGAACCCCCACCGGTGAGAATGCTCGTCGGTCCGGTGTAGGTATTCAGGTTGGTGAAGGTGGACGTGCGTGCATTCGCATCGTTGTTCGTGCGGGTGATGCCACCGCTTCCGCTGATGATGCCAGCGAAGGTCTGGTTGGCGTTTCTGACGGTGAGGGTGCCGTCCAGAATGGCACTGGAACCGATGGTGCCCGCGAGGCCGCCAACGGTTTCAGCATTGCGGATTTTAAGAGTGGCACCGCCCACCGAGCTGCCGTCCGAGCCCGCGCCGCTGACGTTAACGGTCGCGTCATCGCCGATTGAGGAACCGCCGGCAATTTCCAGCATGCCACGGGTTACCGTGATGGTGCCGGTCATCGTGTTGCTCGTGCTGTTGAGGATCCACTTGCCCGTGCCTTCTTTGGTGATGGCAGTCACACCGCCGCCAGCGGACGCATTGTTGATGGCACCATTGATGGTGTTGTTACCGCTGTTGGTGCCGCCCAGGACCCATGTGTGAGTGTTGGTGATGCTGGTCGAGTTGGTCAGCGTGCCATCAGGATTGTAACCCTGGGCCACAAAGCTACCGTTGATCACGACGACCTTGTCAGGACTGTTGTTGATGAGGGCCGCGCTGCCATCACCGCCGGTGTAACTGCGGTTGAAGGTGACGTTGTTACCAAGGGTCAACGTGCCGGTCCCAGTGTCATTGAAGATCAGATTGCCGCGGTTGGCCACGCCACCGAGGTTGTCACCATTGCCCGAGATGTCATAGCGGCGTCCGTCAAAAGAAGTGGTGCCCATGTCAATGACACGGCCAACTGCGAGGTTACCGAGAATGCCTGTGGTCTCGTTGCCAGCGCCCAGGTCGCCAAACAGTTCCAGACTTCCCAGGTTCACGGTGAGACGACCTGAGTAGTTGCTGTTCTGGTTGGTCAGTGTCCAGTAGCTGAGGCCATACTGGTCATTGTTACCCACGTTGGGGTTGATCGTGAGACTGATCTCGCCCTGCCCCTGGTCAATCATGCCGTTGATGACGTTGGAGCTGGTATTCTGACCATGAAGGATCAGATTTTTGTTACCCAGGCTCTTGTTCGTGACCTTGCCGTTCAAAACCAGAGGCACCACGGCGTTGGAGCCAATGCGGACGGTGGCCACCTGGGTAACATCTTCAAAGGTCAGCGGAAGTCCGGCGGAGACCGGTCCATCGGTATCCTTGGAAAGCGTGATCTCGTTGGTGGTAGGATTGATGCCGGTAATCAAAGTGCCATCGGCAATGTTGGATCCCGAAACTTCCATGCCCACTTCCAGACCGCCCACATCAGAAAGCCTGATGAAATCCTGCGGACCTGGGACTGGAATGCTAACACTCGTCACCTGCACCGCGCCGCTGTTGGTCAGATTGATCAAGCGGTTTGATGGCACGTTATGCACAGGGATGCTGCGGTCCCGGCTGACGAACTCCAAGCGAGCTTCCTGCGGCGCAGTGCCGATGATGCCCGAGACACCCAGATTGATCTCGTCAGCGAGGCCGAGGCCGCCATTGCCTGCCAAGTCCGACACGCGCAGCGTGACGATCTGGCTGTTGCTGCCAATGATGGCGCTGTTGGAATAGGTGCTGGAGCCAAACAGGCCATACCAAGCGGCTGCACCGACGGCGTTGAAGGCCACGATACCGTCTCCGGAGATGCTGCCGTTGATCACCTGGTTGATGCCGTCATCAATGGTCAGCTGCACGCCCGTGGGCACTTCGATGTTCGAACCCTTTTGGGTGTAGAAGAGCCCCACCGTCTCATTTTGATTGAAGCGGATCGAAGCGCCTCTCAGGAGGTAGAGGTCAGCATCGTCATTGATGCCATTCGGAATCTGGGTGGGGTTGTTGGCTAGGTCCGGATCCGAATCAAAGGTATGATCCACGACCAGAGTTCCCTTCTGGATGTAGATGTTGTTCAGACGGTTGGTGCCACCCGTGTTGGCGAAGTTGTTGAAGCCCTTCAGCGTGGTGGTGCCGGCGTTGTTGAAAAGGAAACTGCTGGTGGTGTTGTCCGTGTTGTTACCCGTGAAGCGTCCCCACAACGTGTTGCTGGCGGTGCCGGCAAACTCAAAGATGGTGTTGCTGACCGGAATGAAGTTCAGGCGATTGTTCGGGCCATTGATGATGGTGCCAGAGATGGTGATCTTGTTGTTCGGATCGTTCTGGATGACCGCCCTCTGGGCGCCATTGCCACTGCCAGCGCCGGAATGAAGACCAGCCGTGATGGTGCCAGCCAAGTTCAATGAACCAAGCCCGTGGCGGATGACCACGGCATTGCGCGCACCCGTGCCACCGTCTGACCACGGATTGATGTTGAGCGCATTGTTAAGCGTGACATTCCTCAGAGGCTGATAACGCAGCGTGGACTGACCGCCGGTCGAGGACTGCAGGGTGATGGGGCCGGAACCCAGGCGGCCGGTGTAGGTGTCAGCTCCAACACGCATTTCAGCGTTGATGTTCACCGTGTTCGGATTGCCGCCAATGATGGTGGCTCCTGTGTAGGTGTTCTCACCGGTGACATGCACAATGTTACGGTTCTGGACAAGGCTGCCCGTGCCAGAGATCGAATTGGAAAGGCCAAAATGCGTGTCGATCAGGTTCAGGTTGATGGAACCGTTGTTCACGATCGGGCCATCACCCAGGGAACCTGCAAGGCCGGCAGCTCCACCCGAGCCACCTCCCACATAAAGGGTGCTGGAGTTGGTCAGCGAGCCAAACATGTTGCTCGCGGAACTGAAGACAAAACTGCCCGCGCCCGCGAGCGTCAGCGCCGCACCTGGACGGGTGATGACAGGCGCATTGAGGGTCAACGAGGAACCCACAAAGTTAGAGATAAGGGAGCTGCTCTCACCCACCTGCATGGCGCTGAGCAAGGTGCCGCTGCCAGCAACGGCCTCCAGGATACCGCCACGAAGGTAAATCTGCTCGGCAATGCGTGCTCCACCGCCAAGTTCGAGGCGGCCAGAAGGAGCGATGGAGGTGAGGCCGGTAGTGGAACCCAGGCCCGAACCACCCACTGAGGAGCTGCTGGTGATCTGCACTCTGCCAGAGACGATGTAGGTGCCGCCCGTATAGGAGCTGTTCACACCTGCCAGGATCTGCACAGTGTCAGAGTCGATGAGCACGGCACCCGTTCCATGCATGTTGCCATAGGCATACGGAGCTCCATTGGCCGTGTGTTGCAGACTCAGCCAGCCGTTGTTGTTGATGACGGAACCCGAGTTCACGCTGCCCGTGGCGATGCCGAAAGTCTTGGAACCAAGCTGCAAGACACCATCAAGAATGTTTGTCTGCCCGCTGTAGGAGTTGTCTTTCATCAGGACCACCTTGCCGCGACCTGCCTTGACCAGATTGAGGTCCGTGTCTGACGCGACATCACCATTGTCGACGATGGTGCTGTTGATGTACAGAGCACCACGGGTGTTGTGCTGATGCAAAATCAGCTCATTGGACACCAGGTCCGTATTGGCGCCCGTCAGGGAAGGTGCGCCGTCGAAAAGGATGTCACTGGCGCCCACATTCTTGGTGACCAGGATACCACCAGACTCGATCACCCGCACTTCATTGGCAGGACCGGCAACGTTCACGACCATGATGCCGGGTGAAACCGGAGCCTGGTTGAAGCGGATGGAACCGGTGTCTGAACTCAGATCGAAATCACCAAAAACGTCCAGATGCTGACCCGAGACCGAGGCATGGGTGGGATCAACATGAAGGTAGGCGCTGTCAAGAAGAGGGGTGATCAGGGTGGCGTTACCGGTCGAGCTGCCCACCGCCCATGTGGTGATGTCACCATTGGTGCCATAGGTGGCAAATCCGCCAAGGGTGTTCAAGGTAAGATCATTCTCGGTCGTGGTGGACGCGGCATTGCCGTAGACCTGAAGCACACCGCCCGGATCACCCAGCACATCACGAATGATGAGCCCCAGATTGATGTTTCCGCCCATGCTGCCGAGAGCAGAAATGCTGTTGGCACCGGAACCGAGCTGCGTGGAGGAAATGTTGTCGACCGTGGTGGAAGCAGCGGAACCTTTGAGGTAGAGGCTGCCGCCAGCGAGACGAAGGGTGCCAGGGATGATGTTGTTGGCGGAGGTGTAGTCCAGGATCATCGAAGAGGCCCCGGAGACGGTCGTCATCCCGGTGTAGCCTTGATTGGCAGAAACATTCAAGCTGGCGCGATTGGTAAGGACCAAAGAACCCGCGCCGCTGGATGAACCTGACCAGACGGTCGTGTTGATGTTCCCCTTGGGGGCGGAGGTGAGGATGAGGGACTGACCGGCATCAAGGATGAGGGCACCCGAACCATACAACGAACCCACTGTGTCTGAGCGGGTCACCTGAAGAGTGGCGGAGGGCGAACCCAGACTGAGGTGAACCGTGTCACCCAACGAACCATCTGTGCCATCCAAGATGACCTTGCCGGCATTCACGTTGAAGCTGCCGCGATGAGAAATGTTCGAGTTGAGTCCCGGCGTGGGGGATTCTGAGCGGATGGCCCATCCTCCAGAGTGGGTGCCGTTCACGTTGATCGTGCCCAAGCCTTCAAAGATACCCACAAACAGACCGTTGGGGATGGTTCCCGCCGCGTTGTTGATGTTCAGGGTTCCTCCATTGAAGCTGAAAACCTTCGAACCCGCGAGATTTCGCGCGGAAAGTGACGCCACGGTCTGGGTGGAGCCAGCGAGATCGAACTGGGAATTGGCATTCACCAGACCCGAGGTACCAGCGACGATTTCCAAGCTGGTGGTGGCAGGAAGTGAACCAAAGCCTCCGGAGCCTGAAGGAGTTCCGACGCCCGAAGAAGCGCCGTAAGCACCCATGCGAAGGACACTGGTGGTGGAGCTGGCAACCGCACGAACGATCGTGCTGCCTGCGTAAGTGTTGTCACCGCGGAGTTCGAGGACGTTGCCACCCTGCTTGTCGAAGGAGCCGGAACCGGTCAGGCTGCCACCATAAGTGAAGACGCCAGCGCTGCTGTTTAGCAGGGTGAGACCCGTGGGTCCGATTTCAACCACACCGCCGGTGCCACCCAAGTAGGAGCCCGTGGTCGCACCCGCCACCGTAAAGCTCGCCGTGGCGCTGGTGATGGGAGCGAAACTGTGGAAACGGGTGGCTCCGCGGCCGCCGCCCGAAAGCGAGGCCACGACCTCACCGGCAATGTCAGTCGTGTTCAGAACCAACTTGGCTCCATTAGGATTGTTGGAAACCACAATGCCGGAGGTTGGAGAAAGACCCTGGCTTCCTCCCACACGCATTTCACCCTGCTCAACACGGACGGTGCCGTCCATCACCGAAGCGTCATTGTTGGTCCAGGTGAAGGTGCCTGAACCTTCCTTGATCAACCAAGAGGCGGCGTTACCACGGATTCTGCCGTCATAGCTCGTCGTGGCATTGTTGGTGCCGACAGCCAGTGTGCCCTGGGAAAGGGCCCCGGTTGGGCTGAAGGTGGTCAGGTTCACCAGCGCGTTAGCATTGGCTCCTTCCAGGCTGCCAATCCGTTCGAAGGGACTGAGGTTCAAACCATTGGCCGCCAGATTCAGGGTGGCATTTCCAAGCGCCACGTGGGTCTGATTACCGATGGTGTCCTGAATCACATAACGTCCGCCGGAATTGACGCCGCCCGCAATCACGGTGCCGCCGTTGATCGTCATGCTGCCGGTCAGATCACTCTTCCCACTCAGGACGATGTTACCAATGTCATTCTTCACCCAGTTGCCGGGGCCGACGAAGGCACCAGCCAGATTGTCGACGCCATAGAAGGTGAAGTTCTTCTCCACACTGGTCGTGGGGTTGGTGCTGAGGAGCACCAGATTATGGCTGAGCACCTGGACAATGTAGGTGCCGGCGATGACGTCAGAGTTACCATCGGAGGCCACCAGCATCATGCCGGTCACCAGTCCTTCGGTGCCATTCGGGACCAGCATCACGCGGGTGTCCGTGTCCACGTTGCCAAGGCGAATGTCGCCGCTGAAAATGAAATTTTTGGTCAGCTGGCTCATCGGAGGCAGGTCAGGCTGCGCGCTGAGCTGCACCGTGACGCCGTCATTCGAAACGCTGGTGATGACGGTGAGCGCAGGCACTTGCGTGCCTCCGTCCACGGTCGTGACGATCAGTCCCGGAACGAGGCCTGCTGTGCCTCCCGTGACCACCATCTGGCGGTTTTCACTGTTGATCAGACCAGCCCGTGCGATGCCCGAGGCGATGGCATGATTGGTGGTGAGGGTGGAGCCTGCTCCAATGGTGACCGTGCTGTTGGCCAAGGTGGTCAGACGGCCGATGGTGTCAGAATTTGAAACCGTCAGTCTGCCTCCCTTTCCTCCCACGAGGACCGAAGCGCCGTCTGCCAGGGTTCCGCCATTCCGGGCAAGGATCATCTCGCCTCCAGCAATGGTCATCAAGCCGTTGAAGGTGTTGTTTCCCGTCAGGGTCAGCGCGCCATTACCTTGCTTGAAGAATTCACCTGAACCGCTGATGACGCCTCCATAGGTGGTACTGTCGCCATTTCCGCCCACTTTCAGCGCACCCGTGCCGATGAGCACGTTACCGCCATTGGCACCACCACCCGCGAGGGAGCCAATGACCTCATTCCTGTTGTTCACGTCCAGGAAAACACCGATCGCGTTGGCCAGCGACAGAGCGGTGCTGTCAGGCAGCACTTCTGTCCGTGCATTGGAAGCAATCTGAATGGATCCGGCATTGACCGTGGTGCTGCCTGTGTAGGCACTCCCACCCGAGAGCACCCAGGACGAAGTGCCGTTCTTCACCACGTGTCCGAGACCAGCGCCCACACCGCCCATGGAGATGGCAGCCTGGATGTTATTGGTCGCCACATTATCCGCGAAGGTCACGGTGGTGTCCATCAGACCAGCACCCAGGAAGAGGCCTGTGCCGGCGGCTGACGTGAAGCTGGTCAGCGTCTGATTGCTCGCATTGGCGAGCTGCATGGAACCGCCGACGCCGCTCAGATTGACAGAGATCGACTGGGGGATATTGCTTCCAGGGCTGAGATAGATGCCGCCGTTTCCGGACACCGTGTAGCTGGAATTGTTGGAGTTCAGGAGGGCGCGGAGAACGCCATCGGAAACAGTCAGAGGACCATTCAGGTCGATCCGTGTGGCGGTCAGGGAACCACTATTGAGGGTCAGGCCTGTGCTCTTGAATTCAGTGGCCTGGATCGAGCCGGAATTCACCGTCACCGGCCCGTTGAAGGCGGACATGTTACCCGTGAAGATCATGGCCGAGTTGGCGCTGTCCTGAACAATGCCAGTGACATTCGATCCGACATTGCCACTGATGGTGGTGGCCGCTGTGCCAGTGCCGTTGTTGATGATCTGGCCAGTAGGATTGATCAAAGGCGCTGTGACGGTGATCGGCTGGGCATTGTTGGCACCGAAAGTAACGTTGCCCGTGTTCAAGACATGACCGCTGATGGTGAATGCGGCTGTGCCGTTGTTCGTGAAGGTCAGATCACCGGTGTTGATGTAGGTGCCGCTGAAGGTCGTGGCGGCAGCAGCCTGATTGAAGATGGCAGAAAGGTTGCCCGAAAGATGACCGCTGCTGGAGGCCACCGCGCTCGCCGTCAGAGTGACAGGCGTGCCGCTGGTGTTCGTGATCGCGCCAGGACCATTCAGCGTGAAGGCGCCGTTCACCGTTTGATCGCGGCCATTGAGGTCCAGAGTGCCTGCGGTAACCGTCAAAGCGGAAGCTGCGGCGAAATTACCGGCAGTGCCGAAGCGAACGGTGCCGGCGGCATTGATGGTGTTCGTGCCTGTGTGGGTGGCAGTGCCATTGATGGTCAGTGTGCCAGTGCCGTTGTAGGTGAAGCTTGTGGCAGGCGTCGTGGCGGTGATCTGGTCGATGACCACATTGCCGGAACCATTCAGCGTCGTGGTGGTGTTGGCCGTGGCGGTGGTGTTCAGGTTCAGATTGCCGATGTTCACGAAGGCCGTGGAACCTTGCGCGCGGTTCACGGTGAGAGTCAGACCCGTGGCAGCGGCATTCAAGGTGGGGAAGGTCAGGGCTGCTGTGCTCGTCGAGTCACCCAGGAGGGTGATGGTGCGGCTGGCTGCCATGGTGGCCACGCTGCTGGCACCCATGCTCAGGCTGTTGGTGGCTCCAAAGGTGAAGGTGCCGCCGAGAGTGACGGCGTTGTTACCCAGAGTCAGGCTGCCGCCGCTCGTGTTGTCGATGGTGCCGCCGTTCAAGTTGAGGGCTCCAGATCCCAAGACCGCTGCGCCATTCAGATTGAGGACGCCACCCGTGATGGTCGTGCCGCTCGCAAAGGTATTGTTGCCCGTCAGGGTCAGAATGCCTGCCGTGACGCTCAGAGCCAGATTGTTTTCGTTGGTGCCTGCACCACCGAGGACGCCTGAGTAAGTGGTCGGGATGCCGACTGTTCCGGTGTAGGTCAGGGTCGACGCTGCGGCGTTACCGCCCACCACCGCGTTAGCGGTGCCGGTGCCAGAGGTCAGCAAGCCGGCGACCGCCTGGCTTTTCACACCCACGCTGTCACCAAGGATCAGTTTGCCGGAGGTGGTGCCTTCACCCAAGACCACAAGGGTGGTAGTGGCGACCGAGCCCGTGGAAGCGATCTGAATCGAGCCATCCTGGATCCGGGTAAAGCCGCCGGAGTAGGTGTTCGCGCCATACAGGAGCATGTTGCCGGTGCCTTTTTTGGTGAGGTTGCCTGCGCCACTGATGATGCCACGAACGGTCAGGACATTGGCCCCGACTGTGTCGAAAGTACCTCCATTCGCACCCAAGGCGATGGCACGGAGATTGGTGGTTGTGGTGTTCTCAAGCGCCACGGAGGAGTTGATGCGGAGAGTACCGTTGTTCAGGTTCAGGGTGGCAGCCGTGGCCGCAGGTCCCAGGTTGGTATTGGCCGAGATGCCCAGGGTGGCACCGCCCGTCACATAAGTTGTGCCCGTGTAGGTGTTGGTGCTGCCGAGATTTACCACCCCAGTACCGTTAACGGTCACGACTGAAGCACCAGCGTTGTTGGCGATCACTGTGTTGATGGTCAATGCGCCAGCGCCGTAGTTGTGGATGATGAGATCTGAGGCTGTCGCGACGCCACTGGTCAAAGTGCTCGCCCCAGTTCCAGTGATGGTATAGTCATTTGCACCCACAAAAAGAAGGCCGCCAGTGGTGATCCGCATGGTGTTGGTGCCGAGGTTCAGGCTCTGTCCCGCACCACTGGAGGTGATTTTGAGTGAGTTGGGGAGCAAGGCTGCCGTTGCAGTCTGGCTTCCCGTGACGGTATAATTGACCGTGTTTGTGGGAGCAGTGCCCGTGAAGGCCGTCTGGCCGGTGATCGGAACAATCGCGGTGCCGCTCTTGCCTGCAAAGTCCGTCACACCCGCCGTGTTGGTGATGATGGTGGCACCACGCGCCGAGAGAAGGCCGTTCACCGCATTCGTGCTGGTCGTGACTGAAGCGCCTGTACCGCTGAGATTGATGTACATGGTACCGTTGTTGACCGCGCTAGTGTAAGTGCCCAAATTCAGGGTGCTGGTACCGCTAGCACCGCCAACGACAAAAATTCTGCCGCCACCCGCATTCAAGGTGAGGTTGCCCAGGGTCTGATTGCTACCAGCCGCAGCGGCACGATAGGTGAACGCGCCGCCCGCAAAGGTGGGTGCGGTGGCTGCCAGGGTGGCCGTGCCGGCCGAGGCATTCAAAACCACGGAGCCTGCGGTGAAGGTACTAGCCCCGGTGTAGGTGCTGGCTCCGGTAAGTGTGACAACTCCTGAGCCAGCATAGTTCATCGCCGCTGCGGTGATGGTGGGAACAATGCCATTGGTGATGTTGATCGTGCCATTACCTGCCAAGGCGTGAGTTGCAGCGGTGCCGGCAAACTGGGGGTTATAAACTCCGATCGTCAGGGTGGATGTGGAATCCGGAAGCACGTTGACCGTGTTCGTCATGGCTGGAGTAGTTGAGTTGTTGCCAATGAAGGACCCGAAACGCAGGTTGGCTCCATTGTTACCAGCGAGCGTGATCGCGCGGCCTGCGGTAATGGTAGCGGCACCCGTGCCGAAATTGAGGCTGTTAGAACCACCGAAGGTCACGTTGCCATTGATCGCGACTGCATTGTTGCTCGCCACCGTAATGGCATCACCGCTGGTATTGTCCAGCATGCCCGCCGTCAAAGTCAGACCGCCAGTGCCGAGAGCGGTGGCGCTGTTCACATTCAGGCGGCCCTGAGTCAGGGTGGTTCCAGCTGTATAGCTGTTGTTGCCGGTCAGGGTCACGGTTCCGGAGCCGTTGATGGCGAAGCTCAGGGTGCCCGTGCCGCCGTTCTGGATGGTGGCGCCAATGGTGGTGTTCGCAGTACCGCCAGGGGTAATAGTCATGCCGGCATTAGTAGTGGAAGAGTTCTGCAGGATGACTCCACTCGGGGCGGTGATATTCAGGAGCGAAGGGCTCACGCCGTTGACATTTAGGGTGGTTCCAGCCGCAAAAACCGGAGCGGCGACCCCTGTGGCACCAAGACCAGAAGCATTGGTGAGCATCACCGTGCCAAGGTTGACCTGAACAAGGCCCGTGAGCGTGTTCGCCCCACTCAAGGTCAATGTGCCTGCGCCGTTCTTGATCAATCCGCCGCCGCTGCTGATCACCCCCGTAACGGTGGTGGTGCCTGCGCCGTCCACCGTGTTGGTGTAGCCAGAATTGTTCATCGAGGCCAGAGTCAGCGCGGAGTTGGCGGTCGAAGTGAGGAAGGTGGTGGCACCGACGGTGGTGACGGCTCCGAAAGCCGTCGTGGCGTTTCCGCTGTTCACATTGGCCCCCTTCGAAGCGGTCACTGTATTCGTGCCGACAGTCGTCATGGCACCGAGAGTGTGGGTGATGCCGGCTCCGGGTGTGGCGCGGTTGGAGATAAACGTGCCATCTCCCAGGAGAGTGACGGGGTAGGCATTAGTCGTGGTGTCCGTGGCCATCTCAAAGGTGGCGCCGTCCATCATGGCCAGTGTGGTGCCCGTGGTGCCCAGGCCTGCGACGTTCGTCTGAACGACCGGGCCGCCGCTGATATAAGTGCTGCCACCAGCACGGGTGCTGGTGCCGTTCAGGAGCAAGGTGCCTGCGCCGGACTTGAAGAGATGGAAATTTCCAGAAATCGGACCCAGTGTCAGCGAGGAGTCGGCAGCCACATCAAAGCCGCCACCGCTCACGGCCAGCGCCAAGCTAGCAAGGGAAACGCCCGCTGTGCCGCCCGTCACATTGGATCCCGCCTGGACAGAGATTTGCTGAGCTCCAAGTAGCAGGGAGTTCATCGTATGAGTCAAGCCAGCGCCCGAGGACAGGCGATCTGAAACGATCACGCTGTTGTTCATGGCGACGGCATTGCCCAAGCTCAGCGGAGTGTCACTCGCCAGACTCAGCGTGCCGCCGCTCAGGCTCAAGGAACCGCTCAGCGCCGAATTGGTGCCGACCCTCAAAGTTCCGCCCGAAAGAGTCAAGGCTGCGGCGAGTCCTGAGTTGTCACCCGAGAGCACCAGCGTGCCCGCGCCCACCTTCGAGAAACCGCCGGATCCGACCAAATCAGAACTGATCGTGGCCGTGGACCCTTCGTTCACACGCAGCTGACCATTGCCGACGGAGGAGAAGGTGCCCCCTGACAGGGTGTAATTATCTTTGAACCAGACGCCTGCAGGAGCCTGAGTAGCAGGGTCGAGCAAAAGAGTGTTGGAACTGCCCAAAGCCCCTGGGTTCGGGATGGGTGTCGGCAGCACGGCAACATCTGAAATTCCGGGAATTCCGGCACTCCAATTGCTACTATTAGACCAGTTGAAGTTGCTGGCACTGCCGCCAGTCCAGTTCACACTCGCAGCCTGAAGCGGCTGGGCAATCTGCCAGATGCCCATGAGCGCTGTCAGGTTGCAAGTCATCCAAAAACGCTGCCGACGAAGAAGTCGCAGGAAAGGGGAGGAGCGCTGGTTCATGGTCATAAAGTGTTGAATTTCAAACTTTTGCGATCAGCCGATGGTTGAGATCGACGGACTTGGACTATTTTTCTGAATTTGTGGTCCATTTTGGCAGGAAGTCTGTTCAATGTAAATACATTTGCCTTACATGCTTCCGTCTTCTGGAAGCCTCCACAGACCGCCACTTCGCCCTCCAAAGAAGCCCTTTTCTGAGAACAAAAGGCATTTAAGCCCCCACCTTGAGCGTCTACCCGACCTAATCCTGGATCCTCGTTTTTATTATTTTTTATAAGAAATAACCTCTTTTTTGCCCTCGGCTCGCACTTGGACCGCGCCCGCGAGCGTCTGTGAGTTATGTGTCCCGAACTGCGTATAAAGTGGCTAGATTCCACCTCCGCGCATGAAGCCTCGGCCTCTCTCAGCTTTCCGTCTGCTGCTGCCCTTGGCGCTTTTGGCGTCGTCCAAGGCACCGGCAGTGGTGGATTATGAGAAGGACATCAAGCCCCTGCTGAGAGAGCGCTGTGTCTCTTGCCATGGGGCCGTCAAGCAGAAGGGCGATCTGCGCCTCGATGCTGGATATTTGATCGCGCAGGCGGCGCCTGCCGAACTGGTCGCCAGGATAACCTCGCAGGATGGGGACGAGCGGATGCCGCCTGAAGGAACCCGGCTGACACCCGCCCAAGTGGCAAATTTGCGGGAGTGGCTCAAGAATGGGGCACCCTTTCCGAAGGATGAAGCCATCCCCAAGAAGCCCTCGGACCACTGGTCATTTCAACCGGTGAAGCGTCCCAAGGTACCGGAAAGCATGCATGGGCACCCAGTGGATGCTTTTGTCTTCGGGAAGCATCCCCTGCCCTCGCGAGCTGCCCCGCAGGCGCTACTGCGGCGTGTGCACCTGGATCTCATCGGCCTGCCGCCGACGCCGGAGGAGCAGGCGGCTTTTGCGCGCTCGGCTCATGGGTCCCCCGGGTCTGATGGCACGTCTGAGGCTTATGAAGGAGTGATCGAACGGCTGCTGGCCAAGCCTGAACATGGAGAGCGCTGGGCTCGGCACTGGCTGGATGTGGTGCGCTACGCGGACAGCAACGGCTACGAGCGCGATGCGGCGAAGCCCTTTGTCTGGCGCTACCGGGACTACGTCATCGACTCCCTCAATAAGGACAAACCTTTCGACCGCTTTGTGGTGGAGCAGCTCGCCGGGGACATAATGGGGTCTGAAAACGACCCGCTGCGGACGGAAGCGGTGATTGCCACGGGCTTCCTCCGCCTAGGGCACTGGGATGATGAGCCGGCAGACCCAGCCGCTGATCGCTACGATCAGCTCGATGACATCGTCAGCACCACGGGCCAGGCTTTCCTCGGCCTCACCATCGGCTGCGCCCGCTGCCACGATCATAAATTCGAACCGCTGAGCACGCGGGACTACTACAGCCTCGTGGCTGTTTTCAGTCCGTTGGAACGTCCCGCCAAGGGCCGGACGGAACTGACCGTGAAGATCGCTGACACCGAGGTCTATGCCTGGCAGAAGGCCAGCGGCGTGGCAAAGCCTACGCATGTGCTGCTGCGCGGTTCACCGACACGGCCGGGAGATCGGGTCCAGCCTGCCGCGCCTGCTATTCTGACCCAACAAACGATGCTCCCAGGCGAGGCGCGGCTCAGCCTTGCCCAATGGATCGCCAGTGCGCAGAATCCGCTCACGGCACGTGTTATCGTCAATCGTGTGTGGCAGCAGCACTTTGGCCAGGGGCTGGTGACCACGGCCAATGACTTTGGCCTCATGGGTGCCGCCCCCTCGCACCCTGAATTGTTGGAGTGGCTCGCGCACTGGTTCACGCATGAGGCAGGGTGGTCGCTGAAGAAGCTGCATCGGCTGATTCTCACGAGCCGCGCGTGGCAGGCCAGTGGCGAGGAGCAAAGGGCCAGGACCGCAGAGTCCGGAACCTCCGACGTGGCCGTGGATGCTGATGCTGATGCTAGCTCTTCGCCCTATCGCTACCGCCGTCTCGAGGTCGAGGCGATCCGTGATTCGATGCTTTTTGTTAGCGGGCAGTTGAATCTGAAGCGCTTTGGCCCGGCCATGAGACCTGCCATTCCCAAGGCGGCGCTGGAAGCGAACACGGACAAAGAGAAAATCTGGCAAGTGTCCGATGGACGCGAGGCCTCGCGCCGCAGCATCTACACCTTCATCAAGCGTGGGTTGGTGGTGCCGATGCTTGAGACCCTGGATCTCGCCGACACGGTGAGCAGTTGCCCGCAACGCCAGGTCACCACCGTGGCTCCTCAGGCCTTGAGTCTCTTCAATGGCGACTTTGTGAACGAGCAGGCGAGGCACTTTGCCAGCCGCTTGAGGCGCGAGGCGGGCGATGCTCCGGCCCAACAAATAACGCTCGCATGGCGGCTCGCCCTTTGCCGCGAACCGACGGCTGGCGAGATGGCGAAGATGCAGGCGTTTTTGCAGGAAGAATCGCTGGAGCAGCTTTGCCGGGTGGTGCTGAACTTGAATGAGTTTGTTTATCCGGAGTGAGGGATGCATCGTCCGCAGCTTGACACCCGGTAGCCGGCCAAGGTGATCACGTCGAGGTTGTAGAACTCGATCTCCCTCGTCACCTGCTTTTCCCCTTCCTTTTGAACTGTTGCATTTTTTGCAACAGTTCCAGCGGCCTCCAGCTCCCCTTCTTCAAAGACGTTCTTGATATGCCTCGAGATAACCGATTTGTCCCGCTGGAACAGGTCTGCCATCTAATTCAGGGACAGCCATACCGTCTCATTCTCAAACCGGCACTGGATGCGCGTGTTACCGTCCTCGGTTTGATAGAGAATGAGGTCAGATGGAGCCTGGGGGCGGGAAGTCATTCAGTAACGTCGCGAGGGACTATAGAGGCGGCTGTTCGCTCTTGGCGGTCACCGTTCATCAGAGGCACGCCAAAATGACTATGTGGGAACTTCAAATAACGTCAGCGTCCGCGCCATCACCTCATGAACAAAGCTGAGTGGCACTTTGCAGATGGGTTTCCATTTGCGTTCCTTCCAATCCTGAGAGCGCACATGATCGCAGAGCACGACTCCTCCCACGGGCAGGCCGGCAGGCACGGCGAGTTCGAAAGGATAGCCTTTCACCGAGCTGGTGATGGGGCAGAAGACGGCAAGACCGGTCTTTTCATTGTAGCGGGTGTGGCTGAGGACGATGGCGGGACGACGCCCGGCCTGCTCACGACTTGCCTGGGAATCAAAGACCAGCCAGCCGAGGGTGCCGAGCTCGGGCACTGGCGGGGGCTTTGTTTTCATGGAAGCAGAACCTCCCGGCCGACATCAGCTCCCCAATCGCTGGCTGGATGCAGATTTTCGGGAGTGACCTTGTCCAGAAGATCGTCGAGCTTCAGGCGCTTGGGAGCAGCCTTCACGGTCAAACCGGAGGCCCCGACCTTGAGAACCACGGGATCACCTTCCTGAACGTGGATTTGCTTGGCGACAGCCAGCGGGATGCGAAGAGCGAGACTGTTGCCCCATTTTTGAATCGTTGCAGTCATGTTTCTACATTGAGGCTACGGCTCAGATGTGTCAACGCGGTAGTTTAAGGGAATCCCAAAGGCATGAAATGGCCGCCGTGATTTGGCGAGTTTCCTTCTATCGACACTGTCGATGGAATTACTGCGGGGATAGTCGCCGTATTCATCTCCAACCTATTACTCATGTCCCGTTTCACCCCCAACCGCACGCCTTGTGGGCAGACACGCCGGGAGTTTCTCTGGCAGGTCGGGGGTGGGTTTGCGGGGGTGGCGTTGACGGATTTGATGGCGGCGGAGGCGGCATCGGCTTCGCCGATGGCGGAGAAGCGGGCGCATCATGGGGCGAGGGCGAAGCATTGTGTGTTTCTGTTCATGAATGGTGGGCCTTCGCAGGTGGACACGTTTGATCCGAAGCCGATGCTGAAGAAGCATGATGGCAAGCCCTACATGGGGGATGCGAAGGTGGGATCAAACGGACGGGCGGTGGGGCATCTGATGGCATCGCCGTTTGAGTTCAAGAAGCATGGACAGAGCGGGCTGGAGATCAGCAGTTTGTTTCCGCATACGGCCATGCATGCGGATGATCTGTGCGTGATCCGCTCCATGCATGCGGACACGGCGGCGCATGCCTCCGGCTGCTTGCAGATGAACACGGGCAGCATCTTTATTGGCAAGCCGTGCCTGGGCTCGTGGTTAGGCTATGGATTAGGCACGACGAACCAAAATCTGCCGGGCTTTGTGGTGATGACGGATCCGCGCGGCGGACCGATCGGCAGTGCCTCGAACTGGACGGCGGGTTACATGCCGGCGGCTTATCAAGGGACGCTGTTTCGCAGTGGCGGCTCGCCCCTGCTGGATCTGGCGACGCCGGAGGGCACGAGCGACCGCACACAGCGGCGCAGCCTGGATCTGCTGAAGGCCTTGAACGAGGATCATCTCTCACGGCATCCGGCGGTGTCGGAGCTGGCGGCGCGCATTGAGTCCTATGAGCTGGCGTATCGCATGCAGACGGAGGCGATGAGCGTGGTGGATCTGGAAACTGAATCCGCGGCCACGCGCGAGATGTATGGGCTCAATGACAAGCGCACGGCGGACTTTGGCCGCAAGTGCCTGATCACTCGGCGGCTGATTGAGAAAGGCGTCCGCTTCATCCAGCTCTACTCAGGTGGAGGACACATCGAGGACACCTGGGATGGGCACAATGACTGCATCACGAATCACACGCTGCATGCGGGTGAGACGGACAAGCCGATCGCCGCGCTAATTGCGGATCTAAAGCGCACGGGACTATGGGATGAGACGCTGCTGGTGTGGGGCGGCGAGTTTGGCCGCACACCGACGAGTGAAGGCGTGGGCAAGCCGGGGCGTGATCATGACTGGCACGGCTTCTCCATGTGGATGGCCGGGGCGGGGGTGAAAGGCGGACAAGCCATCGGCGCGACGGATGAGCTGGGCTTCAAGGCGGTGGAGGATCGCTGCCATGTGAGTGACCTGCATGCGACGATCCTGCATCTCATGGGGATCGACCACACTCGGCTGAGCTTTCCACATCAGGGACTGGATCAACGGCTCACCGGCGTGGAGGAGCGACATGTGATCACGAAGTCGTTGGCGTGAGTGATGTGAATCACTGATTTTTTAACCGCAGATAACACGGATGAGCACAGATACTTTGAAGCGAAGATCCAGGGATTGCATGTTCCGCATGGCAAATCTCGGAGCGTTGTTGATTTGTCTGTTGGTTCCGATGAGCGAGGTTCTCGCCCAAGACTGGGTGCTGGAAGGCAACGCGGCGTGGCAGGCGAGGGACTCGCAGGCGGAGTGGGTGTTTCGTGAGCAACTTTGGATAGGCGGGGGATGGTTTCAGTCGTTTGCGGAGCCGCCGCAGGACGTGTGGTCATCGGCGGATGGCAAGGCCTGGAAGCTGGTGGAGGGCGATGCGCCGTGGTTGCACAGTGACCTGCCGATGAATGTGACCTTTGCGGACAAGATGTGGATCATGGGTGGCTGGTATAAGGGCAGGCTGCCGGGGCATTCGGCAAGCAACCAGGTATGGGCCTCCTGTGATGGCGCAAAGTGGGAGCAGGTGACGGCGAAGGCGGATTGGTCGCCCAGGCTTGCGGCAGGGCTGGTGGAGCATCGGGGGAAGATGTGGATGCTCGGCGGGATCGAGGACTACTACTTTGGCGATGAAAAGAGCCTGAAGAATGATGTGTGGTCCTCCAGCGATGGCAGGACGTGGAAGCTGGCGACGGAGAAGGCACCGTGGTCAGCGCGGGCTTATCATCAGGCGGTGGTTTTGAATGACCGGATCTATGTGATGGGAGGTGGCAACTACACGCCGGCCTATCATGCGCAGAATGACGTGTGGTCCTCCAGTGACGGGGTGGAGTGGAGCTGCGAGACGGAGTCGGCTCCATGGGAGTCGCGGCTGTGGTTCAGCGCGGCGGTGTATCGTGGGCAGATGTGGGTGCTGGGCGGGTGGTCCAAGGAGAAGGACAACTATGGCGATGTCTGGCACAGCGCGGATGGCAGGAGCTGGAAGCAGCTGGAAACGAAGACCTCCTGGAAGGCGCGGCATGAGCATTCGGTGTTCGTCTTTCAGGACAAGCTGTGGGTGGCCGGAGGTCACGCGCGGCCGCTCTCGAATGAAGTGTGGTCCCTTCACCTGACCAAGGATTGGAAATGAGCGACGGAAAGGCGTGAGCGGCCACGGGCGTACTTTCGTCCCATGCTCACCATCAATGGCACCACGCGCACGAACTGCTCCGGCATCTCACGCCGTGAGCTTTTGCAGATCGGCGGCACGGGATTGTTTGGGATGACTCTGCCGGGTGTGCTGGCGGCTGAGGAGGCGCAGAAGGCTTTTGCGGGTGGGAAAGCGAAGTCGGTGATTTTCCTTTTTCTGTTCGGCGGACCGAGCCAGCTCGAGACCTTTGATTTGAAGCCGGGGGCGAAGAGCGAGGTGCGTGGACCTTTCAAACCGATTCGCAGTCGCACACCGGATCTCCAGATCAGCGAGCATCTGGCGCGGCTGGCGAAGATCTCGGACAAGTACACGGTCATCCGATCAATGACGCACAGCTACAATGACCACAGTGGTGCGGGACATTACATGCAGACGGGTCGTCGCTGGCATTTGCCGGTGGGCGGTGGCTTTTCGGCGACGCCGCAGGACTGGCCTTCGATGGGGTCAGTGGTGGAACATCTGAGCCAGAAGCAGCCAGGCGGCATGGAGCGTGACCTGGCGTCTTATGCGGTGCTGCCGAACCGGCTCGGGCGCATGCAGGACCGTGGGCAATACATCCGGCCCGGCGAGTATGCAGGTTGGTTAGGCCAGGCCTACAACCCGATGACCACGGTGATCGACAAGCAGAACCTCAAGGACAACCCCTACTGGCGGGCCTGCGCGGATGGTGAGCTGAGCTTTGAGATCGAGGGGCTGAAGCCGGTGATTCCGGTGAGTCGCATTCAAGAGCGCGTGGGCTTGCTGGATCAGTTTGAAGCCGTGCGCACGCGGCTCGACCTGGGTGATGGGGACGCGATGGATCTGCATCGCAAGCGGGCGATGGCGCTGATTTCTTCTGACAAGACCAGCAGCGCGCTGAACATCCGCGCGGAGTCCGAGGCGATGCGTGATCGCTACGGACGACATCTGTTTGGCCAGAGCTGTCTCATGGCGCGAAGACTGGTGGAGGCAGGCACGCGGTTTGTGACGGTGCATTACGACAGCGCCGATGGCTTTGGCTGGGACTCCCACCGCACGAGCAATGATGTGCGGGATCATCTGCTGCCCACCTTTGACCAGGGCTGCTCGGCACTGCTGACGGATCTGGAGGAGCGTGGTCTGCTGGATGAGACGCTGGTCATCGCGCTCGGCGAGATGGGGCGCACGCCCATCCCGAATGCCACGTGGGGTCGTGGGCACTGGAGCACGTGCTTCCCTGCCCTGATCGCGGGCGCAGGTGTGCGTGGCGGCGTGGCTTACGGCAAGACCGACAAGGAAGCCTCCTATCCCGATGACAAGCCGGTCTCGCCGGAGGACCTCGCCAAGACCATCTACTGGTCGCTCGGCATTGATCCCGACCTCATGCTCATGAACCGCGAAAACCGGCCGATCCCTGTGGTGGATGGCGGACGGCCGCTGCTGGACCTTTTTGGATGAATCCGGATTGTGATGTGTCTGCCCCGCCTAACATGAAGCATTTCATTCTACTGATCGCGTGCCTCCTGCTGTCAGCAGTGCTGCTGGCGGATGAGAACAAAGAACCGAGTTCGACAGTGGCCGAGATGACGGTCATCACCCTGCCGGTGAGGATCCATCTGATGCAATCCGGTTCCATGCCGGACATGCACACGACGCTCGTGGAGGCGGACATCCGGCGGGTCATGGGCAAGGTGAACAAGGTGTGGGCGCAGGCGGGGATTCAGTTTGAGATTGAATCCATCCTGCCGGTGGAGGCCGTGCCGATGCCGGAGGAGAACCGGCTGAAGTCCGAGTTTGTGCGGGTGAAGTCCATGGTACCAAAAGGCGTGCTCAGCCCGACCGGGATCGACATCTGCTATGTGAAGACGATTAAACCGAACGGGTTCTTCTATGGCGAGCCGATCGTGGTGAAGGACACGGCTTCTCTGCGTGAGGTGCCAGGAGGTCTGGATGAGCCGCTGCCGAGGGTGACGTCCCATGAGATCGGCCATGCGCTGGGGCTGAACCACCGGCAGGACACCACGAATCTGATGCAATCTGGGACGACGGGCTTCAGCCTGAATACGGAGGAGATCACGACGGCGCGGGCGAAGGCGCAGGAATATCTGGAGAAACACGAGAGTGGTCCAGCGGAGACGACTGCGGAGGGCGGCAGGTAGCTCTCATTGAGTTGACAACGACAATGTAATACATAGTATTACATCATGATCAAGACCATCACAAAAATCGGCAACTCCCAGGGCATCATCTTTGATTCTGCACTGCTCCAGCTCGCTCGGTTGAAGGTGGGGGACGAAGTGAATGTGGAGGTGCATAGCGGCGGCACTATCACGATCGCACCGATGGAGTCGATGCCACCCAAAGCGGAAATTACCGCCCTCATCCAAGATACGATGAAGCAATATGCCCAAACCATGAAGAGATTGGCGTGAAAAAGGACATTCATCACTGTCTGCACCTCACTCTCGACATTGTGCTCGAGATCCATGCAGAGGCCATCTCGCAATTCGGCGGTTCCACCGGACTCAGGGATCGAGCCTTGCTTGAATCCGCCATCGCGGCTCCACAAGCCAGCTTCGGAGGCGAATCTCCCTTCGACGATATGGTGGACATAGCTGCGGCTTATCTTTTCTACCTCTGCAGCAATCATCCATTCGTCGATGGCAACAAGAGGGCCGCTCTTGGCTCCTGCCTCATTTTTTTACGCCTAAACGGGTTTGCCCCTGCCCCAGATAGTGATGAATGGGAAAACCTCACCCTCGCCGTTGCAGCGGGGGTATTGAGCCGGGACGAAGTAACGGGGAAACTGCGCCAGCTGGTGATGTGAAGGAGACCGGCAGGGAATTTTAGCCTGCATGGATGAAAAGACGCTGGCCCGACGTTTTACACCGATCATGGACTCCTTCCCTGCCCTTTCACGCCGCCGATTTCTCGGAGGTGCGGGTGTGGGTTTATCGAGCATCGCGTGTTCGCATCTCCTGGGCAGTGAGGCGCTGGGGGGTGAGGGGAAGTCGCACTTCCCGGCGAAGGCGAAGCGGGTGATCTGGCTCTTCATGCACGGCGGGCCGAGCCATGTGGACCTTTTTGATCCGAAGCCGGATCTGATCCGTCATGCGGGCAAGCCGCTGCCGGACAGCTATGGGACGGTGGAGACGCGGCGGAAGGTGGCAAAGAATCCGCTGCTGGGGCCGGTGAAGGCTTTCCGCAAACATGGACAGAGCGGCATCGAGGTGAGTGATTTCCTGCCGCACATGGCGGAGCTGGCGGATGAGATGTGCGTGATTCGCAGCTGCCATGGCGACAGCGTGAATCATCCGCAATCAGTCTATCAGATGAACACCGGCTCCATCCAGATGGGCAGGCCGAGCATGGGGAGCTGGGTGTCGTATGGCCTGGGCTCCGAGAATGCGGACATGCCCTCTTTCGTGGTGATGCCGGATCCGGGTGGCGGCCTCAAAGGTGGACCGCCGGCCTGGGGCAGCGGCTTTTTGCCAGCGACCTTTCAAGGCACGACGATGCGTGCGGGTGAGCATCCGATCCTGCATCTGAACAGTCCGATGAGCAGCGCCCGGCAGCGGGCGACGCTGGACCTGATCCAGCAGATGAATGTGGCGCATCAGGCAAGGCATGAGGCGAACAGTGTCCTTGATGCGCGCATCCGCGCTTATGAGCTGGCCTTCCGCATGCAATCTGCGGCTCCTGAAGCGGTGGACATTTCCCACGAGACGGAGACCACGAAGAAACTTTATGGGATGGATCATCCCACGACCAAGGAGTTTGGGACGCGCTGCCTGCTGGCCCGTCGCATGATCGAGCGCGGGGTGCGCTTTGTGCAGCTTTATTCGGGTGACACCAATGGCTGGGATGCGCATGAGGATGTGCTCAAGAATCACACGGAGCACTGTGCCCGCACGGACAAGCCCGTGGCGGGGCTGCTGCGTGATTTGAAACAGCGCGGTCTTTTGGAAGACACGCTGGTCATCTGGGGAGGTGAGTTTGGGCGCATGCCGATGAGTGAAAAGGGCGTGGGGCGCGATCACAATCCCTGGGGCTTTACCACGGTGCTCTTTGGGGCTGGCGTGAAGCACGGCCATGTGCATGGCGCCACGGATGAGTTCGGCCTGCGCGCCGCGGTGGACAAGGTGCACATTCATGATCTGCACGCAACGATCCTGCACACGCTGGGCATCGACCATGACCACCTCACCTTCCGCCTGAACGGACTCGATCAGAAGCTCACGGGGGTGGACGAGTGCCGGGTGGTGAAGGAGATCCTGGCGTAAACCCTGCTTGCCGACTGCCAGCCGGGCCGTTATTCTCCTGCCATGAGCGTGAAACAACTGGCTCTCGATGCCATCCAACAATTGCCCGAGGACGCTGACATGGCGGACGTGCAGGAGGAGATGGCTTTGCTGGCGGCTCTGGAGGAGGCGGAAGCGGATGTGCGGACGGGAAGGCTGATCCCACACTCTGAAGTCGTCAAAAATCTCCAGCAATGGATCACGAACTGATCTGGACCTTGAAGGCTTCGGCCGATCTCGAGGCTATCGTCCGCTGCATCGCGCGCAGGAATCCCACGGCGGCGGCCGAGATTGGCCAGGGCATTATTGAGCGGGTCGAATTCCTTGTGAGCCATCCTCTCGCAGGTTCTGCCCTTCACGAGCCGAGGGATGGCCCCTATCGGAAGATCCTTTTTCGCCGGTGGAAGATCATTTATTCTTTCCGGAACAGCCAGATCCTCATCATGCGCATCTGGCCAGCGGCCTTGGGTGCCGTTGATTTTGGTCGTCCTCTCTGATGAATGCTCCGCGGTGACGTCGTTATATGCGCATGAATGTCCGTGGATTGCTCATCTTCGCCAGCCTGTTGCTCCAGCATCAGGCAGGTGCCGTGGCGATTCATGCTTCGGCGGATCCGGTGAAGGATGAGCCGGCGATCACGGAGAAGGATCGTGAGCACTGGGCTTTTCAGCAGCTGGCGGAGGCGGATGTGAAGGCAGGCATCACGACATGGATGCCGCCGCAGTCTCCGGAGGCGGATCGGGCCACCCTTGTCAGGCGTTTGTATTTTGATCTGGTGGGTTTGCCGCCGCCGGTAGCAGCAGACACGGAGAAGGACTATGAAGCGCTGGTGGATGAACTGCTGGCGAGTCCGCGCTATGGCGAGCACTGGGCACAGTGGTGGCTGGATCTGGCGCGGTTCGCCGAGACGGATGGGTTTGAGTATGATGCGGAGCGCGGACGGGCCTGGCAGTATCGCGACTGGGTCATCAAGGCGCTGAATGATGACATGCCTTTTGACCGGTTTATGCAGCAGCAGATCGCGGGAGATCTGCTGCCCAATGGCGAAGCGGCGGCGACGGGGTTCCTCTTCGCCGCACCAGACATGCCGGACCTGAACAGTCAGGATGAGCGGCGTCATGTGCTGCTGAATGACATCGCCTCCACGGTGGGTTCGGTGGGACTTGGCCTAACCGTGGGTTGTGCGCAGTGTCATGACCATCCGTATGATCCGGTAAGCCAGGCGGACTTTTACCGCCTGCGCGCTTTCTTTGACAACACGGTGCAGCCAAAGAATGGCAAGCAGATCGGGCCTTCGGTGCGTGTCTTCACGGAAGGCGTGCAGGTGAGCACCGTTTTTGTTAGGGGAGATTTTAAACGTCCGGGGCCGGAGATCAAGCCAGCCTTCCCGCGCATCCTCGGCAAGCCTGCGGAGAGCCCGGATCGTGCGGCTTTGGCGGAGTGGCTAACCCGCGAAGACAATGTGCTTTTCCTCCGAGCCACGGCGAACCGGCTCTGGCAGCAGCATTTTGGCAAACCGCTGGCGGCGATCCCTGGTGATCTGGGCAAGCAGGGAGAGGCGCCCACTCACCCGGAACTGCTGGACTGGCTGGCGGCGGAACTCCCAAAGCAGGGCTGGAGCCTGAAAAAGCTGCACAAGCTCATCGTCATGTCTCCCACCTACCGGCAGGCCAAGCTGACGCCGCGCCGTCTCACGGGCGAGATGCTGCGGGATGCGATGCTCTCTGCCTCCGGCCAGCTCAATCTCAAGGCCGGAGGTGCGAGTGTGCGCCTGCCGATGCCGAAGGAGGTCAGTGAGACGCTGCTGAAAAAGCAATTGGAGGTCACGAAGGATGTGACGGAGCACACGCGGCGGAGCATTTATACTTTTGCACGCCGCAATGCCCGCCACCCGCTATTTGACCTCTTTGACCGGCCAGATGCGCTGATCTCCTGCGCACGGCGCAATGAGTCCACCACGGCTCCGCAGGCGCTGATGCTGCTGAACTCCAGCTTTGCCCATGAGATCGCAGGCAAGATCGCGGATACTTTGACGGAGGCGCACCAATCCGAGTCGACCAAGCTGATCTCAGGTGCGATCCAGCAGTGTCTATCGCGTCCTGCCACAACGGCAGAGGTGGAAACGGGCAGCAAGTTCATTGAACAGCAGACGGGGGTGGCAGGCAGCTTCCGGGCTGCGCTGGCGGACTACTGCCTGGCGCTCCTGAACTCGAACGAGTTCGTGTTTGTGGACTGAGGCATCCCGAGCGGATGTTGGCTGCGATTTTAGAGGGGAGGACAGAAATCGTCCCATGAGTGCCTCTAGCCCGAAGAGGCCAAAGATTTGTCTTGCGCTTTAGTAATTGAGATTCATTTTCATCTCACAAGATGAGAATGAATCGCATTTTCTTCTTTGTTAGATTGTCGCACCTCAACAACTGCCGCCCTCTCGTCCTATGCGTCGCCGCGCTCTGATCAAAAAATTTGCCCCTGCCCTCCTCCTGGCTCCAGGCGGGGTGCATGCGCAGGTTTATTTGAGCCGTGAGCAGGCCCGGCAGATCTTGCTGCCAGGGAAGGCGGCCACTCAGGTGGCGGTGCATCTGAGCAAGGACGAGCGGAAGGAGATTGAGAAGGCCTCCGATGTGAAGGTAGAAACTCGGGACCTAGATGCCTGGAAGGGCAAGGATGGCTCCTGGCTGATTTTCGACACCGTCATGGGCCGCTATGAGGCGATCGACATCGCCGTGGCGATCGATGCTGACGGCGAGATCAAGGGGGTGGAGATCCTGACCTACCGCGAGATGTACGGCTACGAAGTGCGGAGCCCGAAATGGCGGAAGCAGTTCCACGGCAAGAGCGCGGACTCCAAGCTCAAGCTCAACAAGGACATCTCCAACATCTCGGGAGCCACCATCAGCAGCAAGGGCATCACCGCAGGGGTGAAGCGTCTGGTGCACACCTGGGAGATTGTGCTGAAGAAACTCTAGATTTCATCTCGTCATGCCTACCACGAACACCATCCAGCGCTGCCAGCCCCTGCTCGGCACGTTTGTCGAGATCACGCTCACCGGAGCGCGGTCCGAGGCGAAGCTGCATGAGCAGGCCGGCAAGGCTTTTGAGATGATCCGCAGCGTGCAGCGCATGATGAGCTTTCATGACACGGACAGTGACGTCAGCCGGCTGAATCGCTGCGGGCATCTGGTGCCGCTGCAGGTGCATCCATGGACTTATCACGTGCTGGAGCAGGCGGTACAGCTCAGCCGCGAGACCGAGGGTGCCTTTGACATCACCGTGGCTCCACGGCTCGTGCGCAGCGGCCTGCTGCCACGTCACACACAAGTTTCCTCGCTCGTCGAGGCAGGCCGTTGGGAGGACATCGCGCTTCTGGGTGGTCGCGCGGTGTCCTTCCGACAGCCGTTACAAGTCGATCTGGGCGGCATCGCCAAAGGTTTCGCCGTGGACAAGGCGGTGGAGTATCTCAGCACGCTGGGCCTGAATGGAGCAGTTGTGAATGCAGGTGGTGACCTCCGTGTGCTTGGCCAGGCTGACAGCCGGGTGGCCATCCGTGATCCGCGGGATCCGCACCGCGCCGCTGTCCCAGCCGTGATGCTGCGCCCGGCGCTGGCCACCAGCGCGGCCTATTTTGTGAAAGCTGCGAGCGGTCTGCAAAAGGCATGTGCCATCATGCATCCCCGCACCGGCAAGCCCATGAAGAGCAATCTGAGCGTCAGCGTGTTTGCCAAGACCTGCATCGAGGCAGATGCCCTGACCAAAGCCGTGCTGCTGGCTCCGCAGAAACTGTGGAACCAGGTGCTGGCCGCACGCGACAGCGTGGCGCTGCTGCTGACGAAGCAAGGCGAGCAGGTGATGTTCCCCGTCTGAAAAGACAGCTCATCTTTTCCTCGATGCCGCTGCCGTTTGCCGCCTTCGAAAGCCGCTGGATCGGGGCTGATCCATCAGGCATGGGCGATGGCCGCCGGGTGGAGATCATGATGACACGTCCGGGTGTCTGGGCACTGCTGACGCTGGCCGGCCGAGTGCGTTCGCAGACTGCGGATGGACGCGGGCACGATGTGCTGGGCAATCAACTTTTGTGGATGAACCTGCCGGACTCCGGCACGGCGCTGCCGGACTGGCAGCTGCATGCCTGGGAGAAGCCGCACGCCCTGCTGCTCTGCTTCCCTGGCGATTGGGTGCAAAATACGTTAGGTAATCTGCGCCAGCAGCTTTCGCCGGATTTTGAAACTCTGCTTCTGGGTCCGCATGTGGTGCTGCCGGTGCTTCAGCGCCCGCTGGAGGCGGAGGACCGGGCCTGGGCGCGGTCCCTGATGACCCCCACGCTCTGCACAGAGGCACGTCAGCTCCTGGAAGGCAGCCGCATGGCGGAGTTTTTTTTCCGAAAGGTGCTGACTGAGACTCGTGGAGATGAGCTGTTCTGCACACGCACGCGAAGACTGTCCATGGAGCGCGTGACACGTGTGCGGGAGGCGCTTTTAAAGGATCTGGAAAATCCGCCCTCCCTGGAGGACCTGGCCCAGATCTGCGGCTGTCATCCGCAGTATCTCTCGCGCACTTTTTCCGAGACGGCAGGAACCACGATCAGTCTGTATCTTCGTCGTCTGCGCATTGATCGTGCGGCGTCACTCATGGGCACGGGCCGCATGAACGCCAGCGAGGCCGCGCTGGAGGTGGGCTACCGAAGCCTCAGCCATTTCAGCCAGGCTTTCCGCGCGGAAAAAAACATGACACCGAGCCAGTGGATGCGGGGCCACGGCAAGGAGAAGACCTAACGAATGATGTTGTTCACGCTTCAGCGTGTCAGGAACCGCGCGCTGAACCGTGAACAACTTGCTAGAGGCCACGGACCTTGAGCTTGGATTCGGTCATCGCGTGTTTAAGCCACCTTCTCGTCGAGACAGGACCACCCGGAGGTCTTGAGCATTTCATTCCAAAGCGTGCGCTGCCAGTCGGCGGCTTCAGAGCGCACGCCGAGGCCTGCGGCGAAGTCTCCTCGGTCATCGTAAAACTCAACGCAGACCACCTCATGCCCCCCACGGGTGAACCGAGTGGCCCAGGTATCACCGCCGACCTGGCTGCCGCGCAAAGTGAACTGAGAGGTCTCTCCAAAAAGCGTGACACCGCAGGAGCACTCCCCCGCTGTGCGTGGGCCAGAAACCCGCCGGCAGGAACACGGCTTCATTACGCACGGCACCCCCGAGCGGAACCGCATGCTCAATCATTGATTGGAGCGTCTGCCGCACCACCCAGCGCGGCAGACGCCAGGCCTTGTCCTGACCGACGGCGACAAGCGCATCGTGGCGCGAGACACCTTCCAGCCCGGGGAAGCTGGAATCCGGTAAGGACCGCGAGAGCCCGTCCCAGACGGCCCGGACCATCACCGTGTCGGGCACGGATTCGGAACGACAGCTGGCTCGCGGTTTGAGGCCAAATTGGGTCATCTTCCGTCCGCAAGCATGAGCACGGACGAGGGATTCGAAAGCATCAAGATCAGATCCATTCGTGAGCAGCAGCTTCAGGCAGCCTTGACCGTCGCGATCAAAGAACTGGATGCTGGCGAGCTGCTGGCCGGTGGCTCCCTGCTCGATCACGGCCATGCCGCCCCCCAAAGCAGATGGAGTGAGCTCAGCACCTGAGTCCAGGCAGAGCCATGTGCCCGACCCCGGATAACCATCAAACTGCGGCGCCGCCCATGCTGATGCCATGCTCACGGGACCATGCCCGGCACAGGCCAGAATGAGATCCAGCTCATGCAAATGACGGAAGAGGCGTGGCCAGCGGCCGTCCAGCTGCACGGCCAGCGCCGAACCGCCATCCGCCTCGAAGACATGCCTCGGACAGAGCGCCTCAAGATCAAAGGTGCTCTCAGGGAAACTGTAGGAGATGCGGGACTCAGAGCTTGAGTGATGCATGAGTGTCAGGGATCGATAAATGACAACTGGTTAGGCAGGAAGAGGCGCTTATCTGCGATGCTTCAGGCAGCCAGCAGCATGCGGTCCTCGGCGAGCGCGGTGAAGACTCCCTCCACCCAGGCATCACTCGCGTCATCGAAGTCCCAGTCGCAGTCTGTGCGCGGATGAAAGCGCGTGGCTCCGAGCAGCTCCAGCGTCTCATCGTAGTCTTTGCCGGTCTTGCAGAACTGATCGTAGTTCCGGTCTCCGAGGGCCAGCACGCAAAAGCGCAGATGCGTGAGCAGCATGTTCTTCTCCTGGACGACTCCACGATGGAAATCCTCAGTGCCATCCGGCGGATCACCATCTCCATAAGTGCTGGTGATGATGAGCGCCGTGGTGAAGTCACGCAGCACCTGCGGTGATGTGCGAGCCATGTCTTCAATCGTCACATCATAACCACGGGCGCGGGCAGCATCCGCTGCTTTGTCAGCGCAGTGTTCCGAATTGCCTGTGACACTGCCGTAAAGGATAAGGATAGGCTTCGACATACGAGAAGGTTGGTGTGTGCTTAGCGACACCATCATGGGCGATCTCATTTCATGCGGCTGCCGATGGTTTGACGGAAACTGTGGCTGGAATGTCAGGAGCCAGATTCACCAATGGGGTGCGGCTGCGCATTGACGCGACAGCCCAGCACCGCATCATCACGGGAGTGAACGCACCCACCCAAGCCTTGCAAACGCTCAGCCATGAGCTGGCCCGGCTTGCTGCCTCGGGTGGCAGTGATGGTGAGGTGCTGCAATCGGTGCTCACGCGCTTGATCCATGCCACGGATGCTCTCGGTGGTGCCATCTGGCTGGTGGCCCGCCGTGAGGGCAATGACATGTCTCTCAAGCTGGCCGCCTCCACCCACCTCGAAGAAGCTGCGGGAGCGACGGACAGCGCCCAGCGCCAGCAGGTGCTGCGCGCTGCGACGGAGGTCATCCTCTCATCACAGCCCCTGGTGCTGATGCCTGCGCCTTCCGGCCAGGATGTCGTGACCCCCGGGGTGCTGGTGAACCTGGGGCCGCATGCCATCGTGGGTGTGCTGCTGCGCAGTGGAGATGATCATCTCGGCTCGGTGCAGCTTTGGTTTCCACGCAGCAATGATCCCAAGAAGCTGGCTGAACTGGCGCTGCTGGTGCAGTCCCTCATGGTGGAGCTGGGACCACGGCTGAGATCGCGTCACATCCGTGAACTCGGCGCGCAGAGCCGCCGGCAGCAGCAGCTCCTGCAGATGGCGCTGGATGTGACAGGCCAGCTCGACACCGCGCAGACGGCGAAGATGGCCGCAGCGCATGCGCGTGAGTTGTTAGGCATCAACCGTGTCAGCTTTCTCATTCGTGAAGGGGACCGCTGGCGTGTGGCCGGTGTGTCGGGCCAGGCCCAGGCCGATGAGCGCTCCGAGCCTGTCACACGCATGGTCAAGCTGGCCAAGGCTGAAGCCCGTGAGCACCCGTGGGTCATCATCCGTGGTGAGGGCTCGCCTCCGGTGGACTGGTACTTCGAGGACACGCAGATGCAGTCAGCCGTGCTCATCCCTCTTCGCGATGGCGCGGAAGGACGTGTCATTGGCATCATGCTGGGCGAGAGCATCGAACCCGCTACTTTTGGTTCGGCGGGAGCGCCGGGTGACCCGCGGCCTCCGGCTCTGGCCCTGGCGCAGTGGCTGGCTGATCTGACAGGCAAATCACTCTGTGCCGCCTTGGTGCATCAATCGCTGCCGTTCGGGCCCACTTTGGCGAAACTCGGCCGCTGGCGCAGCGAAGCCATGGCGACGCATAAACGCCGGTGGTGGACCTGGGCGCTGGCATTCACCGTGCTGCTGGCCGCCTCTTTCTTCTGGCCGCTGAGAGTGAAGGTGGAGGGCGATTGTACTCTGCTGCCACGTCAGCGCGCGCTCATCACCGCAGAAGCCGCAGGCCGTGTGGATGAAGTGCTCGTGCGTGAAGGTGAGCGGGTGAAGAAGGACCAGGTGATCGCCAAGCTCGACACGCGGAGGCTGCAAGCGGAGCTGGAAAGCACCACCCAAGCACGCAAGCGGCTCGAAGCCGAGGCTGAACGCCAACGCGGGCAAGGCAAGGAGGCGCTCGCGCGCATCGCCACGCTGGAAGCACAGTCCACTGGCGAGATGGAGAAGCGCCTGCATCTCGAGATCGACCTCGCGCAAATGCGCGCGCCGATGGATGGCGTGGTGATGACCAAGGATGTGCATCTGCGCACGGGCACTTTTTTACAAGCTGGCGAGATGCTGGCGGAGATGGCCACGGTGGACCGCTGGGATCTGCGCCTAGATGTGCCGGAGGCGGACATCGCCGAAGTCGAAGCTGCCCTGGAGAAGCGGGCACCACGCGAGGTGCGCTATCTGCTCTACACGCAGAGCGCCCGCGAACTGACTGCGCCGCTCAAGAGCAAGGCGCAGATCAGCCCCGCGCTGCATCCCGGCAAGGACGGCGGCGTCTTCAGCATCACGCTGCCGGAGGTCGAGCTTCCCAAGGAGCTGCTGCCGCTCATGCGCCCCGGATTGACGGGACGAGCCAAAATTGATCTCGAGAGCCGCGCCGCAGGGCAGGTACTGATGCGCAAGTTTAACCGCTGGCTGCGGATGCACTGGTGGCTGTGAGTCAGACAGTCGTCCAGCACCTCAAGTGGGTGAGATTTCCACCTTTCGTGCGCCTGTGCGACGACATCGAGCATGTGACAATTGTGGCAGAGCACTAAATACCGGCGAGGGACGGACTTTTGCTGTTCATTTCATGGAGATGTGTCCATTTTGCCTTTGATCTATGAAACTTAAAATCGATCTCGACGACTTCCGCGTGCCGGACAGCAAACCATTCCGCATTTCGAAGGCGAAGACGAAGGTGAAGAAGCTTTATCTGGACGACGCGCACTATGAGGAGTTGATCGTACAGTTCCGCGAAGAGATCGATGATTTGCAGCAGAAGATGTATGCGCAGGACCGGCAGGGTCTCTTGCTGATCTTCCAGGCGATGGATGCCGCAGGGAAGGACAGCACGATCAAGCACGTGATGAGCGGCGTGAACACGCAGGGGGTGGAGAGCCATGCCTTCAAGCGGCCCACGGATGATGAGCTGGATCATGACTTCCTCTGGCGCACGACGCGGGTGATGCCGCCGCGCGGACGCATCGGCATTTTTAACCGCAGCTACTATGAGGAAGTGCTGGTGTGCCGGATCCACCCGGAGATCGTGACGAAAATCCAGCGGCTGCCGGCGAAGACGACGAAGAACATCGACAAGCTTTTCAAGGACCGCCTGAAGGACATCCGCAACTTTGAGGAATACAGCGACCGCAACGGTATCCGCATTGTGAAGTTCTTCCTGCATGTCTCGAAGGAGGAGCAAAAGAAGCGCTTCCTGGCGCGCATCGACACGCCGAGCAAGAACTGGAAGTTCGAGGAGGGCGATGTGAAGGAGCGCGGCCACTGGGATGAGTACATGGAAGCCTATGAGGATGCCATCCGCGCCACAGGGTCTGATGACTGCCCGTGGTATGTGGTGCCTGCGGATGACAAGAAAAACATGCGGTTGATCGTGAGCGCGGCCATCTTGGCAGAAATGCAGAGCATGAAGCTGAAGTATCCGGAACTGCTGGAGGAGCAGAAGGCGCATCTGGCGGCGGCACGGGAATTTCTGATGGCAGAGGAGGCGTGAAGCCAGCCAGAGAGGGTTGAACACGCGAGACACTGAACACACGGAAGGGGAAACTGCGGGGCAGATTCACGGGACTTGGCAAGTCCCGCTCCTTGGTCGTCACTTCCTGCGGGGGTGACGTTTCTTCTGTATTGTTAAACTGGGGGTATTCGTGGCGTAAGTACAGGCATGTCGTCCCCCCTCGACCGTCGTCAGTTTCTCTCCGGTGCCTATGGCATGGGCACCATCGCCCTGGCCACGCTGCTGCGTGAGCAGGGGCTGCTGGCCAATCCTGCGCTGGCAGGCGGGCAGCAGCATTTTGACCTGACGCCGAAGCCTGCGCATGGCTTTGGCCAGGCCAAGGCGATGATCTCGATGTTCATGCAGGGCGGACCGAGCCACATCGACATGTTTGAACCGAAGCCGGAGCTGATGAAGCTGGATGGCAAGGATTTCCCCGGTGAGGTGAAGTATGACGATGCCGCCGGTGCCAGCCGCGAGGTGATGGGTCCGCAATGGAAGTTCAAACCGCGCGGCCAGAGCGGGATCGAGATGAGTGATCTGGTGCCGTACATGGGCAGCATCGCGGATGAGATGACGCTGATCCGCAGCATGCACACGGGCGTGAACAATCACGGTCAGTCCATCTATGCGCTGCTGAATGGGCAGGTGGTGGGCGGCCGGCCCACGCTGGGAAGCTGGCTGACCTATGGCCTGGGCAGTGAGAACCAGGACCTGCCCGCCTATGTGGCGCTCACGGACCCGCGCGGTCTGCCGGTGCTGGGGGTGGACAACTTTTCCAATGGCTGGCTGCCCTCCATGTTCCAGGGCACGGTCATCCGCGCGAAGGAGCCGCGCATTTTGAATCTTGACCCGCCGATGTCCCTGAAGGGTGAGGCGCAGTCACGCTACCTGAGCTTTGTGAATCGTCTCAATCGCGAGCATGCGGATGCTCGTCCGGGTGAGAGTGATTTGGAGGCACGCATTCAGAGCTTCGAGCTGGCCGCGCGCATGCAGACAGCGGCGAAGGAAGCGCTGGATATTTCGCAGGAGAGCGAGGCGACGAAGAAGCTCTACGGCATCGACAAACCGGCGACGGAGGAGTTTGGCAAGCGCTGCCTGATCGCGCGTCGTCTGGTGGAGCGTGGCGTGCGCTTTGTCTCCCTCTTCACGGGCAACCAGACCTGGGATCATCACAGCAACATTCTCACCAGCCTGCCGACCGCGTGCATGCAGGTGGACCAGCCTGCGGCGGCTCTCGTCATGGACCTGAAGCAGCGTGGTCTGCTGGACAGCACGATCGTCCACTGGGGCGGTGAGATGGGACGTCTGCCGGTGATTCAAAATCGCGCCGGAGCCAAGGGACGCACAGGCGTGGGCCGCGACCACAACACCTACGGCTTCAGCATGTGGGTGGCGGGCGGTGGTTTCAAAGCTGGTTATGCCCACGGCGCCACGGACGACTTCGGCCACCATGCGGTGAAGGATGTGGTGAACCATTTTGATTATCACGCGACGCTGCTGCACCTCTTTGGCCTCGACTCCAAAAAGCTCAGTTACAAGCGCAACGGCACCGAGCAGGTGCTGGTGGAGAATCCCCAGGCGAGAGTGGTCAAGGAACTGCTGGCGTGATTGGCTAGCTCATTCCCCGAACTTCGTTTTGGCTTGGATTTTCTTGTCCACTGCCTCTCTTTCCTCTCCGGTGGCTTTTTCGGCGAGGCCTTGCAGGTGCTCCAGTTCCTTCGTCTTCGCGGGCTGCTGATCAAAGGTCTTCAGGTCTTTGTCGAGCTTCTTGTCAGGTTCGTGTTTCATGATGGTGAAATGATGAACCCCATGGCTCGTGAGAACCATGGGGTGTTCACTCCAGAAGAGCTTAAGCTCAGACGAAACTAGACGGAGTTTCCGCTGATGACGCCGGCGGTCTCTCCTGGGGGTTCCACGGGTGGCACCTCGGTGCCTTGGCCTTGGGTCTCTTGCTGAGAGCCCTTGGTTTTCACCAAGTCATCCTCATGGATTTTTTCGGGAATGAGGCCGACTCCGGCGGATTGCAGATCGGCTTCAGCAACGTCTTCATCGACGGACTTGGTGGCAGGTTTGTTTTCTGGTTTCATGAAACTAATATCGTTACTCAACCCCGATCAAACCATGGGGTCTTCTCCTCCTTTTTCATCCAGGCCTTGGGATCACGGCTTGCGCTTGCGGCTCTGGGCGGCACTCTGAGGTTGTATGAAGTTGATCATTGCCTCCTTGCTTGCCGCCATCGTGTCCTTCACCTGGGGCTATGTTTCCTGGATGGTGCTGGGCTGGCATGAGGCCGGGTGGTATGACTTCAAGGATGAGAAAGCCGTGGCACAGGTGGTCCGTGACAACGCCTCCAGCGGACGTGGGATTTACATGCTGCCATTTGTGCATCAGCCGCTGGACATCGACTCTCCGGAAGAGCAAAAAGAAAAGCTGGCAGCTCATGATAAAGCCCATGAGGAAGGCCCCTATGTTTATGCCATCGTGCGGCCTGGCAAGACGGAGCTGAGCATGCCGCAAAACCTGATCCGCAGTTTCCTCCGCTCCCTGATTGTGGCCATCCTTCTTGGAGCGCTGATGACGCAACTGACGATGAGTTATCCGGGAAGGCTGGCCTTTACGGCGGCTGTGGGTGCCATCATCGGCCTGGGATCGGACGCGCAGATGTGGATCTGGTTTGAGCTGCCGACGCGCGAGCTGATCGTGAACATGACGGACCATTTCATCGAGTGGACACTGGCGGGAAGCGTGCTGGCGCTATTCCTGGGCACGGAACCGACGGTGCGGGACCGGCATTGAGGGTCATGCGCACAGAGAGGACTGTGCAGACCACTTTTGAGGGACTCACGAACCCTTCTGCAGCACCAGAACAAACAGAAGCTGGCCGCCGCGCCATTTCGGGCCGGCGATGAAGAGAGGCGTCTCGGCGGTGAGCACCGCATCGGTCTTCACGATGACCTGCTGGTCACGCCAGAACTGGAGGTGCAGGTTCATGCCGCCCTCTTTGGCAGGGCCTTTGGAGTCGACCTTCAAGAAGAGGTCCTTGGTCGGCACAACCCAGGATTCATACTCGCGGAAGACATCTTGGAGGTGCTGGCCGATGACATCGATATGCTTGTAGGGGAAGACTTTTCCCAGACGCTGGGGGATGTCAGCAAACTCGGCCGGGACATCCACCTTGGGCATGGAGGCGGCTTCCTTGGGGTCGTTGCTGGCAAAGACGAGGGCGCCCCACACCTTGGCATCGGTGTCAGGCTTTTTCGACGGCAGGGGCTGGACGGGCGGGGAGCCTTGACCATGCGCCACAGGTGCCGAAAGCGACGCCAGCAGGGCGAGCCCGGCGAGCAGGGTGCTCCGACGAATGAGGGACAGCATGGAAAAGGCAGGGACGGGCTTCATCAGCGCGCGGGCGAAGAGGTGAGCAGCACGGGCTGGCTGCGGGCATCCTTGGAGATGACGGCGACGGCGTTGTCCTCGGCATCGAAGAGGGTGGTGGCAGCCACGGCTTCGTCCATCTCACCGCGCGTGATGTTAAAACCCACGATCTTGCGGTCGGCGGGCATCTCCTCCAGACCGTCCAGCATCAGCACCGTAGCCTTGGCATCCATGGAGTGGTAGGTGCTGGCATGCACGGCCGTGTTTGGCACATAGATGCTGTGGACGTAAGTGTCAGAGCCGCCTGCAGGAGCGCCCTGCTTCAGGGTGGTGAGCCCGGCGGCGATCACGACAGCGGCGAGGCCCAGAGGAGCCAGCCACTGGAGGCGGAGCCAGCCCAGCCAACCGGCCGCAGCCGGGACTTGGGCAGGTTGCTCCTGCTCCTGCGAGAGACGGCGCTGGATCTGACTGTTAAAGAAGTCCCCGTAGGGCACGGGCAGCTCGGCGGGGAGGTGCGTGCGCAGATCGGCGCTGAGACGCTGCATCATGCCGGCCTCAGCCTTGAGGGCGGGGTCGGCGGCCAGGCGTGCATCGAAGCGCTCGCGTTCAGCGGCGCTCATCTCTCCATCCAGCCAGCGGAGGAGGTCATGGTCTTCAGGCGGCGTTTTCATAACAGTCTTTGAGGAGTTCCTGGAGTTTCTTGCGAGCGTAGAAAAGGCGGCTCATGACCGTGCCCAGGGAGCACGGGATGGCGGCAGCGATTTCTTCATAGGCCAGCCCTTCGACCTCGCGCAGCAGGATGATCTGCTGGTGCTCGGGGCTGAGCTTGGCGATGGCCTGCTGGATGCGCCTGCCCAGCTCGGCATTTTTCAAGGCGGTGTCCGGGGCCTGATCCCCATGAGGCACTGCCTCCGCACCTGCGGCGATCCGATGCTCCGTGCGCGAATCGTCGAACTCACCATCCCCCTGGATCTTCTTTTTGCGCAGCCAGTCGTAAACGACATTGTGCGTGATACGGTAGAGCCAGGTGTAGAAGGCCGAATCCATCTTGAACGACGGCAGGGCCCGCCAGGCTTTGATAAAAGCCTCCTGCGAGAGGTCCCAGGCCTCCGTTTCATTCTGGATCATGTGGTAAGTCATGGCGTAAATCCGCCCTTTGTAACGACTCACAAGCACGTCAAACGCACGCGTGTCGCCCGCCTGGCAGCGCTTGACCAGGTCGATGTCCGGGACTTCGCCAGGCTCAGGCGCAGTGGAGGCGGGCATGTGTTACAAAGGATGGCAGAGTTACAGACGGGAGCAGGGCCTGCTCCATTCACAAGAAAATGAGCCTTATTGTGGATGGGCTGTCCTTGGACGTCAAAGGAATGGTCATTCAGTGCGGGTTTGACCTTATTTCAGGGCTGCGGGCATTGATTTTCCGCCGGAATCCCCTTCCCTCCCTGCCATGGACTGCTCCCGCGCCAAAACCCATGACCCCGACCAGTGGCTGACCCAGACACCGGACTTCTCCCAGCCCATCGTCGAGCAGGTGCGCGAGTGGATCCTGCGCTGGGAGCCGGACCTGACGGAGTCCATCAAATGGAACATGCTGTGTTTCAGCGGGCGGAAGCTGGTCTGCGGCCTCAGCGCCTGCAAGCAGCACCTGGGCATCAGCTTCTTTCGTGGCACGGAACTGCGGGAGAGCACCACGCTCTTCGCTCCCGGAGGCGAGAGCAACACCAGCATCCAGAGCGTCCGCGTGACGTCTCTGGATGATCTTGATCCGCGTGCCCTGCGCAAGCTGCTCCACGCCGCCGTGCAGGTGGATGCCAATCCGGAGCTTCCGCCACCGCCGCAGGTCAAACGTGAGGAGTGGCCGATGCCTGAGGCGCTGGACAAGGCGCTGAAGAAGAACAAGGCCGCCGCCGCAGGCTTTGAGAAGATGAGCAAGACCTGCCAGCGCGAGTACAAGGTCTGGGTCAGCACGGCGAAACAGCCGGAGACCATTAATCGCCGAGTGGCGGAGACGCTCAAGGCGCTGGCCCATGGGAGGAAGTGGGCACAGCGGAAGGGGTGAGTGCCGAGGCGGAATGACGAGGCGGGTGAGAAAGCTGGGGTTTGGCCTATCCATCCCGCGAAGGCTGCCGTGGCACCAACCACCTCCCTTGGGTTGTCTGTGAGAACAGCCTGTCCTGGCTCGCCAGGGAAGGCCATGGGCGCGGCGACATGCGATTGCTGAGCGACCGAGCATGAAGTTTCTCAAAGAGCATTGGAAAATCATCGCAGGGCTTTTGGCCCTGGTCGCGCTGATTCTGGCGACACGGAAACTGCCTGTGCTCGAGTGGCTACAGCATGTGGCGGAGCCGCTGCGAAACATGGGTTGGGCTGGAGTGGCGCTGTTTGCGCTCATGTATTTTATCGCGGGGCTACTCTGCCTGCCCTGCATGCCGCTCGCGTTGACGGCGGGTTACATCTTCGGGACGGTTCAGGGCGTGCTCGTGGTGCACACGGCGGCCGTGTCCGCTGCCGCGGCGGGCTTTCTCATTGGCCGGATGCTAGGTCGGAAGAAGGCGGCGGCATGGCTGCGCAAGAGCGAACGATTTCATTTCCTCGATGAGGCCATCGAGCAGGAGGGCTGGAAGATCGTGGGCCTGCTGCGCATGCAGGCTCTTCCCTTCGGTGTCAGCAACTACCTCTACGGCATGACGAAGATCAACTTCTGGCAATACCTTCTGGCCACTGCCATCGCCATGCTGCCCGGGCATTTCATTTTGGTCCACCTGGCCTCTGTGGGCGGCAAACACCTGTCTGGTCGTGGGGATATAGGCACCGTCGAATGGGTTTCGCTTGGGTTGGCGATCTTGAGCAAGATTGCTTTAGTCATCCTGGCGACGCGGATGTTTCGGAAGCATCAGAGGGTGAAGCGGGATTGATCTCCTTTGTCAGTTTTTGCACACTGACCCCATTTTAAACCAAGACGTGGTCACGTTCGATGAAGATGAGTTGTTGCCAAACCCATGTCCAAAGCAACCAGCGAGGGGCTTCAGAGATTCGCTGAGAATTGGCTGGCATGACAACAAAATCATGACTTCAAGCTGGGCGCTTCTTAGTCATCTTCGGCGGTCTCCTCCTCAGCGTCTGGACGCACCGAGTTGGCAAAGATGGCTGTCTTGGCATTGGCAGGTGTGAGAACCACCGGCCAATAAAACGGCGTGCCCCGCCAATGAGGCTCCTTGCCATTTTGGCGAAGGAGCATGAGCACTGGCAGTTCCGTGGCGGCTTCCCGGGCAATCTTGCCCTCGCGATGGGACGAATCCGGAGCGTTCATGAAACGACCACTGTTTTCACGGATGCGGACGACATCACGGCCATCCCGGAAGAGCGCCAACACTCGGTTTCGTCTTGCTTTGACAACGCAATTGGAACTGAGATGGGACAGAGCGCCCATAAGTTCATCCCGGTTGTCGGGGTAGCCTGATTCCTCAAAGACAAGCGTGTTATAGATGCGTTCCACGAGGTCAATCGCGACCTCCAGCGGCAACTCGAATAGTCCTTCTTTCTTCGCTGGCAGATGATCCTTAACGATGGCGTCAATTTCCGCGATTGGCTTGGCAATATAGCTTTTGAATCCAGTTTGAAAGGCGATAGGCAGCAGGCGTTTGTGCGGACGAATCGTCGTCACATCAGAGAGCAGGATTTTGCTGGTATTGCAAGGCACGATGGTGCCGTCTTCCGCCTTCTGAATAAAAATGACAGCCTGGTCACCTTTATTTTCCAATGCGCGACGCAGAGCGTTGTCACTTTCCTGCATGCGACGCATGGCCTCATAAATTGCAGGCGCGGTGTAGAAGCGTGTGACCGCAACGTCTTCCTTGGGCCGGAACCCATACATACGGGAATGCTGAAGGACGGTGTCTTGCTGAAAACGCTTCGGGTTTCTGCCGTAGAAGAACCCAATCATGTTGGCAATGGTGATGCCCCTGTCGAGGATCTGGCCACCAATGAAAATATTCATGGGTGAGTTCAGACGAAGCTGGCCTGACTTATCCAGCATGTTCACCACCTCCTCGTCGGAGTTCACCTTGCTAATGGTTAGGTGCTCCTCTTCCAAAGCTTGGATCACTCCCTCCTGCACAATGTCGCGCTCAGGCAGCCAATAGCCGGCGGCCTGGATTGAAGCGGCTAGATTGTCGTAAGCTGCGTCCACCATTTCCACTAGAACCGATGAACCCGCCGAAGCTGCTTCCAAAAGCTGCTCAACAAGGCAGGTGGTCAGTTCTTCCTGCCAGGAATGTGCTCCGCGTCCTGCTTCTGTGTGAACGAGAAAGCTGTAATAGACTGGCTTGATCCCGCATTGTTTAGCCTGGAGTCGCCGAATCACGGCTCCAACCACAAACGCGACGAGTGCAAAACGAAAGGCGGGAATGGCCTTGGAATTGATCGCATCCACGGGATTGAGCACGCGCTTATCCTTCTTCTTCAGAACGGTGATTTCTTTTTCCGTCACAGAGAAATGGAGATAGTCCGCTGGGCGTGGCAAATCGCTCTCGTCCTCGGGAAAATACACATCGCCACCGACATAGTCGGGATGCACTGGCACAAGTTCGGTGAAGTCTGGACGGATGGGCCGCACCTCCATCGAACCGATTTTAATGTTCTTTGGCTGAAGGTAGAGCGAATAGGGAGTGGCCGTGACTTGAAGGAACGAGCACTCTGGCAGTGAGGCGCGAAGGTCATTGATCTGGCCTGCAATCGTGCGCAGATCAAAGCCGGCGGATTTCTTTTTAATGTATCCAATGCTGGCAAAGTCTGCCTCATCATCGACGACCAAAATGCGCTTATGCCGCAACGCTGGGTAATCCTGCACCAAAGCCTTCTGCAAGCGCGCGAGATTGTCGCTCTGCTTCTTAACCACAAAGATGAGCTTCCGTCCAAGCACAAACTTCGACAAGGAAGGCATGGTCATAATGTCATGCACGCGAATCTCCTCTTCAAAATCCTCAAAGTCCTGTTCGATGCGTTGGCATGTCTGCTTGGCGAGCGCCTTGGTTCCCTTCGTGAGCACCACACAGACATCAAAGCCGTTGTCGAATGCCAGAGCGATGACACCCATAAACGTTCGCGTCTTGCCGCTTTGAATTTTTCCCAGCAGCATCCCTGGTTCGTCTGACGTCGTGGAAATTGTCAGCAGTTTGGAAACTGTGCGCTCAATACAGTCACGCACTTCCTGTCCATAGTTGCGGGGTTGGATAAAGGGAAGGTAGAAGAAACCTGAGAGATTGAGCAATGATGGCATTGGCTATTTTCTTATAAATTTGCCTTCATCAAAGCGGAATGCCCCGAACACCGCAAGTTGTACTCTCCTAGACTATCACCGGCTGGACTTGAGATTCCACGGTGTCCAAAGGGTCCGCTTGGGTCCGTTGGATGAATAGTGGGGTCGTGGAGAGTGGAGAGCCTTTTCTACACGGGGCTTTTTGGTTCACTTCGATTCAACTCACTTCATTCCACTCTGCTCTACCTATGAATCCATCCTTTGTTATGCCTGGGGATGGCTTTGTGGGAGCCGTCTACGGTTCGGCCTTCGCAAGATGCTGCGGAGAATGAATCGTTGACGGTGGTTTGCCAGAGGGCCGATCCGGTTCGATCCGACTGGCTCCGACCTTATGGGATGGAGGAGGGTGGAGGGAGTTGGTGGCATCGGTGGCTCATCACACGGAGTGGTGATGGCCACTTTGCTGGCGCGCTTCGCTTGAGGTGCTTTAGGTGGGTCCCGGCTCATCCAAGTAGATCAAGGTTGCTCCAGCATGGGGCGCGCTTTCAGCGCTTCGGGCTTTGAGGCGCGTGATGACCTAGGGCTAGGCACCCTAGGCTGGTATGGGGCGCGCCATTGGCGCTGGAGAGTTCCAATCGCACGGTGAGGAGTGATCCAGGTAGATCTCGGTTGATCCAGGTTGGTTTTGTTGGCGGGGGTCGTGGGCTCACCACACGGAGTGTAATGGCTACTTTGCTGGCGCACGATCCTGATGCTGTGAGACGGCCAGAGTCTGGGGCTCACCTTTCGGAGAAAGGTGGCCACGTTGGAAGTGATCCAGCTCAATCAAGGTAGATCAAAGCTGCTGTCGTAACTGGCCTGCGAGTGAGGACACTCGCGCTCCACGATGGGTGGATATGACCCATGCTGGATCCCTTCTGGAAACCACTGTAAACGACCGTCAACCATCGCAAACAACGGCAAACGGCTCGGCTTGCCTTCCCCGCTTACTGGTCCTCGCCGAAGTATTTTTTGCGGAGTTCGTTGCCGACGCCTTGCTCGGAGAGCTTGAGGAGGGCTTGATTCAGGCGCTCGCGGAGGGGGCTGTCTTGCTGGAGGGCGAAGGCGTAGTTTTGGCGCTGGAACATCTGGCCGACCATCTGGAGCTTGTCGTCGTTGAGCTTGCCGGCCTCATACTGGAGCACGGGGGCATCGTAGACGACGGCCTGCACTTTGCCGTCCTTGAGCGCGAGGACGCAGTCGGTGACGGTGGCGAAGGGCTCGACCTTGGCGCCTTTGGCGGTGAGCCAGGTTTCGGCGGTGCTGCCCTGGACGGTGGCGACCTTGCGGCCGGGGAGGTCGCCAGGGCCGTTGATGTCACCCTTGAGGGTATTGATGGTGAGGGTGGTGGTGAAGGACGCAGTAAGCAGGGAGACGAGGACGATGCTGAGGAGCATCCAGACGATGGCGATGATGCGGCCGCCGACGCCGACGGGGCCTTTGTTATCCGCACCGCCCACGAGGAGGGTGCTGATGGTCCACCAGAAGGACTCCCAGAGACCGGCCTTGTAGGTCTCGGGCCACTGGTCGCCATTGATCTTGTGCTCATACCGCCAGACGAGGTGGGAGATGATGAGCATGGTGAACAGCAGCAGGAGGAACATGCCGATGAGCTCGAGATTGAAGAGGTTCCTGAGGAGGGCGAGCATGCTGTCCGCAAAGCTGCCACCGCCGCCGGAGGTGAGGATCTGCAGGCCGGACTCATAGAAGGGCTGGGAGAAGTCGATGATCTCCTCGCGCTTGGCGGTGACGCTGATGGCGCCCACGCCGACATCGGCCGTCTTGTTTTTCAGCGCGTCGATGATGTCGGCGGCGGTGTTCACCACCTGGACCTCGTATTCCAGGCCCGTGTCACGGGCGAGCTGGTCCCACAACTCTGCGGCGTAGCCGACGCGGCGGCCGTCCTTGTCAAAGGAGAAGGGTTCAAGATTGCGGGTGGCGATCCGCAGCTTCGTGCCAGGAGTCTGCGCGGCCGCCGGGGTCACACAGCCGATGAAAAACGCGGCGACGAGGAGCAAGGGGAGAAGCAGACGCATGGTGGGTGTGTCATACTCAGCGCCACAAATTCCGTCAACTCAGGAAAGAGGGGAAGGCATGGCACCGCTTCTTCAGGCACTCACATCGCAACCCTGAGCCACCTCAAAAATCCTTTTCGAAACCATCGAAAAGCCTGTAAGGGAGACTTATCGCTTTGAGACATTCACCCTACCTAAGGCCGTCACTTTTGCTCCTCATCGCCACGATCCTTGGCTTGGCCGGATCAGCTTGGGGAAAGGCACCTTCCGCGCCCACCAACGGCAGCGTTTACTTTTCCCGTGCGGGCTACCCTCGCTACGGCACTTTGACGGGCCTGCAGTTGAACACCTGGCACAGCTACAACCTCGTGTGGCAGGACAATGCCTCGGATGAGGAGGGCTACGTCATCTACCAGCGTTTTGGCATCTCAGGCGCATGGCGTCCCTGGCAGGCCCTGCCGGCAAACTCAGCCCAGGCCATCGTCTCTGTGGAAGGCACGCCCAAGGGCACCGTGGTGCAATTCAAGGTCGAAGTATGGAAGTTCAACGGCACCGTCTCCGAAGCGAGCAGCCTTCAGATCAACACCGTGGTGCCGGACTCGCAAGTCACTCTGTCGACTCCGTCAAACCTTACCGCGACGCTGGTGGACCGGGATCCCAGCCCGTCATCCACGAGTCTTGATGATGGCCGGGTGCTGCTCACCTGGGTGGACAACAGCTCCACCGACCTTCAGCAGCAGGTACAGATGCGCCAGATCCGGCCAAACATGGGGGAGCAGGACTGGGTGGATGTGGGCATCATCCCCTTCGGTCCTCAGACATTCACCTTGTCTAACCTATTGGTTCGCGCAGATGGCCGCCGGCTGGAGTTCATTCCAGGCCAGGCCTATCAGTTCCGCCTTCGCGCTATTCGCGACCAAGTCACGAATTGGAATGAAACGCCCAGCTCAGTCGAAACAGGAGCTTTGCAGATACCTCAGATCAAAGCGCCGACAGGCCTGCAAGTGACAGCGGATGGCGAGGACTCATTCCGCCTTTCCTGGGAGGACAACTCCAGCAACGAGACGGGTTATTCGATCGAAGGCCGCCCCAGTGGCCCAGGCGCGCAGGGGGAGTTCAAGCCCTTATACTTGGTGGCGGAAAATGTCAGGGACGTGAAGATTCCGATCGCTCCCAACACGGGCGTGGAATTTCGTGTGATGGCTTATTTAAGCCATACCCCGACCGGGGGCAACACCGCCTACTTCTATTCTGACTACTCAGGCGCGGCTTCGGCCAGCACGGGGACCTTGCTGGCACCCGCCGACCTTGCCGCCACCACCTCCGGCGTCGCGGGGACGGTGGATCTGTCCTGGACGGACCGCTCGGCGGTGGATGATGGTCATGACATTCTGGTCAGGCCAGCAGGGAGCGCCGAGGCTTTCGCTTTTGCACGAGCCGTTCCCCACGGCGTGACACGGGTCAGTGTGGACTCGTTCACCACCTCGGATCTGGATGCTGGCATTCCCACCTTCACGCCTTTTACCAAGGGCACGACCTATGAGTTCATCGTGCGCGCTGTGGCCAAGGATGAGACGAGCTCCAGCACGCCGAGCAATATCGCGACGGCGACACCAAAGCACGGGTTTACCAGCAAGCTGGCAGTGCCGTTCCAGGTTGGAGAGGCTTTCACTCATGGCATCACCACCTCAGACGCGGCCTCGCTCGCCCAGCTCACTGTGACGGGGCTGCCCTATGGCCTGAGTTTTGATGCTCCATCAGCCACCATCTCCGGGACACCTACGATCTTTGGCCACTTCCCATGTGCCATGACAGCGGTGTTTCAAGACGGCACGACCGCACGGGCCACGCTGCATCTCCGCGGCACTCCCGCCACCGCGACTCCGGTCGTGAAGCAGACCCTGGCCAATCGCATTCTGAGTGTAGGAACATCTCTGAGCGTGCCGCTCGATGATTTCTTCAGTGATGTCGATTCAGAGACGGTAGTGCGCTTTGCCACGACGAAGGGAAACGTGGACTTCATCCTTTACCCGAGCGCCGCTCCAGCCGCAGTGGCGAACTTCCTGGCTTATGTGAACGCGGGAGACTATGACCAGCTCGTCCTTCACCGCCTGACGAAGGATTTTGTGCTCCAGGCAGGCAGCCTCAGGGCAGTGTCAGCGCCGAAGACCTTTGCTTCTGTCCTGAAGCGTCCCTCCGCCCTGAACGAGCCCGGGCTTTCGAATCTGCCCTGGACCCTGTCAGCGGCCAAGCGCGGCATGCGCACCTCGATGGGCACGGATGGTCTAGGCTACTTCTACCGGGATGAGAACTTTGGCTACATGGGCGCACCCGACAGTGCCACCACCGACTTCTGCATCAATCTGGCCGACAACGCCGCCAATTTGGACAACCAGAACTCCGGCTTCACTGTCTTTGGACGTGTGGCAGATGCCAGCAAGCCAGTGGTCAATGCCATCCATCAACTGCCTGTGGCGAACTATTTGGAAAGCCCCACCGACCGAAGGATCATCCTGGACAACAAGCTGGAGGCTGCCTACGACGTCCCCATGGATGCGGCAGCAGCTCCTGCGGAGATGGACATCAACCTCACCGTGCGTGTGGTGACCGCCCGCGTGGTGCCAGGCCTAACTTACAGCGTGGCATCGCCTACCGGTGAGCAGAACGTGACCGCCAGCATCGCCAACGGACATCTGCAGCTGACGGGCGCGTCGATCGGCCTGCGTGAGCTCACCGTCACCGCGCGCGATGCGGATGGTGGCAGCCGGAGCCAGACTCTCACCGTCTCCTCCGTGGCTGAGTACGCGCCGCCAGCCATCACGAAGCAACCGGCATCCGTGCTGGTGAACGTCAACGGTACGGCCACTTTCAGCGTCACCGCCACCGGACCAGAACTGACTTACCAGTGGCGTCGCAATGGCGTTCCGATATCCGGCCGCACCGCACCCTCTCTCACGTTCGCTCCGGTACAGATTCCCCACGAAGGCTCCTACGATGTGGTCGTTTCCAACGCCAACACCTCTGTCACGAGCGCCGCCGCCACGCTCACCCTTCGGGCTCCGGCAGACATCATCTCCGAACTGCCTAACCAGCTTTTGATCACCGCTGGCCAGCCCCTGGACCTGAGTGTCGCGGTGCTGGGCGGGCCTGAGCCCGTCTTCACCTGGAAGCGCGGCAGCACGGTGATCAAGGGGCAGACCACACACCGGCTTCATCTCCCCACCACCACGCTGGCGGATGCCGGTGCCTACAAGGGCACGGCCAGCAATGGCAAGACAGATACCACCAATGCCTGCCAGGTTTTCATCGTGGACAAAAGCACGCGCACCGTGGTGGCCGCGCCGGGTAAACCGGTGAAGCTGGCGGCTCCCGTGGCAGGTCCCTTCACGCAGTATTCATGGCGGAAAAACGGCCAGCCCATTCTCCCTGGCACCTCCGGTTTCACTGGCATGACCAGCGCCACGCTGAGCATCACTGCCGCGGGCTTTGGCATCGACAGCGCGGACTACACCTGCGTGGTCACGCCTCCTGCCAACCTGCCCGTGACGGTCAGCGGCATCGTCCGGCTCGCGGTTTCGCAGAAGCCCCAGCTTTCCGCGATGACTGGAGAGAATGCTCCACCGCAGGGGTATGTGGGCGACTTTTACTCCTACACGCTGCCTTATCCGAAAGACGTCGACGGCATCCCGTTTGCCGCCAACACCGTAGCAACCTTCAGTGTCAAAGGCCTGCCCCCGGGCCTAACCTGTCATGCAACTACCGGCGTGATCAGCGGCTACCCAACCCAGCAGGGCACCTACACGATCACGGCCACCGCGCAGAATCCTGCGGGGACCGGTCTCGCGGTGAATGGCGCCATCACCATCATCGCCATGGAAACGGCCGGTGCGGGCACCTTTGTGGCGCTGGTCAATCCATCACCCAACATCAATCGTGACAAAGGCGGCAGGCTCGACCTGACCGTGACTGACAACGCATCCCTTTCCGCCAAGCTGCTGCTGGCGGGAGACAGCTACCTTTTAAAGGGGGCTCTGAAGGTGACGCCCTATGGGGGCCAGCTCGTCTATGCGTCGTCCCTCAGCTTCAAGAACAAGGCCGGCAGGATGCTCGATCTCCTGATCATCATCTCGCCATCGACAGGTGACGTCATTGGCTCGGTATCGGATGGCCCGGTGGGAGCCAACTTCTACGGACATCGGCAAACTTGGTCAGAGGCGCGCAAACCCTGCGTGTTTGCAGGAGTACAAAACCTGGGCCTAAATCTGCCGCAGACAGACGTGGGCAGGCCCGGCATTCCCCAAGGAGATGGCTACACGACCCTGACCATTTCCTATTCAGGGATCGGAACCTTTGCCGGAAAACTCCCGGACGGGACCTCCATCACCGGGAGCAGCATCGTCAGCACGCAGGGGCAGTATTGCTTGTTCCAGATGCTCTACACTAACACCGGCTCCCTCCTCGCCAGGATCGGCACTTCGATTGTGCGCAGTGACAACAGCAGCACCGCCAGCCTTCGCTATCACAGCACTCAGGGAGAGGCCCGCTGGATCAGAGACGGGTTCACCCCCGCCAAGGACAAGCTCTACGGCTCCGGATTTTCAGAAATCGTGATGAATGTGAGCGGCTGGTACCACCAGCCACCGCGGGCTCAATTCACACCTGTGGTCATGAATCTCATGTCCGTTCCTGCCAACACCCGCCTGGACTTCAGCCATGGTGGGCTGCCTCTCGCCGCCGTGGATCCTGACATCACCTTGCAACTGGACAATGCGAACAAAGCTACCTTCCCCACCACAAATCCCGCCAAGGTGACGCTGAAGGTGAACGCCGCCACAGGGGTCTACACAGGCACCTTTGAACTGCAGGATGACTCGAAAAAGCGCTCTGTTACGTTCCAAGGGCTGATCATCCCGCAGATCGACTCCATCCCGGGACTCACCGCCACCTCTAATCTACAAGCTCAGCAAGGTGCACCGCCCCGAGGCACCTATGGCGCAGGCTACTTCCTTCTGGATCAACTCCTCATCCCTCCAGCCAAGGCCGTCACCAGCCAACTCTCGGGCAAGGCCCGCCTTTCCGCGAATCCGCTGGTCTTGACGACGACTCCTGAGGCCCAGACTGTTGCCACAGGTGCCAATGCCTCATTCATGGTGGCTGTTACCGGAGGCATTGTGTCTGGCGATACCATCCTCGTCTACGAGTGGCGTCGGAATGGCATGAAACTCGCGAATGGACTCGGCGTCGCCGGAGCCACCACCGCCACCCTGACCCTGACCGGAGTGAATGCCACCTATGCTGGCAGCTACCAATGCACCATCTCCCAGCGCGCCATCGTCACGGTCAGCCAACAGGCCTACCTTCTCGATCAAAACGTCCTCAATACAGACCCGGTGCAGCTTACCGTGCAGGCGCCGTAAGCATGTCTTGCGCGTCTGACGCCGTGGGTGAGGCCACTTCGTCGCCCGAGCAAGCGGGGGCTAATTCCCCGCCCCGTAGCCCAGGGCCTTTAGAGCCGCTGCCAGGCGCTGGAGCCGCTCGCCGATCCGTTCGTCCTCCTTGCTCAGGCAGTCGCGGAACAACTTCACATCTTCATCGATCATCTCGTTGTTGGTGTTGATCGACACAGACATCGCCGCGCCCTGAAGATCGATCCGGCCGATCTGCGGGGCCTGGGGGTCGTAGAGCTTTTCGAAGCGATAGGCCTCCTTCATGTGCTTCTTCGCCTCGCAGATCAGCAGGGCCAGGTCCAGCACGCGATGGAGCGGAAGCTCCTCTGACTGGCGAGACCACTTTTCGCCCGTGTGGCGCCAGACCTTGGCGGAGATGTCCACCTTGCCGCGCTCATTCCACTGGGCCAGCCCGAGAGAGAGTCCCATGGCATCGGTGTCGCCAGCGTACTGGCCATCAATCTGGTGGTAGTTCTCGGCCACGATCACGGCCTTGTGCTTGAGATGATTTGGAATGTCCATTTGAAGAGTGATTTACTGCGTTAGTAATTTACTAAATTAGTAAACAGCTAAATTTAGAGCTAGCAAGGGGATTTTGTGGTCAGGGGATGATCCGCTATATCGCTCGCGCCATCTCACGGTCTTAGAGCGATCGCAGATAGCCCACAGCCGCAGGGCCAAGCATCCTTGATCTCTGCGCTATCGGCGGTTAAATCAGTCCTCCGGCCAAAAAAACGGGTGACCCGGCCGAAGCCGGATCACCCGCAGCAAAACGCAACCAACAGTCAAAAATCAGTCATTACGCGATCGCGTCCAGCTTGGCGGCCAGGGCGGCCTTGGACTGCACGCCGACGACGGTGTCCTTCACGGCGCCGTCCTTGATGAAAAGCAGCATGGGGATAGAGCGGACGTTGAACTTCTGCGCCAGGCCGGGGTTCTCATCCACGTTCACCTTGGCGACTTTCACCGCGCCGGCTTTTTCAGTGGCGAGTTGGTCCAGCACCGGGCCGAGCATGCGGCAAGGGCCGCACCATTCGGCCCAGAAGTCCACGATCACGGGCACGGTGGAGGAGGAGATTTCAGCGTCGAAGTTCGCTTCGTTCAGGTTCAGGACAAGTTCAGAGGCCATATGGAGGGAGGGGTTCGGATAATGAATTACGACGGGAGATCCAAAAAGGAGACAGTCGAGTCGGTAGGCACAGTGGGCGGGGGTGCAAACTTTTTCCATGCCAGGGGCGGTTTTTCGCGCTAGCGGCAACCCATGAGTCTCGATCACCCCGACGGCCTGACACGCCTCCGTTACATCGTCCATCGCCTGCGCGCCCCCGGCGGCTGCCCCTGGGACATGGAGCAGACCCACGAGACCCTCATCCCTCATGTTCTGGAAGAGGCCTACGAGGTGGTGGACGCCATCAAAAGTGGCAATCCGGACCTGATCTGCGAGGAATTAGGCGATCTCCTCCTCCAGCCGGTGCTCCACGCCGAGATCGCAAGTGAGACGGGGGCCTTTGACCTGGACAAGATGGCTCATGGCATCTCAGAAAAACTCATCCGCCGTCATCCCCATGTGTTTGGCGAGGCCAGCGCCGCCACCTCCGATGCCGTGCTGACCCAGTGGGACGCCATCAAGCGCCAGGAGAAAGGCACGCAAAAGGAAGGCATGCTCCACGGTGTGGGCTCCGGCCTGCCCGCCCTCATGCGCGGCCAGAAGCTGCAGAAGAAAGCCGCCCGCGTGGGCTTTGACTGGCCGGACGCCACCCCCGTCTTCGGCAAGCTGCGCGAGGAGATCGCCGAGCTTGAGGAAGCCGTGGCCCAGGGTGAAATCGCCGCGATGGAAGAAGAGCTGGGCGACCTGCTTTTCACCGTGGTCAATCTGGCCCGCAAGCTGGGCATCGACTCCGAGCCCGCCCTCGCCGCTGCGAACGAAAAGTTTGTTCGGCGCTTCCACGCCATCGAGGAGAAGATCACCGCCGCCGGGAAGAGGCTCAACGAATGCACCCTCGAGGAAATGGATGCAGCCTGGGACGCCGTGAAGCGCGAAGGCAAGGGCAACTGACTTACCACTGATATACACTAGTAGGCACTGATACTGACCAGTCCCTCTGGTGCTTGGTCATCAGTGCCCATCAGTGGTAAAATAGTTAGGCTCAGGCAGGAGCGCTGAGTTCCTTGACCTTCTCCATGGACTTGCGCTGCAGCTCGTTCACGAGGTCACGGGCTTTCTCGGCCTTGGCTTTCGCGGCAGCAGGGTCCTTGGCCATGGCCAGCACGGCAGGAAGGATGCCGGGGATCTCGCTTTCCTCGTCGATGTTGAAGAGCCACTCGCCGAGACCGATGTCGCGCCACATGAGACCTTTGCTCGTCTGCTCCGCCCAGCGGCAGACGATGGCCGGGATGCCGTTGCCGATGCACATGATGGGGCTGTGCATCTCCGCGCCGAAGAGTCCCGCGCTGCGCACATAGGTGCTCAGGGCCTCATCGGTGAGCCAGTAGTTAGGCCGCCAGGCCACGCGATCCTTCACATCCGCAGGCAGCTTGTCGATCAGCATCTCCTTGCCGATCTCCATCTGGCTGGCGTCTTCCGGACACACGAGCACTTTCATGTCCGTCTGCTTCACCACCTGCACGATCGCCTCTCGCAGCGGAGCCAGATCATGCTCCTTCATCGCTTCATTGCGGGCATGCTTCTTCTCATCAAAGGCCTGACCCTTTTTGATCTTCCAGTAAGGTGTGTTGCGGTAGCGCGGAATGCAGCAGAGGAACTTTCCTTGCTCAAGCTGGTGCTCTTTGAGGAAGGCATCGGCCGCCGCGTCATTGCGCAGATCCACCGCGAAGGAACCTTCCGGACAGAACTCCATGAGCGGTGACTTCACGCCGTGGTCCTGGGCGTACTTCAGAGACACTGAATCCCGGAAGTAAACAAACTTTGCTCCCGTGAGCAGGTCATGCGAAGCCGCATCTTTGGAAGCATACGTGATGCAGTAGATGCCATACGGCTTGCCCGTCTGGTCCCGCCATTTGGCCACATCCTTTTGTGCCACAAATCCCGGCCCCGATCCATGCAGCAAGAAGTCGCATTCCTTCAGCGCGGCCAGGATGTCCTCGCGCCCCTTGATGATCTTCAGCTTCGGGAAACGCTTCATGAGCATCTCATCCACCCCATTGCTCACGCTGCTTGGCCAGAGCCGGATCTCAGCCTCCGGCAGATGCTGCTCCAGCAAATGCAGCACGCCCGGTGTGTGGGCGATGTCCCCGATGTTCACGGTCTGCCACGAGGAACGCAGGACGATGCGCGGCGCGCGCTTCTCCTGGGCGAGCACAGGAGCGATGGCGGAAAGAATGGCGGAGGTCAGAAAGTGGCGGCGGTCCATGGTGGTAGTAGGGTAGACCGGACCGGCGATGCTTTGGACAGCTTTTTCTTCGTCGGATGCAGCTCATGAAGTCGGCTCTGGCAAAAGATGCCTCACGCGGCACGTTTGCCCAAGATCATGCCACGCCTCCTTTTCCTGCTTCTCACCACCGCGCTGCTCTCCTCCTGCTCCATGACCTTCAAGAAGGAGTGGCGACAGGCTCTCAAAGCCGGTCCCAAACCCGGCGTCGAAGGTGCCTGGGAAGGCACCTGGAACAGCACGGCTTCCGGCCACCATGGCCGCCTGCGCGCGGTGGTCGGGCCCGCGAAGAATGCCGAGGGTGACCACCCCTTCCGCTATCACGCCACCTGGGGGAAGATTCTCAGCGGTTCCTATCTGGCCGATCATCGCGTGAAGGCCGCTAAAGGCAAAAACGGCAGCACCTTCACCGGCCAGCATGACATGCCGAAGTGGGCCGGTGGCCGCTACACCTACACCGGCACCATCAAAGGCGATGAATTCCGCGCGGACTATGAGTGTGCCATGGACAAGGGCACCTACACCATGAAGCGCGTGAGGTAAGAGCACCCCGCTTACTGAGTGACCTTCGCATCCGGCGAGCGCATAATCTGCTGCCGGGTGATGGTGATCACGCGTGGTGCTCCCCCACCGCCGGGCTGGACGCGCAGGGACACCGCGCTGCCCACCTCACCTCGGATCAAACCCACCACGTCCGCGAGATTGGCATCCTTGGCGTCCACCCACTGACCGCCACCGTCACTCACCGCTAAAATGCGATCGCCCTTTTGCAGCGTGCCGGAGCGCTGGGCTGCGCCACCATCCATCAGACCAGAGATCACCGGCAGGCCATCTTGCGTTCCCAGCAAGGCTCCGATCCCCACGGGCGCAGAAGCACGAATCCCCGTCTGCGCGGCGTTGCGCTCGACCTCGTCCGTCAGCGTCTCCGCCCACTGCAGGGCTGCACGTGTGTCCTTGGCAGCCCACTCCTGGGCCACGGATCGGAGCGCCTCGATTCTTCCTGGCGTGTTGGCTGGTAGCTGGTGGGCATGCCGAGCCGCGCCCACCACGTCCTTCCGCGCCTCTGCCTCGATGATGCTGGCCTGGAGTTCCGCGCGTGTGACCAGATCCGGCACCGTGGCTGCCCATCTCATGGCGGCGTCCGGATCCTCGGCAGCCCAGCCATCGGCAAACCGGTGCATGAAGGCCATCTGCTGCTGGCCGGTCAGCTCATTGCCCAGCGCAAAAGCCGCCGCCGGGTCGGTCTTCGCCAGTGTGGCGGCGATCTCCGCCAGCAGAGTCCCCCGTGAGCTTCCCTTCATAAAATCCCGCGCGAAGGCCGCCAGTTCCTGGGGAGTGACATCCCTGCTCCTGCTTTTCAGCATGTACAGTCCGAGCGTTCCGGCGATGCCAAACTCACCATTCACCGTCAAGACCTCTGGACTGTGGCGCCATCCGCGCAAAAGCGCCGCCATGGCCGTTTCACGATCGAGTCCTTCCTTCATCCTCTTCAACACCGCCAGCGCTTCAGCCGGCTTCTGGCTCAGGGCGAACTGCTCAAACATGCCGCTGATAAAGGCAGAGCGCTCCTGAGCGTCGCCATAACCCATCAGTTGAGACATCCTGTCCATCGCCGCCTCAATCCCCACGCCCGCCAAGTCCCAGCCTTCCCTCTCGAAGCGATGACGGATCGGCACAGATGAATTGAGCAGGTCCCTGGCCGCCACTCCAGGCGACCTCGGATCCGCGGGCTTGCCGGAAGACGACAGCGACCCCGCTTTTTCGACCTTCGCCACCCGGTCCTGTGGCGGTTTTTCAGCCTTGGGCTTTTCTACCCTCACCTCAGGCGGCTTCGTCATTAGATAGGTCACCCCTGCCCCGGCACCAAAAGTCATGATCAAAACCATGACATGCGGGAGAGATGTGGCGGAGTTCATGACAAGCGTCCTTGGAATTCAGAACGTTTGAACTGTTCGAAGATTGGGAAGTCGCACATTAAGACGAGCCTAAAGGGCAACCACCTGAGTCCGCAAAAATAGACACAAATCCTTGTGCGGCTCACACGTATGTCTGAAGCTACCCGCCTGCTACCGCCTCATGCGCGACTACTTCCTCCGACGTTTCCTCCTCATCCTTCCGACTTTGCTCGGGGCGACGTTGGTCGTATTTGGCATCACCCGGATCGTGCCTGGAGGTCCCATGGAGAAGGCCATGCAGACCGCCCTGGCCAGTGAGCGCGGCGGCGGCCCGAAAAATGCCGGGGCCTCCATGACCGACGAGCAGAAGGAGGAGATGGCGGCCTACTACGGCTTCGACAAACCCTTTCTCCCTGCCTATGCGGCCTGGCTCGGCATCTGGCCGCGTGAGGAGTCGAAGCAATGGATCAAGTTTGAAGCGGGCAAAGACGAGATGCCTGTGACGCTGAAGATGCTGCTGCCACGTGAGCAGTGGACCGCCACGAATGCCTACAAGATCAGTCAGGCCAGCGTGAAGCGCGATGGCACACTGACTGGGCCGGATGCGGACGTGATCGCCCACTACAAAACACGTCACGAGCCTGAAAAGCAGCGCGTGGCCGTGTTTCACCCCACCTTCAGCGGCCTGTTGCAGGGGAACTTCGGCCTCTCCACGAACTACAACATGGATGTCCTGGAGATGATGATCTCCAAGATGCCTGTCTCGCTCTTCTATGGCCTGCTCACCTTCTTCATCGCCTACATCGTCTGCATCCCGCTCGGCATCCTAAAGGCCATCAAGCACCGCACGGTGATTGATAACGTCACCTCCATCCTCATCTTCATCGGCTACTCCATCCCCGGCTTCCTGCTCGGCAGTCTGGTCGTGGTGTATCTCGCGGCACGCATGGGCTGGTTCCCCACGGAAGGCTTCACCAGTGAAAACTTCTCCACGCTGACCTTCGGCGGCAAGATCTGGGACGTCATCCACCACGCCATCCTGCCGCTCGCCTGCTACATGGTCACCAGCTTCGCCTTCCTGACCATGCTCATGAAGAACAACCTGATGGACAACCTCGCCGCCGATTACGTGCGCACGGCCATTGCCAAAGGTTCCAGCTACAAGCATGCCGTGCTCGGCCATGCGCTGCGCAATTCGCTGATCCCCATCGTCACCACACTTGGCAGCATCACCACCGTGTTTGTCGCAGGCTCGCTGTTGATCGAGCGCATCTTCAATATCGACGGTTTCGGCCTGCTCACCATCCAGAGCATCACCGACCGAGATTACCCGCTGGTGATGGGCATCCTCACGCTGGACGTGATCCTCATCATGCTGGGGAACATCCTCTCTGACTACCTCGTCGCGCTCACCGATCCGCGTGTGCGCTTCCATTGACCCATGTCTCCACGCACCACAGGCATCCTCCTCACCGTCTTCTCGCTGCTCTCCCTGGCGCAGCGGCTGGCGGGACTGCATGTGCCGGTGATCAAGGTTCCGTTTCTGGCTGGTAGCGTTGTTGGTTATGCTCTTGCCACCCTGCTGCTGGCTCTCGGCGTGTGGCTGGTCATGCGCGGCCGCAAGGAGTGGAACATCTCCCCGCTGACCTTGAAGAAGCTCCAGCGCTTCACTCGCATCCGTCGCGGCTATGCTTCCTTTCTCATCCTGCTGTCTCTCACAGGTCTCGCCTCACTGGACAGCCTCCTCGTCGGCAAGCGCGCCTTGATCGTGAGTTATCAGGGCAAGCTCAGCTTCCCCTTTGTTCACGGGGTAGTTCCCGGCAGCAATTATGGACTGGCAGGTGATTCAGAGGCTGACTACCGCGAGCTGAAGAAAACCTTTGAGGAGGAAGGCAAAGGCAACTGGGTGGTCATGCCGCCAGTCCCGTATGACTCCGCGCTCGACACCCCCGAAGTGATCGAGACCCTGGAGATGAAGGACGGCAAACTGCTGCGCCACGGCCAGCCCTTCAATGGTGGTGCCTACACCGTCTTTGCCACGGATCCGAAGATGAAGCGCCAGGAGTTCCAGTTTCGAAGCGGCGTGCGTCATGGCGACTTCCGTGGCTACAATGAGAAGGGCGACACCATCGAGCAGGGCATGTTCGCCAAAGGCACCCGCACCACCTACAGCGACTTCATCGAAGGCAAGGCCGCAGCCTATGAAGGCCAGGCCAGCGATGTCTGGCAGCGCCTCGTCTATCCGCCCGCCGCGCCATCCACTGAGCAGAAGCATTACCTCGGCACCAACACCACCGGCACGGATGTGCTCGCCATGCTCTACGGTGGTTTACAGCAGGCCTTGATCGCCGCTGTGCTCTTTGTGCTCGTGGTGTTTACCGCCGGTGTGCTCATCGGCGGCACCCTGGGCTACTTCGGCGGCGTGGTGGACTTGTTCGGCCAGCGATTGATTGAGATTTGGCAGGTGCTTCCCTTCCTGTTTGTGGTGATGATCATTGGCTCGCTCGTCAGCCCCACCTTGCCATTGCTTGTTGTCCTTCTCGCAGCGTTCAAGTGGATGGAGACCACGACGTATTTGCGCACCGCCACCTTCAGGGAAAAAGAGCGGGACTACGTGGCGGCCGCACGATTGCTTGGCATGGGAACCCGGCGCATCATCTTCCATCATGTGCTGCCCAACGTGATCGCGATCCTTGTGACACTCGCACCCTTTGTGGTCGCTGATGTCATCATCGCACTCGCCGCCCTGGACTTCCTGGGCTTCGGCCTGCCGCCGGATGTGCCGAGCTGGGGCCGCCTGCTCCACGAGGGCGTGGATAACTTCAATTACCCCTGGATCGTCACCAGCGCCTTCACCGCCATGAGCCTGGTGCTGGTGCTCGTCACCTTCGTGGGCGAGGCCGTGCGCGAAGCCTTCGATCCGAAAAAATTCACGACCTATCAATGACCGTAGAACCACCAGTGAAGTGCGAGGAACGACGCAGCATGAAGCTCATCGCTTTATGGGCATGGACTCTTTGCCCTCTGCTCTTGGCTCTGAGCTTGCCCTCCTGCTCGCGGGATGAGGATGTGCGCTTCCCGCCGTATGACAACACGGCGGAAGTCGAGGCCGAGTGGAAGGCGCATCCCGAGGTCTATCAGTTCAAGACGCTGGCGGATCTGCCGCCTAACCTGAAGTGGGAAACCGGCGCTGACTATCCAGAGCTGGGCGATCCAGCAGCCAAGAAGGGCGGCACCTTCCGCTACGACATGCCGAACTTCCCGCCCACCCTGCGCTTCATCGGGCCAGATGGTGGGAACACCTTCCGCAGCGAGCATTGGGACAACATCGAGATGTCCCTGGTCCAGCTCCATCGTGATGTGGGCAAATGGATGCCTTGCATCGCCGAGGCCTGGGCCATCGGCGAGGACCGCAAGACCGTCTATTTCAAACTGGATCCATCGGCCACGTATTCCGATGGCGTGAAGGTCGCCGTCGAGGACTTCTTCATGACGCTCTACATCGCGCGTTCGAAGTACACCAAGGACCCTTACTCGTATGCCTATGCACACGAGCACTACGCCTCGGTCGCCAAATATGACGACCATACCATGTCCGTCACGCTGGTGGAGACCGCGCCCGATCCCGTGCTGCTGACAGGTGCCCCGCAAGATGGTCTCGGCGGGCCCATGCCCCGCCACTTCTTCCGCGAGTTTGGCGATGACTTCCCTGCCCGCTATCAGTGGAGAAAGATGCCGACCACTGGCGCCTATGACATCCTGCCGGAAGACGTCAAATATGGCCGCAGCGTCACCCTAAGCCGCGTGAAGAACTGGTGGGCCAAGGACAAGAAATACTACCGCTATCGCTACAACGCGGACCGCTTCGTCTACCAGATGGTGCCCAACCTGGACACCGCCTTTGAACTCTTCCGCCAGGGCAAGATCGACCTCTTCAGCTCCGCCGCGCAGATGCTGCCGCCGAACTACTGGTATGACAAAGGTGACATTCCCGAGCTGCTGAACGGCTACGTGGAGCGCTACACTTTTTACAACGACTTCCCGCAGATCCCGCGCTGCCTTTACATCAATCAGAGCAAGCCCTTCCTCGACAACCTGGATGTCCGCACCGGCCTGCACTACGCCATGGATGTCGAGAAGGTCATCGCCGTGGTGCTTCGTGGCGACCCCGTGCGCATGCAGAATAGTTGGTCAGGCTTTGGCCGCTTCATGAATCCAGCCCTGCGCGCGCTGCCCTATGATCCCGCGAAGGCGCAGGAGCACTTTGCCAAGGCAGGCTTCACCAAGCGCAACTCCGCGGGCATCCTCGTCAATGCAGAGGGCAAGCCGCTCTCCTTCACTCTCTCCATCGGCACTTATCCTGCCTACACGCAGGCCGCGCTGATCTGGAAGGAAGGCGCACTGAAGGCTGGCTTGGATCTCAAGATCGAGTCCATCGACTTCACCCAGCTCTTCAAGAAGGGCGAGGAGAAGGAGCACGAGATCATCATGGCCGGCTTTGGCACCACGCCGCCGTATCCGGAGATGTGGCAGTTCTTCCACTCCAGCAACGCCTATGAGATGAAGGACGGCAAGAAGGTGAAGAAGGGCAACACCACCAACTTCACCATGATGGACAACCCTGAGCTGGACAAGCTGATCGACCTCCAGCGCAAGGCACCGAACGATGACGAGATGCAGCGCCTGTGCTGGCAGATCGAGGAGATCACCCACAACAGCCGCTGCCAGATCACCACCTGGGAGACACCGCTCTACCGCTACTTCCACTGGCGCTGGTTGCGCTGGCCCAAGACTGGCAACCTGAAACAGACCCGCGAGGGCCTGGACTCCTTCACCTGGTGGATCGATGAGGACATCCGCACCGAGACCCTGGATGCCATGCGCGAAGGCAAAAGCTTCGGTGAGATGTCCCGTGTGTTTGACCAGTATCGCAAGAAATGATGAGCAGCACGGCCCCCATCCTCCAAGTCCATGATCTGGTGACGGCCTTCGACACCGATGCGGGCCGCATGACCGCCGTCGATGGCGTGTCCTTTGATGTGCCGCGTGGCAAGACGCTCGGCATCGTCGGCGAATCCGGCTGCGGCAAAAGCGTGACCGCCTTTTCCATCACCCGACTGCTCCCCCAGCCACATGGCAAGATCCTCGGCGGCAGCATCCTGTTTGAAGGCAAGGACCTCGTCACTCTGCCGCATGAGGACATGCGCAAGATCCGTGGCAATGACATCTCCATGATCTTCCAGGAGCCGATGACGGCCCTGAATCCTGTGCAGACCGTTGGTAAACAGCTCGCCGAAGCCATCCTGCTGCATGAGGAAGCGAAACCGGATCAGGTGCAGGCACGCTGCCTGGAGATGATGAAGAAGGTGCGCATCCCTGCTCCGGAACAGCGCCTGAACGAATACCCGCACCAGCTCAGCGGCGGCATGAGACAGCGTGTGATGATCGCCATGGCGCTGATCAACACGCCGAAACTCCTCATCGCCGATGAGCCCACCACCGCGCTCGATGTGACCGTGCAGGCGCAGATCCTGGAGTTGATCAAGGACCTGCAAAGCGACCTTGGCATGAGCGTCATCCTCATCACCCATGACCTCGGGGTCATCGCCGAGGTCTGCGATGAAGTGGCTGTCATGTATGCCGGCCGCATCGTCGAGCGCGCCAGCGTCTATGATCTCTTCGCCAACCCGCGCCATGCCTACACACGCGGACTTCTCGATTCCATTCCGAAGCTCGACAGCACCCCAAAAGCAAAGCTGAAAGCCATTCCCGGCAATGTCCCCGGCATCGCCGACTTCAAGCCCGGCTGCCGCTTCGCCGAACGCTCCGGCCGCGAACATACGATGCAGGAACTCGGCACCCGCCCTGCGTTCGTCGAAATCGCGCCAGCCCATTGGGTGGAGAACTGCCCGGTGTGTGTGGAGCCCAAGCTTTGAAACCCGTTCAAGCAATTGTTAGCAACGAGCGTATATATTTACCAATCCGGAATACTTCTATGACCATCAACGCCATCATCCACAAAGCCGAGGAAGGCGGTTACTGGGCGGAAGTGCCTTCACTCCCAGGCTGTCTGACCGAAGGAGAAACCATGGATGAAATCCAAGCGAACCTGAGAGAAGCCATCCAAGGATGGATGGAAGCGGCTGAGGAACGCGCTCAGCGATCCCTGGATAGCAGTTCCTCTATTCTGGCCCTGGCAGTATGAAGCAGGTGAGCGGCAAGGCTTTCCTGAAAGCTGCCCAAGCCCACGGCTGGACTTTGAATCGTATCAAAGGCAGCCACCACATTATGACCAAAGAAGGTGAAGAAGCCATTCTAACCATCCCTGTTCATGGAAACCAACCTCTCAAGATCGGGTTGCTTCGAGCTTTGATGAAACAGGCCCACCTCACCGAAAACGATCTCTGACCATGTCCCTCCTCACCGTCCAGAATCTCCAGCAGCACTTCCCGGTCCGCGGCGGTGTGCTGAGGCGTGCGGTTGCCTCCTGCAAAGCCGTCGATGGTGTGTCTTTCGAACTCGGCAAGGGTGAGACGCTCGGCCTCGTCGGTGAGTCCGGTTGTGGCAAAACAACGTTGGGCAAGGCCATCGCCCGCCTGCTCAAGCCCACCTCCGGCAAGATCACCTTTGATGGCCAGGACATCACCCACAAGAGCATGGGTGAACTCCGCCCCATGCGGCAGAACATGCAGATGATCTTCCAAGATCCTGCCGAGTCCCTGAACCCGCGCCACACCGTTCGCGATATCTTGGAAGAGCCCTTCATCGTCCAAAAGATCGGCACGAAGGATGAGCGTCGGAAGTGGGTACTGGACCTTCTCGACAAGGTCGGCCTACCCAACAGTGCGGCAGAAAAGTTTCCCTTCGAGTTCAGCGGCGGCCAGCGCCAGCGCATCGGCATCGCTCGTGCCATTGCTTTGAAGCCCAAGCTTGTCGTCTGCGACGAGCCCGTGTCCGCACTGGATGTGTCCGTGCAGAGCCAGGTGCTCAATCTCCTGCTCGATCTCCAGCGTGACATGGGCCTGAGCTACCTCTTCATCGCCCACGGCCTCAGCGTCGTGAAGCACATGAGCGATCGTGTGGCCGTGATGTATCTCGGCAAGATCGTCGAACTCGCCCCCGCCGAGGAGCTTTATCACAGCCCGTTCCACGCTTACACCAAAGCGCTGCTGGATGCCATCCCGGTGCCAGATCCAAGTCAGCGACGTTCGCGCAAGCTGCTGCAGGGAGACGTCCCCTCCCCCATCAATCCGCCTGCGGGTTGCGCCTTCGGCCACCGCATGAGGCACCCGAACTGGGAGCAAAGCGTCAGCATGGATCTCTCGCTCAAGGAAGTCTTGCCTGGACACTGGGTCCAGCTCTGCCCCTGCTGCACGTAAGCACTCTCAGGAGGGGAGGCCTGAATGCAACCGTCCGAGTTCGTCCGCCATGTGCGAGGCCCCTTCGAGAAACGTTTCAATCAGCGGCGTCGGCTTGCCTTGCCACATGGCCACATAGGTGAGCGGCGGAAAGTCATCCAGTCTCAACCTTCGCGTCCCAGGCGGTGCCTTGGTGTCCGGCTGGTCGACCACGAGCCCGACGCCAAACCCCTGCGCCACATACTCGGCCACCAGATCCAGCGCGGCGAGTTCCAGCGCCGGATACCACTCAATCTTCCGCCGCTGCAGCTCATGCTGGAAAGTGCGGCAGAGCGCATCTCCCTCCTCCACGCAGATCAGCGGTTCCTCGATGCGGTCCTGCTTCCAAAAATCATCCGCGCTTTTGATCCGGCTCTTCTCACGCACCAGCAGCGCCATCGGCAAAGACAGAAGATCACGATGACGCATGCCTGCCGAAGGCTTGCCAAACATGCTCGTCACCACCAGATCTAGCTCACCCGCGAGCAGGCGCGCTTCAAACTCCCCCTGCCAGCCCGTGAACAGGGAGAACTCCAGATGCGCGAACCTTTGCTTCAGCGCCTTCAGCAACCTGGGAAGGTAGCAATACTGGATGGCAGGCGGCGCGCCCACACGCAGGCGCACTTCATTGCCGCCACGCAGACGGTCCGCCATCTTCGGCAGACCGGAGAAGAAGGGCTCGATGAAAGCAAAAAGTTCGCGGCCATGCTCCGTGAGCTCAAAAGGCCGGCGCTGAAACAAGGTCACGCCCACGCTGTCCTCGAGCTGGATGATCTGCGCGCTGATGGCCGGCTGCTGGATGCCATACGGGATATGCCGTGCCGCAGCGCTCACGCCCTGGTGCTTCGCCACATAATAAAACAGTTCCAGATGATGGATGTTCACTCACCGATCCTAACGGCCTTCGTGCAGTGGCTCAATGACAATGAGAAGGCCGCCGCCACTCCGGAACTAGTACTTGAAGAAATCTGGTCTGGCAGGAGCGTTCCGGCTCTCCTTTGAAAAAGACCCTCCAGCATCCACTCCTTGTCCGATGCCGCGCCGCCTTCAGCGTGGTGGAGATGCTCATCGTCATCGCGGTCATCGGCGTCCTGTCTGCCATATCGATCTCATTCTTCGGACGCTATCATCGTGACGTGGTCCTGCGCGTGCGCGATCAGCGCAATGCCCAGGAGATCACCTCCCTCACCATGGGGGCAAGCGCCGCAGGAGCGGACATCATTGCTCCCAATGACATGGAGCAAACCATCCTCAATCTGATCGAAGGCAGGAATGGCACGGTCGGCACCTTCAAAGGCCACTACTTTGGCCTCAGCAAGCTCACGCCAGAGGAAATCGCGGGAGCGATGAAGCACCTCCAATGGCGTGGCGGCTTTCCTTCCTACATCCCGCAAGGCAATCCAGACGTAACCGAAGGTAACTGAACATGACCGATTGGGACCAACTCTACGTCGAAGGCCAGACACCATGGGACAAAGGCCTGCCATCTCCACCTCTTAAACAGTGGGTCCTGCATAACAATCCCTCTGGTCGCGCTCTGATGCCCGGCTGTGGACTTGGGCATGATCTGCTCATGCTGGTGAAGCACGACGTGGATGCGATTGGCCTCGACATCTCCGAGACCGCCGTGGCTCGCGCCAAGGAAACCCATCCCGCCATCGCCGATCGCTTTGTGCTCGGGGACCTCTTTGCCACACCTGCGGACTGGAAGGGCTCTTTCGACTACATCTTCGAGCACACCTGCCTCTGCGCCATGCCACCGGACTGGCGCGGCAAGTATGAGCAGGCTGTCCACACGCTGTTAAAGCCCGGCGGCCTGCTGGTGGGCGTGTGGTTCATCGAGCCTGATATGGACCCCGGTGAATCCGGACCTCCCTTTGGTATTTCCGTGCCGGAGCTGGATCATTTGTTCGGCGCGCCGCGCTGGCAGCCCGTGGAGGACTACATCCCCACCATGGCTTTTGATGGCCGCATGGGCCGTGAAAGGCTGCGCGTGCTGCGGAAGACGGCGTGAAGACCGCCTGCGAAGGTCACACCAGCCCTTCCTTCACCGCCTTCGCGATCGCGCTCCCACGGCTGCGCACCTGCAGCTTCTCATACACCCCGCGGATGTATTCATCCGCCGTGTAGTAGCCGATGCCGAGATCAGCCGCCGCCTCCTTGATGGTCTTCCCATCCACCAGCAAATGCAGGATCTCCAGCTCACGCGGCGTGAGCCCATAGTCCTTGTGCTGCGGCGCTGCATTCGCCTTGGAAAACATCTCCAGCACGCGGCGGGCGATGGTGGGATTGATCGGCGAACCTCCACCCGCCGCACTGCGAATGGCTCCGGCAATGTCCTCCGGACTTGAGGTCTTCAAAAGATAGCCAGCAGCTCCCGCGCAGATGGCGCGGAAGATCTTATCATCCTCCTCAAACACCGTCAGGATCACGATCGCCATCTTCGGTGCCAGCTGCCGCAGCCTTGCCAGAGCATCGATCCCATTCATCCCCGGCAGCCCCACATCCAGCAGCAGCACCTGCGGCGCCGTCTCCGTGGTGAGCACCGCAAACGCATCCTCACAAGCCGTGAAGCGCTTCCCACAATCAATGTCCTCCACACGATTCAGCGCACGCGCCAGACGCTCGCCATACGTTTTGTGATCTTCAATGAGCCAGACTTGGATGGATTCAGGCATGCAGTGGTAGAGTAAGTGTTAACGTGGTGCCTTGTGGCGAGGAAATGATATCCGCACGCCCCTGATGCTTCTCAGCACGGCGGCGTAGATTCATGAGGCCCATGCCTGAGGTGATGACACTTGTGTCAAAACCACGACCGTTGTCATGGATGGAAAGCACGACAGCATCCTGAACCTGCGCGAGCTTGATCTTCACCTCAGTCGCTGCCGCATGGCGGGTGATGTTATGCAGCACCTCTTTGAACATCAGGATGAGATCTCGCTGCCGGTCCACGGTAAGGCGTCTCGTTTGGACATGATCTTCCAGATCCAGCGTGTGCTGGATACCTCTGAGCATGCGGTCAGCCGTGTCACGCAGAAGCGTGGGCAGGTCATCCGCACCATAGCGCTCGCTCTGCATGAGGCGGGTGATGTCACGCATCGCGGCCACGGTTTCATCCGCGATATCCTTGATCTCCACCAGGTCATCACGGCTCTGCCCGCTCTGACCTCCCACCGCCAGGATGTCCTGCGCGATGAGCGCAATGCTCCCAAGACTGCTGCCGATCTCGTCATGCAAATCCTGGGCGATGCGCTGGCGCAGCCGCTCCATCTCCGCGCGCCGCTCACGACGCTGACGATGCAGCCACACCCACACGCCAAGCATAACGACAAGTGCAACAGCGATGAGCACTCCGAAACCCAGTCGTTGCATGCGCTGAGTGATCTCGATCCGCCGCCTGTCGATGAGCGCGAGCTGATGCTGGATCTCTCTCCGCTTCGACAAACCCGCGAGCCACTCTGGCCAGTCGACGATGTTCGCACCACTCGCAAAGCCATCCACCAGCGCCGCGCGTGACCAGCCCTGCGCCTCCGTGGTGTCAGATGAACCCACGAAGCTTCCTGGCGCGATGTTCTTGTCTCCTGACCACACCTGCATCTCCGCGAGTGCCAGCACCACGCTGCCATTGCTGACATGCGGATCCTGCACATTCAGCCGCACAAAACGGGCCTGACGCCCACCCGCCGGAATGGTCACCACATTATCTCCAGGCACAGCATCGTAACTGCCCGACTGCGGCGGCGAAAGCACACGCGGCGGATCATTGTCCTCCTCACGCAGCTCGATCTGGTAGTGCACCGGAAAGCCATACCCCTGGCTGTGCGCAAACTGCGGCGGATGCGATGGGAAGAGCCTGATTTCATCAAGAGTCGCCGGATTCCCGAGATCAATCTCCACCCACGGCAGATAGGTCATCGTCCGTTCGCTCACCGGCTTGCTGCGAAAACCCAGTGTCGGGCTGCTGCGCGTGCCCAGTGGAGGCCCGAGCACCGTGTGACCATCCACGAGATTGATGCGCCCCCAGTCCGGTCGTGTGCCCTGGCTGCTGCTCGCACGCACCGCCGGAGGTCCCATGACCTCGATCTTTGCCGCGAGGTTTTCCTTGCCCTGGAGCAGCATGATCTCGCCAAGCGCAAAGAAGTAACGTCCCTTCTCACCAGCGAGGCGAGTGGCTGTGACGCGCACCTTTTGCACCTGCCTGCCACCCGTAGGAATCACCACCGGCAGCAGGCCCGGATTCGGATAATCCTCGCTCGTGTGATCCGAGATGATCGTGCGCTGGTTGTCCTCGCCCTCGCTCAGCAGCTCCACAAAGAATCGCCGCGGAAAGCCATACCCTTCGCCCACCGAACTGCCATTCGGCGGCGGCGCGATGAGCACCACCGCATCCAGCGCCTGGGCCTGGCCGAGGTTCATCTCCACCCATTCCGCCTTAGCCTCAGACGTCGCATATTCCGTATGCCAGCCCAGACGCTGCGTGAGCTGCACCGGCGGCGTGGCCGGGAGATCCACCAGACCTTGCTGCAAGGAAGCCCGCTCCGCCTCCAGCGCCTGGATCTCCGGCACCCAGGCCAGTCCATCCGCACAGGCAGCCCGCCCCCCCAGCAGCAGAGCGGCGGCAAACCATGGATGGAGAAGAGATCGCACGAGCCACCTACCCTAGCGAGTCCGCGCCAAAACCGCCACCGCCTTCTCTGGATGGCTCGGCCCCCGAATCCTCGGGGGACTGATCCTGATAGGAAGGAGCGCGGCGCGCCTTAGTCTCCTTTGTCCAATGACAAAGAGATTCCCGTCTGATCAGTTCCTCATCCTTGCCCTGGCGGCCTTCGCGCTCGGCACCTCCCCAGGTGCCACGTCAGCCGCACCTGCGTCCACGGATCTGGACAGGTTTGTGAAGCCCTTCTTTGCCGAGCACTGCACGAGCTGCCATGGCGAAAAGAAGCAGAAGGGTGATCTGCGCGTGGATGATCTGGTGGTGAACTTCAAGTCGCCAAAGATCATGATGCACTGGGAGGAGATCATGAACCGCATCAACAGCGGTGACATGCCGCCTGATGACGAGCCGCGTCCAAAGCCGGAAGATATCTCGAAAGTGGCGGATTGGATCGCCGATCAACTCCATGAAGCCGAGGCCGCCAAGCAGTCTTCCAGCAGCGAGCGCGTGAGCTTCCACAAACTCACGCGCGAGGAGTACGCGAACAACGTCCGCGATCTGCTCGGCGTGACCTTTGATGTCAGCTCGCCCAGCGGTCTTCCCGAAGATCCGGATTGGAAAGGCTTTGAGCGCATCGGCTCCGTGCTCACGCTTTCGCCAGCCCATGTGGAGAAGTATCTCGCCGCAGCGGATGCCATTCTCGATGAAGCCTTGTCCATCAGACCCGAGCCCAAGCGCGAGGTGATCCACTGGGGTCCCTACGACATGCGTTGGAAAGGCTTCAAAGAAGAGTACGAGGCGCGCGGCATCGCCGATCAGGTGCGCATTGAGATCGTGCCTAACAACTACACGACCGACACCTGGAACGTCGATATCAAGACCACAGGTGACTACCTCCTGCGTGTGAAGCTCAGTGGCCTTCGCCCTGAGGGCGGTCGGCCACCACGCCTGAAGATGTACATGTCCAGCATCAACGAAACCCTGATCGAGCAGGACGTGGATGCTCCGGAGGACAAGCCCATCATCATCGAGAAGCGCGTGCATCTCATCGCAGGAAAATATCCCATCCGCGTCATCAATTCCGTGCCGGGCCCGAATCCGGAGGGACGTCGCTCACGACACAGCGGCACGCCGAATGCCTTCACCACCATGAAGAGCCGCGTGCCCTGGCAGATCAAGCTCACGGACGATGACTTCAAGCCCATCCAGCCCACGCTGATCATCGACTCGATCGACTGGGACGGCCCCATCGTCGACTCCTGGCCCACTGCTGCGCACAAGCGCATCTTCGCCAGCAAGGATGCGAAGGAGATCGTGGCGCAGTTTGCCGAGCGCGCCTGGCGTCGTCCCGTGCAAGCCAGTGAACTGACCGCGCTGATGAAGCCTTTTGAGCAAGCGCAGAAGCTCGGTGACAGCTTCGAGCTCTCCGTCAAAAGCTCGCTGGTGGCCGTGATGTGCGCGAAGAGCTTTCTGTATCTGGAAGAAGGCAAAGCCAAGAAGTCTGAGACAAAGCTCAGCGACTATGAGCTTGCTTCACGCCTCTCCTACTTCCTCTGGAGCAGCATGCCGGATCAGCGCCTCATGGATCTCGCCCGCGATGGCAAGCTGCATGAGATCACCACGCTGCGTGCGGAGGTCGGCCGCATGCTGAAGGATGACAAAGCCTCCGCCTTTGCCGAGAGCTTCCCACGTCAGTGGCTGCAACTCCGCAAGGTCGGCATGTTCCCGCCGGACAAGGAGTTGTATCCCGAATACGACGAGAACCTCGAGCAAAGCATGGTCGCCGAGACCGTAGGCTTCTTCGAGGAAGTGCTGAAGACCAACGGCAGCATCCGCGAGTTCCTGAACTCTGACTGGACCATGGTGAACGAACGACTGGCCATGCACTACGGCATGACGGGCATCACTGGCGATCACGTCCAGCGTGTGTCTTTAAAACCGAAAGATCATCGCGGCGGTTTGCTCACACAAGCGTCCATTCTTTCCCTCACGTCTGACGGCACAAGACATCGCCCCGTGCATCGCGGTGTATGGATGCTTGAGTCTATCATCGGCAAGCCACCACCTCCGCCACCTGCGAATGTGCCCGCGCTGAGCACGCCTGACGCCAAGGCGAAGAAGACCACGGTGCGCGAGAAGCTGGAGCAGCATCGCGCCGATCCCAACTGCACCGCCTGCCATAACAAGATCGATCCCCTCGGCATCGCCTTTGACAACTACGATGCCATTGGCCGCTGGCGTCTCGTGGAGTCCATCAAAGATGGCACCGGCGACAACCCCGCGCTCGATCCGAGCGGCAAGCTGCCTGACGGACGAGCCTTCAAAAACAGCCAGGAACTGCGTCTCTTGCTGCAAGACGACGTCGATAAGTTTGCCGCCGCCTTCACCGAAAAGCTCGCCACCTACGCCCTCCGTCGCGGTATGACCTTTGTGGATCGTGAAGAGCTGAAAGTCATCACTGAGTCCTCCAAGAAAGATCAGTACCGCCTCCCTGCCCTGATCGAAGCCTTGGTCACATCACCGTTGTTTACCAAGAGATAGAGGGCAGACGAATGGGGGCAGGCGAATGATTTCTTCTTATTCGTCTGCCCTGATTCGCCTGCCACAAAAGAGAACCGTCACCCTTCTTACTATGCCTAACATCCAATCCCAACGCTGGCTTCTCAACCGCCGTCACTTCCTGCGCGGTCTCGGCACCACCATGGCGCTGCCCTTTCTGGATGCGATGATGCCGCTGCGGGTGCACGCGGCTGCCGCAGCGGCCTCCAAGCCACGGCGCAGTGTGTTTGTTTACATCCCGAACGGGGTGAATGGCATGGCCTGGCAGTGCAAGAACTCGGGGCGTGACTATGAGCTGTCTCCTTCCCTGAAGCCGTTGGCGAAGCATCGCGATGACTTCACGGTGTTCAGCGGCCTGCATCATCCGAACGGCCTCGGTCAAGCACATGTCTGCGCTGACACCTGGCTCACGGGCGCGAAGATCGATGCGCAAAGCGGGCGCAAGTATGAGAACAGCGTCTCCTGTGATCAGATGATGGCCGAGGTGGTGGGGCAGCAAACACGCTTCTCCTCCTTGGAACTTTCCATCTCCGCCGGCACCGGACATCCTTTCGGCGCGAGCACACTGGCCTTCTCACGCGATGGCGTGCCTCTGCCAGCGGAGGACAACCCGAAGACGATCTTCAATCGTTTGTTCGGGGAGGAGACTGGCGGCATCGCTGCTCAGCGGGCCCGTCTCACGAAGCGCCGCAGCGTGCTCGATGCCGTGTTTGATGATGCAAAGACCCTGCGCCGTGATCTTGGGAACGATGACCGCACGAAGTTGGACGAGTACCTGCATGCGGTGCGTGATGTCGAGCAGCGCGCGGAGCGTCTCGATGCCTGGCTGGATGTGCCCAAGCCCGAGGTCGACCCGAAGCTCGCGGCTCCCTTCCAGCGTGATGTGCCGAAGGCGCAGGCCGGTGAATACTGGCGCACCATGTTTGACATCATCGTGCTGGCGCTGCGCACGGACATGACGCGGGTGGTGACCTACATGAACGGCAGTGAGGGCAATGGCCTGGCCATTCCAGAAATCGGCATCACCCAGGCGCGGCACAATCTTTCCCATCACAATGGCGATGAGCTGATCCTCGATCGTCTGGCGAAGAGTGATGAGTTCATCATGCAGCAATTCGCGCACTTCCTGGATGAGCTGCGCGGCATCAAGGACGGCGAGGAAGCGCTGCTGGACCGCACCATGGTGATGTTTGGCAGCGGCATGAGCTACGGCCACAGCCACTGCAACAGCAACCTGCCCATCCTGCTCGCTGGTGGCAAAGGGCTCGGCCTCAAGCACGGCCAGCACATCGACTACAACCGCCCGCATCTCAAAGATGACTACACCCTGAGCTATGACGAGTGGCGCAGCCTCTGCGGCAAGCCCAAGGACAGCAAGGCCCGCCTGAACAACGTGCTGCTCACCATGATGCAGAAGATGGAAGTGAACGCCGAAACCTTCGTCGACAGCCTCGGGCCTGTGGGAGAACTCCTTTGAATGGCAGGCGAATGGGGGCAGACGAATGATAGATTTGTTTGCTCTTGGACCCGATCCATCCGCCTTTGTTCGTCTGCATAGCAAGCATGCCAATTCATCTTCCATTCACCATTCGCAACCTTACCCAGTCAGAGTTCGATGAGATCGATCGGGTGGTGATAAAGTGTGCTTATGCAACTCAGAACGAGCTTGGCAGGCTGTGTGACGAGCGTGTCTATGAGAACGATCTGGCACTTCGCTTGCGTGAAGCCGGAATGATTGATGTCCACACTCAGATCCCTGTTACTGTCTCCTTCAAGGATTTCTCCAAGGTCTATCGACTGGACCTTCTGGTAAGCAACGCATTGTATGAATTGAAAACCGTTTCTGCACTGACGCCTCGCCATGACGCTCAGGCACTGCAATACGGCATGCTGGCAGGGATCAATCATGTAAAGATTCTCAACTTCCTGACAAGCAAGGTCCAGGGTCGTCTCAGATACAACACGCTCAACCACATGGAGCGACAGAACGTGATCTGGAACACAGAGCGCTGGAGGCGTTTGTCTGACCGATGCACCGACCTGAGAGAACACTTCATCACTCTAATTGGAGATTGGGGATCCTGCCTGGAGGCGTCTTTATACGAAGAAGCTCTTGTCCATCATTTCGGCGGCGAGTCTGCCTGCACTTCGCGGGTTCCGATGAGCCGCAATGGCCAGTCTCTTGGCACACATCTCATCAGCAGCCACTCCGAAGGTTTCGCCTTTGTCATCACTGCCTTTATGGGACTCGACAGCCAACGCCACCACCTGCAACGCCTTCTTCGACTCACAGGCCTGAAAGGGCTGCAGTGGCTGAACCTGTCCCATCGTGTCATCCAGCTCGAAACCCTCATTGCTCAATGATCCCTTCAATCCATTCGCCTGCCCCCATTCGTCTGCCAATCTGGTTCATTCTCTGGCTCGTCATAGGTTGCAGCCTATCTGCCGCCGATATCGAGATCAGCGAGACGCTGCAGCTTCCTGAATGCCATAGCATCGGCTGGGTGCGGGCGAATGCGGGGGTGAAGGGGCAGCATCAGGCGACGGACATCATTCTGGATGAGGCGAAGTGGGGCACGCCGAAGGCTGGGCAGGTCGTGGAGCAGCACTGGGACTGGAAACTGACGGATGCACAGTGGGCCGAGGCGGTGAAGCTGAAGGGCGAGGGCAAGAAAGAGGACGTGAAGTTTGACCTGTGGATGCCGGATGGCATTGGCACGGCGCGCGGGATCGTGGTGATGTCCGGTCATGGCAGCGGCGAAGGCTTGTACAAGCATCCCGAGCTGCGGAAGATCGCGCGTGCGCTCAAGCTGGCTCTCTTCAAATTCAATGGCAATCCGATGCAGCGCGGCTTCTGGCCGCGAAGCCTGCTGGACGAACGGCTGAAAGTCTTTGCCCAGAGTTCCCAGCATCCAGAGCTCGTGCATGCGCCGCTGTTTCTTTACGGCCACTCCAACGGCACAGGCTTCTCCGCCATCTATCCTGCAGTAGAAGGCTCACGCGTGTGGGCGTGGATCTCCATGAGGCCAGGGACGACGTTTCAAGTGTATCAACCTGCGGCAGCGCGCATTCCTGGCATGGTGATCTTTGGTGAGGCTGACGACTTCTTCGCACGCCCGTCCAAAGAAGAGAACATGGCCGTCGTCGAGGCGATGAGGAAGAAGCACAACGCGCTCTGGCACTATGCCGTGGAGCCGAAGACAGGTCATGGTCCAGGTGAGAAAACCTGGCCGCTGGTCTTCTCCTTCCTTCGTCACAGCTTCGCCGCTCGCGTGCCTGCGGACGCTGATCCAAGCAAGGGACCGGTGAAGCTGAATCTCATTCAGCCCGAGTCAGGTCATCTCGGCCAGAACTGGAATGCCTCGAAAGGCGGCTACCAAACTTTGCCAACGTCCCCCTTCGCTGAATTCAGCGGCGACAAGGCCAGCGCTTCCTGGCTGCTCAACTCTGCCTATGCCGCTGACTGGCAGACCTTCCAGCGTGACGGTCAGCTCGCCAAGTAAAACACTCTCCCAACCAACTATGAAACTCGCACTCGCCGCTGTCTTCTCATCCCTCGTCGTCTCCGCCTTCGCACTCGATCCGCATGTCGAGGCCGTCATCCGCATGGTGGAGGCTGCCAAGGGCAAGGTGGAGAAGACTGAAGACGGTCAAAGCCTCAAGCTGGTAGACCTCGCCGTGCCTGGCGCAGGCCCGCATGATCACCGCACGGAGGATCCGTATGACGCGGCCTTCTTTGAGCATCTGGGCCACATCAGCACGCTGGAATCACTGAACGTCATCTCGACGAAAGCGAACGACGAGTGGATCGCTCCGCTCGGGAAGCTCACGAATCTCAAATCGCTCAAGTTTACCAACAACGGCCCGCTGACCGATGCGGGCATGGCGCAGTTTGCCGGACTCAAGAACCTCGAAGCCTTCTCCTTTGTCGGCACCAAGATCACCGGACGTGCTTATGCGAAGTTCGAGGGCTTCACCAAACTCATCAAGGTGAGCCATCGCGGCAGCAGCATTGATGATGAAGGTCTCAAGGAGCTTTGCGATCACCTGCCGAACCTCGAAGGCATCAGCCTGGCTCACGCCAAGTTCACGGATGCAGGCGCGCCTCACCTCGCAAAGCTCACCAAGCTCAAGGGCCTTGAACTCGGCACCTCGAAGGCCACGCCACAGGCCTTGGTCCATCTTGCGAAGCTTCCACTGGAGTCATTGCAGCTTGGCGAAGGATTTGAGTCCGTCGAGTGCATCCCCTTGATCAAGAGCATCGTCACGCTGCGTCGTCTCACCTTGACCAATGCCACGAAGCTGACAGACGCCGACCTGAAGACCGTCGCCAGCCTCACTCAGCTGGAGCATCTCGAACTCGGCAAGGTGCCATTCCCTGATGAGCGCCTTCCTGTGCTCAAGGACTTCGCTTTCCTCAAGTCCATGCGCATCGTGCCAGCCAAGGAACCGTTCAGCGCGGAAGCCCAGGCCAAGATCCAAGCTCTGCTGCCCAAGACCACCCTCACGTTCAAGTGAGTTCATTCACATGCGCACTCGAACGCTCGCTCTACTCGCGGCTTTAAGCCTGCTTGCTCAGCCAACTCTCTTTGCCATTGAGGCAGCGCTTCTCGACAAGGCGGCCTACGCGCAATGGGTGGGAGGCAGCGAGACGCCCATGGCTGAGGAGCCCAAGTCCGTGGTGTGGACTGAGCAGGGCAAGCCGGACTGGCGAGGGGCGAAGTTTGGCGCGAGTCGCGAAGGTGGCTCGCGACATCTGCGCATCGCTTTCAATCAGCCGGTTAAGGTGGGCAGCGTGATTGTCAGCGGCGGCGGCACCTTGAGCGTGCTGAAAGCGGACGTAACGTATCCGGGCAATCTGGCCGATGACTCGCAATGGTTGCCGGCCGAACGACTGGTCGATGGTGCGACAGCACGCACCGAGGTACTCGATGGAAACTATGGCCTCTGGGTGCTCCCCTCTGGCACGCAGACTCGGGCGTTGCGCTTCAGCCACCAGCCAGCGCCGGGTGACCGTGAGATGATGGGCGTGCTCAATGGCATGTGGCTGATGGAGGAGCGCATGGCCAATGTGGCACCGCAGGCGCTTGTGCAGTCACGGGCGTGCGATGACGTCTCCGCGAAGGTCGTGGACGAGTCCAGCAACCGTCTGTGGCAGGCCTGGGACAATGGTGAAAACGGTGCGGCCTTGGCCATCTCGGCCGATCATCCAGAATTCATGACCCTGACCTGGCCCAAGGCGGTGACGATGCGTGATGTTTGTCTCCTGTGGACCGGATTCCAATCTTGCGAGATCGATGCTTTCACAGGCGCAGACGACGCAAGCATCCCTGAGGCCCCGGACGTAAGCTGGAAGCGCGTGGGCAAGGGCGAGCGATTGGAAGCCCTGTATCCCATGCCACTTAGCCCCCAATGGATTCCTTTGGAAGGTGCGGTCACCACTCGTGCCCTCCGGCTGCGCATGACGAGTGGCGTCAAATCCACGCACCCGCATCTTGATTCCAAAGTGAAGGATGGACGACGTGTTTGGTTAGGCGAGCTGATGGCGCTGGTGCCGCTCAGAGAGGCAGCGCTCACGAGCATCGTCCTGCCCAGGGCGAGCGAGGAGCCACCGCCGATCCCGGTGAAGTTCAGCTTACCAGAGGCAGGGCTCGTGACGCTGGTCATTGAAGACATGACGAATCATCACGTGCGCAATCTGGTCAGCGAGACACCTTTTCCTGCGGGCGAAAACATCGCGTGGTGGGATGGCAGTGATGATCTGCTGCGCGATCCCGAGGCCGCAAAGCATGGGGTCTATCACATTCCCACGCGTCCCGTGGCACCCGGCAACTTCAAGGTGCGCGGCCTCTGGCACAAGCCCGTGAAGCTGCACTACGAGTTCAGCATCTACAGCGCTGGAAAGCCTGCCTGGCCAACGGCGGATAACACGGGCTGCTGGATGACGACTCACACACCACCCTCCAGCATGGCCTTCGTTTCCGGCAAGCGCACCACCGATGGCCAGCCGCTCATCTTCATGGGCGCCTATGTGGCTGAGGGCGGCCATGGCCTGCAATGGCTGCGCGAAGACGGCACCAAGGTCGGTGGACAGCACTGGGTCGGCGGCACCTGGACGGGCGCGCCGACATTGGCCGTCGATGCCGGTGAGAACCACATCGCCGATCACCTTTGCTATGTCGGCTCCGTGTGGGATGGAGAGCTGCGTCTCACCGCGAAGACGAAGAAGCTGGAAGACAAGCCTATCTTCAAAGTTCAACTCGGGCCCGATCCGCGCATCAAGAAGCCCAGCGATGGCGTGAAGCCTCCCGAACTTGAAGGCTTTGATGGCGGCGACAAGGTCTACGTGCTCGCAGGCATCGCCGTGCGTGACGGCATCATCGTCTGCTCGATGACCCGCCAGAACGAGCTCATCTTTGTCGATGCCAAAGCAGGCAGTATCACCGGCCGTTTGCCCGTGCAGAATCCACGTGGCGTGACCTTTGATGCCTCTGGCCGAATGCTCGTGCTCAGCGGCAACCAACTGCTTCGCTACGCCTCAATGGAGGCAAGGGACGGCAAGGTAGTGGTCGATGGTCTGGCAGATCCCCGGCACGTCATCACGGACGGGTCTAACGAAATATTTGGTAACCTCTTCATCACGGATCGCGGCACCTCGCACCAGGTGAAGGTCTTCGACCGGACCGGCCAAGCACTGCGCAGCATCGGCAAGCCTGGCGCTCCGGCCATTGGCGACTACAACCCGCTGCATCTCAACAATCCGGACGGCCTTGCTCGCGACTCACTAGGTCGGCTGTGGGTCGCTGAGTCTGATAACTTTCCGCGTCGCGTGTCTGTTTGGAGCGGTGATGGCGAGCTGGTCCGCACCTTTTACGGTCCCACTGAGTATGGTGGTGGTGGCGTGCTTGATCCGCAGGATGAGAAGAGGTTCTTCTACAAGGGCCTTGAGTTCGCACTGGATTGGAAGGCGGGCACGGATCAGCTGAAACGTGTCTTCGCGCGTCCAGATCCCCTGCTCGAAGCCCACGGAGGTCATTTCTCACCGGACACACCGCTGTATCCTTCCGCTCACAAGGGTGAGCGCTACTTCACGAGCTGCTACACGCACAATCCTACGGGCGGCGACAACGCCGCCTTCATCTGGCGTGACGATGGCAAGGTCGCGCATCTAGTCGCCGGTCTCGGCAGCGCTCATGCCTGGGAATGGCTGCGCAGGCCGGAGTTTCGGCGCGTATGGCCGCAAGGCACGAAGCCTGAAGAGGACAATCCGCCGCCCGACAAGCATGCGACCTTCACCTGGTCCGACACCAATGGCGATGGCCAACCGCAGCCTGACGAAGTGCGCATGATCAAGGCGCCCTCGCGCGGTGTGACCGTGACAAGGGACCTCGCGTTTCTCGTCGCCCGCTTTGATGACATGACGGCAAGGTTTGTGCCGAAGGGCTTCGATGCGCATGGCGTGCCGCTTTATGAACTGAAGGCCGAGAGGGTCGGGCCCGCAGGCGGCTCACCGCCCTCGAGTGGCGGCAATCAAGCTCTGCAAACTCAGGACTGGACGCTCACGACAAATGCGACCGCTCCCTTCTCGCCCCATGGCATCGGCGGTATGTTTAAGGGTGAGCCACGCTGGAGTTATCCCAGCGCCTGGCCGGGCCTGCATGCGAGTCATGAGGCGGCGGTGCCGGATCGCCCTGGCATGGTGGTCGGACACACACGTTTGTTAGGCGACTTCATCCAGGGCAAGGCCGGACCGATGTTCTGCATCAATGGCAACATGGGAAACATGTATCTGTTCACGGCTGATGGCTTGTTTATCAGCACTCTGTTCAACGACATCCGCCTGCGGCCCAACTGGGCGGCACCTGTCGCCACGCGGAACATGGATGTGACGGAGGTCTCCCTGCACGACGAGAATTTCTGGCCGAGCATCACCCAGACACCGGACGGCAAAGTCTTCCTCATTGACGGCGGGCGCACCAGCCTTGTGCGGGTGGATGGACTTGATTCGATCCAGCGACTGCCTGATCAAACCATCACTGTCACAGCGGAGGATCTCGAAAAGTCACGAGACTGGTTTGCGCGTGCGGAAATCGCCAGGCAGAAGGCTCGCGGCACAGGCATCCTGAGCGTGACCATGCGCCAGCAAGCTCCCCAGGTAGACGGCAAGCTGGATGACTGGCCTGCCACCACGGATTGGGCCTCGATTGACCGCCGTGGCATCAAGGCCAACTTCAATAGCAACTCCAAGCCCTATGAAGTCAGCGCCGCTGTCACTATCAGCGGAGATCGTTTGTTTGCCGCCTGGCGCACCAGTGAGAAGGAACTGCTGAACAACAGCGGTGAAACACCCAATGCTCTTTTCAAGACCGGTGGCTGCCTGGATCTCATGCTTCAGGCAGACACGGATCAGCGGCTTCTCGTCACGCTCATCAAGGGCGCACCACGCGCGATGCTCTATCGGGCCAAAGTTGCCGGGACGAAAGAGCCTGTGAGCTTTGGCAGTCCATGGCGCAGCATCAGTATTGATGTGGTTGGGGATGTGACCGCGCAGGTCACCTTCGCAGCAGATGGCGCTGGCAACTATGAGATCAGCGTGCCTCTCGCTGCCTTGCATTGGCACCCGAAGAGTGGCGATGAAGTGCGCGCTGATCTTGGCGTGCTGCGCGGCTCGAACTTCCAGACCACGCAGCGCATCTACTGGTCTAACAAAGCCACTGCCATCACCGCTGATGTGCCCAGTGAGGCTGAGCTGACTCCCAAGCTCTGGGGCAAATGGCGCCTCATCTCCGAATGACCCTCGCTCTATGAATTGCATGTCTGTCTCACGCCTCCTCGGCACTCTCCTTCTGCTCGCGTCGTCGCTCAACGCGATCGATCTGACCTTCCCAAAGCTCGCGGATGCGCAGCGCATCCATGGTGAGCTGGTGAATGTGGATTTCATTCGTCGCGGCGGACAGTTCCGCACGGACAAGGGCGAGCTCATGGACTTCACGATGCCGCCGTATGCGATCATGAAGTATCGCGGCAGCGAGGCCGATCTGCGGGAGGTGCCGCTGGGCACGAAGATGGATTTTTTGGTATTCCCGGGCGAGACAGATCGGCCGGTGAATCTGATCACGACGGATGACGGCGAGAAGAAGCCGGATCCAGAGCAGCAGAAGAAGTTCCGCGAGTTCACGGAGAAGCGCGGTGTGGCCGGATGGATCACGAAGACGGAGGGCCAGACGCTGACCGTGGCATTGTTCAGTGGTGATCCGGCTTTTTATGAAGCGGCTTATGGTGAGCTGCTCGCGAAGGGCAAGACGACGAAGACCTGCGTGGCGAATGATGAGCTGCGCACGTGGAATCCAGGTGTGGATGGTGAGAACGGTGGTGTTCGCGAGGTGCAGAAGCTGCCGGTGGATGGCTTTGGCTTCAGCGGTTATCAGGTCACGTTGCGCGTGTACAACATGCTCGAGGGATTTCGCAAAGGTCGTGTGGTGCGTGTCTTCCTGCAAGGCTGGAAGGTGCAGGACCAGCTCTATGGCGAGAGCTTGATGGGCTATGGGTTTGGCCGCATGCTGAACCAAGAGCTTGTCCAAAATGTGGCCAAGGAATACTCTGACCAGTTTCCTTTTCGCACGGATCATAGCAATGCGCATCTGCCGTGGTATCAGCTCAACGAAGGTGTGAAGGCGCCGCCTTTCTCCGAGCATCTGGTGTTTGGTGAACTGGTGTCTGCGGATGCGAAGACCGGCACGGGCCAGTTTCTAGCGGAGAGGACAGGCGAGCCTGTGAACTTCTCTCTGATCAAGAAGCACACGATCAAGCATCTCGGCAAGGACACACAGTTCGTTAACCTACCCACAGGTCAGCGCTATCGCTTCCACTGCTATCAGGATGACAAGGGTGCTTTCACGCGCGTGACGATCATCAGTGATGAGGTCAGTCACTTGATGGCCAATTCGACGACAGGGCGTGTTGTGTCCATTCATCCGGACAGGCTGCACATCGCCTGGCAGCTGCCGATGGTGAAGGACTACAATGGGGATATGCAGAGGCCGCAGGACATCGCGCAGCAGATTCTTCCGGTGAGTGAGGCGACGAAGGTCTGGAAGGGTGACAAGGCGCTGACGCTGACTGATCTCAAGGTGGGGGATGAGGCGCGGGTGAATCTGACGGCGGAGCTGCCGGGGAAGCCTTCGCGCGCTGCGGAGATTTGGTTGGTGGAACCTCCGGATGAGATGGTGAAGAAGTGATGGCCTGCGACACGGCATTCTTTGCGCAAAGGATGACCTAGTGAGATGAGAGTACAGCGTCCGCACGAGAGCGGTGTCGACGATGCACGGTGGCCCGCGCATCTCTGCCACCGCACTCCGGGACGCTTCGCGACTTCGAAAGCTTAGCCTGGGTAGCCGCCAGCGATGTAGGCTTCGAGCTGCTCGATGGTCATGCGCTGGGTGGCGATGGTCCAGCGGACAAGGTCGCCGATGGAGATGATGCCGACGAGCTGGGTGCCATCGATCACGGGCAGGTGGCGGACGCGGCTCTCGGTGATGATGGACATGCACTCGGAGACGCTTTGATCCGGGGAGACGGTGACGAGGTCACGAGACATGATATCGCCTACCGGGGTGTCCTTGGAGGAGCGGCCCTTGAGCATGACTTTTCGGGTGTAGTCGCGCTCGGAAATCATGCCGACGAGCTTGTCGCCCTCGACCACGGGCAGGGCGCCGACATTGTTCTCGGCCATGGTCTTGATGGCTTCCAGCACGGTGACGGTCGGGGAAATGGTCCAGACTTCCCGGTTCTTGTGCTCCAGCAGAGTTTTGGCAGCGGTTTTGATTTCCATACGCCATATTATCCAAAAACGCGGCAAGGATGGCAAGGCATCTTGAAGCCTGACCTGCGAATCGGGGATCCCCTGACAGGATGGTTAGTCCTGCGTGGGTGCTGGCTCGTGGTTAGGCAGGGGCTTTTTTACAGGATTTTATCTTTGGTTAATCCTGTCAATCATGTCTCCGCAGGGCGGATACTTTTGCTCCACTTGTTAGGCGAGATTCAGGAGACCGCCTTCGCAGAGCTCGGCTTTGCCGAAGGTCTTGAGACCGGTGTGACCCATGGCGTGGGCGATGGTCATCCAGAGGCGGTTGTGAGCGGCTTTGTCGAACTTCAGGCTGCGGCCCATCTTGAAGCCGAAGCCGCCGCCGAGCATCACGTAAGGGATGTTGTCGAGCGTGTGGTTGTTGCCTTTGCCAAGCTCATTGGTCCAGACCAGAAGCGTGTTGTCCAGCATGCTGCCTTCGCCGCCGGGCTCGGGGGTTTTGCTGAGGCGCTCTGCCATGTAGGCAAACTCACCTGCGAACCAAGTGTTGATCTTCAGGAGCTTCTCGTAGCTCTCCTTCTTGTCATCCGGATCGTGGGAAAGGCTGTGGTGGCCTTCCTCGACACCAAGCCAGCGCATCTGCGCCATGCCGACACTGCGCATGTACTGCAGCGTGGCCACGCGGGACATGTCGTTGGCGAGGGAGTTCACCAGCAGGTCGATCTGGATGCGGCTGATCTGCGGCGTGTTGTCGTTCACCAGTTCGATGCTCGGGTCCACTTTTGGCACGGGGTGGGCCAGTTTGCCCTGCTTGTCGGCATCCGCCAGATCCTGCTCGAAACCGCGCACGAGGGTCATGTGCTGCTCGAGGAGCGCTTTGTCACGAGCGCTGAGCTTGGCGGAGATGCGCTTCAGGTCATCGCGCACGTCATCGAGAATGCTGACGAGGCTCTCCTTGTCCTTCATCTGGCCGTAGAGCTTCTTCAGCATCTGGTGCGGGTCATCGATGGGGGCGATGGGCTGGTTGCCACCGGCATAGCTCATGCGGGTCCAGGGGTCGGCACGCTCCGGCACGGCGACACCGAACTCGAGCGATCCGAAGCGGGTTTTGGTCGCGGCCTGGCTCTGGAGGAAGTTCTTGATCTCCTGATCGATGGAGATGCTGCTGGCCCAGCCCGCAGGATTTCCACCACCGCCCATGATGTTGCCCTTCAGCAGCTCGTCACAAGTGAGCAGGCAGCTCATGCCGCGCATGTGGCTGTCGCCATCGCCACGCACCTTGTTGGCGATGCCATGGAGGATGAGCATCTGCTTCTTGAAAGGCTCGAGAGGCTTCAGGATGCTTTTGAAGCTGAAATCCGCACCTTCCTGGTCCGGCCAGAACTCATTGGGCAGCGTGCCATTGGGCGAGAACATGATCACCAGCCGCTGGCGCTTCTGAGGAGCGGGCGCGCCCGTGATGCTCGAAAGTCCCGACAGGAACGGCAAGGTTCCGGCGGAAATACCGAGGTCGCGGAGGAATTGGCGGCGGTGCAGGTGCTTCATGGGGGGGAGAGGGCTACGCACTCATCAGGCGTGAGTTTGCAGGGTCTGGACAACAAATCTGGGGTGAGAGCGCGGCGGAGCCCACAAAGGACAGGAAGGACCACCGAGACGCGCCTTTATGCCGAGGCCTGCGCAGCAGCACAATCCGGGCACTGGCCGTAGAATTCGAGCTCGTGGTAAATGCCTTTGAAGCCGGAGGATTTGGCGATGGTCTTTTCCAAGGCCTGGACCGGACAGGCGATGTCCACGCGCTCGATGCGGCCACAGTCATTGCAAATGAGGTAGTCGTGGTGCTCGCCCGGCAGATTGATGATGTAATACGCCGCGCGGTCGTGCAGGCCCAGGCGGCGGATGAGGCCATGCTGCTCCAGCTTAATGAGCAGGCGGTAGACGGTGGCGCGGTCGGCCTCGCTGACGAGAGCTTCGGACTCGGAGATGTCCGCCAGGGTGAGCGGCTGGCAGGCCTGGATGAGGATGGAGAGCACATCACTCAGCGCCTTCGTGCGGCGCAGCCCCTTGCCACGGGCGCGGGCCAGAGAGTCCTCCAGGAGCTTTTCAGGCTCCGGGCGGTGGCAGCCGTCGTGGTGGTGATGGTGGTGCTTGCTCATGGCTGGGTCGGTTTATCATATACACCATCTCCCGCCGCGCCCGGCTTGCCTTTCAACATCTGAATCTCCCTCGCCATCTCACGCATCCGCAGGGAAACGAGGGCCGCGTAGACGCAGAACACCACAAGACTGACGATAATTATCCAGACCGTGCTGAGCGCCACCATACTTCTCTCCAGCAAGTTGGCCACGATGCGGCAGGAGGTGAGCAATTGAGTTTCCTCAGCCAACTCGGAGGAGAGGATCTGGACGTCTTGCCGGAGATGAGAGAGATGTTGGTCAATTCCCGCACTGAGCCGGACGTTCATCATCCAGTAGACAGCCACCGCAGCTGTGATGAAAAGCACGATGCCAACGATGCTCACCCAAAAAGACAAGCGTCCGTTCCGGATCAGTTGATCCTCACGAAGTCCGAACAGAGTCTGGAGCCAGCGCGGCATGGTGGGGGGCTCACTGCTCCACCTTGAAGATGTGCAAGGAGGTGCCGGCGGGGTTGAGCTCGACGTAGTTTTCGGAGCCTTGCCAGTCGTAGCCATGGCCGTGCATGAGATCGCTCACTCGATAAGGCTTGGCTGCATCGATACCGAGCGCGTCGAGATCCAGATGCACGGTGCCGGCGGCATTGCCGATGCCATCCAGGCTGATGATGCAGAGGATGCGGTTGCTCCTGTCCGGAGTGACCTTGCTGTAGCAGATGATCTGGTGATGCGAGGCGTGGTGAAAGGTGAGGTTGTCGTAAAGATGCAGCGCGGCATTGTCCCGGCGGATGTGGTTCAGACGGGCGATGAAGCCCTTGATGTTGCCGGGGGCGTTGTGGTCGCGGTTGCGGAGCTGGAATTTCTCGGAGTCGAGATATTCTTCCTTCCCAGGGAGCGGCTGGTTTTCACAGAGTTCATAGCCCGAATACATGCCCCAGGTGGGGGTGAGCGTGGAGGCGAGCGCGGCACGCAGGCGGAAGATGCTGCTGGGCGCGTTCTGCAGGTAAAAGGGCAGGATGTCCGGCGTGTTCGGCCAGAAGTTCGCGCGGTAGTACCAGCGCATATCGCCCTCCGTGAGGTCTTTGGCATACTCGGTTAGGCCAGCCTTGTCCTCGCGCCAGGTAAAATAGGTGTAGCTCTGGGTGAAGCCAATCTTGCCGAGCACCTGCATCATCTTGGGCTTGGTGAAGGCCTCGGCCAGGAAGATGACGTCCGGGTGTTTGCGGTGCACGCTGCTGATCAGCTCTTCCCAGAAGGAGACCGGCTTCGTATGCGGGTTGTCGACGCGGAAGATCTTCACTCCCTTGTCCACCCAGAAGAGGACGACGTCGATGAGCTCGCGCCAGAGGTTTTTCCAGTCCGCGCAGTGGAAGTTCAGCGGGTAGATGTCCTGATACTTCTTCGGCGGATTTTCGGCGTAACGAATACTGCCGTCAGGACGCTGGTAGAACCAATCCGGATGCGCTTTGACATAGGGATGGTCAGGGGAGCAGTTGATGGCGAAATCGAGCGCGATCTCGAGGCCGCGCTTCTGCGCCTCACCGACCAGCCAGACAAAATCTTCGACCGTGCCGAGCGCGGGCTCGACATCACGATGACCGCCTGCAGGCCCGCCGATGGCCCAGGGGCTGCCGACATCGCCCTCATAAGCGACGAGGGTGTTGTTCTTGCCCTTGCGCGCCGTGATGCCGATCGGGTGGATGGGCGGGAAGTAAATGGTGTCAAAGCCCATGGCCTTCGCGTCGTCCAGACGCGGCAGGCAGTCGCGGAAGGTGCTGTGCTTGTCGGCACGGCCTTCGGCATTGCGCGGGAAAAACTCATACCAGGCGGAGAAGCGGGCGCGCTCACGCTCGACGATGACTTTGAGCGGCTCGCTGGTCGTGGACAGGGCGCGGTCGGCATACACGTCCATCAGCTTTTGCAGCTCGGCGGAGAGCAGCACTTCCATGACTTCTTGCGGCGGCAAAGAGGTCAGCAAGTCTGCCACGTCCTCGATCTGCGTGGCGCAGTCGGGCGCACCCGCAGCACGGGCACGCTGGGCCGCCTCACGCAGCAGGCGGGCACCGTCCTGAGCCTCCACCGGCACATCCGGATCGTGGGCCTCCACACGCACGGGGAAGGTCTTTCTCCAGCCCTTAAAAGTGTCTGACCAGGCCTCCACAACATACTCCCAGCGACCGATGGATTCAAAAGCGCACTGGCCGTGCCAGCGGTCATTCTCCACCGGGGACATGGGAGCCTCAAACCAGCGCTTGGTGCCGATGAGGCGCCATTTGAGCACGGCGGACATGACGACGTGCCCGTCCGTGAAGATGTCACACCAAAGGTCCAGCGGCTCCCCGGTGATGCGCTTGACGGGGTGACGACCACCCTCAATGCAGGGGTAGAAGTTCTCGATGACGACAGTAGGGGCGTGGGCGGCTGCGGGCATGGCGTGAGCCTACTATACAGCGGAGGCCACGCCATCAGGCAAGGGCGGATGTTCGTTCCGTGACTACCTTGCCTCAGGCAAAGAAAGCCCCTTTTCCCACTAGGCGGCGCTCTGCGTCAGTGTCTCAATGGACCGCAGCAGGGACTGGAAGTCGACCGGCTTCGTCAGGTGCAGCTCAAAGCCGGCCTCCTTCGTCTGGCTGACATCACTCTCCATGCCGTAGCCGCTGAGGGCGATGGCCGGGGTGGCATGGGATTTGCGGATCTCCCGCATCAGATCATGACCAGAGCCGTCTGGCAGCCCGAGATCACTGATGATGAGATCAAAAACCGTCCGCGCCGCGTGTGCCCGCGCTTCAGCGCAATCGACGGCTGTGGTCACGGTGTAGCCGCGGCGGACCAGGAGACGGCTCAGACTCCAGAGGGTGTCCGCGTGGTCATCGATGAGCAGGATGCTCAGGGAGCCTGACTGCGGCGACGAGGCCGAGGGCGGCAAGGCGGCAGCGTCCACCAAATTCAAGACGTCCGTGTCTGCCAGGGGCAGACGGATTTCAATGGTGGTGCCATGACCGCGACCAGCGCTCTGTGCCACGACGCTGCCGCCGTGCTTCTCCACAAAAGCTTTGGCGATGGCAAGGCCCAGCCCCAGACCGCCGAACTGCGTCATGCCTTCCACACTGCCCTGTTCAAAGGCGCCAAAGATGCCCTGCAAGAGATCCGGCTCAATGCCGCGGCCATTGTCTGTGATGGAGATATGGAGAGTCGCAGGCTCCTCCATCGCGGTCCTGATCAGGAGGAGGCCGCCGGAAGGCGTGAATTTGATGGCGTTTTTCAGCACGTTCCACAGCACCTGCTGAAGGCGCGCCGCATCTCCCTCAACCGTGAAGCGCGGCGATTCGAGAAGCGTTTGCAGGTGATGTGAGGAGCCTGCCACATCCGTCCGGCAGATCTCCACCACGTTGCGGATCATGGCATGCACATCCACAGGCTCGCGGGCAAACTCAATGTTGCCCTTGATGATGCGGTGAAAGTCTAACAAATCATCAATCAAGCGCGCCTCGAGCTGGACATTGCGCAGCACGATGGCGATCTCCTCACGGAACGCGGGAGGCAGGCTGGCGTCCTGATTCAGGCCGGAGATGATGCTCAGCACCGGGTTCAGCGGCGTGCGCAGCTCATGGCTGATCATGGCCAGGAATTTGTCCTTGGCCTCGCTGGACGCCTTCACGCTGTCATAGAGACGGGCCTTGTCGATCGCCACCACGGCCTGGATGGCGATGCTGGAGACGATGCGCTCACTACGCTCGGAGAAAAGGCAGGGCACTGAACTGCCAAATATAAGCGCGCCGATGACCACCTGATCAGCGTCAACCAGTGCCACAGTGAGGCAACTGCGCAGAGTTACGCCGGGGAGTAGTGCCTCAGCAAACTTGGAGCAGCAACAGGGTTCCGTGTGGACGCTGTGATCGGGGATGTGCACCATGCCGTCGGCACCAAAATCAGTGCCAAAAAAGTCCGCTCCCTCTTCCTCCCGCAAGCCCTTGAGAAGGTCCTTCTGAGGACCCGCGCTAGCGTAGCGTTTCCAGATATTATGCGTGCCCGAGCGCAGATAACAGGCGCCAAATTCCGCACCTGTCAGATCAGTGGTGGCCTCAATCAATGCCTGGATGACGGCAGACTGGTCAACCTTGGACGCCAGCAGAAGACCCACGCGATGCAGTGTCTCAAGCTCATCATAGAGGGCAAGAACACCGGCATTGGTTTGCTCCAGCTCCGTGTTCAACTGCGCCAGCTCCTCCTGCCGCTGGTTCACCTCCTCCATCACCCTGACCAGCTCCTGATTTTGAAGCTGCACCTCATTGATGAGGTGATGGCTGGAAGGTTTGGGAGTGTCTTCAACAGCCAGCTTTTTAAGTTCCGCGGGGGACTTTCGCGTTACCTTGGCAGGCAGGTTCTTTCGCAAGGTGATGGCCGTGCCCGCTGCTGAACTTTCGATCTCCACAGAGTCCATCAGGCGACGTGCCCCGATGATGCCGACCCCCATGCCCGTAGTGGAGCGGTAGTTCCCCGAGAGGACTGTCTGCAGGTCCTTGATGCCCGGCCCCTGATCGCGGATGACGATGATCAAGGTCTGCCGTCGATACTCATGACGGCGGGTGCCGTCATTCTCCGCTTCGACGATGTATTCAACGCTGCCCCCGTTGGCGTATTGGTAGGCATTCCGGGCGATCTCCGAAACGGCCGTGGAGATGCGGGTCTGCGATTGGAGATCAAACCCTAGCTCTGCGGCAAACTGACGTGCGTGCTGCCGAGCAGTGACGATGTCCGGTTCAGCGCGGATATCGACTCGCAGCAGTGGTACGATTTCTAACTCGCTACTCATGTCAGGGGCAGATGCGAAAAACGGCGGCCGTGGTATCGTCGGTCTTCCTGGAGTGATCCCGAAATAAAACGCCCGCAATCAAACTTGGATGCCGGTTCATCAGACCCGCATACTTGTCCAGACGCCAGTGGTTTTTGACGCCGTCAGAAGTCATGATCAGCAGGCTGTCCGCCGACCAGGGATAACTAAACTGCTGCAGACGCGGCAGCACCACGCCGACCGTGCCATTCAGCGAAACCATGTGGGAAGTGCCGCCATCCGGGCGCACCAGTGAGCTGGCGATGTTTCCCACGCCTATGTAGGTGACGCGGCCTGTGTTGCTGTCCACTTCCGCGATGGCTGCCGCAGCACCGCGCGTAGGACGCAGGGCAGTATGAATCTTTTCCATGAGGCTGGCCATATCATCCGCAGCATGGCCTCTGAACGTCGCCAGAGCCGCTTGAGAGGCATCGGCGGCGAGGGGGCCATGGCCGAGGCCATCTGCGGTGATGAAGCGAAAACGTCCGCCACCTAGATCGCTGTATCCGCTGGCATCCCCGCAGACGTGCTCGCCTTTGATGGGGACGTTGGCCAGGCCAAACTGGTGACGCTTTACCTGGGTTGGTTTGTTGGGGCAGAGCTGGCTAAGGATGGCGGTGCCGATGCCCTGCTGCGAGTAGGCTTCAAAGAAGTCGGAGGCACGGTGCACCGCGCCCAGTCCGGTGCCTGCGGTTCCTGCCGTCGAAAAACCATCTTTCATGCAAGCGCCGAAATTGGCGCTGCCGGGGCCTTGGTCCAGGGACAGAATCTCCACCGCCTGCGGCCCGCTGTCCTCCAGCATCCTGAGCAAAAGAGTACCGCCGTCCGTGGTGTGCAAAGCCAGATTGTTCGCGAGCTCAGAAATCACGAGGGCCACCTTGGCCTGCTGATCCGGCGTGCAGCCATTTTGGCTGGCCCACGCCATGGCAAGGCGCCGGGCTTCCCCGGCCTGGGAGCGCTCTCGGACCGGGAGGTGAAGGGTGTCTGGCATGTGGAGGCAGCGGCGGGTTCACCGCCATTTGGTGATGGTGATACGGGTGCCTTTGTTGACCTCGGAGTGGAGATCAAACTCATTCACCAGTCTTTTGGCGCCCCCAAGCCCGAGACCCATACCTTTCCCGCTGGTGAAGCCATCTTTAAGAGCCAGCTCAATGTCCGGGATGCCCGGCCCTTCATCTTCAAAGATGGCACGCACGCCATTCCGCAGACCTTCCTGCAAATGCTGGAGTGTCACGTGACCGCCACCCCCATAGATGAGCAGATTGCGGGCGAGCTCGCTGGCAGCGGTCACCACCTTGGTCTGATCCACCAGGGAGCATTTGATCTCAATGGCCCATTTGCGCACAGCCTGCCGCACGTAGACGATGTCATTCTCCGAGACGACAGGCAGGACTTCGCTTTTGAGGATGGGCATGGGGACCGATCAGTGGTTGGCGAGCAATTTCATACCCTTCTCCACGTTCAGGGCGGTGGACACCCCCACGAGGGAGAGGCCCAGCTCGACCAAAGTGATCGCCACAGCCGGCTGCATGCCTACCACGACGGTCTTGGCATCCAGAACCCGCGCCATGGAGGAGATGTTCCCCAGCACGCGGCCGATGAATGAGTCCACCATCTCCAGGCTGGAGATGTCAATGAGCACGCCAGTGGCTCCCGTGGCGGTGATCTTGTCCGTGAGATCATCCTGCAACTGCAAGGCCAGACGGTCGTGCATGTCCACCTGAATGGTCACGAGCAAACATTTGCCCATGTGCAAAATCGAAATGCGGTCCTGCATGAATTTGTAGTGAGAGGTTTGCCGTTGCCCTTACTTGGTCTCAACGTCCTTAACCACCCGGTGACCCGTGCGCTGCAGGGCCACCTTCAGGGCTTCCGCCAAGGATGCCTTCGTGGTCACGGCGCTCAGGTCGATGGCCAGATGCACCATGGTTTGGGCGATCTGCGGGCGGATGCCGCTGATGATGCAGTCAGCTCCCATGAGGCGCGCGGCGGCGACGGTCTTTAGCAGATGCTGGGCCACCAGGGTGTCGACGGTAGGCACGCCGGTGATGTCAATGATGGCGATCTCAGAGCCTGTCTCCACAATGCGCTGAAGCAGGGACTCCATGACCACGCTGGTGCGGGCGCTGTCCAGGGTGCCGATCAGTGGCAGGGCCACAATGCCGTCCCACATTTTGACCACAGGCGTGGAGAGCTCCAGCATTTCCTCCTGCTGGCGCTTGATGACGTCCTCACGGGCAGCTTGGAAGACCTCCGTGACGTAGAGTCCCAGATTGTCCAGCAGGGTCGAAGAGGAGGTGATCTCCTCAATCAGTTGATCGGGGGAATTCTTTAGATCCGCGCGCAACTGAGCAAACAACGGCTCCTTGAGGGAGAAGACAAATTGCGCCGTCTCTGAAGGGGAAAAGCCCATGCGCTCACGCTGGCGGGAAATGGTGTCCAGGAACTCAATCGTCGGAGCCCAGGCGGCAGCCTTGATGTTAACCAGTTCACCGCTTTCGACGCCAATCAAAAACTGATCTAGAAAGTCACCGGACTGCTTGGTAAGTTCAGACTCCTTGATCAGGTCCCGGCGCATGCCCGCAGAATCCAACTGCTTCTTGGTCCAGTCTGCGAGAAGCTGTTCTTTGGCTTTTTTGACGATTCCAGGGAGTTGTGTCTTGCTCATGAGATAAAATTCGGAAGCTGAAATACCAAAGTGGGGACCCGTACACAAGGGACACAAAGGCTGGATGTAAAGATATTTGCCCCCCTTTAATCCATTAATGAAGCAGTTTTAAGGAGGACAAGACTTCTCTATACGCAGAATGCGGTGAGAGCGGATGGCGCTTTCGGTTTCGATAGCGAAATCTTAACCTCACGGCATGTACAAAAAAGCGCGGATGCTTTTGAGGCATCCGCGCTGGGGAATCAGGAGTCGTGCTCCGGATGATTATTCTTCGGTCTTGGCCTTGGCCTTCTTCGTGGCGCGCTTCTTGGGAGCGGCTGCTTCAGCAGCAGGGGCCTCAGGCTCGGCGGTCACGACTTCGACTTCAGCTTCCGTGGCCTTGGCGGCCTTGGTCTTCGGCACGTAGGCGTCAACCCACTCGATGAAGGCCATCGGGGCTGAGTCGCTGCGGCGCTGGCCGAGCTTGGTGATGCGGGTATAACCACCTTGGCGCTCCTTGGAGGCGATGGCGATCTCTTCAAACAGCTTCTTCACAGCGGTCTTGCTGTGGATGGAGCCGATGGCGAGACGGCGGGCGTGGAGATCACCACGCTTGCCGAGGGTGACGAGCTTCTCAGCGACAGGGCGCAGAGCCTTGGCCTTGGCCAGGGTGGTGCGGATGCGGGTGTGCTCGATCAGGGAGCAAACGAGGTTGGCCAGGAGCGCTTTACGATGGGAGGCGTCACGCTGGAGCTTTGGAACTTTTCTACCGTGGTTCATGTCTTCTTCTCTTTCTCAGTCAATATGGGTTTAAAAATGCGGGAACAGGGGGACGACTACTCGTCGTCTTCGTCAGCGAGGTTGCTGTCGATGAGCTTGGTGAAGTCCATGCCATCGGCTTCATCGTCGTCCGTCAGCAGGGCGCTGCGGGCGAGGAGGGAGACTCCGCCTGGGTTGGCTTCAAGCAGCGCGGCGTCGAACTTCATACCGAGAGACAGGCCCAGCTCGGCGAGCTTCTCCTTGATCTCGGTGAGGGATTTCTTGCCGAAGTTGCGGTAACGCAGCATCTCGGCCTCGGTCTTCATGGCCAGCTGGCCGACGGAGGTGATGTTGGCGTTGTTCAGGCAGTTCGCAGCGCGGACGGAGAGCTCGATCTCGTTGACGCTCATGTTGAGCAGCTTGCGGAGTTCGGCATTTTCCTCGCTCTGGGCTTCCGGTGCGGCTTCGAATTCCACAGCCTTGTCGTCGTAGTTCACGAAGACGTCCAGGTGGTGGCGCAGGATGGCAGCGGACTGGAGGAGGGAGTCATGCGGGGTGATGCGACCGTCGGTCCAGATGTCGAGCACCAGCTTGTCATAGTCGGTGTTCTGGCCAACGCGGGTGTTTTCCACGTTGTACTTCACACGGGTGACCGGGCTGTAGATGGAGTCGATCGGGATCACGCCGATAGGCATGTCAGGACGCTTGTTTTCTTCCCAGGAAGCGAAACCGCGGCCGACGCGGACTTCGAATTCGCAGTCAAATTTGATCTTGCGGTCCAGGTGGCAGATGACGAGGTCCTTGTTGATGACTTCGTAGTGGTTGTCATCCTTGATGTCACCGGCGGTGATGGTGCCGTCTTTCTCCGTGGTGATGGAGAGGAGACGTGGCTCCTTGCTCTCACTGTGGTGAAGGAAGCGGACCTTCTTCAGGTTCAGGATGATCTGCACCACGTCTTCAACGACGCCAGGGATGGTGGAGAATTCATGCTCAACTCCGCGGATCTTCACGGAGGTGATGGAGGCTCCCTCAAGAGAGGAGAGCAGGACGCGACGGAGACTGTTTCCGATGGTGTGACCGTAGCCCTTGTCAAAGGGTTCGGCGACAAACTGCGCGTAGGTGTCCGTAGCCGTGGCCTCGTTTTTGACGAGACGGCTAGGCATTTCGAATCGGGCGAGACGAGCTGACATGTGTGGGTATGTAGTGCCGGGTTACCTCCAGACGAGCCATCCATACCCCACGAATGGGGTGGATCTGGAAACCAACGGCGAGTTGTAACAGGGGGTCTGGCTCGCGAGGGGTCGGAGTATGGGGGCGACCGCTCAGTGTGCAAGCGAGTTTTTAACCTGCCTTTGGTTAGCAGGGCTTAACTATTGCTGTTGTAAAGGGGGTCTTTTTACAGGATTTACACGATTCCAGGATTCACAGGATTGGAACCTTTCCTTTCTGGTCCTGTCCATCTTGTTAATCCTGTAACTAAGGCCCGAACGCAGATCAAAGCTTGCGCAGGTAGCCGTCACAGCGGTTGTGCCAGCCGGCGAGCCAGCGCTGCTCTTTGCGGGCAGGCGGGGCATTTTGTACACGGCGGCTGAGGGTAGCCTTGGCCGAGGCGGCAAAAGCAGCGGGGGTGGGTGAAGCCATGCCCTCCAGGACTTGGAGGAGGCCCCAGCCCTGCCCGGCATAGCGCTCGGTCTTGGCGGTGCCTTCCCCTTTGAAATTCACGTAGTCGATGAGGCAGAAGGCTCCCTCGGGGGTGGTGGAGAGGCCATCAAAGTTCGCCTGCACGCGCTTCTTCTGCTGGGTCTCGGCCAGCATCTTGGGCAGGGCACGCTGGAGGCGGGCCAGGATGAACTCGGTCTGGAGCGGCACGGTCTGGGAGAGAAGCGTGCGCAGTTCTTTTTGGCGGGCGCCACCCTTGTCAGCCTCAAAACCAGCCTTGGTGTTCCAGGGGCACGGACCGTTGGCATAGGCAGGCACCTTCACACCCCGTGAGGCGAGGAAGGCCGCCAGCGGCGGAAAGCTCTCTTCAAAGGGGCCTCGTTTCCCTGCCGGATACCAGATGAAGTGGCCGATGCCTAGCGAGGCGAAGTCCTCGCCTGAGTTCCAACTGGTGAGGCCGGAAACAGTGCCAGCGCATTCGTTCTGCCAGATGCGCTGCCCCACACGCTGGAGCTGGGCTTGGCTGAGGGAGACGGCCGCACTGGCGGTGAGGGTGGCAAGCAGCAGCAGGCTGAGAAAACGCAGGAACATAGGAAGCGCAGAATAACGGCGGCCCTTGCTTTGCAAAGGGTGGGCTGTGCCTAAAATACAACAGCCTCCCTCGTGACACCGCCTCACGGTGCGGGCACGAGGGAGGCCGAGGCCGCCCCAGGGGGGAGAAATGGTTTAGGGAATCAAGTCCACATTGCCGGAGAGGATGGGCGAGTTCGCAGGTGTCTGCATGCCCACCGGGATCTGCGGCAGGAGGAAGTAACCATTCGCCGTGGTGCTGCCATCCGCGCGGCGGATGATCATGCCCTGGAACTTGTAGACGGCATTCCGCCCCCCGCCGTCGTTCAGCTTGAACGAACCCGAGACGGCACCACTGGCCGCGCTCAAGGTCAAAGTCACGCGGCCTGGATTCTGCGCGCTGCCCGCCACAGGCACCGTGAACTTCAATGAAGGAACGAGGAGGTTCACCCCATTGTTGAGATCAGGATTGATCGAAGCCAGGTCAATGCCGCCATCCGAGAAGTCCAGGGTCGACGGATCATCCGTGGACGGCAGGCCCAGCACGACGCTGCCCGTGCCTGCGAAGGCGAGGTATTTGCCCGCAGTCTCAAGCTCCACCGAGTTCAATGCCGTCGTGTAGGTGCGGCCGGTGGTGGGCGGCTTGGTGAGGTAGAGGCTGCCGGAGATGCTGTTCTCCGTGTAGTTTTCACCGGGATCATTGGTCTGGCCGAGGATGCCAAAGACAGCGCCGAGCTTCGCGTAGGTCTGCGCATGCACCAGAATCTCCCCGTTTGGTCCCATGAAGCCGGTGCTGGTCAGCGGCATGCCATCTGCTGACTGACCCACGAACTTGGTGCTGCCATCTTCGCCGATGGTCACGGCCGCAAAGCCGCTGCCCTGCGGCACGATGACATTGCCGACATTGATGGCCGTGCGCCGGATGCCGACGGAGTAGTAACCCATCTCTGGGTTCGCCGGGTAGAAGACCTTGTCGTAGATTTTACGCCAGCCATTGATGCCGATCATGTCAACCCCAAGGGTCAAGGTGCCTGTGACCGTGTCATTTGGCAGCAGGGTAAGATTCACGGTGATACCACCCGTCAGACTGGCGGTCAGGGTCGGATTGGAACCCACGGAACTGACCAGATAGCCGGAAACCGTGTAGCTCTTGGTGCGCTGGGTCACCTTCAGCGTGTAGCTACCCTTGTTCGTGATGGTCAGGTCCATACGGCCGCCGGCATTGCCATTCAAATTCGTGCTGGGGAGGATGAGGCCGACGAAAGCCCCCACGGAGGTGCGTGGCAGCGCCTGCACCACGAGGGTGCTCGTGTAGGTGAGGGTCGTGCCGTTCGTGCCCTTGGCCGTGATGGTAAAAGCATAGGCGCCCGGCGTGGTCAGACGGCCCGAAATGACGCCAGTCTTGGCATTCAGCTTCAAGCCGGCAGGAAGCAGGCTGGAGACGAAAGTGGTGCCGGGGGCAAAGTTCAACGTGGCTGAATACTCCTGGCTGACCATCCCTGCGGGGAAGGTAGGCTGGACAAGGATCGGTGGCACGAAGGTGCGCACGGCGGAATAGGCAGTGCCCAGCGCCGAGGTGGCAAAGGCGCGGAAGCTGTAGTTGGTGCTGGTGGTGAGCATGCCGGCAGGGACGGTGAAGACGCCCGTGGTGCCTGAAGCCGGCAGCAGCGTGACGCCGGTGCCTCCGATGGAGGGGAGCGTGCTGACGGATGTGGGTGCCAGCACGATGCCGCGCTGCGTGATCGGGGTGCCGCCATCATCCGGCACATTGCCACCCAGAGTCGCCGAGGTGGGGGTCAGATTGCTGACGGTCGGTGTGTTCACCGTGGCGGCGGTGGGGATGGAGAGAATGGCAAAGCTGGACAGGGGTGTGCCGAGAGCTCCCAAGGAGGTGGCGGTAGCCGTCGCCAAGTCGAGGCGATAAAGATTGCTAGTCCCGCCGACGGTGGAGACGAAGAAGCCATCGCCCGTGGCCGCAGCGTTACTGGTGGCGACGGCCACGGAACCGAGGATGTCAAACCCGAGCGGAGCCGTGAAGTCCAAGGCGGACCCATTGACCGCGACAAGCAGGCCATTTGTCTGCGTGCCATTGTTAGGCGGGTTCTGGATGAACAGGGAGTTCGTGGCGGCATCCAGCGTGTATTGAGTGGTGAAAGTGGTCCCGCCGAAGCTGTTCGTGTAGGCTGTGCCATTCACGCCTGTTGCGGCGCCATTGATGGATCCATCCGTGTTTGTGCCAGTGACGCCGGTATTTCCATCCACAGCGCCACCGGTGAGAGGATTCACGCGGAAGTTCAGCCCGCTGCCAGAGACGACACGCAGACGGTCTACGGTAGGATTGAAGTCGATGTCATAACCCACGGAGCTCGCGGGAAGCGGCACCGGATCACCCAAGGCATCCACAAAGGCGATCGCTCCGGCGACACCGCCGACCACGGTCAGAGCACCGCCCTGAGGATCGAGCAGATAGAGCGAACCTTTGTTCAGCATGGAATCAATGCCGAGGACATAGAACTGGCCAGTGGCCGGGCGCATGTCGATTCCGACGATGGTCTCGCCCGAGGTGATGCCGGTAAGAGCCACGGAGGTGGCGGTGCCTGGCGTCAGCGGAGAAAAGCGCACGAGTGAAGTGCCGGTGTCATTCAACCCGATGCTGATGGGCAGACGATGGCGGAGGGCAAAACTGCGCGGGGCAAAGTCTGCGATCTCGGTGGCGGCACCGGTGGTGAGATCGAGCTGATAGAGCTTCGACGTCGAAACGGTCTTGAGCACGGCATAGCCCACTCCAGAAGCGACAGGCGAAGCGGACGCGGCTGCGTTCACCCCTGGCTCGATGTCGAAACCGCTGACGGAGGTGAAATCCAGGGTGGAGCCATTCACCGTGATGGTCAGGCCGCTGCCCAAAGTGCCATTGTTAGGCGGATTCTGAATGTAAAGGGCATTCGTGGCGGCATCCAGCGTGTACTGCGTGGTGATGTTGCCATTGTTAGGCTGACTGTTCGTGTAGGCCGTGGCGCTGGCCACGGTGGAGGCGCCATTGAAGGATCCATCCGGATTGTTACCTAACGCCATGCCGCCATCGACGGGGGTGCCGTTGTTGGGATTAGCACGCAGATTCAGGGATCCCGCCACCAGGCGCAGGCGGTCCACGGCTGGATTGAAATCAATGTCCCAGCCGGCGGCTGGCAGATCCACAAGTGTCACACCGTCCGTGGTGTAGGAGAAGGGCGTGCCCACAGCCACGGCCAAGCCCGTCTGCGTGGAGATGTGGTAGATCTGTACGGTCTCTGCGACCGCATCCACACCGACACCATACAGCGCGGAGTTTTGCGGGCGGACATCAATGCCCACCAAGGTCTCATTTGCAGCGATGCCGGTGATGGGCAGGGGCGTGCTGGTGGCTCCTGGGGCGCTCAGCGTCGCAGTCGCCAGCGTGTTCGTCTCACTCAGAATGTAGATCGGTGTAGGTGGGACGACTTGGGCCCCGGCCAGTTGCGCAAGAGCGAGCAAGCTGGCGACAAGAGCGCTGCATTGACCCCGCCAAGACAGTCGCCAGCTCGATGCTGATGAAGGAATGCAGGGGAGGGGTGGAGTGGAGTGATGGATTGGTTTCATGGCGGTGCGATCATTTCGGTAAAGAAAGCCAATCCCCGCGGGAGATCTGAAAACCAGCCTTCAGCACGCCATTATCCGTGAACCGACCCCTGATCGGATTCAGAATATTTTGTTTTATCGAATTTCTCAAGGTGCTGCCATGGCTGCGCCGATCTCCTCAGCACAGTTGCCCAGGATGAAGTTGTGGTCCTGGCCAGGCTTCTCATGGAGCACGACACAAGTTGGGCAGGCAGCGGCAAGCTCGCGGCTCATGGAGACAGGGATCATCTCATCCGCCGTGCCGTGGAAGATCGTGACCTTTGCACCTTGAGCACTCACAGCGGCAAGGGCCTGGCGATTATCAAAGCGATGCAGATTCAAATAGCACAACGGCCACCCCAAAACACGCCTCCCCATTTCCGTCATGGTGGTGAAGGGGGCGATCAGGACGATCCGCTTCACCTGCTGATCCTGAGCGGTCATGAGGCCGGCAGCGCACCCGATGGAGTGCCCGAGCACGGCGAGCCGGGGCTGCAACTCCTGGCCTGTGACCTTTAGATGCGTGGCCAGCGCCATGACGGCCGCTCTCGAAGATTCACGAATGGTGGAGGGACTGGGCTTGCCCTGACAATCTCCGTACCCCGGATAGTCCACAAGCAGGTAGCCGAAGGAGGGATCCCAATCCCGCAGCATGCTCAGCCAGTGCAGGGCCAGCGATCCATTGCCCGCAAAGCACAGCCAGAGGGTGGCCGGCGTCCCCGGAGCGCCACTGCGAGGCGGGATATAGAAGGCGACCTGCTTCCCTTGGGCGGTCTGATACTCCACGCGCTCACCCTTCTGCTTCGCCAAGGTTTTGTGCAGGCCTTCGTGGTTAGGCTGGGGATAGTAGATGAGCCGGGACTGGCACCCAAGCAGCAGGAACACCGGAAGAAGGAGCAGGAGAAAGATCACTCGGAGGATGCGGCGGAGGGACTGCACGCATCAGTGTAGCATGAACGGGGACTCGGAGATCAAGCTGATTTCCATTGGTTGAAGCGCCGCGCATCCGGCACTACAGGCTTTTCATTCCTCATGAGCCAGACTGCCAATCTCCACATCGCCTCGAACATCGCGCTGCCTTCGCCGCGCTCCATGGTGGCTGAAATCTCTCCCACTGAGGCGCAGACGGCTTTCATGTCGCAGTCTCGTCGTGAAATCCGTGAGATCATCTTCGGCAGTGACCCGCGCTTCCTGGTGGTGCTCGGGCCGTGCTCGATCCATGACCCTGAGGCGGGCCTGGAGTATGCGAAGAAGCTCGCCGCGCTTTCCAAGGAGCTGGGCGACCGCCTGTGCATCGTGATGCGGGTGTATTTTGAGAAACCGCGCACCACGGTGGGCTGGAAGGGTCTGATCATGGATCCTCGGCTGGATGGCAGCTGTGACATCCCGGCAGGTCTGCAACTCGCCCGGAAGATCCTGCGTGATGTGCTGGACCTCGGTCTGCCGACCGCGACGGAACTGCTGGATCCCATCACGCCGCAGTACATCGCGGATCTGATCAGCTGGAGCGCCATCGGCGCGCGCACCACAGAATCGCAGACGCACCGGCAGATGGCCTCCGGTTTGTCCATGCCGCTGGGTTTCAAGAACGGCACCTTTGGGCATATCTCACCCGCCGTGAATGCCATCAAGGCAGGGATGCAGCCGCAGACTTTCCTCGGGGTCAATGAGGACGGCGTGGCCTCTGCCGTGACGACGAGCGGCAATCCCGACTGCCACATCATCCTGCGTGGGGGTGAGGACGGGCCGAACTTTGGCGCGGATGATGTGCAGGAAACCATCGATGCGCTCGAGGCTGCGAAGCTGAAGCCTGCGATCATGATCGATGCGAGCCATGGCAACTGCGCGAAGGATCACCGCCGCATGCCAGATGTGTTTCGTGAGATCGTGCGCCAGCGTGTGGCCGGCCAGAAGGCGATCATCGGCGCCATGCTGGAAAGCAATCTCGTGGCCGGTAACCAGAAGTTCCCGCAACCGCTGGATCAACTCACGCGTGGCCAGTCCATCACCGATGCCTGCATTGACTGGGAGACGACGGAGAGTCTGCTGAGAGAGACGCACCGCGTTTTGGGCTGAGTGCCTAACTAAAGAAAAGGTTACATTCTGGAATAGAGCATCGATTGGCGAATCGGGACCCCACCCCATTGGGGTGGGGTGGTACGATGCGGGCCAGACGTAGAACCCCATTCCAATGGGGTTCCATTCGCTATTCACGGATGAGTTTGAAGGCTGTTTAAAAAATCCTGCTCCAGGCGGTTGCCCTCTTATCCCTGGCTAAATCTTCACCCAGCCTTTGCTCTTGCTGCTTTCGAGGATGGCTTCGCAGAGTTTGACTTCATGGTGGCCGTCTTCGGCGGTGGCGAACAAGGCAGGCGTCTTCTTGCCGCTGGCGATGTGCTCATACACGGCGCGGTAGTGCATCTTGTGCGCGTCGCTGAAGCCTTCGGGGTGGCCGCCGGGGTAGTCGGTGAAGTTGGCCACGTCCTCCATGAAGCCAGGGGTGCCGCGTTGAAGGATTTGGTTAGGCTCATCGCGACGGCCGACCTGGATCTCGTTTGGCTGCTGGAGGTCCCAGCGCACGCTGCCTTTGGTGCCGTAGATGCCGAGGGCGAGACTGCATTTCCAACCTGCGGCGACCTGCGAGATACTGGCGTTCGCGTGCACGGCATCTGCGTTGCCATGCTTGGCCTTGCCGAACTTCAGCAGCACGCTGCCGAAGTCTTCGGTGTCCACTTTATAGGGAACCATGGTCTTGGGATCGACCTTGGCGAAGGTTTGCACCTCGCCTTTCGGACGCAGACGCTCTTTGTGGAAGGTCTCGATGTGGGCAAAGACGTTCGTGGCCTTGGCGCCGAGGATGAAGCTGACGGCATCAATCCAGTGCGTGCCGATGTCACCGACCGCGCGCAGCTTGCCACCCTCGCTGGCGATCACGCGCCAGTTGTAGTCGGTCTGATGCAGGAGCCAGTCCTGGAAGAAGTGGCCCTGGACGTGGATGATCTTACCAAGGTCGCCGCGCTCCACCATGGCGCGCATCTGCAGGACGGCGGGGAAGAAGCGGCACATGTAGTTCACCGCGAAGACGGGGCCTTTTTTGCCGCCCTTCTTCACCGCATCCACCACCAGCGCGGTTTCGTCCGTGGTCATGCCGAGCGGCTTTTCGCAGATGACGTGCTTGCCCATGTCCAGCGCCTTGAGACACTGGTCGACATGCACTTTGTTAGGCGAGGTGATGTGCACCACGTCCACGTTGGGGCTGGCATACATGGCCTCGAAATCGTAGTCGCCATACACCTCATTGATGCCCCACATGTCGGCAGTCTTCCTGGCGCTCTTGCTGGAGCCGCAGATGGCCGTGACCTGGATGCCGAGACGCTTCAGCGCCTCAATGTGAACGGGGCCGATGAAGCCTGTGCCGATGATGCCTGCGCGGAGATGGTGGAGTGGGGTCATGAGAAGGAAGAGAGCATGGAAAAACGATGCTCAGCCGCCCGCTTCTAGCACCCGCCTCACCGTCTCATCAAGAACTCATCCAGATTCATCACGACATTCGCGACGGTGGTCCAGGCGGCGAGTTCGGCGATGTCAGAGCCTTCGGGAGCCGCGCCGATGGGGTCTGTGGCCATCTGCGTGGCGGCTGCCTTGTCCTGCTGATAGCTGGCGAGGGTTTCATCATGCAGACGCGTCAGCGTCGCGATCTCAGGGGCGGAGGGTTCGCGGGAGACGCAGAGCTTGAACATGCGGACGAGCTTGTCCTTCACGCTGGGCAGGGCTTTGCCGTCGCCGATCACCATGCGGCGTGCCATGGCCTGGTTGGTTTCGATGAAGACGGGGTCGTTCAGCGTGACGAAGGCCTGCAGCGGAGTGTTGGTGCGGTTGCGGCGGACCATGCAGACCTCGCGGTTGCCGGCATCAAAGGTGGTAAAGCTGGCGTAGGGAGAGTTGCGACGGATCTCGGTGTACACACTGCGGCGGTGCTTGTCCTCGCCCCCGCTGGTGACCCAGTCGTTGCTGCGGCCGAAGGCAGTGCTTAATCCCATGTTAGGCGCGACGGGACGCACGCTGGGGCCATACATTTTAGCGCTCAAAATGCCGCTGACGGCGAGCGCCTGGTCGCGCAGCATCTCGCCTGTGGGGCGGAAGCGCGGACCTCGGGCGAGGAGGCGGTTGTCAGGATCAAGCTCGGAGAGATTCCTGATTTTTGATTCAGAAAGGCTGCTGCTTTGACGGTAGGCCTGGGTCATCAGCATGAGCTTGAGCATGTGCTTCACATCCCATCCGCTGTCCATGAACTCGGAGGCGAGCCAGTCGAGCAACTCGGGGTGGTAGGGCAGGTCTCCCTGGCTTCCAAACTCCTCACTCGTGCGGACGATGCCGGTGCCAAAGAGGGTCTCCCAGAGGCGGTTCACCTGCACGCGAGCCGTGAGCGGATTGTCACGACTCACCAGCCACTGCGCCAGTGTGAGGCGGTTCATCGGCGCATCCTTGGGCAGAGGCGGGAAGATGGCGGGTGTGCCCTCAACCACTTGCTCGCCGAGGTCCTGCCAGTTGCCGCGAAGCTGGATCTTGGTCACACGCCGGTCTTTGCCGCTGAGATCTTTCATGACGGGAACGGTAACGGACTTCAAGGCGGTGAGCTGCTTCTGCAAAGCAGCCAGCTTCTTGCGCTCAGGCGCGGCTTCCTTGGCCACGCTGCGGATATAGTGATCCTGAATCAGGGACTGCTGCGCGGGTGTGCGCTTGTCCGGCGAGATGGTGACGGCAGCGAGGATGCTGGAAGGCAGGGCCGTGACACTCTGCACGCGCGGATCAGCCGTGACACTGAGCCTGAACTTACCTAACGTATGTTGCTTATGCGACGACTGCTGCTCCAGAGTGACACGCAGCGTGGAGCCGGCGGGCGCCATGACGGGCGAGGCACAGAGGAGGGTGAGGGTGTGCAGCTTGTCCGCTTGCGGGGCCACGCCCCAGCCTTGGTTGTTCTTATCCTTCGGCAGGAGGACGGAGGCAGCGCTGAAGCCGGTTTGCTCATGGTCCGCCAGCGCGGCGGAGAAGGTGACACTCATGGGACCGCCGATGGCGAAGACCTTGTCCTTGGCAGGCGCGGCGGTGGATTCGCTCTTCCACACGGTCTGGCGCTTGGCATCCAGCAGCACGACGCGGAATCCTTCGAGACGCTTGCCGACATCGCCATCCGTGCGGTTCCAGACGACGACGCGTTCGATGGATGAGTCTTCTTTAAGCTCCACTTCCCACCAGGGATCGGTGTCCTGGCCGCTGGTGTGGGCGACGCTGCCTTTGGCGTAGTCTCCCTCGGTGGTGCCATCGACCGCGCGACGTGCCTGGGCATCCGCATAGTCGCTGCTCTGCTTTGCCGGACGACGGAAGGCTAGGTTATCACCCGCACCAAAGACCTGCACCTCGGCGAGCTGGAGGGGTTTGTCTTTGCCAGGCAGTTCCACGCGCACGAAGCGCGCCTTTGGAGCCGGGAGATTTGCAGGCGGGATGATCTGCGCCTTCACGCTGGTGAGGACGAAGTTGCCAAAGCCTGCTGCGGGCAGGGCCTCCAAACGTAGCGCGGTGATCTTTTCCGACTTCACGGGCAGATCGAGGGTATAACTATCAGTATCGCGACGCTCTGGGATGGAAACGATGGCATCCGCACCGACCACGGCCTTCTGCTGGCTCTGGGTGGTGACTTTGGTCGGAGGCTCTGCCTTCCAGGGAAGTTCCTGGCGGAACTGCTTTTCCCAGGTCTCTAAACCTGCGAGCCATTGGGCATCGGGCTTGGCGAAGCGTGACTCGAGCGCGGCGATCTCGATTTCGAGCTGGGCGCGTTGCTTCTTCAGCTCAGGCGTGACGAAGGAGTGCAGAGGCGACTCGTCTTTCTTGTCGGCATCCGCGCTTTGATTCAGGAAGGCGTAGGCTTGGAAGTACTCTTGATGAGTCAGCGGATCATACTTGTGCGTGTGGCACTGCGCGCAGGCCATGGTGGTGCCCATCCACACGGCGAAGGTGGTGTTCACGCGGTCGATCACAGCCGCATTACGAAACTCCTCATCGCTGGTGCCACCTTCGTTTTGCGTCATCGTGTTTCGATGGAAGGCCGTGGCGATGAGACGGTCGTCGTTCGGGTTTGGCAAAAGGTCACCGGCAAGCTGGTCGATGGTGAACTGATCAAACGGCATGTTCGCGTTCAGTGCGCGGATGACCCAGTCACGATAGGCCCAGATCTCGCGGGGCTGATCGCTCGGATAACCGGAGCTGTCCGCGTATCGCGCGAGGTCGAGCCACTGCGACGCCCAGTGTTCGCCGAAGGAAGTTTGGGCGAGGTAGTGGTCGACCATCTTCTCATATGAAGACGCGGAGACGCGGAGAGGGGGAGACGCGGAGAGCGCAGAAGATGGATTTGCAGACTTCTCCGCGTCTCCGTGTCTCCGCGTCTCCGTGTCTTGCAGGGCTGGCAGAAATCTTTCCAGTTCCTCGAGAGTTGGAGGCAGGCCCGTGAGATCGAGAGATACACGACGGACGAGCGTGGCGGCATCGGCTTCGGGGGAAAAGGTGAGCTTTTCTTTCTTCAGGCGCTGAACCAAAAAGGCGTCAATGGGCTGCTTCGCCTCCGCGGGGACTTCGGGACGCTTCACCTTCTCATAGCTCCAGTGCTTGCCCCAGGTGGCGCCTTGCTTGATCCATTCCTTGATCAGGGCGATCTGAGCAGCGGGAATGACCTTGTGCTGCTTCAGCGGAGGCATGACCTCGTCTGGATCGCTGGAGAGGATGCGCTGGAGGAGGGCGCTCCTTTCAGGGTTGCCAGGCACCACGGCGATGACACCGTCGTTGTCTTTCTTGGCGGAGACTTCCTCATCGAGACGCAGGCCGGCCTCGCGCTTCTTTTCATCCGGGCCGTGGCAGAAGAAGCAGTTCTCCGAGAGGATGGGCCGGATCTCGCGCGAAAAATCAACGGCGCTGGCAGCGACGGGCAGGGAAATCAGGATGGCAAACAGCGAACGCATGAGTGGGTAGGAGAGGAGAATACGTTCATCCCCTGCCCTTCCTCACGACGGGAGCGGAATCTGACATGGAATGATCACCGCTAGCAAACCGACAAGCATCGCCCGAAGAAGCGCAGGGAGTCCGCAAGGTGCTCGTTCCAATACTCCCAGGTGTGGCCGCCGGGGAACTCCTCATACGTGTGGGGGATGCCGGCGAGGTCGAGCTCGCGGTGGAGGGTGCGGTTGTGCTCGATGAGGATGTCGTCAGTGCCGCAGTCGAAGCGCAGGGGAGGCAGGCGATGAGCGTTCAGCTTCATGCAGTCGAGCACCTGAGAAGGGTGGTCATCGGCAAGATCAAACTGCGCGGTAGTTTCCTCGATGAAGCCCTGCATCTGGGCGGCATCTGAGATGCTGCTGTGGGCGCTGATGCCGGCGAATTGCTCAGGATGAAGGGCACCGAGGCGGAGGGCGCCGTAACCGCCCATGGAGAGGCCGGCGATGAAGCGGGGCGACTGCACGCAACGTGAGTCGATCTCCGCAGCAGCGGCAGGGACTTCGTCGATGATCCAGCGGGTGTAGTCGGCGGTGGCATGGCGGAGGTAGCCGCTGCCGTCTCCCCAAAGACCATCCGAAGGCATGGCGAGCATCATGGGCGGCAGGCCTTCCTCACGGATAAGGCGGTCGAGCACCTGATGAGCGGCGCCTTTGAAAAGCCAGGCCCAATGGCTGCCGTAGACGCCGTGGAGCAGGGTGACGAGAGGCAGGCTCTCGATCTCCGCTTTCGTACCCTGGGGCAGACAGACGGTAATGTCTGCGCGGCGGCGGAGTGCGGCGGATTTCACCGTCACGAAATGTACACCCTCGGGAGTGAGGGCGGGATCGGAGAGCTCGATGGTGCGGAAGGCCTGAGGATTCATAATTTTGGATTCATGACTCGTGATTTAGGGTTTGTGAAGTGAATCAGGAAAGATGGGTAATCGCTTAGACAATTGGGGGTGTATGGGACATCCGCACGGGCGGACTGAAAGTGCCACGAAAGTGCCAAGTGCCAGAGTCTAAAGTGGCCAATTGTGCCATATATGGCACTTTTGAGGCGACCACGCACGGAGCTTGGGAATAATTAAATTCCTCACTATCAGCGATTTAGAACTCCTTCTCACGTCCTGGCACGCCGCGTGCCAAGGAAGAAGAACATTTTCATTCTTTCCCAACCCTCTTTTCCAACCCACACATCATGAGCAAAATCCTCGGTATTGACCTCGGCACCACGAACTCCTGCATGGCCGTCCTCGAAGGCGGCAAGGCGACGGTGCTGGAAAACAGTGAAGGCGCCCGCACGACGCCGTCCGTTGTCGCCTTCACGAAGAGCGGCGAGCGTGTCGTCGGCCAGGCCGCGAAGCGCCAGGCAGTGACGAACCCGCGCAATACCGTGTTCTCCGTGAAGCGTCTCATGGGCCGCAAGTTTGCGGAGCTCACCGAAGCTGACAAGCGCCTGCCCTACAAGATCGTGGCGGCCTCCAATGGCGATGCCCACGTGCAGGTGGAAGTCGGTGGCGAAACCAAAACTTACAGCCCGCAGGAAGTCAGCGCCATGATCCTGGGCAAGCTGAAGGCGGATGCCGAAGCCAAGCTCGGCGAAAGCATCACGGAAGCCGTCATCACGGTGCCTGCCTACTTCAATGACAGCCAGCGCAATGCCACCAAGGCTGCCGGTGAGATCGCCGGTCTGAATGTGCGCCGCATCATCAATGAGCCGACCGCGGCAGCCCTGGCTTACGGCCTGGAAAGCAAGTCTGACGAAAAGGTGGCCGTGTATGACCTCGGTGGCGGCACCTTTGACATCAGCGTGCTCGAGATCGGTGACGGCGTCTTTGAAGTGCTGGCCACAGATGGCGATACCCACCTCGGTGGTGACGATTGGGACAACACCCTCATTACCTGGATGGTCAATGAATTTAAGACGGACAGCGGCATCGACCTCAGCGGCCAGCCTGACGCGCTTCAGCGCATCAAGGAAGAGGCTGAGAAGGCGAAGATCGCCCTCAGCTCCAGCCAGAGCTATGACTTGAACCTGCCCTTCATCACCGCAGACGCCACCGGACCGAAGCACATCATGAAGACGCTGACGCGTGCGAAGATGGAGCAGCTCACCGACAGCCTGTTTGAGCGCACCATCAAGCCGGTAAAGGACTGCCTCGCCGCTGCGAAGCTGGATGCCTCCAAGATTGATGAGCTCGTGCTCGTCGGCGGCATGACCCGCATGCCCAAGGTGGTGGAAACCGCCCGCAAGCTCGCCGGCAAAGACCCGCATCAGGGCGTGAATCCAGATGAAGTCGTGGCCATCGGCGCTGCCATCCAGGGCGGCGTGCTGAAGGGTGATGTGAAGGACGTGCTGCTGCTGGACGTGACTCCGCTCACGCTTTCCATCGAGACCGCCGGCGGTGTCGCCACCCCGATGATCCCGCGCAACACGACGATTCCAAAGAAGCACTCCCAGATCTTCTCCACCTACGCTGACCAGCAGCCTGGCGTCGAGATCGTGGTGCTTCAGGGTGAACGCCCCATGAGCCGCGACAACAAGACGCTCGGCACCTTCAAGCTCGATGGCATCCCACCGATGCCCCGTGGCCAGCCTCAGATCGAAGTGACCTTTGACATCGATGCGAACGGCATCCTGCACGTGTCTGCCAAGGAAAAGACCACCGGCAAAGAGCAGCGCATCTCCATCCAGGGCAGCTCCGGCCTCAGCCAGGAAGAGATCGAAAAAGCCAAGCGCGATGCTGAAGAGCACGCCGAGGAAGACCTCAAGCGCAAGGAGTCCGTGGAAGTGAAGAACAAGGCGGAAGGCCTGACCTTTGAGATCGAGAAGACCCTGAAGGAATGGGGAGACAAAGTCCCTGCCGATCAGGTCACCCCGATCACTGACAAGATCGCCAGCCTGAAGTCCGCCATTGAAGCGAACGACGTGGATAAGATGAAGGCGCAGACCGAGGAGATCGAAAAACTCTTCGCCGCAGCCTACCAGACGGCTGCCGCCGCAGGAGCCGGTGCCCCAGGCGCAGGCGGCATGCCTGACATGGGTGGAATGGGCGGAGCCGGTGGACCTGATGTCGCCGCTGCCGAACCCAAGACACAGGACAAGGGCAAGGTCGTCGACGCTGACTTCGAAGTCGTGGACAAGGACAAGTAAGACTGACTGACGACGGACTCCCGAACTGCGACCGATCATGCTGAAAGCGATCACCCAGATCACCCCTCACGGAATGCTGGCCCACCGGCCAGCATTCCTGATCGTGTCTGCGTGCCTGCTGCTTTCCGCTTGTGGCAAAAAGGAAGTGCCGAAGACAGTGACTGAAGCACCGAAACCCGCTGCGGTTTCGGACGCGAAGATTGATGCGGCGATCACGGATGCGCTGCATGCGCCCGCGCCTAACAACACGGATGTCCAGGCTGAGTTCGAAGCGCAGGCCGAGGACATCATCTCCAAATATCCGAACAAGAACGCCAACGAGCTGCTGGCTCTGCCCGAGGTGAACGAGTCACTGAAGGTTGGCCTCACCAAGCTGAGCCAGAACGAGAAGCTGAAAGGCCAGATCGAAAACAGCGCCGAGATGGTGGCCAAGATGAAGGGTCTCTCCGGTGATCCCGGAACCGTTGGCATTGATCTCGACATCAATAATTACAACCACGCCCAGAAGTCCCGCATGCTGCAGGCCGTGATGTCCGAAGATCCGAGGCAGATCGTCCGCTTCATCACGGAAGAAGTCGGCGAGGCTGTGCCGGAGCTGACTTTTGAAGGAGCCGCACGAGCCAGTAATGGAGTGGCTATCAAGGAAACTCCAGCTCCTGCGAAATGAACAAGCCTGTTAAATGACCCATTCTCAAGCAGACCAATGACCAAGGAAATCCCAATGACCCAACTTCAAGTATCCCAAGGCGGGACCGCAAGCGTGCGGCCATCGTTGGGGCTTCGGACTTGGGATTTCCTTGGTCATTGTGATGTGGGCCTTGGGGCTTTGAGCCCCGCCCACACACCTGAGACTTTTTTCTCCCCATAAGACTTTCCGCCCGGCCAGCCGCCACATTCCGTGTGACAGCAGGCCGGGCAGACAAACCAAACCAGAACCACAAACCCGATAAGCAATAACCAGACCAATATGGCTACCGCAATCACCCCGCTCGGACGTCGCGTCCTCGTGAAGCGCTCCCTCAGCGAAGAAAAAACCGCTGGAGGCATCTTCCTCCCTGACACCGCCAAAGAAAAACCACAGGAAGCTGAAGTGATCGCACTTGGCACCGGCAAAGACGACGAAGGCAAGGACGTGTCCACGCTCTTCACCGTGAAGAAGGGTGACAAGGTCCTCATCTCCAAGTACGGCGGCACCGAAGTCAAAGTGAATGGTGACGACCACCTCATCATCAACGAAACCGACATCCTGGGCATCATCGCCTAACCCTCAACAACTGACCCATTCATGATTCCTGAATCATGAATCCTGATTTGGAGAAGCCCCCAGGGCACCGGATCAGCGAGATGACTCAGGAATCCAGAATCTCACCTCTGAAATCACTACTATGGCTAAACAACTCCACTTCGACGAAACCGCCCGTCAGGCTCTTCTCCGCGGCGTCACCAAACTCGCCCGCGCCGTCAAGGCCACCCTTGGCCCCTCCGGCCGCAATGTCATCCTCGAGAAGAAATTCGGCTCCCCCACCATCACCAAGGACGGTGTCACTGTGGCCAAGGAAATCGAACTTCCATGCCCTTATGAAAACATGGGCGCCCAGCTGATCAAGGAAGTGTCCTCCAAGACCTCCGACATCGCAGGTGACGGCACCACCACCGCCACCGTGCTGGCCGAGGCCATCTACTCCGAAGGTCTCCGCAACGTGACCGCCGGCGCCAACCCGACCTCCCTGCAGCGCGGCATCATGAAGGCCACTGAGGCCATCGTGGCCAAGCTGAAGGAAATCAGCACCCCGGTGAAGGACAGCAAGGAAGTGGCCCAGGTCGCCACCGTGTCCGCCAACTGGGACACCAGCATCGGCCTCATCATCGCCGAAGCCATGGACAAAGTGGGCAAGGAAGGCACCATCACCGTCGAAGAAGCCAAGAGCATCGAAACGACCCTCGAAGTCGTGGAAGGCATGCAGTTCGACAAGGGTTACCTCTCCCCTTACTTCGTCACCAATCCTGAGACGATGGAAGCGAACCTTGAGTCCGCCTACATCCTCATCAACGAGAAGAAGATCGGCAGCCTGAAGGACATGCTCCCTCTGCTTGAGAAAGTGGCCCGCTCCGGCAAGCCCCTCCTCATCATCGCTGAAGACGTGGAAGGTGAAGCCCTGGCCACCCTCGTGGTGAACAAGCTGCGCGGCACCCTGAACATCGTGGCCGTGAAGGCTCCTGGCTTCGGCGACCGCCGCAAGGCCATGCTCGAAGACATCGCCATCCTCACCGGCGGCCGCTGCATCACCGAAGACCTTGGCATCAAGCTTGAGAACATCGAGCTGGCTGACCTTGGCCGTGCGAAGCGCATCACCATCGGCAAGGAAAACACCGTCATCGTCGAAGGCGAAGGCTCCAGCGACAACATCGCCGGCCGCGTGCAGCAGATCAAAAACCAGATCGCCGAGACCACCAGCGACTATGATCGTGAGAAGCTCCAGGAGCGCCTTGCGAAGCTGGCCGGCGGCGTGGCCGTCATCAACGTCGGTGCTGCCACCGAAACCGAGATGAAAGAGAAGAAGGCCCGCGTGGAAGACGCCCTGCATGCCACCCGCGCTGCCGTGGAAGAAGGCATCGTCCCTGGCGGTGGTGTGGCTCTCATCCGTGCCCAGGCCGCCGTCGGCGACCTCGGTCTCGTCGGTGACGAAAAGACTGGCGCTGAAATCATCGCCCGCGCGATCGAAGCCCCGCTTCGTCAGCTCGCCGCCAATGCTGGCGTCGAAGGCGCTCTGATCGTGGCCGAAGTCAAGAAGGGCACAGGCAACCACGGCTACAACGTGGCCTCCGGCAAGTATGAAGATCTCATCAAGGCAGGTGTCGTTGACCCAGCCAAGGTGACCCGCAGCGCTCTCCAGAACGCCGCCTCCATCTCCGGCCTGCTCCTGACCACCGAGTGCCTCATCGCTGACATTCCGAAGGAAGAGAAGGCCGACGGCGGCCACGCTCATGACCACGGCGGCATGATGTAATTTTGAATAAAGGAGCGCTTTAATGCCTCCAACTACGGCGGCCCGTGCGATTCAATGCGCACGGGTCGCTTTCCCAGCGAACCATTTTTGAGCCGAAGCCTTCCCACTTGCCGGGAGCTTTTGTGAAGGCTGAGGACCAAAAAACCCGCAAAGAAACCCCCAAAAAAACCGGGCTGGAGAGCAATCTCCAGCCCGGTTTTACTTTTGGAGTCAGTCCCACGACGATGACAGAGCCGTACGTTGTTCACGCTTCAGCGTGTGATTGGAAGGTCATCGCACACGCTGAAGCGTGAACAACGTACTTGAGGCCACGAGTCACAAAGAAGCCGATGATCATCATGCTACCTCCCACAAAGGGTTGGCGCAGGAGCCTTCACGCATCATCATGGCACTCACCATGAAACTTGGATTCGTCTCTGCCATCCTTCCTGAGCTGCCGTTTGAGAACGTGCTCGCCTTTGCCCAGCATGAGGGCTTTCCCACCATCGAAGTCATGTGCTGGCCTGTGGGCAAAGCGGAGCGCAAGTACGCGGGCGTGACGCATATCGATGTGACCTCGCTGACAAAGGCGAAGGCGGAGGACATCCTGGCGCAGTGCCAGGATCACGGCACAGAGATCAGCGCGCTGGGTTACTACCCAAACATGCTGGATCCGAATCCGGAGACTTCACGCGTGGCCGTGGCGCACTTCAAAAAGGTCATCGCTGCAGCGCCGAAGCTGGGCTTGAAACTGGCCACGGGGTTTGTGGGCCGTGACTGGACGAAGACGGTGGATGAAAATTGGCCGCGCTTCCTGAAGATCTGGAAGCCCATCATCGCCTATGCGGAAGATCATGGGGTGAGGGTCGGCATTGAAAACTGCCCCATGTCCTTCACCAAGGATGAATGGCCCGGCGGCAAGAACCTGCTGACCACACCGGCCATCTGGCGCAGGGCCTTCCATGACATCGACTCGCCTAACTTTGGATTGAACTACGACCCGAGCCACTTCATCCTCCAGGGCATGGATCCGCTCAGCCCGCTCGCGGAGTTCAAGAGCAAGCTCTTCCATGTGCATGCGAAGGATGTGAAGATCGACCAAAAGGCCCTGGACGAGGTGGGGCGCTTTGACTTCCCGCTGAAGTGGCACCAGCCACGCATCCCTGGTTATGGCGAGATCAACTGGGCGCAGTTCATGGGCGAGCTCATGCGCATCGGTTATGACGGCCCCTTCTGCATCGAGGTGGAGGACGACACCTTTGGCAAGACTCTCGAAGGCCGCATGAAGGCGCTCAAGGTCGCGCGCAATGTGCTGGCTCCCTACTTTGGCTGAAGCCATTTCCCTGCTCTGCTCAGCCCATGATTCGGCTCATCACGATCTTCTGCCTCATGATGGGCGTGGCTTCGGCACAGTCACTGCGTGAGGTGGTGACAGGATGGCCACAGCTGCCGGAAGGACATGTGCTGGGGCTCTGCGCGGGTGTGGGGGTGGATGCCCAGAACCGCGTGTTTGTGTTTCATCGCAGTGGCAGAAAGTGGTCAAACCCCTTTCCGACGGAGCCCATCACCGCACCAACGATCAGCGTGATCGAGGGTGCGACGGGCAAGCTGCTTCATTCATGGGGAGCCGGGCTTTTCATCATGCCGCATGGCTTGACGGTGGATCATGGAGGTCATCTCTGGCTCACGGATGTGGGCCTGCACCAAGTCTTCAAGTTCACACCCGAGGGCAAGCAAATGCTGGCGCTAGGCGAGCCTGGCAAGCCCGGGGAGGATCATGGGCACTTCAATCTGCCCACGGATGTGGCCGTGCTGAAGGACGGTTCCTTTTATGTGAGTGATGGTTATAAAAACACGCGCGTGATGAAGTTCAGCGCGGAGGGCAAGTTCGAGTTCGAATGGGGCACGAAGGGCACTGGGCCAGGTCAGTTCAATCTGCCGCATGGCATTGCCATCGATGCGCAAGGCCAGGTGATCGTGTGTGATCGCGAGAACGAACGTCTCCAGGTCTTTGATGCGAAGGGGCAGTTTATTGACGAGTGGGAAGGTCCGCAGATTGGCAAGCCGTATGGGCTCGAAGTTTCGCCTGATGGAGGCGTGTTCGTCATCGATGGCGGGTCACCTTCCGTGAAGGCCACAAGCCGTGGCAAGGCGGTGGAACTGGATTCAAAAGGAAATGTGAACGATACTTTTGGTTCGGCAGGAAGTGAACCGGGCCAGTTTCGCCTGGGACATGACATTGCCGTCGGTCCGGATGGAGCGGTGTATGTGGCCGAGGGCACAGGCGCCCGGGTGCAGAAGTTTGTCAGGAAGGGGGTGGGGAAGTGAAGGGCGTTTCCAATGTCCCGCCGGGACACGTGATTGGGAGATGTGTGTGATGTCGTGGACCGGTGTTACTCGAGGCATGTGGGAAAATCGTGGTGAAACCCCATTGGAATGGGGTTTTACGTTGGGGCTTGGACGTACCACCCCATTCCCAATGGGGTGGCGGGTGATTACTCGTCCGATCATGATGGCCCAACACATCGTCGATAGGTCCTTCTGGTCTTCGAGGTCTTGAGGTGTATGGAGCTCGTCTGTAGATCGCGATCAAACCCCATTGGAATGGGGTTTTACGTTGTGATTCTCACAGAAGGTCTTCCCAGGGCATGAGGCGGAAGAGCCAGCATTGCACACGGCGGACCGGAGACACACCAGGGTCGGAATGATGGACGGCGGGCGCCTTTCCTGGCTTCTGGCCGGTCCAGATGATGAGACCGTCCTCGTCACGCTTCACCTGCCAGCAATTCTCCTTCTTGAGATCTTCTTCAAGATAGGTGCGCAGGCGGGCCGCGAAGGCGGGGCTGCGGATGATCACCCCGGTCTCCGTGTTGATGTACTTGGAGCGTGGATCCATGTTGTAGGAGCCGATGAAGGAGATGTGGTCGTCAGACACAAAGCCTTTCGAATGCATGCCCATCCGGGTGAGCTTGGGTGCGAGGATGTAGTGCTTGCGGCTTTGCGCGCGGGCATTCAACTCATGCAGACTGACACCGCTGTCGAGGATGCCTGCACGCCGGTTGGCGATGCCAGACATGGCGGTGAGCCCGTCGATGGATGCGAGCGAATTGGTAAGCACGCGAACCTCGACATCACGGTCCGTGATGCCCTTGAACATGGTGAGCATCTCATCACCCGGGATGAAGTAGGCAGCATGCATGACCACCTCGCGCTCAGCCTCCTTCATGGCTTTTTCGACACTGTGAGACACAGGTGATGCCGTCCTGGTCTGCCGCAGCATGCGCTCCGGCGGATCCGCCACGAACTCATACTCTGCCCAGATCATGCGGCCGACATACTGACGCAGCGTCTGCAGGGCCTCCGCACGGCTCATGGAGCGAGGCACTTGCGTGCCGTTCTTTTTGGCGAGGGAGCGCATCTTACGCCCCACCTTGGCACGCAGCTCACGAAGCTCTTCGTGGTCATGCTTGGTCAGCTTTTGCGGATCTCCCACATGCGTGAGAGGCGAGCGCCAGAAGAGCTCATAGGACTTTGCCGCATCCTGCACCACCGTGCCTGAGGCGATGAAGTCGAGGTCCCGCATATTATACTTCCGGTCCGTGCCGAAGTAGCTGTCGGCAAGATTGCGGCCGCCACCAACGACGATGGAACCATCAGCGATCATGACCTTGTTATGCATGCGGCATTGCATGCGGTCGATCTCACCAATCACGGGCACAGGGTTGCCAACGAAGACGCCTTTCAGGTCCGTCATGGGATTGAAGAAGGCGACTGTGATGTTGGGATGCGCGGCAAGGACAGCGGACCGCACCTCCGCCTGCGCACCATACGTGATATCGAGCAGCAGGCGCACCTTCACTCCCCGATCCGCAGCTGCCAGCAGACGATCCACCATGATGGTGCCCACCATGTCATCCCGCCAAATGAAGTATTGAAGGTCGAGCGTCTTTTGCGCCGCCTCGATCATGGCAAGCCTCGCGAGGTAGGCATCGCGCCCGTCACCCATCACCTCAAAACCCGAGGTGCCGTGATGACGCACCGTGCGCACTTGGCAGGCATGGGCGATGCTCTCTTCACTGACAAAGCCGGTCATGGGAAGGGCTGCGGGCTGCACCTTGTGGGTGACACATGAGACGAGTGTCACCGCAAGCAGTCCACCAAGCACGAAGCAGAGCCGGGAATTCATGGGGCGGATCATTCCTGTGGGGCCGAGGTCTTTCAAGTCACTCTGCCCAACAAGAAGAGCGGAGTTCCACCTCCCCTCTACGTGGCGGGGGCATCAACCGGCCGTGAGCTTTTGCAGGATCAGGCGCAAGGAGGCCGCGTCCATCCACGGCTCGGCCTCCACCACCTTGCCATTTTTTCCAATGATGTAGGCGCAGTTCGGAGCGCTGCCGTAAGCCTTCCAAACCGCGTTTGCCATGCTGTCCACGACGATGGGCACGGTCATTTTCTCACGCTTTGCACAGGCTTTCGCACGCTCCATGCGCTCAGCCTCTGTGGTAGGCTGGCGGAAGAGGATGCCCTCCTTCTCATTCTTCGGCGTGACCCATTCCTCACCACTGTAGGGGCTGGGGTCCCCCTGAGGATGGGCCTCGATGGTGTAGACCACGATGAAGTTCACTTTTCCGGCAAAGTCCTTCCGCAGGGACTCGATGGCAGCCGCCTTGCCCCGAAACACCGGACAGGTATGACTGGCGGTCACGATGACCGTGGGCTTTTCCTTCCACAGCGCTGACGCCTGGATGCTCACTCCCGCCACACTGCGGAGCGTGAAGTCGGGCGCCTCAGCACCCGCCTTGGGGCCGTGAATGCCGATGGAGTCACGACACGGCCGGGTCTGTGCCTCAGCACGGGTAACCGTGCCAAGCACCCAGACCAGACTCAGAAGACAGGCGACAGCTTTCATACGGCATCATGCCACCTAACCAAAAATCGATCGCGTCACTCCAGACGCGACAACTCGCTGACACGGAAGGCACCGTTCAGGAGTTGCGTGTTGTCACGCTCCACGCGCAGGGCATCGAGATAGAGGAGGTAAGGAAACTCACGCAGCTTGATGGTGTGCACGCCATCTTTGGGCTCCTTCAGAGCGGCGGCCACATCCTTGAGCTCGGTGATCTTGTGGCTGTTCACCTCCAGCACCACCTGGCCGCTCATGCGCTCATAACCCTGCGTGCTCTGAGTCGGCAGCACGGCACCGATGAACACCACTTTTTTGCGACCGTCCTTCTCGAAGTCTTCCGGGTTGGAGGCGATGCGCTGCAGACGAAGCAAGGCTCCACTACGGCTTTCACCCCCGAAGGAGGCCAGATAGGAACTCGTCAGCTCCTGGAAGAGCACACCGCCACTGAGGACGTATTTCGAGCCGTGATCAAAGAGGTAGGGACGGACGAGATAGTCGTCCGGCTGCTTGCGCGTCAGCTTGCCTTTGAGCGCCACTTCCTTGCCATCTCGGAGCACCTTGATCTCCACATCATCACCCACGAAGCCGCGGCCGCGGATAAGGTGGCTGGCGCTCACGGCGCCGAATTGCTTGTCCTGATAGTCGCCACGGGCATCGACATCGTTGCCATTGATGGAGAGCATGATGTCTCCCTTCATCATGCGGGCCTGGTCAGCGGTGCCGCCCTTCATCACCTTGCTGATGAAGACACCTGGAGTGCCTGACGTCATGCCCAGATACTCCCGGAACTGCTCGTCCTGCGTGATCTGCAGCTCGATGCCGAGCGAGGGGAAGCCATCGTATTTGCCATCGGCCACATCCTTGAGGAAGTGGTCGATGATCGGAGCAGGAAGCAGCGTGGCGACCTGGTTCTTCGAGTCATAGCGCAGCAGCAATCCCGCAAGCTTCCCGCCTTTGACCACGGGCAGCGTGAAGCTGTTGGACTCGCTGCGGATGATGCCGGTGGCCTCATAGACAAGGAAGGAGGCATTCTCGACGAAGTAGCCCTGGGTCATCACCTTGCTGATGCGCATGGGCGTGACGATGAGGTCACCCACGCGACCGGACTGCCACACAGAAAGAGCGTCACCGATGCGTGCCGAAGTGTCCAGCTCCACGCCGGTGAGGCCGGTGAAGAAGTCCTTCTCTTTGGTGGCAGAGTTGGGCGCCAGGAGAGCCAGGTTGGCCTCATAGTCCACCGCTTCCACCTTGGCGGGCAGCTTCTGGCCGCTGTCCGGCAGCTCAAACTCGATGTAGGTCGAATCAGCGACCATCTGCGCGGTCACCAGCACCCGGTTCTTCGCCAGCACGATGCCGAGTCCACGGCGTCCCCCGGCGCTCTCCTTCTGCCACGGGATCTGCAGGTTAAAGCTCTGGTAAGTGACATTCACCTTCAGCAGCGAGCTGGTGTTGATGACTGGCTGCGGCATCTGCGGCGGCGGAATGAGCGTGCCGATAGGCTTGCGGATGATGCCTGGAGGCTGTCCGGGCGCCATCGGAATGGCGCGGCCCGGCAGCTCTCCGGGAGGCAGGTCGGCAATCGGCGGCTGCGCGCCACCAACTTTTTGATTAGGCGTTTCGGGCTGCTGCTCCTGGGCCAGGGTGAGGCTGGCAGCGAAGAGGAGACTGAGAGTGAGAAAGGGCTTCATGTCAGGTCAAAATCAGAAATGGGATTTCATTCTCAGTGCAGGTCATTCATTGCCCACGTAGGAGTCAGCAGGGATGCCATAGGTCTGCATGATGTGCGGATGAGCGGCATCAGCGAGGGCACGCTTCAGCACCACCGGACGGCCTTTCTCCAGGAGCGTGATGACGACGAAGTCCTTCTTCTTGTCCTGGGCCTTCAACGCCTCGGCCACGTCCTTGAGCTCGCGGATCTTCACGCCGTTGATCTCATCCACCACGCTCTGGGCATAGACGGTGAGATGCGCGTTCACCTCATCGGAAAGCACCGTCGTCAGCATCACGGGCTCGGGACGTTCCACGTAGAGTTTGTCTGTGAGATAGTTGTCGAACACGTAGCTGGCCACAGGATCGCGCACGCCATGGGCATCAATGAGATTGCGGTCCATCGGCTGGAAGACGAGGCCGGCATAAACGACGTAGCGTGGACGCATGTTGTACTGGCTGCCAAGCTTGACGTAGGGCGCGAAGCGCTTCAGTTCCACCTCCTGCACGAGCTTCTTGCCCTGGCGCAGGAAAGACACCTTCAACTTGTCTCCGGCGAACTTGCGTTCCACCACCTCGCTCATGTCCATGAGCTCACCTTCAAAGCGGATGAGGCCGTTGTTCAGCACCGGATTATCATCCAGCGCGAGGAGCACGTCACCGCGCTGTAGGGTGCCGCCAGCACTGCCCGCAGGCTCCACCTCGGCCACCATCACACCGATGCCGTCATCACCGATGCCGAGGGCCTTTTTCTGCGCGCTGTTCTCCACCGGGAAGTCGCTGATGGCCAGATCGACATAGTAGTCATACTTGCCGTCTTCCACGTCCTTGAGGAAGCGCTGGATGACCGGCACCGGGATCATGTAGCCGACATTCTGCGCCACACGGCCGCTGTAGCCCTGGAAGGCCACGCCGACGACCTTGCCACCTTGCAGCACGGGGCCGCCCGAGTTCCCAGGATTGATGGCCGCATCCACCTGGATGGAGAGGTGGGAGTCCACCTCGCTATGACTGTAGGTGTTAAAATCAATACGCGAAACTACACCGCGCGTGACGGAGATGCGCTCACCCCCGATCGGGTAACCCACGGCGATCACCTCGGTGTTCAGCTTTGGAATTCCGCCGAAGGTCAGCTGCTTCATCTTCTCAAAAGGGGCGCCGTCCTCGGCCTCGATGATGGCCAGGTCACAATCATGGGCCACGAACACGACACGCGCAGGATGCGGCCGGGGATCGTTGGTGCTGCGGATGACGAGCTTCGTCGCGTTGCTGACGACGTGCGCATTGGTCAGGAAGCGGTTTTTGCCGATCAGGAAGCCGGTGCCGCTGCCGCTGGAGGGCGCCCCTGCATTCCAGGGCTCGCGGAAATCCGGAAAGAGCACGGACACATCGATGTTCACCACGCCTTCCCAATCGCCGGAGCTGAGGTCGATCGCCTGGGTGGCGCCGGTGGACTCTTGGGAGCGGGCCGGGGAGAGACCAGCCCCGCAGAGCAGGGCCAGAACTGGCAGGAGGAAACGTGGCTTCATGGTTAAATGGACTCGTGACGGGAAAGATACGCAGTGGCGCGGGACTATGACAAGGGCTTCGTCGAAACGTTGGGCTTTCCTGCCGGGAGGCTTGCATTCAACGTCGCCTGCCCGACTATTCGCGCCCTCAATCTCCTCCCCTGCCTCTTTTCCCGCCCTCATGCCCGACTGGCTCGCCGTCATCATCCTTGGAATCATCGAAGGCGTCACCGAGTTCCTGCCCATCTCCTCCACGGGGCATTTGCTGATCCCTCAGAACCTGGGCTGGCTGCCGAAGCAGGGGGATCTCTTTGATGTGGTGATCCAGAGCGGTGCGGTGGTGGCGGTGCTGGCGGTTTTCATGCAGCGGGTGAAGGAGCTGGCCACAACGCTGGGAGATCCGGCCACGCGGGACTACCTGGCCAAGCTGGCCGTCTCCTTTGGCATCACCGCCGCAGGAGGTCTGGTGATCAAGAAGCTCGGAGTCGAACTGCCGGAAACCATCCAGCCTGTCGCCTGGGCCACGCTGATCGGCGGCATCATCATCCTCATTTTGGAGCGGCAGTATCGTGGCAAAGAGGGACTTTCGGAGATCACCTGGGCTGTTGTGGTGGCGGTGGCGGTGGCGCAGCTGCTGGCGGCTGTGTGCCCTGGCACTTCCCGCTCCGGAGCCAGCATCCTGATGGCCATGGCCTTCGGCATCGCCCGGCCTGCGGCCACGGAGTTTTCCTTCCTGCTCGGCATCCCCACGCTGATGGCAGCGGGAGGTCTGAAAATCGTCTCCGCCTTTGTGGAGGGGGAGGCCGCGAACGAAAATTGGGGTCTCATTGCCCTCGGCACGCTCGTATCAGCCCTGTCCGCCTTTGTCGTGGTGAAGTGGTTGGTCCGCTTCGTCCAAAGTCACACGTTCAATGGGTTTGCCTGGTATCGCATCATCCTCGGTGTGATCCTGCTTGTGATGGCCGCATCCACCGCTACCCACTGATTTCCACGCGCTCATGCTCGATCACGTCAGAGGCTATTTCCGCCGCACCGTCTTTAAAACGATCCGCTTTCTCAAGCATCCGAGAAAGCTGAAGCGAAGCGGGGTCATGCGCTGGTTCGCGCTGCACTTTCTGAACAAACGGGTGTGGAAGCCCACGCAGCACACCTTTTCCGGCGGCCTGGCCATCGGCATGTTCATCACACTGCAGTTGCTGCCCATCCAGATGCCTGCGGCCACCATCGTGGCGGCCATCTTCCGGGTGAACATCCCCATCGCCCTGGTCATGTGCTGGCTGAGCAATCCGGTCACCTTCGCCGCCCTCGTGCCGCTGGAGTATGCCGTGGGCAAATGGGCGCTCGCCTTCTTCACTCAGGTGCCGACCACCCCCTTCCCGGACAAGCTGCCCGAAGATGTGGCCGGCATGTGGCTCGCCATGAAAGAGCACGCGCCTGTCATGCTTTTTGGCGGTGTCGTGCTCGGTGCCGTGCTCACCCCCATCTCCTATGCCATTTCCTACGTCACCTGGGGCTGGCTGGAGCACTGGCGTGACCGGCGCAAGGAACCCGAGCTGCCCCTGAAGAGCGGGGATGATCCGCTGTGAGCCGGACCTACTTCGTCCGCGTCTGAAAAGTGCGCGTGTGCTTCTGCGAAGGCACCTCGAGCGTGTAGCTCTTCGCATCCGTGCTGACGGCACAGTGGATGTGATTGGCCGCACAGCCTTCCCCGAGATCAGCGTGATTCGCGATCATGGTCTTGTCCGCGGTGTTCTCATGGTCATCGCGCACATTCTCATGCACCTGATACATGGCCTGGATGGTGGGCGTGGATTTCAGCGCATCCATCGCGGATTTGCTGGTGCCTTTCTTCGGGCCGTTGTTCATCACGGAAACCGTTGGCTGCAGGCTGCGGATGAGGATGGGGTTGTTGCTCACCTCCAAGCCATGATGGTTCGCCTGATACAGGTCCACGGTGCCGACGAGGTTGAAAGGGGACACCAGCTTGTCCTCCACATTCCAGCTTAGGTCACCACCATCAAAGAAGCGGAAGCTGCCGAACTCCAGCACGAGCACCACGCTGTTCGCATTGTCAGTCGGATCATTCTCTTTCAGCGGCACGGAACCCTTCAGCGGATTCTCCGGCTGATCAGGATAGGGAGCAATAAACTTTTGGTTAGCTCCCAGGCAGCGCAAAGCCAGTTTCGGCGTGCCTTCCACCTGCTTCAGGGACACGTCCACCCCGGCGCCGATCGTCGCGCGCTTCTCCACCTTCGCATCCAGATACGGCCGGCGCATCAGTGCCCAGCGCGCATCCTGCGGCTTGCCATCGGGACTGCCTTCAGGCACGCCTTTGTCATGCAGCGTGCCGATGGGCATCAAGGCCGCCAGCTCGGCGAGACCACCGAAGTGGTCACTGTGAAAGTGGGTGATGATGACATGGTCGATACGCTCCAGGCCAGCAACCTCCTTGGCCACCTTCTGGATGCGCTGCGGATCACGTCCCCCAGGATTACCCGTGTCCACAAGCACGGATTCACCGGCAGGCGTGACGATCAGCGTGGAGCCACCGCCTTCGGAATCGATCCAATAGAGGTCGAGCGTTTTGTCACGGGCTGAAGCAGCAAGCGCTAGGGCGAAAAAGGCGGCGAGGAGAGGTTTCATGCGGAGGTTGGAAGGACCAAGCATAACGCGCGCATTCGCCTGCACCATGCTGGAATTTCAGTCGAGTCCTGGGGACACTTGTGGTAGAGAGCTGAAATCGCCACCCACACTTCGTGTTCATGAAGACAGCCTCCACCGATGACCGCGGCTTTCCTCCCACGGCGTGGACAGTGCTGCTGGCGGCACGTGATCCGGCGGCCCCGGAGACCATCGCTGCGCGTGAGGAGCTGTGCCGCGCCTACTGGCGGCCGGTGGTGAACTACCTGCGCGCGCTGGGGCTGAACATTCCGGATGCGGAGGATGGCGCGCAGGAGATCATGTCCCAATTGTTAGGCAAGGACGGCCTGCGCCAGTTTGACCGCGCGCGCGGAAGGCTGCGGCACTACCTAAAGTCCAGCGCCCGGCATCATTGCTACAACCTGCGCCGGGACGCCCAGGCCCAGAAACGCGGGGGCGGAGCCAGCACGCTTTCTTTGGATGAAGTGCCTGAGTCCGCGCAGTGCTTCCATGAAGCGGTGCCTGAGTCCGTGTTTGACCGTGAATGGGCGCTGACCCTGTGTGGCCGTGCGATGAAGCGGCTCGAGGAAAGCTATGCGCGACGAAACAAATCCGCGCTGCTCCATCAACTCAAGCCGGTGCTCATTTCCAACGACGGCGTGCAACCTTATGCCGAGATCGGTTCAATGTTCGGCGTGAGTGAAGCCCAAATACGCATTGAAGTGCACCGCATGAGGAAACGTCTGGCCGAGTTCCTGCGCGCAGAGGCCGCAGGCACGCTCGGGCCGGAGGCGGGCCAGCAGGAGATCGAGGAAGAGACACGTTATCTGGTGAAGACACTCGCCCATGAAAGCCGAGTTTGAACCGCCCCTGGAAACCACGGGAGACCTCGCCTGCCCGCGCTGCGGGGCAGCGACGGTCTTTGACGATCTCGGCGGACTATGTGCCCTCTGCTTTTCCCGCAGCGCGCTGGATGCGGACACGGGATGGCTGGTTGCCTCTGACAGTGAATCGGTCACGGATGACTCCTGGCCCACGGTGTCCGGATGGACCATCACCGGCATTCTAGGCGCGGGTGGCATGGGGCGTGTGTTTCGCGCAGAATCCGCCAGGGATGACACTCCCGGCGCCGTGAAGGTGCTGGAGTCCAAATGGTCCCGTGATCCCCTGATGGCGGCACGTTTTGAGGCGGAGGCACATGCGCTGATGAAGCTGCACCATCCGCACATCGTCCGCGTGCTGGAGACCAATGAAACGGATGATGGCCGCTTCTGCCTCGTCATGGAGCTTGTGGAAGGCTGCGACCTCGAGCGCCTGCTGCGCGCGGAGAAACTGGCCGCGGAACGTGCCATTGATATCTTTAGCAAAGTCTGTTCGGCGGTGGCATATGCGCATGAGCAAGGATTTGCGCATCGCGATATCAAGCCTGCAAACATCCTGACCGCGCATGATGGCATGGTGAAGCTGGCGGACTTCGGCCTGGCCAAGGACATCGGCCCCGGCGCGGGCTCCACCATCGGTGCCTTCACCGGCACGACAGATAATTTTGGCACGGCCTACTATCTCGCGCCGGAGCGCATCCTCTCTCCGAAGAGCGCGGGCCCGCCGGCGGATATCTATGCGCTCGGCGTGCTGCTTTATCATCTGCTCGCCGGTCAGATGCCGCTGGGGAACTACACCCCTGTTTCCAAACTCACGGGTTTTCCAACAACCTTTGATCGCAGCATCGCTCATGCGCTGGAGGCTGATCCCGTGAAACGTACAGCGAGCGCTAACACCCTGGCGAATGAAGTGAACGCGGCATGGAAGCAGCATCTGCATGGCGCGTATCGCACACAAAAGTGGCGGCGCATTCGGCTCGCGGCCGCAGGCGTTGTGCTCGCGGCCATCACGGCGGCTGCGGGTGCCATCTGGCAGAAGGAGCACATGGCTCCGCCACCACCGACGGTCTTCGCCAAGCCTGCGGATGCCACGAAGGAGCAACCGTGGGAGAACAGTCTCGGCATGAAGTTTGTGCCGGTGCCAGGAACGCGCGTGCTTTTCTCCATCTGGGAAACGAGGCGGCGTGATGCGGAGCCTTTCATCAACGCAGAGAAGAGTCTGCTGAGCACCGGCTGGCGCGCGGCAAGCGCCCGACGGGCCAAGGAGGCGGTCCTGAACAGCTTCTACATCCTGGATGTCGGCGGCAAACTGGCCCCCATCGGCGGCTGGAACAATCTGGGTTATCCCGTGACCCCGGATCATCCGGCGTCATTCCTCACGGTGTTTGAGGCGCGGCGCTTCTGCGACTGGCTGACCTGGAAGGAGCAGAGCGAAGGACGCCTCAACCCCGGTCAGCGCTATCGGCTCCCGGAGAATGTCGAATGGCAGACCGCTGCGGGCGGCCCGGGCGCGCAACCTCGCGCCGGCAATGTGGCCGGACCCGAGGCAAGGGATGACCGATGGCCTCCGGCATGGCGGACTTTCAGTGAGCGCGATCCTTTCCCGCGTTCTGCGCCCGTGGGCTCCTTTCCTGCCGAGCCTCATGGGCTCTACGACATCTCCGGCAATGTCGTGGAATGGGTTTCTGACGACACCCAGAACAATGAAGATGCCGAGGTGAAGCTGCGCGGACCTGCCTTTCATGACGGCACACCGGCCGCGGCGAGTTTTGGTTACTTCCGCGCCTTGCCTAACAAAATGCGTCTGCCAAGCATCGGTTTTCGCATCGTGCTGGACTGGCAGGGGGTTGACGAGGAGAAGGAAGAGTAGGGCACGCTAGACTCGTATGTTGTTCACGCTTTAGCGTGTCTTCGAACGTCATTGACACGCTAAAGCGTGAACAACGTACTACTGCATCACGCCACAGTGTTTGCCTTCAGCACGCGCAGCATGTTCCCGCCGATGACCTGGCGTATCGCTTCATCACTGTGGCCGCGCATGATCATGCCGAGCGTGAAGAGCGGCCAGTTGGACCAGGCCACACTTTGTTCGGCCTCCAGTGTGGTCACATACTCATCCTTCGGCCAGAGGTGCTCCCATCGGCCCGCGCTTCCAGCAGGCGCCTTCATGAGCTTCGCGCGCTCTTCTTTGTCATAGCGTGAAACGTAGGACACATCACAGCCGATGGCGGCATGCTTGGCTCCGAACTTCTTGATCACGTGATCCAGGTGATCCAGCAACGCCGTGATATCGCCTTTGCCGCCGAGGAAACGCGGGATGCAGCACATGCCCACGAGCCCGTCGGTGTCACAGATGGCCTTGATGGTGTCATCCGGCTTGCCACGGAAATGCTCATACACGCCGCAACAAGAAGTGTGACTGGCGACCATCGGTTTCTTCGAGGCCTTCGCGGCATCCAAGGCGGTCTTCCAACCGCTGTGCGCGACATCGACGATGACACCGATCTTGTTCATTTCGGCCACGGCTGCATGACCGAAGTCACTCAAGCCGCCATCATGCGGCTCGCCTGCACCATCGCCGATGGGATTGCGCCGGTTGTAGGTGAGGTGCATCATGCGCGTGCCGAGTTCATGAAAGATGCGCACAAAGCGCAGCTCGTCCGGTACGCTTTCCCAGTCCTGCATCAAGGGCACGCCATTCGTGGTGAAGCACAGGCCCACATGACCGGCTTTCTTCAAGCCTTCGATCTCTTCCGCCGTGGTGACCTTGGTCAGCGCCGGCTTCAGCAAGTCCGTGGCCTTCGTGAAGTGCGCGAGACGTTTGATGAGGCGCGTGGGGTCACTGCCTTCCTCACCGGTGTTTTGGAAGATGCAGGACACGCCTGCAGCATGGAAAGCCTCGAAAAACTCCTTTCGCTCGCGCTCGTTCGTCGCATTGCGATTCATGGACATGGACTCGCGCAGATCAGTGATCTCGGCGGCGGATGCCCCGGACTTGATGGCCTCGTTCATTACGTCGGCATCAATGGCGCAGCGCGGTGCGAAACCATAACTCTCGAACACCACCGAATTGAAATGCAGGTCCCAGGCATGCTCGAGCTGCGCTTGTGTGGGCTTCAGCAGGTTCACCGCGATCTCGCGGGCCTTGTCGATGTTGGGATTGCCCGTGACCCAGAGCTGCTTGGACTCCTGCGAGCGCGCATGGATATGAAAACCACCGGCGAGAGCGGCAAGCGGCAGTTGGCGTAGGAGATGACGGCGAGAGAGAGCGGAACTCATGCGAGTAGACAAACGCATCTTGCGACCCGTTTCATCGCAGCGTTGATGCAGTCTGCTCCGCAGCATCCGCAAATTCAGCCGTGGCGGCATCGATCAACATGACTCCCTGGCCGCCATGCGTGCTGATGACTCTCACGTGCCGGTCCTGCGCTTTCAGAGTGACCTTGCCCGGTTCATCGACCTCCGGCTTGGCATCATAACGCTGCGTCACACAGTTGCGCATGGCTTTGAAAAAGGCGGTGCTGTTTTCAAAGGTCATGAAGAGACTCTGCCACACGGCGTGATCACGCTTGTGGTTCGGCGCAGCATAGGCCAGCAGGCGGTCGCCCTTCTGACCGCGGGTCGCGAGTCCCGCCTCCTCATCACTGTTGTAAGTGCGAAGCGCCGTGAAGGTGGCGAAGCGGCCGAGACGGTCATCCCAATAGGGCAGCTCGCCGCCTATCTCGATGCTCGGGAAGACCACACGCGCTGGCGGCAGACGCTCCGGATCCAAGAAGCGCTCAGGCTCGATCACCTCGCCACAAGAAGTGGGCGGACGTGAGTAGGAGGCGTTCAACTGCGGGTAGAGTCCCGCACTGTGCAGCGCCTGCGCGAACTCCAAACCTTTGGCGAAAGGAAACAAGGAAAGTTCCTTCAGATACACCGGCATGGGGATCTGGTTCAGCGGATGGTCTGGATCCTCCGCCGGCAGGTCGGTAGGGCTCTGCGGGATGGGATTTTGAATGCTGTAGAGGAACCGTGTCAGCGCCGCATCACCCGTGATCAGCGCGAGACGCGCGAGGCGCTCGTCCGTGCTCAGTGGAGGCTGGCCCGGAGGCGGGAAGAGCGTGCTGCCATATTCCCGCAGCAGTTGACCAAAGGCCACCGCCATGGGCCGGTCTGGCGCTGGCTTCCCAGTCACGGGTTTCTCATCCACCACCAGCAGCGTGCCGGAAGCCATGTCATACCAGCCGCCTAGGTTCAGGGCCAGCACGGAGGCCTGGAGAGGCAGAGGATCGACCGGTTTCGGGATCCACCCCAACGCAGTAAGGGCCAGGGCAAAGCGCGGAGCCTCATCCTCCGGTTGCTGCTGGCGCAGCCAGGTCAGGATGGCTTTCTCCACCTCGGCCTGGCTCACCCCGGTGGTGGGGATGGGCAGGGCCTGAATCTGGCGGAACTTCATGAGCTCGATACCCAGGCCGACGAAGTCCGGCGGCTCGTCCATGGACAGCGGCGGCACCGGTTCCATTCTGGCCACTCCTTTCATGCCAAGGGTGCCGAGCTTCTGGAGCAACTGGGAATTTTCATCCTGCAGCGCACCGACCTGGCCCTGGAGATACTCCACCTGCCCTTCTAAAAGGGTGATCTGCTGACGAAGGCCCTCCATGGTCGCTGGTTTGGGCGGGCCTGAGGGCTTCGGCTCCACTAAAATATTGATCTGGGGGGCCGTTTCCGGCTGATCCGTGGGCAGGCTTGCCTCCATGACGGTGCTTGGTTCCACCGCGGCGACCGGGGCCGTTTTGACCTCTACCGGCACCCCATTCTTGGGCGACATCCATACCGCCACACCAGCCCCTGCGAGTACAAGGAGGGTAAGCAGGAGAGCGGGGGACGATTTTGGCATGAGAGGGCGGAGGCTATGCTACGATTGAGAACTGGCAAGGAGGCGTCGAACCCGTGCATAATTTCATCCCGGCCATAGGCGCTAACTTTTCCAGAAAAAGCGTGGCGTTTTGGAACGAAATTGTTTATTAAGGGATATTAATGATCTGCCAGGATACTCTGCCTGGCCTTACGCTCTCCGATTCGTCATGCCCGCGCGTTTGACCATTCCTGCTAAAACCCTCAAGGCCTCTCCCGTGCCAAGAGCCCCCTCCGAGGTGGCTCCTGCGTCCGCTGGGAAGAAGCGCCGGAAGGTGGGCGGCATGACGCTGGACGTGAACCTGAAGGTGGACTCTCCCAAGATCCGTGAGATGGAGCGCGCCGCGCTGAAGCGCCAGGGCTTCAAATGGGCCATGGGCCTGATCCTCTTCATCTGCCTCGGTGCCCTGCTCAAGATCACCGTGCGGGAGGCTTTTCTAAAGAATCCGCAGTTCAGCCTGAAGCAGGTCGTGGTGCGCACCGAAGGCCCCGTGACCGCCGAGCGCATCGTCCGCACCAGTGCCATCACCCACGGCATGAACCTCCTGACCGTGAACATGCGGGAGATCCAGGGCCGCATCATGACGCTCCCCGCCGTGCGCTCCGTGAAGATCACCCGCGACTATGAAGGCCGTCTGACCATCGTGGTCAAGCAGCGCCAGCCCGTGGCCTGGATCGAGCTTCCGAAGCTGGGGATGAAGTCCCGTCAGGCGGAGATCGGCCATTTCATTGATGCCGAGGGGGTGACCTTCCCCTGTGAAGTCGTGACCGAGGCCTATGACGCACTGCCCGTCATTCGTCATGAGACTCTGGCCCATAATGCTTCCGGCCAGGCCATGACCGATCTCTCCATCAAGTCCGCCCTCAAGCTGCTGGCCGAACTCCAGCAGCGCGAGGAGAAGCAGGGCATGCTCAAACTGCACCAAATTGACATCCACAAGCCGTGGTCCCTAACCGCCGTCATGGGCAGTTTGGATCCCAAAAAGCGCACCCAGATGATTTTTGGAGTGGATGATCTGGACGATCAGTTCACCCGTCTCGACCGTATCTGGCTGGAGGCCGTCCACCGCGAGTGGAAGATCGACACCCTGAACCTGCTTGTGCAGAAGAACCTGCCCATCATCTTTCGCGAACCACCGAATCTTGAAGGACTTCAAGATCCCGTCACCGCCGCCGTTTCCACTCACCCCAGCTCTCCAGCAGCCCCAACTTCCGTTCGTTAAAGCGCCATGGCTAAAAGCACCATCTACGCAGGTCTCGAAATCGGCACGAGCAAGATTTGCGTCGTCGTCGGCGAGGCCAAGCGTGACGGCACCATCAAAATCCTCGGCGTCGGCACAGCCCCCTCACGTGGCGTGCGCAAAGGCGAGATCGTGGATTTTCAAAAGGTGCAAACTGTCCTCAATGACGCCCTCGTGCGTGCCGAGGAGCCGAGTGATGTGATGATCCGCACCGTCTTCCTCGGTGTCACCGGCGGCCACATCAAAAGCCTGAACAGCCGGGGTGCCTGGCGCCTGCCAGAGGACCAGGGGGAGATCACCGAGGACGATGTCGAGGAGGCGAAAGAGATCGCCCGCAATGTCGAGATCCCGCAGGACCATGTGTTTCTGCACAGCATCACACGCCAGTACATCGTGGATGGTCAGGAAGGTGTGCGTCAGCCCATTGGCCGCGAGGGTCGTGTGCTGGAGGCCGACTACCACATCATCCACGGCGTGCGCGGCCGCATTCAAAACGCCGTCAAATGCGTGCGCGAAGTGCCGCTGGAGGTCGAGGACGTGGTCTTCACCGCCATCGCCGCCGCGCAGGTGGTGCTGAACCGCGAGGCCAAGGCCCAGGGCGCGCTGATGATCGACATCGGCGGTGGCACGGCGGACTTCGTTCTGTATGAAGACGGTATGATCGCCGCCTCCGGCTGCGTGCCTCTCGGGGGTGACCACATCACCCAGGACATCGCCATGGCCGTGCAGATCCCCGACCGCCGCGCCGAGGAACTGAAGGTCACCGAAGGCTCCTGCATCTTTGACGACCTCTCACCCGAGGACATCGTCCGCGTGGAGGACGACAACGGTTTCATGATCGCTGAGTGCGAGCGCAGTTTCCTCAATGAAGTCATCCATCTCCGCGTGCGTGAGATCTTTGAGCAGGTCAAAGCCCGCTGCGAAGGGCACATCCGTCATCTGGCCGCCGGCATCTACCTCACAGGTGGTACGAGCCTGCTGAAAGGAATTGACGTGGTGGCACAAGATGTGTTTGAGAGGAAGGTGACGCGCGCAGGCTCGGCTCCCGTGAGTGGCGTGACCGCCACTTTCGAGAAACCGCAGTTCTCGGCGCCCATCGGCCTGATACGTTATGCTCAGATCCTGGATCAAGAGAAACCATTCATGTCACCGCTCCGCAAGCTGGGGCGGAAGATGGCCGACCTCCTTTCGGTCGTGCCATAAGCCATTTTCATCTTTTTAGTTAGTTCCGTCCGTCCATCCTCAACATCCCCACCGACATGGTCGAATATGATCGCAAAGCCCTGAAGGAAACCATCGAGCCCGGCTCGCTGAAAACCTGCATCGTCGGTGTCGGCGGAGCCGGTGGCAATGTGCTGGACCGCATCACGCTGGACCGCACGGTGGATGCCAAGCTCGTCACCGTGCACACGGACATCCGCGTGCTCAGCCACTCCATGTCGCCGCACAAGGTGCAGCTCGGGGTGGAGCTCATGCGCGGCATCGGTGCCGGGGGTGACCCGGAACTCGGCCGTGAGGCAGCTGTCTTCTCCCGCGAACAGATCCGCGAGGCGGTGGACGGCCATGACATCGTCTTCATCTGCACCGGTCTCGGTGGTGGCACCGGCTCGGGCGCTGCTCCTGTGATCGCTGAGATCGCCAAAGGCACCGGCGCTCTCGTCTTCCTAACCGCCACCATGCCCTTCAGCTTTGAAGGCAAGCGCCGCCTGAAACAGGCTGAGGAATCCCTGGACCAGCTTCAGAAGCGCGCGGATGCGCTCATCCTCTTTGAAAACAACCGCATGGGTGAGCTCACGCTGCCCAAGGACGGCATCCAAAAAGCCTTCACCCAGGCGGACCAGCTCATCGCCCAGTCCCTGCGCGCGGTCTCGACCATCCTTTCGACTCCAGGGCTGGTGAAGCTCGGTCTCGATGACCTCACCGCCGCCCTGAATACCTCCAACGGACGCTGCCTCTTCGGCTTCGGCGAAGCTCGTGGCCAGAACCGTGGTAGCGAAGCCGTGAAGCGCGCGCTGAAGTCCCCGCTCATCGATCAAGGGCGTCTCCTGCACCAGACGAAGACACTGCTCGTCCACATCGCCGGGGGTGAGTCCCTCACCCTCCTCGAGGTGGATGCCATCATGAAGCTGCTCGGCAAAAACGTGCCGGATCAAACGCACATCTTGTTCGGCGTCGCCGTGGATGCGAAGCTCGGAGACTCCGTCTGCGTCACCCTGCTCAGCTCTCTGGGCCTGGCCCAGCTCAATACCGTCGCCGCTGCCGCTCCTCCGGTGGACATGCTGCCGATCAAGGATCGCCCGATGCCGTCCATCATGGACAACCTCGGCGGGTCCGCAGTCCCTGCTCCTACCCCTGCCCCAACTGCAGCTTCCACACCGGCCCCAGCTCCGGCTCAAGTCACTGCGGCCACGACAGCTCCCAGAGCCTCGAGATCCCTGAGGTCAGAACTCACCAAGCCAGCGCAAGAGCCGATGGACCTGCTTTTCAGCAGCGAAGAGGTCGCTGCCCCTTCTGCACCCGTTTCTGCACCCGCCCCTGCCTCCATCACCGCCGCCCCGCTACCGCTTTCCGTGGAGGAAGTCAGCGAGTCCGTGTTTGAGCCCGAAGCCGAGGTGGTCTTTGAGGATGAACAGCCAAACGAAGCTCCTGAAGCCTTCGAGGAAGAATCCTCGCCATTTGGCGATGAGATCATGATCGACCAGCCGATGGTCGAGGCCCACATCCCGGAGCCTGAGCCCGAACCTGAGCCAGTCCAGCCCGTGCGCCCTCCACGTCCGCGCATTGAGGACTTCATCACCACGCCTGCTCCGCGCCCGGCACCTCTGCCTACCACCTCCCTCGCCGCTGTGGTTGGCCGCACGCCTCCATCTGTCCCTTCTGGGGAAGATGCCTCCTACATGCCCGGCTCCCGCCACACTTCCAAGGTGAGCGAGGAGGAAGAGCAGATCGCCTTCCGCTTCGGTTCCGAAGAAGACCGCGGCCGCTTCCAGAAGACCGAGCCGGTCCTCGCCGATGGCGGCGAAGACCTCGACGTCCCCACCTGGATGCGCCTGAAGCGCAAGCTGAAGAGGTAATCTACTGTCTCGCGGCCCTCTGAAGTCGCGGCAGCGTCCCGGAGTGCGCGTGGCAGAGAGGCACGGAGCATCCGTGCCTCGTCGACACCGCTTAGGGTGAGTGATCTCATCGACACAGAGGATCACAGTCCTCGCGAAGCGCCTTTGAGCGCTGCGGCTTGACGCAGCTGCCGGGCATGCTGCTGGCACTCGTCAGCCTGCGAGCATCTCATGCGCGCACGACAGAGGTGTCGCGCTTGAGAGCTTCCCACGGCGCTCTGCGGTTATTTACGACTAACAAAAAGCATTAAACAACCCGGCTCACCTTCTCCGCCTCCACAATCCCAGCAACCCCGCCACACCTAACAATAAGCATGATCCAGGCTCCGGCACCGCCGCGAGCTGCAGCCAGGCCACACCGCCGCCAGGATTCGAAATAGGTGTGTAGTCACCACCACCCTGCACGCCGTTCACCATGCCGAGGATGGCTTGGTCCGCCTGCAGCAGGTCCCAGTCGATCGAGTCAAACGCGTTGTCATCCGCCGTCGGCATCAGCCAGCTCGGGCTGAGGGCACCATTGTTGGTCGAGTCACGCACCAGCGCCCACTGCGAGGTCGGCTCAAGGTCGAGCGCATTATACACCCAAAGGTAGGCCACCTCGCCGGACTGGAAGGTTTCCGCGCTGAACGAGCTCTGGCCGACTCCTGGCGTGACCGTCTCGCTCAACTGCGCGTTGCTGGTGAAGTATCCCAGGGCCGGATTCCAGCCATCGCCTGCCACCGCCCGGTCAAAGACCTTCCAGTTGGCAGCCCACTGGTCGAGGTTGGCATCGGTGGGCACAAAGCTGCCAAAGGTGCCGATCTCGAAGATGAAGGAGGAGTCCAGCGCCGTGCCGGTGGGATTGACGAGGACGTCTCCTTCAGCATCAAGCCAGGAGATGGACGTGCCCAGCGCCGGCTGCAGCAGCAGGAGCGAGGCCGCGAGGATGCGAAGTGAGGTGTTCATTGGTTAGGCGGAGGATGTTCCTGATCCCACAGCAGCGGGCTCGTTTGATGAATGATGAAGATGCCTTCGAAAGCAGGCACCAAAGGCGTTTCGTTCAGGTTCGTGAGATTTTGATCACCCTCGAGCACCCATTTTTCCGGGTTGCTGCCGCTGCGTTGCAGATAGTAGGCGGCGTACGGCGCAGCGGGAGGCAGCGCGTTGTTCTTCCAAACACGCATGCGGTCCGCCTGGGCCAGACGGCTGCTCGCCACAAAGCCGCGCGCCACCTTCATGCTCAGCCAGTTCGGACTCGCGAAGGAGGTCAGGCCCGTGCTGACAAAGTTGCTGCCGGCCGCAAGCGTGACACGCAGGTCTGTCTCACGTGCCAGGCCCACCAAAGCCAGGCTTGCATTCGCGGTCCGGGGATTCACAAACAGACCCTCGCCCGGCGCGATCACGCGTCCGGCGCGGTCCTGGGAGTTCTCATCGCCCACGAGCACCCAGCGCCGTTCATTGCCGCTGCGCAGGGACAGCCAGTGCTCGTGGTAGTTGTTGCCCGCACGGTTGAAGAAGAGCACGCGGTCCGCCGTGGACTGCCGGTTCGAGGCATGCAAAGCCAGGGTGCCGATGACACTCCCCAGCGTCTGGTGCTGACGCACCACGATGGTCGATCCCGTCAGATCCGGCAGGGTGTCCGTCGTCGACAGAAGCGATCCCAGGTCCAGCGTGACGGTCGCCGCCGCCGTGGCCACTTCATCGATTTCAAAACGATTGCCTGAATGACCGCCGCTGATGACCTCGAGATAGTAGCTCTCACCTGGCGCCAGTTCCGCGACGAGATTGCCGCCCTCGCCAACGGCGTCGCTGACGTCCAGGGCCGCGCCGATCACACCCGTGACGATGCCGCGCAGCACTTCCTGCCGAACCAAAGGCATGGCAAAGGCACGCGACGCCCCGGCCGTCACTGCATGCCTGCGCCAGCACCAGGCAGGCGAGCGTCCAAAAGCTTCCGGCTCCGCGGAGCCCTCCAGGTTCAGGGCCACCTCCAGGCGCACAAACCCCTGCGAGAGCCCGGTGAAGGCAGGATCACTCTCCACATCCGGATACGTCACGGTCTCATAGCCATTGCCCGTTGCGACCACGGCCGGCACCAGGGTTGCTGGAGCCTCCATACCTGTGCCATCCGCCAGCAGGAGCCTGAAGGTCGTGCCCTCGGTGCCCCCCATGCGGCGCTGGAACTCGAAGTCAAACTTGCCCGTCACACCGTTCAGCTTCAGACGCGGCGGGAAGCTGATGCTGCTCACCAGTCCGCTGCCAGCGTTCTGGCCCAGGCTGAATTCGAGCGCGTTGTTCAGGCCGTCACCTTCAGGATTGTCCTCCGGACCATTCTGGCCGTTGAGAGGATTCTCTGTCTGCCACTGTGCAAAGGTGCGAGGCATCACATTTGTGAAGCCGAAGTCATGCGTCAGATCCGTGAAGGGATCACGTGCATCATCCAGCGCCGAACCCAGGCCCGATTCACCTGTCGAGCTGGTCGGCGAGGAGCCGAGCTCAAGCACAAAGTCGTCCGTGCGCACGCCCGTGGCTGTCATCTCTGGCACGTCCAGACCATCCTCGCTCACGTCATCATCACTGACCGCTGCACCCGGCAGCGACTTCATGCCCGAAAGCGGTCCGCCTTGAGCAAACATGTCCGCGGAGATCTCCAGAAAGTAGGTTCCATCCACCAAGTTCGCGAACTCATAATAGCCGCCAGCCGCCGTCGTCGTCTGCGCCACCACGCCGCCGGCATTCTTGACCTTCACGATCACACCATTCACACCTTCACCACTGTCAGCCGTGCCGTTGCCGTTCGCATCGATGAAGACCAGATTCCCCACGCTGGTGCCTGGAGGTGCCGCGGATGTGCTGAAGCTCACCGTGGCGTTCGCCATGCAGCCGAGAGAATCCGTCACCCGGAGGGTGAAGCTGGCATTTCCTGGAGTGGTGGGCTTGCCGGACAGCACACCTTCAGCACTCAAAGTTAGGCCAGCGGGCACGGCCCCCACGCTGCTGAAGATGTAAGGAGCCACACCACCAGAGGCGCCGAAGGCCCGGGAAAAGGTCTGCGTCTGCATGCCTGAGTAGCTGCCCCCAGGGGGTGCCAGCACCAGTGCCGGGCACTGCACCTGGAAGCCGAGATCGATGGTCATGTCGCCATTGAGATCGTCATCATCATCCGTGTCAGCACCGCTGCCGGATTCACCAGTGCCCTCAGCAGGTTCGGTGTAGTAGGCCAGGCTGATCGGATCTGTGGAGACGCCGGTGGTGGATGGGCTGGGCGCATCCAGGCCGTTCTCATCCGCATCATCATCCACGGGCACGTCAGCACCATGACCCGCGATGCTATAGGCATGGTAGAGCCTTCCGCCGCTCTGGAACTGCGATGCCGGCACATGCACAAAGTAACTGCCCGGTTCCAGCCCGCTGAAAAGATATCGACCTCCGTCCGCAGTCACGGCCGACCGAGTCGGTTCCGAGAAAGCCGGGCTGTCCCCCTGATGGAAGAGCTGCACCGTCACCTCATTCGCGCCTTCACCTGCATCCGGACGACCATCGTTGTTCCGGTCAATGTAGATCAAATTACCCACACGCAGTCCGGCGGGTGGCAGCGGCAGGAAGCCGAGGTCGATGGTCATGTCCCCGTCATTGTCGGCATCACTGTCGTCGTCCGCGCCGATGCCTGTCTCACCATTGGCACCGACCGGCTCGGCATCCTGAGCCAAAGCAAAGACGCTGCTCGAAATTCCGAAGCTTGCAGGCAGCGCATTGTCCACGCCGTTCTCGCCAAGATTGTCATCCAGCCCATCATCCTCGCCTGCCCCAGGCATCGAGATCTTGTTGTACAGCGGGCCTCCACTCACGAACTGACTAGCCGGCACATGCACAAAGTAGCTCCCCGCGCCCAGGTCAGTGAAGCGATAGCGCCCGTTCGCATCAGTGGTCACCGGCGCGACGACTGGCGCTCCATTCAGCGGATTCGCGCCTTGGGCGAAAAGCTGCACCACCACATTGGGCACGCCTTCATCAGGATCCGCATGACCATCCCGGTCCGCATCCGTGAAGATCAGATTGCCCACCGAAAGAGCCTGCGGCGCCGCGACATTGAGTGCCAGCGTCTGAGTCCCAAAGCACAATTGGTTATCCGTGGCCTTCAGATGGATCTCATAGTTCCCTGGAAGTGAGAGCGAACCCGTGAGCTGGCCACCCGCACTCAGGCTCAGCCCCGCAGGCAGCGGCAGTGTGGCGCTCCAAACATAGGGCGATGTACCACCGGAGGCGCCGAAGGTCACGCTCACGGGACCGCCAGCCAGCACACCGGGCAGGGTGATGGGTGAGATGAGGACCTGCGGGCACTCCTGGATGAAGCCGAAGTCGATGGTCAGGTCATAGTGCGCGTCCACCAGTGCATCCAGCGCGGCAGCGTGGCCAAACTCGCCCGCCAGTGTCCCCTCCTGGGAATCATCGGTGGGCTCCAGCCCCACCGAAAGCTCAAACACATGGGATGACACACCCGTGGTCTCAGGTGCGGGCGCATCCCCACCATCCTCATCAAGGTGATCATCGATGCCGTTGTCAGCACCGGCACCTGGAATGGAAGTCTTGGCAAACAAGTGACCTTCAGCCAGAAACTCCTCCTTCGGAATGTGCGTGAAGTAGCGGCCCGGCTCCAAAGCTTTAAAGAGATAGGAGCCACCGTGAGAGGTCAGCGTCGTGGCCACGGGCGTGGCTGTTTCTGGATCAGCTCCTTCGCTGAAGAGCCTAACCATCACTCCGTCCACACCTTCCCCGTCTCCTGGGGCACCATCATGGTCCTCATCCACAAAGACCAGGTTGCCCACGCCCAGCCCGGGCTGAGCATTCACAGTGAGCGTCACGCGGCTCACGCACTCATCGGCCGATGTCACGTCCACCTGGAAGCTCGCGCTGCCTGCAAAGACGGGCGTGCCGGAAAGCAGGCCGGCATTGCTCAGATCCAGACCGGCAGGGAGCTCACCCACCGCGGCAAACACGTACGGACCCACCCCACCTGAAGCATTGAGCTGCACTTCATAGTCTCTCAGATACATCCCATCCGGCAGCGGTGCCGGCGTGACGACGATCATCGAGCAGGCGGCCACAAAGCCGAAGTCTTGGGTGAGATCACCATTGGCATCATTGCCATGATCCATGCCACCACCGAGACCGGTCTCACTCGTGGTGGGTGCCTCATTGGCCATCAGCGTAAAGGTGCTGCTGCGCACGCCCGTCATCTGCGGTGTCAGCGAGTCTTCACCATTCTCATCCGCATCATCATCCAGGGCCTCCTCACCATCCCCCTGGCCTGAGATCGAAAGCATGCCCACCAGCTGTCCACCCGCCTGAAACTCCTGAGCAGGGATGTGCAGGTAGTAGCTACCGGGATCGAGATTGGAGAAAAGGAAGAGACCACCATCCTGCGTCTGTGTCGTGGCCAGTGCTGCGCTGAGCTCAGTGTCTCCACCGGCCAGATAAAGCTTCACGGTCACTCCATCCACGCCTTCACCCGCATCGGCGAGGCCATCACCGTCTTCATCCGCATACACCAGATTACCCACCTTCATCACGCCCTGCGGACTCAGGATCTGCAGCGAACGCGTGGTCTCTGTGAAGCAACCTTCGGAGTCCGTGACGCGGACCTTGACGGAGTGGTTCCCCGAGTTCACCGGCGTGCCTGAGATGATGCCTGAGTTGTCCAGTGTCAGCCCGGATGGCAGGCCCGAAAGATTCGTGGCGCTCCAGGTCCACACATACGGTCCGGTGCCGCCGCTCACATTGAGATGCTCCTCATAGGACTCTTCCACGCGGCCGTTCGGCAGCGTGCCACCCACTGGCTGGATGACCATGGCAGGACAGCCTCCGCTGAAACCGAAGTCGACCGTGAGATCCACATTGTCATCATCGCCATTGTCATCCGCAGCGCGGAAGCCTGATTCTCCCGACATGTTGGTGGGCTCGGTGCCAGCCTCGAGATGGATCACACGTGTGCCGATGCCGGAAACCGTCAGCGACGTGCCGTCCTCACCGTTTTCGTCAATCAGATCATCCTGACCATCGTCGAGGCCATAGCCCGGCAGCGACGTCACATTCTGCAGAGGTCCTCCCGGAGTGAACTCAGACGGCGGGATGAAGACGAAGTAGTCTCCTGACATCAGGCCATCAAACAGATACGAGCCATTCTCATTCGTCAGTCTTGCGCCCAGAGGCGGCGTGACGAGCGGATCATCGCCTGCCTGAAACAGCATCACCATCACATCCGCCACGCCCTCGCTGCCATCCATGCTGAGGCTGCCGTTTTTGTCATTGAAGACCGCATTGCCGATGCCCACCGGCTCATATGCCTGGATGACGAACCCAAGATCACGGGTGAGATCCACATCCGCATCACGGAAGCTGTCGCTGCCCGCATTCAGGCCCAGCTCACCTTCAGCGCTCGTCGGCGCCGCCCCTACGGCCAGAGTGAAGACTCCCGTGCTGATCCCGGAGGTCAGCGGTGATCCAGCATCCACGCCGTCTTCACCAGATTCATCATCACCCGCGGTCGTTTCCGCGATGGACTGCGCCGCGTAAAGCCGCTTGAAGAGCCGGAACTCGCTCGGCGGGATGTGGATGAAGTAGTCTCCTGGAGCCAGGTCCTCGAACAGATAGAAACCTCCGTCCTGCGTGATGCGCTGCGCCACCGGGGCATCCGTCAGGGGATCAGCACCAGCTTCAAAGAGACGCACGATGATGTCATCCGCGCCCTCCTCCGCATCGGCGATGCCATCGCCATCCCCATCAATGAACACCAGATTTCCCACGGCCATGCGACCAGCAGGAAAGGTGAAGCCAAAGTCACGAGTCAGGTCACTGCTGGCATCATTCACGCCATCATCGGTGCCGCTGAACATGCCGCTTTCAAAGGTGGACATCGTGGGTGCGGCACCGGCCATGAGCATGAAAGGCGCTGTCTTCACACCAATTTCGGCCACCACACTTCCCGCATCCGCATCGCCACCGGTGTCATCATCACCCATCGGCGTGGCCGGTGTCATCGGGATGGCGGTGGAAAGCACTCTTCCAGGAGCGAACTCACTTTCATGGATCTGCAGGCGATAGCTGCCATCGATCAAGTCCGTGAAGAGGAAACGGCCCGACGCATCCGTGGTCGTGACACGCAGCGGCAGGCCAGTCGGCGCATTGCCTTCATAGAGGCACACCTTCACCCCAGGGATGCCCTCACCCGGATCTGCCTGGCCATTGCCATCCATGTCCGCAAACACCAGATCACCCACGCTCGCGGGTCGGTAGAAACCAAAATCGATCGTCAGATTCCCATTCGCATCGTCGGCATCGTCATCATCACTATGGAACCCCAGTTCGTAGTTCGCAGATGTTGGCGCCTCATCCTCCTGCAACTCAAAGATCGGCGACTGAATGCCGTTCGAGCCAGGATCTGGGTCGTCCAGGCCGTCCTCGCCCACATCATCATCCGCACTGTCTCCCAGCACCTCGGGCAGGCTCTTCATGCCCTGCAGAGTCCCCGCGCTGAACTCAGTTTCTGGGATTCTCACATAGTAATGTCCGCCAGGCACCCCGGTGAAACCATACGTTCCATCGGGCGCCGAGCTGGTCATTCCCCAAGGCGCGATGCCTCCCGCTTCCCAAAGCTCCACGGCCACACCAGGGAGACCCACATCCATGCCCTGATCGAACCGCCGATTCGCATTCGTGTCCCGAAACAGCAGGTTCCCAACGGTAAAGGTGCCCTGTGCCCCAGCCATAGCAGTGCTCAAAACCAGCGCCGTAACCAACCACAGACAAACCAGAGCCAGACGCCCCTTCAGCCCTCTCCCATTCATGCTGCATGGTACGACCAAACTCAGCGACCTGACGGTCGATGCGAGCATGCCCAACTCAGAGGCGACGCCCACCGGCGATGGCGTCTGGAAAGGTCGAGATGACTGAAATGAGGGCATTTTGACTTTATTTTAATGATTATTATAATAATTACAACTGTTCGGTGAAATTATTTCGGTAACCTTTAATTCTTACCCCCGCTCCGTAACCTCCTCTAAGCCCACCCATTAGACTCCGCAGTCTCCGCCGCCACACGGGAGGGGCCCTTTGAGCACCCTGATTTTCACTCGCTAAAATCATAAATTCTTCCCTCTCGGCCTGCGTGCCCCTACGCTCTCCTTATGGAACCGACCCCTTCCCTGCCCCGCCGCGCTTTTTTGACCCGCACGCTCGCCGCCAGTACCAGCGTGGCCGCCGTCACCACCATGCTCCGCCAGCATTTGCAGGCCGCTGATGCCAAGGCCGGGGTAGCCGCAGGCAAGGTCCGCCACTCCGTCTGCAAGTGGTGCTACAAGGACATCCCGCTCGAGACCATGTGCGAGGCCGCGAAGGAGATCGGGCTCGAGTCCATCGAGCTGCTGGATCCACCGGACTTCCCCACCTTGAAAAAGCACGGACTGCACTGCGCCATGGTCAGCTTTCCCACCGCCCTCAGCCCCGATGGCAAAAAGATCGGCAGCATTCCGCATGGCTTCAATCGCTTGGAACATCACGACCTGCTCATCGGCGCCTACGAGCCGCTGCTGAAAGCCAGCGCCGAGGCCGGTTTCAAACAGGTCATCTGCTTCAGCGGCAACCGCGATGGCATGAGCGATGAACAAGGCCTGGAGAACTGCGCCATCGGCCTCAAGCGCCTGCTCCCCACGGCGGAAAAACTCGGCGTGAAGCTCGTGATGGAGTTGCTAAACAGCAAGGTGAATCACCCCGACTACATGTGCGACCACAGCGCCTGGGGCGTGGCCCTGTGCGAGAAGCTCGGCTCGGCCAACTTCGGCCTCCTCTACGACATTTACCACATGCAGATCATGGAGGGAGACGTCATCGCCACCATCCGCAAGCATCACACCTGGTTCGCCCATTACCACACCGGCGGCGTTCCCGGCCGGGCGGAGATCGATGACTCCCAGGAACTCCACTACCCGGCCATCATCAAGGCTATCCAGGAGACCGGCTACACCGGCTATCTCGGCCAGGAATTCATCCCCAAGCGCCCAGACAAGCTCGCCTCCCTCAAGCAAGCCGTGGGCATCTGCTCCGTGGCGTGAGTGATCCTCGCCGGATTCTCGTATTCTGTGCTCCCGATTTCGCGTGACCGCGATCCCAAGCGGTCCGCTTTCGCGCCCTCACGTCTCCCGTTGCTCAACCAACTGTATGTCCAAACTCCTCTCCTGCATCAGCGCCTCTCTCGTCGTCTTCTCCAGTCTCCTTCACGCCGCTGATACGCCGAAAACCAAGCTTCCCGAAGCCGTCGAAACCGATCCACGCCTGCACTCCGATGGCAAAGGCTGGAAGCTCGACCAGGCGAAGATCGTCGACCCCAAGCGCCCGCGCGTGCTGCTCATCGGCGATTCCATCCTCGGCGGCTATTTGAAGCAAACCATCGCAGCGCTTGAAGGCAAAGCCTATGTCGATGGATGGATGAACCCGTATGCGCAGTCCGAGCACCTCAACAAAAACATCCTCCCCACCGTGCTCGCCAACGGCCCCTATGACATCGTGCATTTCAACATGGGCCTGCACGGCTGGCAGGAAGGCCGCATCAAGGCCGGCACCTTCGAGCCGCTGACCAAGGCCTACGTCGAAGTGATCAAGGCCAAGCTCCCCAATGCCAAGATCATCTGGGCCAGCAGCACTCCGGTAACCGTGAAGGATAAGCCCACCGAGCTCGATCCCGAGGTCAATCCCACCATCATCGAGCACAACCGCATGGCCGCCAAAGTCATGGCCGAGATGAACATCCCCGTGAATGATTTTTACTCCCTGCTCGTGGACAAGCGCAGCCTCGCCCGCGGCGACCGCTTCCACTGGACGGCACCCGCCTACCAGATGCTCTCAGACGCTGTCGTTGAGTCCGTCCTCAAAGCTCTTCCTGCCGCGAAGTAATGCGCCGCACGCTCCTCATCACCTGTCTGTTCGCCACGACCATCAGTCACGCGCAGGACATCCCTGCCCTGCCTGAGTCCGCCAAACTGGCCCTGGAGGAAGACTGGTCCTCCGGTAAAATCGATCCCACTCGCTGGTATGCCCTGCGCAAGCAATGGGGCGGCGGCAATCACGGCGTGGTGCCGGAGAATGTTTCCGTCGTGAAAGACAAGGAGTTAGGCCGGTTCGTGCTCCAGTGCGAGGCGCATGGAGATCAGTATGAGGGTCCCATCACCGGTCAGTGGGGCAAGAAAACACGCGTCGGCGGAGTGCTCGTCTCCAAGCAGCATTTTGCCTCCGGCCGCTTCGAGGTGCGCATGCAGATCGGCACACCGGAAAGCCCCACACCCTCAGGCACCATCCCCGCCATCTGGACCTATGGTTACCGCCTGGTGAAGGTGGATGAATCCCTCGCGGATGACTTCACCAAAACGCAGCCTCTGTATCATCCCTACCTCCAGGAATGGGGCAAAGGCAGCGCCTTCTACTGGTCCGAGATCGACTTCCCGGAATACGGCAAGGTCGGCCAGTTCAAGACGCCCATGTTCAACACCTTTCTGAACAAGCAGACAGACAGCCGCACCTACGACGTGCACGGCGCTGCCGATGGCCAATGGCACACCTACACCACCGACTGGCACACCGACCTCGTGCCTATCGAAGGCGTCACCGACTCCCAGGTCGCCGAAGCCGAAGGCTTCTTCTGGGTCCAGGACAAGGCCGTGCCTTACAAGGAGCATTGGGGCAATCCCCTCAAACGTTTCGGCAAAGATCGTTATGCCATCTGTGCCGGCAAGATCGCCAGGCACTGGGTCGATGGCAAATTCATCGGTGAGAACACGAAGTTCGTCCCCAGCATGACCGGCCAGCTTAATCTCGGTGTCTGGCTCCCCGACTGGGCCGGCCCAGCCGCCTGGAAGACTGCCCCCATTCGCTTCGCCCAGATCAGAATCTGGCAGTTCAACGACCCCGGCGACGTCAAAGGCATCCTCACCGAAGACATCACCAACAACTTCGATGCCGAAGGCAAGCCGGTGAAGAAGCCCTAATCGTACCACCCCATTCCGATGGGGTGGCGCGAAGGAGTCCACCACAGCCGGAAATGCCCCACCACCTCTAGGCCTACCAGCGACTTCAAACTCACCCGCGCATCGCGAATTGAACCCCATTGGAATGGGGTTCTACGTCCGGCCCCATCATACCAGCCCATTCCGATGGGGTAGAGCTAGGGAAGTCCAATCGATCAGGAAACCACTGGCATCCCGCCCCTTCCCATTCAAACATTCCTCACTCAGCCTTCCCCAACCGCCATGCCCGTCCCCCTTCTCGACGTCAACGCCCAGAACTCCCCCCTCGAATCTGAACTCCAGGCCGCCTTCACCCAGGTGCTGAAGCATGGCCGGTTCATCATGGGCCCGGAGATGGAGGCCTTTGAAAAAGAGATCGCCGCCATGACCGGGGCCAAGCACGCGCTGGCCGTGTCTTCCGGAACAGATGCGCTGCTCCTGGCCCTCATGGCTCTGGACATCAAACCCGGCGATGAAGTGCTCTGCCCAGCCTTTACCTTCTTCGCCACAGCGGGTGCCGTATCGCGCCTCGGTGCCGTGCCCGTCTTCACAGACATCTGCCCGGTCTGCTTCAACATCGATGTGAACAACGCGAAGGCGAAGATCACCTCCAAAACGAAGGCCATCATCCCCGTGCATCTCTTCGGCCAGTGCGCCGACATGGATCCCATCATGGCCCTCGCCAAGGAGCACAACCTGCGAGTCATCGAAGACGCCGCGCAGTCCATCGGTTCCAAATACAAAGGCCGCCAGTCCGGCACCATAGGCGACTTCGGCACCTACAGCTTCTTCCCCAGCAAAAACCTCGGCGGCTTCGGAGACGGCGGCATGCTCGTCACCAATGACGACAAACTCGCCGAATTCGCCCGCGTGCTGCGCAATCACGGCGCAAAGCCCAAGTACTACCACCAATACGTCGGCGGAAACTTCCGCATGGACACGCTGCAGTGCGCGCTGCTCAGCGTGAAGGTGAAGCGCTATGCGCACTACACGTCCGAGCGCCAGCGCAATGCCACCCACTACACCGCAGAGCTGCTGAAGCTCCCTGGCGTGGTTCAGGCCGATCCCGCGCATTGCAAATGCACCTCTACGCAGGATGCCTGGCTTGCCGCCAATAACGCGAAGATCGTCCTGCCCGTCAGCTACGCGCACAACGACCATATCTGGAACCAGTTCACCCTCCGTGTCATCGGCGAGGGCAAGCGCGATTCCCTCCTCGCGCATCTCCAGGCCCAGAAGATCGGCTGCGAGGTCTACTATCCCGTCACGCTCGACCAGCAGCAGTGCTTCGCTGATCTTCCCGCCTCTTCCCGTGCCGGATGCGAGATCTCGCATCGCCTCGCCGGCGAAGTGCTCAGCATCCCGATCTACGGCGAGCTCACCGAGGCCCAGCGTCTCGAGGTCGTCGCCGCCATCGCGAGCTGGCTTTGATCAGCTGAGTCATGTCATCTCACACCGCCATCATCCGCTGGCAAAACACCGGCCCTGATTTCCTTCAGCGCCGCTACTCCCGAGAGCACACGTGGGAGTTCGATGGCGGTGCGGTGGTGCCAGGATCACCCTCGCCGCATGTCGTGCCGGCGCCGTGGTCCAACGCCGCCAGCGTCGATCCCGAGGAAGCCTTCGTCGCCTCCGTGTCGAGCTGCCACATGCTCTGGTTCCTCCACGTCGCCCTCGATACTGGCTTCGAGCCTCAGAGCTACGAAGACCACGCCGAAGGTGTGATGACCAAAAACGAGCGAGGCAAGTTCTGGATCAGCCGCGTGACCTTGCATCCCAAGATCGTCTGGAAGGGCGCGAAGCAACCCAGCCCCGACGAAGTGGCGCATCTGCATCACAAGGCGCACGAAGAGTGCTTCATCGCGAATTCGATCAGGACTGAGATCGTTGTTGCCGCGTAGAAGGCGCCGCAGCTCTCCTGGAGCGCGGATCTCCGAATCCGCAGCCGGGCAGCACGCATCGGGCACATTGAATATCGCAGGAGGCGGACGAGATAAAAACGCCAGTTTGGGCTCGCACCTCTCCGCGCCTAACCAATTTCGAAGCAATCGCGGAGGAGGGTTTCAACATCGCTCTGCGTTCGGAGCGGCTGCGGATTCGGAGATCCGCGCCCCATAGGATCACACCCGCTGCCCCATCTCCGCCAGCTTCTTCGCGCCCTCGCTCCACTCGACCTCATGCGGCAGTCGCTTTGACTTCGCCGCAATCGCAGCCACCACACCCGCCGCCTCGCCCATCGCCACGGAGTTGCCGGTCACGCGATAGCTCGCATGCGCGATGAAGTCTCCGCTGATGCAGCGACCTGCCATCATCAATCCATCCACATCCTTGGCGATCAAGGCGCGCAGAGGGATGTCATACGGCTTCATCTTGAAATCGCCGTTGTTGATCGGCTTCGACTGGTTCGTCTCCTTGGAATCCGCGTGGATGTCCACGCCGAAAGTCACACGTGCCACAGCATCCTCCTGCCGTGCGCCTTCGATCAAGTCCTGCCGCGTCATTGTGTAGCGGCCATGGATGCGGCGGCCATCACGCACGCCGATCTGCTCCGCCGTGGCCGCGATCTGCACGCCCTCCCAAACACCACCCAGCTTGCGCAGCGCACGCATCACACGAAACACCTCCGCCCGCGAACGCACCGTCGCCTCGCTGATCGCAGCGGCATCCCAGGGCTTGATGCCATACTCATGGTTAAGCATGAGCATCACCAGATCATCCCTTACCGGAAAGATGGTTGGGTGACCATAGGAGGTCTCAATGCCCGCACGCTTGAGCTCTTGTTTAAAAGCTTCCACGCAGGTGAGATGACCTCCAGGGCCGTTGAATTCATCTGTGCCATTGAACGACGTGAACTGCGCGATGGCCTTCGCATCCTTCACCACCGCGAGCGCATTCATCGTCATCGGCTGGCAGGGACATTCCTTTGCCTGCCCCACATCCCAAGCGCACCCTGATTGAGCTCCGAGATCACCATCACCGGTCGTGTCGATGAAGATCGGTGCACGCCAAGCTTGACGACCGGCCTTCGATTCAGTAATGATGGTGCGCAGTCTGTTTCCTTCACGGAACGCTGCGGAGACACGCGTATGCATTTGAAATTTCACGCCTGCCTCCACACACATCTCCTCTAGCAGCACTTTCATTTCTTCCGGCTCATAGACAAAGCGGCTCGGATTCTGGTTTCGTCGGGCATCCCGTTCATCCAGGCGCTTTGTGAGTTCACGCGTGAGTCCCGGTTTATCGAAATCAAAGATGTAGGTCAGCAGTCCTGCTGTCCACACGCCGCCGAGGCAACCATGCACCTCAAACAACCTCGTGCGTGCTCCAGCACGTGCCGCCGTGATCGCTGCAGCGATCCCCGCCGGCCCCGCGCCACACACGATCACATCCGCATCATCATTCAGCTCCAGTTTCTGCGCAGGCTCTTCGAAGTAATGTTCGTTCGCCAGTGCCGCAGGTGCGGCGTCCAGACCCGACGCAGCAGTGCTGGCGAGCGCGGAATGAAGAAAGGAACGACGGTTGATGGAAGAGGCAGCCATGCCTCATCAAACCCATCCAGCCTCCACTTTCCAGCGCGAGATGCAGCCGCCACTCACGGCGCGCGCAAACCCAACTCAAAGTAAAAACCGATCATCAAGGTCAGCTTCACAGCCAAAAACAATCCTGTGAATCCTGCCATCTTGTTCTTCCAAAAACTCAACGAAACCGCTCACATACATGAGCACCCACCTCGCACAAACTCCCCGCGCCCGCCTGCCTTGAAGCAGAATTGGATGCGCAATATTAGGGACTGTGCCATAATCCCTCACTTAATTCTATGGAACAAACCATCCTCCGGCTTCTCGGGCAACCCGAATACACGCCGTCGAATGTCCCGCAGTTGATCAGCCTTCTGCAACTTCAACCCGGGCAACAACAAGAACTTCAACGCCATCTCAAACAGATGGAGCACCGAGGCCTTATCGTGCGCACGAAGGGCAATCGCTACATCGTCTCCAGCGAGGCCGACCTCATCCCGGGCGTGATCCAGATCACTCGCGGCGGCCGCGGCTTCGTGCAGCCGGACGAGCCCGGCATCGGCGAGATCGGCATCCCCGAAAGTGCCACGGACACCGCCCTCCATGGCGACCGCGTGCTCGTCCGTCTCGATGTCCGCCCGCGCGGCTTTCTGAAGAAGGACACCCCGCAAGACAAAACAGGCGCTGTCGTGCGCATCCTGCAGCGCGGACGGACACACTTCGTCGGCACTCTGCAGAAAGGACGCCAGTTCCTTTTCGTGACACCCGATGATCCACGCCTGCCCGGAGCCATCCATGTGCCAGAGCCACGCGATGTGGGCCGCACTGCTAACATTGGAGACAAAGTGGTCGTGGAGATCTTGGAATGGGAATCCCGCCAGGTGCCGCCTGAGGGCGAGGTCATCGAAGTGCTCGGCCCGCCCGATGCCGAAGGCGTGGACATGCTCTCCGTGATCCGTCACTACGACCTGGTTTTGCACTTCCCCAAGAACGTGCTCGCCGAGGCCAACAGCATTGCCAAGTCACGTCCGGACAACCAGCCCAGCGCTGACGAATGCCGTGATCGTGTAGACTGCCGCTCGCACAATGTCATCACGATCGATCCCGATGATGCCCGAGACTTTGATGACGCCATCTGCCTGCAAAGAGAGGGCCGTGATTGGCGCCTGTGGGTCCACATCGCCGATGTCTCGCACTATGTGAAGCCCGGTAGCCCGCTGGACATCGAGGCGAAGAAGCGCGGCAACTCCACCTATCTGGTGGATCGAGTGATCCCGATGCTTCCTGAAGCCTTGAGCAATGAACTCTGCTCACTGAAGCCGGGCGTCGACCGCTTAACCAAATGCGCGGAATTTGTGCTCAGTGATGCTGGCAAGGTCATCAGCTCGAAGTTCTACCCCTCCGTCATTCACTCCAAGCGCCGCTTCACTTACAAGGAGGCCTTCGCCACGCTCCAAGGCCCGCCTCAGGGCGAGATCGAGCAGATGCTGCATGATGCCAATGCCATGGCGCAAAAAATTCGCGAGCATCGCTTCGACAATGGCTCCCTGGATCTCGACTTCCCGGAGAACAAGATCCGCCTGGATGAAACCGGCAAGGTGTTGCGCATTGAGCGCATCGAGAACGACATCTCCCATCAGTTGATCGAGGAGTACATGCTGCTCGCGAATGAAGCTATCGCCGGACGTCTCATGCAGCTTGATCTCCCCGCCGTGTACCGCGTGCATGAATCCCCGAAAGAGAAGCGCCTCAATGACTACCGCGAGGACGTGCTGAGCCACCGCATCCAATGCGGCGATCTCAACCACCGTCCTGAAGTGCAGAAGCTCCTGGCCAAGCTGGGCACCTTGCCCATCGGCGATGCGTTGAAGATCGGCTTCCTGAAATCCATGATGCGCGCCCGCTATGCGGTCGAGCCCCTCGGGCACTACGGCCTAGCCAAAAAGAAGTACACGCACTTCACCTCCCCCATCCGCCGCTACGCGGATCTGGTGGTGCATCGTGCGCTCTTTGACAAGACGCCGCTGCAGGTCAGCGCGGCCAAGGAGATCGCCGAGCACATCAGCCTCACGGAGAAGAACAGCTCCGATGCCGAACGCGACAGCAAGGAGGTGAAACTCTACGCCTACCTGGAAGCGCAGATGAGCAGCAAAAAGCCGCACGCCTACTCCGCGCTGGTCACGGACGTGCGTAACTTCGGCTTCTTTGTGGATGTGACAGACCTCGGCATGAGCGGCCTCGTGCCACTCTCCGCCATTCCAGATGACTTCTTCACCCTTGATCAAGCTCGTGGTTATCTTGTCGGACGTCATTCACGCCGCATCATCAAACTCGGTGACCGTGTCACCGTGCAGATCTATCGTTTGGACCGCACCAAAAAGCAGGTGGACTTCAGCCTGACGAATCGTCCTGTGTCGACATCAGATTCGCTCCCCGCTAGGTCGACGCAATCAGCGGCCCGGCACAGCCCGGCACCCGAGAAGTCTGGTCCGCCTGCCAGGTCAGGCCCAGCCTCCAGGAGATTCAGCGAGCCCCCTGCGAGGCCTAACCAATCTCATGACAGGTCAGGTCCACCACCCGCCAAGGCTGGCCGCACCCTGGCTAAGACAGGCGCGCCACCGTCCAGGTCAGGCCCGCCACCCGCCAGGGCCCATGAGCGGCCCGCCAAAGCCGCACCCGCGCCTTCCAAGCCGGGCAAAGCTCCACGCTCAGAACGTCCGCCTTCACCTCCGCCTGCTCCTCCCGCCGAACCTGCACCACCCAGGAAACTCCGCTTCTACGAGAAGCCTCCGTTCCGCCGGCTCAAGAAGCCCACAGAGACCTAGAAAAGTTCGCCGCCACCAGAGAGCGCCGAAGTCGTGAAGCGTCCCGGAGCGCGCATGGTCCCGCGCCTGCGGGAGGCACCCGTGCCTCGTCGACACCGCTCTCGTGCGCACATGACGCTATCGTCGACCAAGACGATCTCTGCGCATCTAGCGGTCTCGCGCCTTAGCGCTTGCCACCGCAGCGAGACGCTTCGCGGCTTCAGGCGTCCTCGACCTAGCAAAAAGACCGTCTCATCAAAACGTCTTCAACCCCGGGGGCGGACCTCCACCCCCCTGATAGGCAGGCGCGGAGGGAGTACCTCCACGGAGTCTCTGGAAGAAGGAACCCCTCGCCTGCTGCTGCACAGGTGTCTGCTGGGCCGAATAACTCGGCGCTCCATACGCCGGAGCTGCGGCCTGTTGCTGGGGATAATACGGCTGCTGCGCCGCTGGCTGAGGCGGTGCTTGGTATTGATAGCCCTGCGGCTGCGAGTAGGCCTGTTGCTGCGGATAGTATTGAGGTTGCTGCTGCTGAACGCGATATCTCGGCTGCTGCGCATACCCCTGTTGGGCATATCCCTGCGGCTGCCTATGACCCGAGGAAGCATAATGGGTTTGCGGCACCTTGTACGCCACCACCTTTACCTGCGCGAGCTGCATGCGCGGCATGCCGATGGACTGCGCGGCCACGCTGGAGAGATTGATCACCCGGCCCGGGTAATAGGGAAAGCGGTCCGTCACCACCGCCTTCACCTCGCGGTTGGTGTAAAGGTTCTTCACGGTGACCTCGGTGCCGAAGGGCAGCGTGTTATGCGCGGCGGTGTAATAGTTCGGGTAATAAACCTGCCCTGAGGAGGTCATGCGCCCGATGTAGCTGTCGGCGATGTAGGAGGCCCAGCCCTGCTCTTGATAGACAGGCGTCTGACAGCTCGTGAGCGCCAGGACAGGGAGAATTGCCGCAACAAACCGGGAGAACATCATGCGGCTGTATCTTACACACATCTTACCTTTGGAGGAGACATTTTTTACGCCCCGGGCCAAAAGACATATTTCCACAACACCGCTTCTGCCGCGGCGGTTTTTACAAAGCCGCGGCTTTAAGGCGCAGCGCAAGACAGCTACACTTGGCAGCCCCGGCACCATGATCATGCCCGCGAAGTCAGTCCTCTCGGAAACGCAGGACCACCCCGAAAAATCACCCGCGCTGCTACAGGCGGTTGCGAAGCAAAAATGACCTCTTCCGCATCCAAGGGAAATCTGATCACCGACATGTTGGTGGGCCTATCTCACGGACGATAAACGCGGGCTTTGCCGGTGTAGGCATCAATCTGGATGCAATAATAGTTAGGCGGCGGAATCTTGCCTGAACCCACAAACTGCGATTCAACCAGGGTGAAGAAGCTGGTGGCCAGCGGGGGCACTGTGTAGGCCAGAGCTGCATTGGTGGCGTTTTCCGTGGCAGTAGGGTCGTTGCTGTTCAGCAGACGGCAGCTGCCGTCTGGATAATAGCGGATCGCCGCATACTGAACATCATCTCCATCCCCGCCCGAACCAGGGGTAAACACATACTGCTTGCTCAGGTCTTCCCTTTGCTGGACGGCGGATGTCCGCAGCAGCGGCGAGAGCTGCATTTCAGGAGCGAACACGACACCCGACTCAAGATAAAAGGGTTCCGAAATGGCCTTGGCGTCCTGACCGCTGGGAGTCTCAACCACTTGGTAAGCGTAGAACAAACTTTCCGAAGGACGATCAGAATTCGCATTCGTGTACTTATAGAAGCGCATCTCCACTTCCTTGCTGCGAGCGACGGCCTCCTGCTGGGCGAGGCTGAGGCGGTTCAGCAGGCTGTCTCCCGCCGAACTGAGGCGCGTGGAGCGGATCACATCCACCAAGGTGGGAGTGGCCAGGGCGATAAGCAGGGTGATGATGCCTACTACCGTCAGCAGCTCAACAAGGGTAAAGGCACCGGACTTCGCAAAGCGTGTATGGCTTTTCGATTGCATGGCGGAACGTGGAAAAGGGGGGCTAACAGTCAGAAATTAGGCACTCCATTTACTGCCACGCAGAGTGACGGTGGCGGAAAAGACTCGGTAGTTGAGTCTTCGAGTCTGGAGCAGGGCGACGATCTCCTTGACCTCCTGGTCAAGTTCATGCGCATTGGAGATGATAGGGGTGATCTCGTCTCCGAGCGGAGGTGTCGACTTGCTGCCGGTCAACTCCTCCATACGCACGGACGATTTTTCATCGATGGCGATGAGTACGATGCGGACCAAAGGAGGCAGCAGATGCTGGGTGTTGCCCGGCTGGCTCGAGTCATAGGCGTAGTTTTGAGCGATCTGGGTCGGGCCGGTGGCGGATTCTTGCTCGTCATCACTCAATGGTTCACGGCGAGGAGAAATGATGAGGGCCACGATGTTGTCAGCCACCGGACGTGTGGTGGGGATGGTGTTGGAAGCAGCATTAGCAGCACCACCAGCGGCCGCAAACCAAGTGGGGGCGATGACACCGTTGTTGGCATGGTTCGCAGCATAGATGGAATTCTGCTCCGTGGGAGGCGAGTACTCCATCAGACGATAACGGTATCTGAAGTCCTGTGAGGGGATGAAGTCAGGCACCCATGAGGCGTCCGAGGAGAACTGCACAAAGTAACCGCGAGCGCACAGGAGGCGGTCCAGGCCCACGAGTGTGGGATCATTAGAAATCCCCAGGGGGGCCTGGAAGAACACCGCGTGACCTGGCGTGAAACTCCCGCCACCACCCGCCGGAACCAGCGTGGAGGCCTTTCCAGTTTGGAAGTGCAGGTCGGACTTGCGAATATAATTGCTCGGCGCAGCAGCGGCAGCAGCGCCTCCTCCTGCCGTGGCCAGATAGTTAGTGTCGTAGTCGATGTAGGTGTTGAGTGTGGCCTGGCTGATATTGCGGGACAGGATGTCAAAAGCGGTTCGCGCCTCTTTAAACTGGGTCGTTCGCGCATTGGAGGCCGACCAAGTCGACTGAACTTGGCCGATAACCTGGGCGCTGATGAGCAGGAGAATGGTCAACACCGCGAGGGAGACCATGATCTCCACCAAGGTGAAGCCAGAGGCCTGGCGAGAGCTTAGCGAAAAACGGGGGTGATTTTTCATAGCATGAAAGGTGTATTAGCTGGCCAAAAGTGGATCAAGGCGCAAAGCGCTTGGATTCAATGATCCTGAAACGATAGTAGGAGTCGAGCGGTGGATGCTCTGTTTCAGACATAGGATTGCCCACCGTGAAATCAGCCTTGGTTCCTGCGCTGGCCAGATCTGTCATGTCGACATAACGCTCAAGAAGGAAGGAGCCGCGGTATTCGCCGCTGATCTCATCCTCACCCGGGACAAATTTGGTGCTGTCCGTGCCGCGGAGCGCTTTTTTCAGCGTCTGGGAACGCACATGAACACGGAACGTGTTGGAGCGGGTGGTCAGCTTGGCGTAGAGATTGGAGTACGGAGCTTCGCGGGTGTTGTCACCCGTGGCAGCATGCGAGTTCCAGAAGTTGGTCATGGCGGTGTTGCGCTTGGACGGGGTATTCAAGTCCTGAGCCCTGAGATTCTCGTTGGATTCGCTGTTCGCTCCATTGACCGTGAAGAGATAGGCACCCTCCTTGACTTGGACATTCCCACGGTTGCCTGCAGTGAGGATTCGGGAAGGAATCAGATGAACCTCGCAGATCTGGGAGGCGTTGCGGAACAGGCCGGAGCGGAAGTTAGCCCCAGCGCTGCCCACATTAAAATCACCACCCACGCCTGAGGGCCCCTTGCCCGTGTCAGCTCCGCCAAAGTTGAAGCGCTCCTCAAACTGGCGCAGTGTGCCCACGACCCGGTCAGCCGCCGCTTTGTAGATCCACCACTGACTGTCAGCGGCATTGTTTTCGCGGTTAAGGCGGTCAACGACGATGGAGCGATACCATTTGGCCGCATTGTCACCGCCATAGCTCGTCTCATCCCGGAAACGTGGGGCCGTGCGTCCAAAGGTGCCGAAACCTTCACGCACAGCACGGGCACGATCATAGTCCACGTTGGGCAGCGCCGCAAACACCTCTCCCTTCATCACCGCATGCAGCGCCGTGGCACGGCGGATGTGGGTGAATGGCAGCATTTGGTAGTTCATGTTGACCTTGCCCGCCGTGGAAAGAGGCTCACTGATGGCATACGGTTCCACGACCGGCATCCAGAACAGGTCGAGCAGATAATGGTCGGGAGTCTCGAGTTCACCAGGATGCTTGAGCGCACCACCAGCGAGCTGGTTATGAGGGCGGAAAAGGAGATTGGTCCAAGCTCCATTGCCGCCGTTCGAGGCATCGATGCCGCTCTTGCTGGCGAAGAAGACGCGGCTTGGCAGCGATCCCATCATCACCGGAGAGGAAATCATCCGGTTGGGGGTGAAGAAGGAGCGTGCGCCCGCCGCGAAGTTGGCACCGAAGGAATTGGAGCGGAAATAGGACGCACGCCATTCGACGGACTGCGGCCAGTTGCTGGCCTTGTAATCACCTACAGCGAAGTTTCCTTCATCGGCCTTGTTGATGAAGGTGCCGACGCGGCCGCCTGGATCGACATCATCAAAGTCGTAGTAGCGCTGGGCGAGGAGAGCTGGAGACAAGCTGCCGGTGACAGAGTTCGGAGTGATGTCCGAGCTAGTGCCAGAGAAGGGAGCATCCGGCGTGTAGATAGCCGGCATATTGATGGTCTGAGGGAGAGAACGGCGTGTCGGATCAGGCGTGCCCTGAATCTGAAGGCTGGCATTCCCACTGCGGTCAAACCCGACCTCAGAACCGGAATTGTAGGAAGAGAAGTTATGCGCCATGAAGGCACTCTCACTGTCCCACAAAGGATGCGGTGACCAGTCACTGTCCAGAACCACGGGTTTGGCATAGATCAAACGGGCGTCGCCATGCCCGGGCTGCAAGGTCCGGACCACGTCTGAGCCGACATGATTGGCGAGGCGATTGTAAGGATTGGTTTCGGTGTCCGAGCCGTAAGCAATGCGGGAGAAACGGATCTTTCTCATGTCCTCTGGGTTTGGACTTCCCGCGCCACTGTTGTCATGACGCTTGGCCTGGCTGTAGTTGCCTGTGTTGTCGAACCCGTAGATCAGGGCCGTGGTGCCGGGCAGACGCTGACGAGTCTCCTCCAAGCGGTTCGATGCCCCTGTTGCAGCGGTATCTCCATCGCGGTTTCTAAGTGCGCCCTGAGTGTTCGCGAGGCGGCCGACCAACGCAAGATCCGGAGTTGTATCGCGCCCCAGGGCTCCGCCACGGTGGAAGGCCCACCAGTGAGGGGCCTGGACGGTGGGATGAGCGTATTCGATACCCGATGCGTCCACCCACTGTTCCATGTGTGTGGGCTGCACCACCAAGTCTGGGGCAGGCGCACGACCCGGAGGGATCCTGAAGTAGATGGTCTGCACCGGTGAAGAACGCTCATAGTCATGCGTGTTATAAATGTCGATGCGGATGGCGCCGTTGGACCGGAACTCCATCGTTTTGTCGGCAAAAATGGTGAAGAAGTTGGACACCAAATCCATGTTCACGAGACCGTTGTGGATGTTTCCGGACTGTCCCGAGACGTAGCCCTGATCTGGCGGCATGGAACCACGCGCCGGAAGGAAGCGTCCACGGGAGAGGCGGCGGAAGCTGCAATAGCCACCGACCTGCGGCGTGCCGTCCACTTCATAAATAGGGGAGGAGCTTTTCAGAATCACGTCGCTATCGGGAAAGATACCCTGGAAGCCCTGGACGGAATCCGCCTCGATGCTCTGAAGCTTGTCTCCACGTACCACGACGGTGAATTCCGGGAAGATCGTGGTATAACCAACTGACGGGCAGAAAAATTCGAGATGGATCATGGCCTGCACACGCTTTTGGTTAGGTTGCAGAGGGTCCTGGCCATCCTCAAGCGTGTAGTTCCAGTTCTTGGGCTCGAACCCCGGATGATATTTCTTCTGCCGACCGCGGTTTTCAGCCGTTTCCATGCCGGACTCCGTATTGTACGAACCATCTGGCGGATTGGGGGGATAGTTGGAGTAATAGCGCGCCTTCAACATCCGCGGAGATGCCTGCCCCTGGTCCGCCCAATGCTGGGTTTTGGAATTGGAGAAGGAATAGGCACCAAAACCCTCTGGAGTGTAGTGCTCGATCAAATACCTGTCCGAGATGTTCTGCACCTTCAGAGCGGTGCGACCACCGGAGATCTTTCCGAGGGCTGTCTCTTGTTCTAATTGCACCATGTTCGCCTGAGCGATGTTGCTGTTGTCCTCCAGGATCATGGCAATTTCCGGGATTTTGTAAACCGTTGTATCGGCATCCGAACTTTCTGTGTCGAGCACAGGATTTCTCCAGCTATACATGTCCGGCTGCCCATCGGCAGTGCAGATGAACTGCAGGCCAATCTCACTGATGCTGATGGAGCGGCCGAAACCACGGTAGTCTTGACCGCCGGCGTTCCAAATGATGGGAGTCACCTGACCATGCCCAGGAAGCGCGCGGTCATTGAAAGCATCCTCGATGTAGGTGTTTCCACGGCTGTTGGTGCCGCTGTTGGGATTGCGGGCGATGCTGGATGTGAAGGTCTTGGTGGCGGAGATCAGATCGTCACGGCGCTTGTAGGTCTGCTCCCAGTTGACTCCCTCGCCACCGGTGGAAACAAAGGTGGGCCAGCTATTCCGGTCATTCGGGATCAGGAAGCTGTCATACAGGTTGGTGGAGCGGATGTAGTCAAACATCTCCACGATGACCTGGCGATAGTTGTCCTTGCCACCGGCGCTGCGCATCTTGGACTTGAAGGTCTTTCCGACGCCACCGGTCACACTGTTGGCAGGAAAGACGGCTGTGGCCAGCACCTTGTCCAACATCCCAAGGAGCGCGCGATTGCGGGCGATGTTGTTGATGTCAGAATAGGGGTCGCGGGAATTGTCGCGTTGGAAAATGTATTGGTTGGCGCTGGTGCCAGTGCCAATGGTCGAGCAGAAGGCGATCAGTTTGTCAAAGCCTGTCCGGTTGGCGACATTCGTGCTGATCGGCCACATGGCGATGCGCGGAAGGCCGAGCATGTTGATCTCACTGGCGCGGCTATGAGCGCTCAGGAAGGCGGACGCGCGCTCAAGAGTCGATTTGGTGAAGAGCTGGCCGCCATCAATCGTGACGTTTGTGCGGGCACGTGTGGTGCCACCACCGACGCCGGAGAAAATCAGCTCGTCCATGCTGGCATAGAGGCGCTCGTTCAGGGCGTCCGTCAGCACCACGTCTGTGGTTAGGCCAGCAGAGCCTCCTGAGTTGTAAGTGTCAGCGGCGAAGAGTTTGGTGCCACCTTCGCTGCCCCCTGTGGCAAGGCGGGGAACCACTTCGTAGATGCGGTTCTTGACGCTCATGACGCGGCGCAGAGCGGCGCTGCCAGCGGTCTTGCCATAAGTCTCCATGTCACGGTCAGCCTGCTGGGCTGCATTGGGATAGAGCACACTGCTCATGGCGACGGTGGCCGGATGGCCGGAGAAGCGCTGATACTCACCGCGCGCTGCAGGATAGTCCGCCCAGCGGTGGTCACGCTCATGGAAATAAGTCGGCCTGCCTTGGAAGGTGGGCTCCGACGCCGTGTTGACGTTGATTTTGCAGGTCTCGTCATCCGTCCAGAAAGCAAGGCGAGCGACGAGAGGATTATCCGACGATGCCAGCGTCCCGTTCGGGCCGATGAACTTGAGGTTGGCGTCCAGAGTGCCCACGGTGCCATCCTTGAGCATGTAAAGCCACTGCACTGGCATGGCCAGACGGAGCCGGTCAAGATCTGCGGGCGGCACGACGATCGGGACGTTGTTGGCGCTGTCCTCTGAGTCAAGCTTGGCTCCGCTCAGAGCCGTCGAGGTGGAGTATTGGAATCCTTCCACGGGATTGGCACCCGTGCCGGGATCCATGTCATAAGCCGCGCGAGGATCGATGATGGGAAAGAAAACCTGAGCGCTGCCGACGTCCCCCTGCGCGTTCGCCACACCTTTGATCACAGGTTCATTCAGATCGACGTAGCGCACCGAGTTCGCATTGCGGTTCCAGTCCAGCACGGGTTCGGAATTCTTGACGAAATTATATTCATCAAACGCGGCGGCGTTGCCATCGGAAGCTCCGATGCCGCGGTAGATCATCTCAGAGTCAGAGAAGAGCTTGTAGCCCGCAAGGAAGGCACCATCCTGCGTGTATTTGCGCACCGCTCCAGGCTGGGTCGCGTGAAACTCACGACCGTCGTTGGCATCTTGATCCGTGCCGCCACGAATCTGACCAATGACGATGTTCACAGCGGTGTCGGCGAGGCGGCGGGCACTCTGTGAGGCCGAATAACCCATCGTGCCTTTATGCTCGGTATCTGCCACGCTCAAAAAGGCGAGCATGACAATGGTGGCCAAGGCGAGCATCGAAAGCACGATGATCAAGGCGAGGCCGCGATGACGACGCGCGTCACGGAAAAAGGTGCGCAGTGATTTCATAGCCGGAAAAGGGGGGAATTAATTTTGAATTTAGGCCTATTAAATCGAATTAGACTTCGAGTTTCAAGCTATCAAGTCAATGCGGAGTATTTACTTGGTTATTACACAGCTCATTTGGGCGGGTGATTTCTCATTTTTGAGATGAGAAATCGGGCCTCCTCAGTCTTTGAAACTGAAGATGCCGGAACGCTGAGGCACTGCGGTGCCACCAGGGAGCTGGGGAAGGATGAAATATCCCGTGCCATAGGTCTCTGTAACCCGGGGATCACCGATAAGGCTGGTGCGCACGCGGATGGTCAGACCCAGGAAGTTACTCTTCCGTGTGATCGGCTTCGGACTCGCTGGATCCGTCAGCGTGAAGCTGCCTGAGAGCAGACCGGTGGCATGAGGAGGGTTGCTCAGCGTGGTCAGGGCTGGATTGATGGGGGCGGTCTTAGACGCCATCGTCACCTTGCTGCCAGCAGCCAGCGTGATGTTGTTAAGCTGGCTCGGATCAGTGGCGGTGGCCACAGCAGTGGAGAAATCACTGCTTTCGCTGAAGACCAGGCTGGCGGTCGTGGTCGTCGTGCCCAGCACGGTGGAGGCAGCAACAGGCGCGATAAAGCGTCCGCCCAGGACCTGCAGACCCACCGGTGTGGTCACAGGTGTCGTGCTTGGCAGGCCAAAGCCAGCCTTGTAGAGCCAGCCCTTCGGATTAGCTGGGCGCACCCAGGTGAGATTACCGGAGATGTCATTGTCATCGCTGGTGGCACCGAGCTCGATCTTCATCTGCCCCAGGATGGATCCCTTGGTCGGAACAGAGGCGGGGAACAAGGTGGGGACCGCTGCATACAGCGTCTGGAAGACGAACAACTCTCCATCAGGACCGACCCAGTAGGAACCGGTCAACGACTCATGGTCCGCCGTGCGGCCCGCGAGCGTGTAAGCACCGGAGGTGGCGACCGTAAAGGCTGCGTAACCAGCTCCCTGCGGCACATTCACACTGCCTTCCACGAGACTATTTTCAGGAAGCACAATGGCGAAGTTATAGAGGGCGGCCTTCAAGGCCGGAGTCAGGAAGGCACTCGGCACCTTGGCGTAGTCGGCTTTGGCCGTGGCGGCGAAGTTGTTGCGCCAGGCGGTGAAATTCACGGCGTCTGCACGGTAGGAGATGCTGGCTAGGGTGAGCCTGGTCACAGGTGGCTCTCCAGGAGTCACCGCAGGAGTGATGTTCAGGGTGAAGGCGATCGTTAGCGGCGGCGAGGTCTTCGTGCCAGGGATGGTCACGGAGGTCGAAGGAGAGCCAACGAGGGCACCTGCAGCGTCCAAATTCATGAGGAAGGCTCCGCTGAAAGGACGTGCAGCGTCTGTTCCCATGACGATCTTGCCCGAGTAAGCGCCAGCCTTGGTGACGGTCATGTCAAAGCGGCCGCCCAGCCCCAGATTCAGCGTAGTGCTGCGCTCGATCGGACCGGCATAGACGCCATCCATGCCCAGCGGAAGCGGCTTGATGATGAGCTTTGTTTCCCATGACATGGACGCTGCATCACCCGTGAGAGGCTTCACAGGGTTGGACACGGTGAAGGTGTAGACATCACCCAAGACGGTGTTCTTGGTGGTGGCGGTAGGACGACCGGTGATGTAACCGGTGACCAGATCCAGCTTCAGGCCGAGAGGCAGGGCGGGTTTGACCGCATAGGCAAGAGGCGTTTTCTCCCAGGCATCAGGGGATGGGTCGGCCAGGGAAGGCCCCACATCGCTAGTAACAGGGATCTTCCAGCTGAAATTGCTGCCGATCATGCCCACCGGTGGTGGTGTGTCTTTCACGATCTCCGGAGACTTGTTGAAGATGTGGAGGAAATGGGTGGCGCCGACCACTGGAGGCGCCGTGGGGTCACCCTGCACACGGCAGGTGTAGGTGGCAGCGTCATCCAGCGCGAGGGCGTTGATGGTCAGGGTGTTCGTCGCAAGGACGTACTTCTTGGCCACGGACGAGTTAGGCAGCGGGGCGCCGTCTTTCAACCACTGGTAGGTGGGCTTCACCTTGGCAGGTGTTCCGACGACAGCGGTGAGCTTCACCGATTTGGTGAGCTGACCGGCGACGACGCGGTTCGGATTCTCCACGACCACGATATTGGCAGGCTCACTGATGCTGCTGTAAGCCTTGGTGCCGACCTTGTTGTCCACCTTGAAGGTGTATTCACCGGCCTGAGCTACGGTGAGGCCAGGGAGAACCAGGGTTTCCGTGATCTCGCCTGGGATGGCCGTGCCATTCCTTCTCCAGGAGGTCACACGGCTGGTTGGATCACCACCGGCGAGGGAGGTGAGCGTGACCGTGGCACCGGCGAGGACCGTCCGCGATTCAGGCATCAGGACCACCACGGCCTGGCTGGCTGTGACAGTGACATTGCAGACCACACTCGTGAGGTTCGTCGTGTGAATATTGGTGACCAGCACGCGATACTGACCTGCATCTCCAGGGGTGACAGGATTGATGGTCAGCGTGTCTGAGCTTGGAGCACCAAGAGACACGCCATTTTTCTGCCAGTCGAAGAGCATCGGCTGCTCACCGGCCATCACCACCTTGAGAACCAACGGATAGCCTTCAGAAGCCACCCGTGTGGGGGAAAGATTCTTCAAGAAGGAAAGCGGCCAGTTGACGACGAGGCTGACGGGATTGCTCTCCACCGTGGCACCTGGGTTGGAGACGATGACGCGATAACGAGCTTCATCATCCTGGGTGAGGCTGGGGAGAGTGAAGCTGGCACCGGTGGCACCTGTGACGTTCTGCCAGACCAGAGGACCGGTGATCGGACTCTTCTGCCACTGGAAGCTCATGGGCGCCGTGCCGGCGTGACCCACCGTCAGAGTGAACGCCTCACCCTGGTTCTTGATGCCGCCCACGGGCTGAGACGTGATGGAGGCCGGGACTGGATCCCCAAGCACCTTGATGATGCCTTGAGAAACGAACTTGGAGGTATCCCAAACCTTGCTGGTAGGCAGTGACAAGAGGTTCAGCAGGTTCTGCACACCGCCGAAGACGCTCAGCGCGGAATTGAGCTGAAGAATCTGGAACTCAGTGTTGTCAGCAGGATTGAAGCCTGCGGCAAATTCCACCACGATCTTGGAGCTGTCCGTGCTCAGGCTCATGCTGTTGCCGACCAGACGGGTGATGCTGTCCACACCGAGCTTAAACTCGACCACGGAGTTAGCTCCCACCACCAGCGGAGCATTGATGGTCAGTGTCTCCACCGCCTGAACGGCGAAGGGATCACCAGGGCGCAGGATGGCTGGGGAGCCGACCGTGCCATTCAGAGTCACCGGACCTCCGATGGAGCCCACACCGCCCAGGAGAGTGCCCGCGTTCACGGTGATGGCTCCGGTGCCCGTGCCAGACTGGCCTGGGAGAGCTGCGGCGGGGTTGTTCATCACATAGAGGGTGCCCGCGCTGATGTTGATCCCACCCTTGAAGGTGCTGTTGCCTGCCAGGGTGACGACGCCGGAACCTGTCTTCAGCAGCGTGAGACGATCCTGCGCATCTGCCTCACTGATCATGCCAGTGAACTTCACACCCACTCCATCAGAGGTGCTGGAGCGGATCTCCAGAATCTGCAGGTCCTGGGCAGCCAGAGCCTGATTCTGCAGGGTGATCGGTCCGGTGAAGAACACGTTGCCCGAGGTCACGGTCGAGTTCGCACCGAGGATGGTGGAGACGCTGTCCGAGATGGCGTTCACATCGATGGCGTTTCCAACGGTGAGGCCGGAGGCATTGGCCAGCAAGGCCACATTCGAGGCACCCGTGTCCTGGATCCAGTGCACGGCGGAGATGTTCCGGTCGGTGACTGTGCTGCCGATGTAGAAGGACTGACCTTGATGTGTGCCGCCAGCGACGTTGGCACGAACACCGAAGGCCATTTCAGCCACGGAGTCCAGTTCATCCACACGCACCAGATTGATCTCGCCGACGGCGATCTCAGAGTTGTCCGTGGTGATGGTCACGCGGTAGATGCCGTTGCGCTCTGGATTGGCAGTCTCATCCTTGACCAGGATCTTGGCGCTCAAGGAACTGACCGGGATGTAGAAGACATTGATGCCGTCGTCCGCGAAGTTCAGGGTAGGGCCAGGGCCGGTAGGAGTCATCGTGGCAGACACCTGGAAACCGTTCACCGAGTTATTGCGCACATAGTAAACAGCATCGGCAGCGATGTTCGTGGGCAGGATGGCGGCACGGAAGCGGATCGGAGTGCCCACGGGCAGGGTGCCGCCGAACCGGTCGATGGTAGAATCAGCGGTCGTCGCTGTGAGACCATAATACTGGCCGTCGATGGTGGCGCTGACGTCCACGAATGCACCCGGGCCATTCGCATTGATGGTGATGCCATCATGCAGGGCATTGAAGGAGCCACCATGGTTCAAGACGGAGAAGGAGTTCGTCGCACGATCCACATTGATCTCCTGGGAGACCTGGTCACCCAGCTCCACCGTCGCATTGCTCAGCGGATTGGTGCCGCTGAACAGGACGGTGCCTGCACGAATGATAATGCCGCCATCCACGGCCCTGCCAGGGCCTGAGGTCACATCAGGACCGCCCAGCGCGGAGGCAAAGGAGTTCCCGACCATCACCGTGCCCACGATCTGACGCACCTTGTTATCGGTGTCACCTGCAGGGGGGGTGAGGGTATAGGTGGCCGTGCGGGCCACGCCATCATGATCACGATCAAGAGTGATCATGCGGTTGAAGGAGTCGACCAGAGCGAGGGTGGTGCCCGCCGTGAGGCCAGGACCCGAAATCGTCCATCCTGGGCTCAGCGCGGTGGTGTCCGCCAGGAGGACCTGACGCTGGTTGGGGGAGATGTTCAGCGTGCCGCCGCCAGACAGGCGGAAACCAGCGGCACCAGACATCAGACCGGTCAGCTGTGTCACGGTGCCGAGCGCCGGAGACAGGGTGGTCATGCCATTCAGGGTCACATTGCCGCTCCAGTTGACGTTGTCATTCAGAGCAATGCGGGAATAACCACTGGCATTGTTGAGGATGACGAACTCGAGGTCTTGCGTCGTGGCATTGTAGTAGGAGATCGCAGGCAGGTTGTCTGTAACTAACAGTGTGTTGCTGCGGCCCACATCACCGACAGAGACAATGGTGGAAGGTGTTTCCCACTCAGCCCCCGTGGGGTCTTTGCTGGCCACATACTTCAAGTTTCCGTTGGTGGCGTCATAGTAGGCCACCGCAGGGCGGCTCTTCGGTGTGGTGGGCTGGCCGTTGACCAACGCCAGCGAGGGGTAGGCACCCACATCACCTGTGCTGTCCAGGACCACTGGCGTGCCCCAGGAGGTGGCAATGGTGAACTTAAGCTGGGTCACCAAGATGCGGAGCACCTCGAAAGTCACCGTGTCACGCAGGTTATGGGTCAAGCCGGCGGCGTTCAGGGCTCGGATGTATTTCAGAGCCTTGGTGTTATTGATCGGATTCAGCGTCTGGTAGGTGAGCGCAGGGAAGCCATCGACGACATTCAGCGTGAAGTGCGTGCTGACATTGCCATCCAGGCCCGGGATTTCCTTGGGGGTGGACCAGTTGGTCATGGGCTGGCCCAAGCCGACGCCGTTATTGCCCGCACCGTTGACGTTGTTCGCCACGACATACCGGATTTTTGAATTGGTGGCATCTCCATAAGCGATGACCGGAGTGCCGCTGGTGGCGACAGTGCCCGAGATGGTCACTTCATCGTCAGCCGTGGTTTCTGTTCCGCGGTTGTCCTTGGTCAGCAGATCACCACCAAGATTGGCCACAGTCATCGAAATGCCGACACCCACAGCACTGCTCGGGTTGGCACCGACAGTGTCCACCACAGCGTCACCCGAATCAATCAACTCTGGATTCGGCCAGCCGCCGCCATTGGCATCCGAGGAGCGGATATAATAGATATCACCACCCACGGAGTCGTAGTAGGCGATGGCAGGGTTGCCATTGACGTTGTAAAGGGAGGAGTACAGGCCTGCATGAATGATGGAGCGGGTAAAGCCTGGATCATTGGCACCCGTGATGAGAGTGCGGGCCACGAGCTGCTGGGTCACGCCACTGACGGTGTTGAAGGTACCCGCCAGAACGATCTTGCCGTCCGCCATGGTGGCGATCTGCCTGACTTCATTGTCCGGCTCTGGAGCGAAGCCTGTGTCCACATTGCCATCGACCTTCACTCGGCCGATGAAGTTGCGGGTGTAGTCGCCCAACTGACTGAAGACACCGGCGACGAGGACGTCACCATTCGCTTCGAGGTGCAGATCCCGCACTTCACCGTTCACTTCCTGACCAAAGGTCTCATCCACGGAGCCGTCGTCATTGAGACGGGCGAGGCGTGTGCGGGCGATAACGCCGCCCGCAAAAGCGGTGAAGGTACCACCCACCAGGAACTTGCCGCTCGGCAGACGCACCATGTCCAGAACGGCGTTGTTGGCGTCAGGGTTGAAGGCAGCCAGGCCTGCGTCTGCATTGATACGCGCCAGACGGTTGCGGTTACCACCACCACGGATGTCCGTGAAAGTACCAGCGATGGCGTAGCTTTCGAAGCCGGGGGTGTCAGTGTCCCTGTCTTCAGGAATGATGGCGCGGACTTCACCATTGCGGATGTCCGTGTTACCAAAGCTGGTGTCGAGGCTGATGTTGGAGTTCAATCGGGCCAGGCGCGTGCGGCCGACACCCGAGATGGTGGTGAAGGAACCGCCGACCATGATCTTGCCATCCGTCTGACGAACAAAGAGACGCACATCGCCGTTGGCGTTCGGATTCACCGAGGTATCGAGCGAGCCATTCGGGTTAAACACCGCGATACGGTTGCGAGTGGTGTCCACGACAGCGGTGCCACTGTCACGCACGGCGGTGAAGGTGCCGCCCACCAGGATCCTATTGTCTGGCAGGACCATGATCGAGCGAACTTCACCGTTCATGATGTTGGCGTTGAAGGTGGTGGATGATTCCAACCTGAAGGTGGTGTCACCCACGGCGGTCGGCGGAACCAGACGCACCAGACGGTTGCGGACCTGACCGTCAAAGCGGGTGAAAGACCCACCGACGAGGATTTTACCATCGGCCTGCTGGACAGCCACGGCGGTGGGAGACGACTGGCCGAGCACGGCAATCGGGGTGCCCCAGACCACACCCTGGGCATCTGTCGAGCGCACATACATCAGCATCCCGGCTGTGGCGTCATGATAGGTGATGGCAGGGTTGCCATTGATGATCTGAAGCGAGGGGTTACGGCCCACATTGCCTCGGAAGGCGACGGTGACAGGGGTGCCCCAGACGCTCCCACGGGGATCCAAGGCGCGGACATATTTCAGATCCTGGTTCGTAGCGTCGTAGTAGGCGACGGAAGGGTAACCACTGACGATGGCGGCAGAGGCCTCTTCACCGACATTTGGATCACCCTGGGAGTTTTCCACAGTGCCGCCGCCGGTCCACAAAGCCCCACGGGCATTGACCGAACCCACAAGCAGAGGATTGGTGACATTCCCACCCTCGACCACAAGGTCGATGCCCGCTTGAGCGGTGGTATTAGTCAGGCTGGAGCCCAGACGCACCGGACCGGTGGCGGTTCCGAAGACGTTGGCCACATTGGCGGCGATGAGCCTGCCTTCAGCGATCTCAATGCCCCCCTGATTGGCATTGCTGACACCGAGGCGCAAGGTGCCAAGACCAAACTTGATCAGGCGGCCGAGGCCGGAGAGGCTGCCAGAAAGCTCAGCCTCGACAGCAATCGCACTATTCTCCACGCGGATGGCCTGGCTGAAAGCACTGAGGTCGATCGGGTTGGCGAAAGTGACCTTGTGAGTGGCATCACTGCTGCCCAGAATCAGGGAGGAGCCGTCTGGAATGAATCCATTGTTGCCAAAGCGCAGGGTTTCAGGAGTGACGCTGCCACCCAGGTTCACCGTGCGATCAGCACCGTAGGCAGCAAAACCGCCATTGCCAGTGAACTGGATCTGCGAGATGCCAGTGCCGAGTTGACGATTAAAGTCTCCCGCGCCGAGGCCGATGATGCCATCTTCGACGATAAGGGAGCTGGTGCCGCCTGCGGCACCGATGCCACCAGGAACGGCGTTGGCAGAATCGAGACGCAGGACGCCTCCATGCACATAGGTGTTGCCTGTGTAGGTATTGTTACCCGCCAGGATCGTGGTGCCGGTGCCGGTCTGGATGAAATTCGTCGGGTCCGTGAAGTTGAAGATGGTGTTGGCGTGATTCGCCGTGGCAGGCAGGGAGAGGATGATACGCAGGAAGCTTACTTCCACGGACTCCACCACAGTGCCGGGCTGGATGCCATCACCAGAAACTCTCATGCCTGGACGCACGCGGCTGAAGAAGTCTGTCGGCAGGCCGGAGAGGGTGATCTTCATCTGCGTCTCACCGGCCAGCACGGTGCCTTTGCCATTCACGCCAGCGTTGTCAGACGACTTGACCATGCGATCGACGATGTTCGCGCCCAGGGTGAAGGGAGTGATCGGGTTGTAGTTGTGCATGATGAAGTCACTGTTGACGTCATTCAGCGCACCACCGGTGATGTTGCCGGGGCCGTTGATGGACTTGTGTCCGCCAAACACATTGGTGCCGGTCAGGATGGCACCGCCCACGAGTTCAAGGGTCCGGGAGGCGGCGATGTTGATGGCACCATCCACAGCAGTGACGAAGCGGACTGTGCGTGCAAAACGGTCGTTGGCAGAAATGGTGCCATTGAAGGCCAGAGGCATGCCGTTGATGTCCAGAGCGCCTTCTGAAACATCGAAGGTATTGGCGGCGCTGCGGGTCGTCATCCAATTGGACGGACTGATAAAGCCCGACCCGATGTCGTAAAGACCGATGGAGCCAGCGGAAACAATCTCACCACCCGTAGTCTCGTTGTCCGAGGTGGACTTGAGCACGGTGGCAAACTGATTGACGCCAGGATTGAGGATGCTCGTCGTGCTCTGGTAAGTGGCCCAGGGCAGCACTTTCTGGCGCTCTTCATTTGGCATGAAGAGGAAGATGTCTGCACTGCCAAGGCCCTGGGGATTTTCAACAAAGCTCACGGTGCCGCCTGCCTGGCGGATGACCGAGGTGATTTCTTCCTGACCCATGATGTTCAGGCGCGTGGAGGCACCGGACAAAGCCAGAGGATCTGTGGAAGGAACGCTGGTGACTTTCAGGACCGTGGCACCTGCCTCAATGGTGAGCTGGGAGCCGAAGTTCTGGGTCACGTTCCCTTCCGGCGTGCCTCTCAACTCCAGGGTGCCGCCGCCCAGCATCAGACTGGTGAGCGCGCCCGTGGAGAAGTTGGTGGGGCTGAAGGCGCCCGGGGCGGGATTGGTGTCCACCGTCTGCAGCAGCAGCCTGCCCTGCTGCACACGCATGGCCGCAAGGTTGGCATTGCCGTTCAGTTCCAGGGTGCCTGGACCACTCTTGTTCAGTCTGTCCGTACCCGAAGTGATCGAGCCGGAGAAGGTGGCCGAGGTGCGCTCATGGCCGACGTTGATCGTGGCGAAGTCTGCCACGGTGAAGCCGCGGTTCGTCTGGCTGTTCTCACCGATGTATTGCAGTTCACCACCGTTGAACACCAAGTTACCAGAGCCGCCGTTGGAGGCGCCCAGACTCCCCGCAACGCCGCCGTCCGTCAGCAGGTTGGCCCGCAGCACGCCGTCAGCGATGAAGGTCACACCGGTATAATCACTGGCTCCGTTCAGGACCACAGTGCCGGCACCCAGCTTTTCAATGCCGGTGCTCGGGTTGAAGGTCAGAGTGGTGGCCTCCGCCGTGAAGAAGTGGTTGGTGCTGACCTGAATGTCACTCTCATTGTAAATGAAGGTGATGGTGCTGCCGAAGGGAATGCCAGGACCTGAGATCGGCATGCCGACGTAGAGGTCATTGGTCGAAACAAAGCTCTGCGTGGATCCCTCGGCCGGGACGACAACCCCCATGACAATACGGCGATCCGCATTCGGAACACTGGCGGTGACAACCTTGCTGGCTGTCATGCCACCACCGGCGAAGGTGTACGAGCCGCGGCGGAAGCCGCCGTCATGCAGCTGGCTCAGGTAGATGGTATGGGGGCCGAGGATGAGTTCAACCGTGGTGGCCGCGGGGATGCCGGTGCCAGTCACAGTCGCTCCCACCGTGATGCCTGCCGTGGAGGTCACACCATCTAGAATGCGGCGGTTAGGATCGGCGGACAAACCACGGATCACAACAGCCACGGGCAGAGTGCCACTCCTGACGATATTGGTATCAAAAGTGAAGTTGGCAGCCACGCGATGCACGCCATCGTGAATCTGGCTGAGGCGGACATAGGCCGGGGTGGCAGACACCTCGGCAATGGTCGTGCCAGGGGTGATGCCCGGGCCGGAAACCGTCATGCCAGGGAGGAGTCCCGTGGTGGAGAACATGCCCGTGATGAGATAGTGGTTCGGCTCGTTGACGAGGGCGGGGCGGGTGACCACCGTCAACCCATCCGTGAACGTGTAAGGACCGGCATGGAAGGTAGTATCGTTCGCCTGGCTCACCTGAACCGTGCTGGAATTGACGATGGCTGTGACTGTGGTTCCCCCGAGAATGCCGACACCGGTCACCGTCATACCCACGGTGATGTCTGAAGTGGTGCTAAGACCCGTGATCTGAGTCAGGGCGGGATGACCGACGCCGATCGCCTGGTCAGCATTGATCGCGACCGCGCCAGGGCTGGCGAAGACGTAGTGCACGTCACGCTGAGTGCCATCATGATTGGAACTGAGGATGATCAGACGATTTTGCACGATGCTTTCAATCCGGGTATTCACGGCGATGCCTGTGTTCACGCCCGTCGTGACTGGCAGCGACCATTCCGGGGCGACCTGAAGATCGGCGAGATTCACGTTCATGGTCAGATAGCGGCGGCTCTGACCGGTCAGACGGGCTCCACGGGAGAAACCCAGGCGGTTGGTGATCTTATTGTCAATGATCAGGGAACCCAGCGGGTTATGCTGGTGGAGCAGGAAGTTCTGCAGGTTACCCTGGTTCTCAGAGGTGAGCACACCCTGGCCTGTGAAGGTGGAGTCATTGGCCCCGACGGTGGGTGAGACGAGAATGCCGCCTGTGCGGACGGTGTAGCGGCCGGGATCAAGCAGGGAAACCGTGGAAGCCACTTGGTTGGCAAAGCGCACCGAGAAAGTGGCGAGTGGATTGCCAACGGCGAAGCTGCCCGTCACGCCCGTGTTCGTGGGGGCGGTCCAAGCTGAGTTGTAGGAGCTGGATGGCATGACAAAGCCATCATTGGTGGTCAACTCACTGCCGGGGATGCCCGCATTTTTGGCCCAGTCGAGCTCGATGCCGCCATTATCATAGGTGCCGTTTGCCAGCATGACTCCATCTGGCGCTCCGAAGCTGTTCAAATCCGGCGTGTTGATGAACAGCGGGTAGAAGAGGACGATTCTCGGAGTGCTGGTAGAACTGACAACATCCAGGATATTGGCCATGTTGATCGCGCCAAACGTGTTGTTGGAGACGAAGCTGGCAATCGCCTGATTGCTGTTGCTGCTCGTCGTGGTGGAGATGGTGTAGATGTAGGGATCCGAGACGATCCCCTGCCCTGTGAGAGTGGCCGTGATGGAGCCACTGACACCGGTCTGCACGATCTTAACCTTGATGCGGTCATTGCCATCCGAAGCGGGGGCAAAGTCAGGCTTGATGGCAAAGGTCAGCGCCGCAGGGCCTGCACGCCTTTCAGCACCTTGAGTTTCCAGGACGATGGCCCCTGTGCCATTGGTCGTGAAGTCCACAGGCTGACCGGTTGGCGTCAGACTGAGACGGAAACCCCTGTATTCACTCGATACCACATAGTAGTCCGTGCTCGCGGAAAGCCCGGCAGGCATCTGGCCATAGGAATTCACACGGACTTTGACGCCATTGGCGAGGCCATGGCCTTCATAGGTGATGAAGATGTTGGTCGATGCATCAGGGATGATGCCCAGCTGCGCGGTCGCCGTGAGGGTTCCGGTGCCAGCGCTGGTGATGTTCACAGCCGCGCCTTCCGTTGGTAAAGGAGACAGAGTGGTGGATACCTGGAAGCGGGAACTGGCCCCCTGTGCGTTGACAGCATAGTAGGGAACACCGGCAGTCAAACCACCAGGCATGGTGCCGGTGGTGGAGAAGGTGACCACCATGCCGCTTCTGACCACATGGCCTCCTGACGTGTTGATCTGGTCCGTGGTGGTGTTGACCGTGGTGGTGTAGTTAAACGTGCTGGTACCAGGAATGACCCAGTAGGCATTGGTGATGGCATCACGGATGATGGCCCAGGCACCGAGGATGCCGCTGAAGTTAGGGTTATCCACCTTGGCGATACGGCCTGTGTCGAAATACAAGGAACTACCCGTGGAACGAAACACGGTATTCAAACGGAGGGTGCTGGTGCTGCCGATCTCACGGTAAATCTTGCTGGCACCAGCCTCGAGATTCGTCTGGCTGAGGATTTCCTCATGGTTGCCACCACGGAGCACCACAGTGCCGCCACGGCGGGTGCCACCCAGCCTGAGCAGGGCGTTGTCCACCAGCTTTGAGGCATTGTTCAGCGTGTAGTCCAGCACCAGGGTGCCGGCACGCACGGCATATTCACGCACGCTGTTGGCCACGTTGGTCGTGGCAGCGATCGTTTCCCCACGCATGATGAGGGTGCCCTCACCCTCCTGGTTGATGCCACGGGAACCAAAAATATTACCATTCAGTGTCAGGGTCCCATTGGCACCGACCGTGATTCTGGAGTTGGCATTGATCATCAAGTCACCCGACCAGGAGGCAGTCCTGTTCGTCGGCACCGAAAGGGCACCGCCTTCGAAAATCAATTGCTCCGGCGTGATGTAATCCACATCACGAAGTTCCAGGGTGCCGCCCGTCAGATTCACGCCGACCGCCTCGTTACCGATCTCGTTGCTGGTGTAGAACAGGGAGTCCGTCGTGGAGACGCCGCTGAAGTCAATCGGGCTGCCGCCGGGGGTGGCGGAGACCTGGAAGGTGCCGTTGAGCGAGTTCACCACATAGTAAGGTGTGTTGGTGTCGAGACCGGTCGGCAGCACAATCGTCGCTGGATTGAGCTTGGTGTTAAAGGTGACCACCGATCCCGTGGAGGCATAACCGGTGAAGACACTGGAGCCTGGGCCGCCCATCGTCAGGGTCGTGGAGCGCACGGAGTCGATCTTCGGCACAAACTGAACGTTGGTTCCGTTCGAGGTGATCGTCAGAGGCGTGCCATTCGGAGTCGTGGCGATCTGGAAGGTATTGCCTGAAGACCCGACCACGTAGTACTGGGTGTCTGCCTTGACTCCGCCGGGCAGAGTGGTGGTGGCGAACAGCGGGAAGGTGACCGGCGTGCCGTTTGGCAGGGCCGCTGAAGTGCTGGTGAAGGTTCCCAGCGTCTGATTGGCAGTGACGGGACGGCCTTTGGTGCCAAGCGCATCATTACGAGTGACGACCAGGGACCCTTCCTGGATGGTGGTGAGGCCGGAATAGGTATTGGACTTGCCGAGCACCCAGGTACCGGAGCTGGTCTTGAAGAGGCTGGTGAGTCCGGTGGCGCTGCTATCCCCGAGTTCCAGCAGGAACTGGTTGTCACCACGACCGGTGCCGGAAAGCGTGAGGGTGCGTGTGCCGGTGCCCAGGAAGGCCACAGGCGTGCTGATGGTGGTGTTGCCGCTGATGGCATCCCTCAATTCCACGCCCAAGGTGACGGAAGCTTCCTGAACGGCGCCATTGGCAACGAGGGTAGCTCCGTAAGGGCCGGAACCCATGGTGAAGGAACGGTCGGAAACCTGGGCCGTGGTAGGCGTGATGGAGAGCACCGACTTGTCGATGACGAGCAATCCAGGATCCGAGGTGAACACCCTGCCCAGGGCTGAGGAGCCGTTGACACTGTCGATGGAAGTGACGTTAAGGGCACCTTCCAGGATCTGAATGCCGCCGCTGAACTGGTTGTTGGCATTCGTCAGGGTCAGGGTGCCAGGACCTTGTTTCACCAGACGCAACTGGGCATCCAAAGTGCCGCTGATGGTCAGGCCATCCTTGATGACGCCCGCGAAGGTCTGGTTGCGGTCGAGATCAAACACCACGGCTGTGGAGCCGACCAGATTGTCTGGAGCATCCTGGTTGCTGATCACGGACTGGGCCGTGCTCGTGAAGAAACGCAGGCGCTGGCTGATGCCGGCCAAAGCCAGTTCGGCAGCATCTCCCATGACCAGGTTCAATCCGCCGGTGCCCAGCGCATTCGTGGTGCCGAGAACCAGCTTGCCGCTCCGGAAGTCCACAGGCTCCGACCAGGTTGAGCTACCTCTGAAAGTGTTGTTGCCGTTGATGCGGATGTTACCTTTGAGGGAGCGGATGGAGGCGGTGAAATTGTTATTTCCCTCCACCGTGAGGTTACCACCCTCGGAGAAGATGCCGCCGATCAGGTTGTTGCCACGAATAAACATGTCGCCCTCAAAGAGAGCCTCTGTCTTGATGCCGGCACGGTAGACGTTGGAGCTGGACTCGTTCCCCAAGGTGATGGAGTTCGACTGCGGAGGATTGAAGTCTTTGCTCGATCTGACGGCCAGTTCCAGCACGCCGATGGCGTTGATTGGATTGGTGATGGTCAGATTGACCTGAGGAGCTTTGTTACCGGGGCCGCTGAAGTCGTTGTTTGGATTGTCCACACCCACTTCCAGGCGACCACCTGCCACACCAATGGTGAGGCCGCGGACGTTGTCATTAAGGTTCACGGCGTAGTCCGGTTCGACAGTCTGACCGGTCAGCACGTGGCCAATCTGAAGGGTGCCGCCATTAATTTGAATATGATCAGGCACAAAACTGACAGGAGCGGTCCCAAGAGCTTCAAAGGTCGTCAGGCGGGTGATACCGTTGTTGAGGTAAGTCTTGCCGGTGTAAGTGCTGCTGCCCCCGAGAACGAGTGTGCCCGTGCCCGACTTAGCCAGGCTGACCGAGCCACCCGTAAACGAAACCGCAGTATTGGCGGCGAAGCCCTGTGTCAGCGGCACGCTCAAAGTGATGCGGTTACCGCCGACATCAATGGACTGAATGCGGGTGCCGGCGGGAATGGCGCCTGCGCCACCACCCACCTCCATGCCCACCACCAAGCCTACCATGGCAGCCGCAGGGATGGTGATGACCGTGGCACCCTGAGCGTGTGCGGTAGCCACGGTGGCCTGAGTGGCGAAGTCCACAATCTGCGTGTTCAGCGTGAGATTGCCCAGAGCAATGATGTTCAAGACGGCATCCACGTCCTTGGCCGTTCCGCGCGTGATGGAACCTGCGATCACGTTGGCACTGGTGCCCTGGATCGTTGGAGAGCCAGTGACCAGGAGGCCACCGGACTCGATGCTGATGCGCTTACTATCCAGGTTCAGCGTCTGGCTGATCAGCAAGGAGTTCATGGCACGGGCAATCATCGATGCAGGGACCGAACCCGTGGGGGATGTGATCGTTCTGCCAGAGACAATCATCTTCACATTGTCCGTGGCACTCCAATTGCCCTGGTCCGTGGTGTCATATTCGGTCAAGCGAGTGATGCCATTGACGGGATCATAGGTGGCCCATTCGTTGTCGATCGTCACATAACCGCCAATGATGCCGTCATCGAGGACCGGGTTCTGGGTGAGAAGCACACGGTTACGCGGGCCGGAGCCGATGCTGCCAAGCAGGGTCGCCGCAGAGCCGGAAGATTTGTCACGGCTCAACAACTCCAGAATGGCACCCGATTTGGCCTCAAGAGAGCCAAAAGTCAGGGTGGTCGTGCCATTCACGCCAGCCTGGAAGCTCTGCAGACGGAAGTGACCTTGGTCGAGAAGGAGCTTACCGATGGTTTCGGAAAAATTCACCCCTGTGGCGGCATTGTTTTCGAAGATGAACTCACCACCGCGTGACTGAAGGGTCAGGCCATCGTCAATGCGGTTGGTGTTGTTGAAGTTTGCCAGAGGTCCGCCACCGGGGGTGGTGGTGGAGGTCGTGGTGACTTCATTGTTCAACTGAAGTCGTCCTTCACCACCGACCCTGCCGGCGATGGTCAGGAAAGTCTGGGTGCCGCTGAAGGTGTCGTTCACGGAGGTCGACCATGTATTGCCATCCGCAGAGCTCAGGCCGCCGCTGCCGAGCGCCAGAGTCCTGGTGCTGGTGCTGATGACTGCCTGGATGTCGCGAACCTGACGGACGTCCAACAGAGTGGGGTTGTCAGCCGCGCGTGCCTGGGTCCAGGTGTTGCCATCCGTGGACTTCAAGATCAAACCATCTTCACCCGCCGTCAGAATCTGGGTGCCGGAAAGGCCGACGGTGTACAAATCGTTGCCGGTGGTGGAATCTCTGGGGATCCAGGAAAGACCATCCGCAGAGTTCAGGACCGCGCCAAAATTACCCACCGCAACGAACTGAGAACCCGTCCAGGTGACATCCTGGAGGTCAGGCTGAGTCAAGGGAGGCGCAGGCACGCCCAGACGATTGCTGAGGTTGCGCACGAGGCTGTCTCCCAAAGTCACCAAGCCGGTGAAGATACCCATGGAAACCTCCACAGGATCAGCGGTCTCATTCAGGGAAGGAGGAGCGGAAAGAACGATCTCACCGTTCGCGGCATCCAAACCGATGATGGTGAAGACACTGAAAGTGTCAGATGGCTCGGCGGTGCCCGTGACATAGATCAACTGATTCAAGGCCAGGCCGCCGAAGTGACCCGCAGGCACATCCGTGACGAGGTTGGAGCCGTTCGCAGTGGTGCCGCGGATGGTGTAGAGGGGCACATAACCGGTGCCGAGAGCGGGTGCCGAAAGGCTGATGGTATTAGCGCCGCTGTTGAAGGCGGAGATGGTCACGCCGCTGCCGATACGCTCAGGGTAGGCTGCCACTGCTTTACCCACGGTAAGCTGGGTCGTGCGACCGCTCATCGCCTGAAGGCTGAGAGATAGGGAGATATTCGTCACCGCCGTGCTCTTGTCCACAAGGCCTCCATAGAGCACCCCGAAACCGAGGCGACCGCTGGCAGTAGGTGGGGAAGCCAGGGTGATGGTGCGGTTCACCTGGTCCATGGCGATGATGGTGTTGGATCCCGAGAAGGCTGAGCCATGCAGGAGCATGCCAGGCATCAGGCCTTTGAAATCTGAAACTTCCCTCAAGACATTCGGATTGGGGGAAATCACGACGCTGGAGCGGTTGAGGGTCACGTTCACGGCAGAGCCAAACTCAGCGTCAGCAGGACTGATGGCCAGTTTGAAGGTGTCCGGACTCACGCGGATAACAAAGTAATTACTGCCCTGCTTCAAGCCGGCACCATTCACAATCGTGGTGACTGTGATGCTGTCTCCGGTCAGGAGACCATGGTCAATCTTGGTGAGGAGGTCTGTAGCTGCGGAAACAGTGACGCCGGTCAGCGAAATGACGCGGGTGCTGGCCACGGCAGAGAATGTCTGCAGGGGATAGTAGCCTGTCGCCGTGGCGGGCGCGGAGAGAACCATGGACTTGGCAGCCAAATCCAGAGATACGACCGTTGTGCCCGCCTGGAGGACAGTTGGAGTGAGGATCTGCAGACCTGGACGCAGGATGTGCATGCCGGTGATATTGGTCACCGTGGCATTGGCGCTATTGGTAGAACCTTTAAAGGCTGCAAAGCTGGCCACGGTACCCGCAGGAGTCGTGGGCGTGGAAACAGCGGAGTTGTTGTTCAGGCCGACGGACGTTGAGCTCGGGATGCTGATGATGATGTTTTCCGAGGCTGCCAGCGGCGGGGTCTGGCGGGTCCAACCTATGCCATTGGTGGAGGTGAGCACTTCGCTGTTGTCACCGACGGCAACAAAGCGCGAGCCATTCCAGATGATGGCGTTGAGGTCCCGGGTGATGCCGGACGTCATGGCCACCCAGGTATCTGTGGCACCTGAGGCGGACGCGAGGATGCGGCCGTCATCACCCACCGCCAGCAAGTCAAAGCCAGCATTGAAGGATTGCGCCGTCTGGCTGGAGATGGGCAGCTTGGAGATCGTGAGGGAATTTGCCGTGAAGGACTGGATGACCGTGCCAGCGGGAAGGACGCCGGGTGCCGAGATGGGCATGTTCTGCACAAACCCCGTTGTGTCAGAGACGTTGTTGACGGTGAAACTGGCGGAGGAGAAATCACCGCTGCGCACTAGCAGAGTCTTCACCACCTGCAGAGAGGCGGGGGTCGCGGTGGCCGTGGCATTGGCCGTCAATGTGACGGTGCTCGCCGTGCTGGCGAGCACGCGAGTATTGGCGGGAAGGAGGCGGCCGCGGGCGCTCATGCCCGAGGTGAAGGCGGTGGCGGAAGTCACGTCCTGGATCACCGTCTGACCACTGACCAAACGGCCAGTGAAGATGCCGAGGGGCGTGGCCAGACGAGTCACCGGAAGCTTGATGCTCACCGTGACCGTCGAGGTCCCCGTGCTGATGGCGGTCACACGGGTGTTGGCAGGTATGCCCGGGCCTTTGATGACCATCCCCACAGCGAGACCGGAGGTATTGGAAATATTCGTGATCTGGTCGAAACCCGCCGTGGTGTCACCCACCATCGTGTAAAGATCCACCGCTGTGGAAGGGACGCCCGAATTGGCAGGAAGACTCAGGGTAACCTGGCTGGTCGCACCATTGACGGCCTGCACCGTGGCACCGGTGGGGATGCCATTGGAAGCGCTGGAGGTCAAAACGATGCCTGTAGGGAAACCCTGAGCGGTGCGGACATTGGTCACCGTGCTGGCGCTGGCTGCTGGCGTGGTGACCGTGGTGCCTTTGAAGTAACCGAAATCCACCTCAGTGCCGGCACCGACCGCAGGGCCGTCCAAGATGACCGTAACATTGACACCGGTCACGGATGTGGAGACGATGCGTGAGTCAGGAGCCGTGGCATTGCCAATGATCGTCATGCCCGGAAGGAAGCTGGTCCCATTTGTCACGTTGGTGATCACAGGGGTGCCGGCGACAATATTTCCCGTAAAGGGAACCTCAGTGCTGGTAATCCCGCGCAAAGCGGTGGAAACGCCAGTGCTCTGGACCACCCAGTTATTGCCCGCACCCGAGGTCACGGCACGCCCCACGGCGCCCACAGCCACATAGCGCTCACCCGTCCACGCCAGACTCTCCAGAGGCAGGCTGAGCGGATCTTCATACACCTGGCTCCAGAGGGTGCCGTTCAGGGAGCTGTGGATCGTGCCTTTTGAAGTCACCGCCAGGAACCTGCGGCCATCAAAGACGACGTCGGCAAAGTTGAGCGACTCACCGCGGATCGCACCATCGGTCTGGTTTGAATAGACGAACGCCACGTTTGTCCCGGCAATCAGCTTCACACGCTTATCAACCGTAACGGTGCGACTCACCAAGTTGATCGAAACAAGGCGGGTATTCGCAGGGATGCTCCGCGAATTCACATCAGGCCCGTTGGTGTTCTGAAGGATGAGCACAGAACCCACAATGAGATTGTTCACATCGCTCAAAACGATATCAAAACTGCCCTGAGTGCCGCCCGTGGTATTGCTCACCACGGTGCGGTTGTCCGTGACCGGAGCAGGTGTGAGCCGGAGCAGCATGTTGCTGACTTCCATGGCACCGGAGGACTCCAGCACGCCGTCACGGAAATAGCCGCGATTGCTCACCGACAGACGCTCACCAAAAATCTGGAACTGGCTTCCCGCCTGACCATAGCGACCTTCGGCTGACAGAGAACCGACGGAGAGGCTGTCTGCGATACGCACGGTCTTGTCAGCACCATTATCACCGAGGACGACGAAGCTTTTCTCGACCGAGTTTTCGCCGCCACGGAGTGTGGAGGCACCGCTGCGCACGGTGACCGAGCCGGCGGTCATGAAAAAGTCTTCCAAGGCCAACTGTCCGCTGTTGAAGCTGAGGGAACTGGCGCCGAGCTTGCGGAAGTTAGCGTCGCCCACCACATCATTGTCGAAGTTCACACCGGTCGTGGTCTCCACTTCGATCTTCGTTCCCGTGGCCGCCAGGACGCGGCTGTTGAAGTTGGTGGTGTTGATCAGATGCAGGGTGCCCTCGTTGAGGAGAGTATCGCCTGTGTATGTGATGTTGCCGCCGAGGAGAGTGAGGTCCCCGGTACCGTTTTTCGTGATACCGATGGTGCCCACGCCGCTGCCGCCGGAACGGTTGCGGATGTAGCCGCCGATGTAGGAGTCCAGATTGTCTCCACCCAATGTCAGCACGGCATCATTGTTCACCGTCTCACCTTCCATGTTCTCGAGCACCAGCGCATTGCCGACATCCTGGATGCTGCCGATGGTTTCATCTCCGCCCATGAGCTTGAAGTAGCCCCAGCGGTTCGTCACACCATCCACAATGATGCGGGTGTTATCACCGATCTGATCAAGGAAGGGAGAAGGATCCGCGAGACCAGAGCCCCGGTTTTCCAGCAGTTGCAAGACTGCATAACCTGCCGTGCCAGCGCTGGCATTGCCCAGACGAATATTGGCAAAGCCAGGACCGCCCTGAACACCCAACTCGATCTGAGCTCCGGCATTGGTGGTGCTGCGATTCCACAGCCAGAGATCGGTCAGATCACTCGTGGGGGCCACGCCGCGGACGGTGAGGACGGAGTTTCCTGAAAGCACCAGATCTCCTGGGCCGGTGATGCCGCCGGCGAGAGTCAGACGACCGGCATTAATGCGGACGTTCAGTTCGTCCATGAGGATGACAGGAGCATTGATGACATCCTGGTCACCTTGCAGCTTGTTGAGGAATGATTTGCCTCCGCCGATGGCTCCCATGCTGAATGAGAGGAAACTGTCCGAGGAACCCGTGCCGGAGTTGAAAATGTAGTCCTCACCGCCGGTGTCACCGATGGACAGCGACCCGACGATGCGGGCGTCATCAAGGGTGATGGTGCTGTTACCACCGATGTCACGGTTGAACTGGATGAATGATCCCTGACCACCTGGAGCAAGCATCACAGGCGTGTTGACGCCGGTCGGGTCCGCGATCGTCACCAGTGGAGCGCTCAGGTAGCCGCTGCCGCCGCTGGTGAGATTGATGAAGTCCACGGTGCCATTACTGGCCATGACCGCCGTGGCCGTGGCAGGATCTGCACCGCCGGGTGTGACGATCGTGATGGCATCATTAACCTTGCCACCTGTGATGGTGGTCGCGGCCGTGCCCTGAACACCGCCCGTGATTGTACCACCCGTCATGTTCGGGACGGGAGGCGTGACGTGACCGCTGCCCGCATAGGTCAGCGTGATTCGGCTCAACCGCCCGGCAGTCACGGCGGCCGTGGCTGTAGGGAAGGTCACTCCGCCAGTGGTGAAGACGACGGTCGGTATGCCTGTGTAGCCGCTGCCTGCATAAGTGAGGTTCAGACCCGTCACGCGACCCCCGCTGAAAGTGGCGGTGGCCGTGGCTGGATCTGCCACATCTCCAGCGATGATGCTCACGCTAGGTGCGGAGATATAGCCCGAACCTGGACTTGTTAGGGTGATGGAAATCAAGCGACCACCCACGATATTGGCTGTGCCCTTGGCACCGGCGCCGCCACCGCCCGCGAAGATTACTGTCGGAGCCACACCATATGAATTGCCTTGGTTGGTCACTGTCAAATTGGTGACCGCACCTCCAGCGATCGTCGCGGTGGCTGCACCACCGGTGCCATTGCCCCCGACGAAGCTCACGGTGGGGACCGAGGGATAACCCGAACCATTGTCATTGATGGCCAAGGCGCTGATGGTGCCATTAGCCGCACGGGTGGCGGTGGCCACCGCACCCATCACCCCATTGCTGACAAAGCGGACACGTGGGGCACTCGTATAGCCAAGCCAGCGCGCATTGCTGAAGGTCACCGCCGGGGTGGTGATGTAACCACTGCCATGGTTACCGATATTGACGGCCGTCACGGCACCAGAATTGATGACCGTCGTGGCGGTGGCAGTGCGGCGCAGGGTGGCGCCGATGGCGACTGTCGGCACGGAAGTATAGCCTTGGCCGCCGTTCAAAAGCGTGACTGAACTGATGGCTCCGAACTTGGCCACAGCAGGGTCAGGCGAAAAAGCCGTCACCGCTGCTGCGCCACCTGCACCGCCCCCGGAGGGCACGGAAGGATGCGCCGGGCTCATTGCCACGGAAACGACCTCGCCACCCGCCACGGAGGACGTGGCGTAGACGCCCGTGTTTCCAATCACGCCAGTACCGTTCAAGAAAATAACCTGGGGGGCCGTGGTGTAACCAATGCCGCCGTCATTGATCTCCACGGCAACCACGCGACCGTCCTCAACGATTGCCGTGCCTGCGGCGACGTTGTCTGGCGCAGGCTTGCTGATCAAAATGGCCGGGGCGTTGGCCACGACGTTGCTGTAACCAGTGCCGCTCGCGGTAACGCGAATATTGCGGATGACGAAATGCGAGTCATTACCCACGCCCGTTGGGTTGGTCCCAGCAGACACAACGGTACCGCCACTGAAAGAAATATCCGGCACTGAGGTAAAGCCGCCCAGATCAGCTGCTGGGGGGGGGGTAATAGGCGCACCTGGGCTAGTGATGGTGATCCCTGCCACTTTACCTGAACCATCAAGGACCGCTGTGGCTGTGGCACCATTACCACCGCCGCCTGAAATGGTCACGCTGGGCGGAACCGAATAAGTCGTGGTACCGCTATTGATCGTAAAACTTTCCGCAGAAACGCCCAACACTGGAACTGCTGTAGCTCCTGAACCACCGCTAGTCTGGATGAAAGAGATGGTCGGTGGTTTAAGGCTAGAATAGCCGCTGCCCATGTTGTTGATCACGATCCCGCTGCCATTGCTCGGAATAGTGCCCGAACTAACGACCGCTGTTGCCAAAGCACCATCTCCCAAACCGCCACGAAATTGCACGGTGGGTGGAGAGTTGGACGCATAACCGCCGCCGCCGTTGAACTCGATGAGCGGTGGCTTGGAGTAACCTGAACCAGCATCCGTCACGACAAGTCCGGAAACCTCACGGGTCACCGTGACCGTCGGAGTGGCCGTGTAACCTGAACCTGGGTCGATCACCGTGAAGCTGACGATCTTGCCGGTGTCACCCACCGGGTTTCCATCGTCAATATCGAGGTTTGCCTTGACCACGGCAGGGCGGCCGTTAACGCCGGGATCCGAAACAATCACGGTAGGTGTCTTGGTGAAGCCCGAGCCACCTGCTCCCACGACGTTCTGAAGCTCGACCGCGTCCAGCTTGTCATTTTTACGCACCACGGTCACCGCCGGCCCTGGATTCAGGGTCACGTTCATCAGAACGGGGCGCATGGGCTGCGTGTAGGACCAGTTTGGTGTCAAGGTGCCCCAGGAGCCACCGTTGACGTTCCAGGACCCGTTAATGGTGCTTTGGGCCAGGGAAGAGTCCACCAGCAACAACCCTCCGCCGATAACGGAGAGAAAAGCAGCTCCCATTAAAGCCTGGGAAGCAAGCGCTCGCAGATTTGGCTTCATATTAGGTTGGAGAAAAAAAGGGGGAAAGGGATTCCGAAAGGTCGCAAACTCGCACTCAAGGACGCATCTTGGCGACCAGGCTGGTGAACCGCTTCACAGGGGCTGCAGCGGGAGGGTTGTCGAAATTGAAATTCGCGCTCTGGGAGGTTGCCACCTCGATATTGACGCGACGGATATTGGGATTGTTCACCCCCTGGCTCGTTTTGCCCGGCATCTGCATCCCGGTGGTCTCTTCCTGAGAATTCGTGAGCCGCACACGGGCCACATAGGTAGCCAAGGTACCATCCCGGGTACGCAGACCCTGGTCATCATACTGCATCACGATCCCTGAGCCGGAACCCGGGCCGACAACGCCGCCCATGGTGGTCCAGTTCGAGGCCTGAAGCTCACCGGTGATCTGGTCCACAATACGTGTCTGCGCCTGCTCATTGGCGGTCTTTCGGGACATCTCCAACCCATGAGGGAGGAGGCCCAGAATTGTGACCACACCCAGGCCCATGATGCCCACGGCCAAAACGACCTCCACCAGGGAGAAACCGGCTTTCAATGAGGAAAACCGACGAGAAAACGCAGGGAAAGAAGGAGTTTTCATAGTTCGTTAAAGATGGGTTGGCTTAGTGGGTGTTGGACCTAATTCCGGATTTTGTGTTGAGAATACCAAGACCGACCACGTATCGTCAATTTAAATACATGGTAAATACCGGGGCCTGACCCCTCAATCAGCCATTCTCAACATCTGAATGCGTTCATTTGAACGTATTTTATGTAAATGTGTCCGATTGGAAAGCTTCCCGGTAAGGAGAAGTCTTCCAATGTTGATTCGGGAGGTCTGAGAAACCGGACTTATCTTTCGCCTTCAATCTCAATCAGCACTGAGGCGTGCTCAGCGGTCGTGATCGATGTCTTCCTGTCCTTGGTCGGTGTCACGACCTGCGAAGCAGGGGGTGTGGTGACGCCCGCCTTGGTGAAAAGTGAGGAGAGATAAGAAGATTTGACCGCATAATTGACATTTTGCGGCAGACCGGAACCCTGGCGGATGGTCATCTCGGAGTTCAGGGTGGCCACTATCACGCCAATAACGGCTCCGGAATCACTGACCAGAGCGCCGCCGGAATTGCCGGGCTGGATGGGGACGGAAACCTGATAACGGGACTTGGAGTCACCCAGACCGGTCATGGAACTGATGCTTCCCTCTGTGAATTTCGGGTTCATGCCCTGGCTGTCCGGGCGGGGAAAGCCGATGGTGAAGACAGCATCGCCAATGGAAACATCCGTGCCGGATCCGACGGACAAGAAGGTTTCCGACTGGTACTCGATCTTTAGAATCGCGAGGTCATTGCTCTCGTCCTTGGCGACCACCTTGGCATCAAAGACCTTGCCCTGGGTGGACACTTTGATCGTCTTGGCATCCTCGACCACATGGTAATTGGTGGCAATAAAGCCGTCCTTTGAGACAAAGAAACCGGTTCCCCAGCCTTTGACGAGCACCTTGCCGTCGCTGCCCTTGGTCACAGCGGAGTCATCCACCACACCGAGACCGTGCTTAACTAAATGTGCGATCGCGGCATTGCGCTCGGTGAAGTAGATGGGCACTTCCTTGCCCTGGCCGTTCAGCACGCCGTACTTGTATTTGCCCACGATGTAAAGCTGGCTGGACCAAGCCTCCTTGGGACGCTGAAGGACTATCGCGTCCGACAGCCCCCAGACCAGGGCCACCTCCGCCGGGCCGCTCACGTCCACCTGGACATTTTTGGTGGCCACCTCCACCTGTTTAGTCATGCCGTTGTACTGCCGGCCGGCCTCAACGGCGACGGTGGCGACCTGACGCTCTGAGACATAGCAGAGCCAGCCCGCATTCAGCTTCTGGAAGGGCTGAATCCTGCCATCGAAAGAGCCGGAGCCGACGACGCTCTCAGCCTGGAGATAGAGCGCTCTTTTCTTCTGATCCTCCTGGGCTTTGACCGAGTCTTTGGAGTCCTGGGCATCCGACAATGTCTTATCCCAGCCCAGTGCGACCGCCTTGTCTGTGGGCAGATCGGTGAACTTGATCTTATGGATGCCAGAATCCGTGATGAACTTGAGCTGATTAGGCTGCACCTCGGCGAGGTCCTTGGTCAAGAAGGTCCTGCCGTCACGCGTCATCACGGAATCGACCTTTGTCTTAATGGAAGCCATCAGCGCGGCAGCGTCAAAGCTCCCCGAGGCCGCAGCGGCATCCGTTTCCGGTGTGCCTGAGAGGATGCGATCCTTTGGCAGCTTGGCCAGACCGTCAGCGTGCTTGAACTTGACGTAGTCAGCCGTGTCCTCAACGATCAACACATCCTTGAAAACTTTTCCGTCGACTGTTTTGATCTCTACCGCCAACAGGGGGCCTGCTAGGAAAAGACCAATCTGAATAAGGAGAAAGGGAAAACCCTTTTTTGTCATATTGTGCTTGTAGCTTTCGAAGCTTTTTGAATTTGGGAAGTCGTATAAATAGCTCATCATAGGCCCATTCTCCAATGGAATCTGTGGGTGCCGCTAAATTCACCTACCCAGGTATTTGGCTTACGATTATCACTCAGTCTCGGCAAGACTCAAAGATGTAGACACGGGCATGCTCAGCAACGCTCAGTTTGGGCCCGCGAAAGCCTCGCTTGAGGAGTTCCCGGCTCAAAAAGTGCATCATGCCCGCGTGAGAAATGATCAAGATGTCTTCTGCACTCGCCTCAACCAAGTCTGCCGTCGCCCGCACCCGGGCCTGAAAATCGTCGCGCAGGGAGCGCTGAGAGAGGTGGCCAGTCATCCAAGCCGCCTGGACCAATCTGCGCCAAAGCCAGACCGGAAGGCGCAGATTTCCGGTGGCAAAGGGGGCAAACTCCACCTCCCGCAGCTCTGACCGGGTGAGAAACTCCCCGGACCACATGGCCCGGGCGGTGGCCTGGGCACGGGACATGTCACTGGCATAGCAGCGCGCCCAGCGGCTGCTTTCGTCCTCCACCTCGGCCAGGTGGACGTCTGCTCCATCATACCGCTGCCGCCAGAGATGCAGTTCATGGGCCGTCATCCAGCCCCTGGGAAGGGGCTCTGACACAGGGAAATGACGCACTAGACCGACTCGCATGGTTGGGTGGCAACTGAACGCTCGATGGATGGCGAGGTCAATCTGAGGCGGGCACGGGTTTCCCGAAAAAAGTCTCCTTCAGGGGAAATTCCCCCTTCCCTTTCGAATCAATCGGTGAGCGCTGCGTCTGAGAGCCGTGCCCGCTGCACCTCTAACTCTCTTTTTGTCATGACCTTTCTCCGCCTCCTCACGATGGTCCCGCTGACCTCGGCCATGCTGCTGAGTTCCTGCGTTGTCGCTCCCTATGGTCCTGGTTGCGCCTATCATCAGCCGTGCGGTTACCCCGGCGGTGGTTATGGAGGCTATGCACCGCCCGCGCAGGGCACGGTCGGTGGAGCGCTGCTCGGGGCGACTGCCGGGGGCATCATCGGTCATCAAAGCGGCCGCGGTCTGGAAGGTGCGGCGCTCGGAGGTGTGCTAGGAGCCTTGGCCGGCAGGGTCATGGAAACCAGCCGCCAAGACACCTACTACCAGCCCGCGTACTACAACCCGCCGCAGCCGGTGTATGATGAGCCAGACTACGGCTATGATGACAATGACCCGTATGCTTATTGATCTGGGTCTCTGACGATCAGTTCGCGAGTTTGTTAAACAGCTCCTCGATGTCTTTCTTCCGCGGGCGGCCGCTTAGGATCGCCACGAAGTCGCCGATCTCCTCGCGGCTTGGTCCGGTGTTGCCCGCCATCAGCTGGCTGGGATCGCGAAGGTCCACGTAGTCCAGATCGTGATAATGCTCCGGCGGTTTGGCGAGTTCGTCCTCCACGCTGTAGGTGTGGGAGAGGTCTTCTTGCACATCTTCATTGATGCCGTCTGGCTTGATTCTCTCAATGCCGCTCTCATCGAGCTCGCTCGTCTGAGGCAGGCCCACGGAGACCTGATCCACGGCTTCTTCGTCTTCTGGGGGCTCGATGCCATCGGGAGCGATCTCTTTCAGCACGCTCATGAGCTGATGGATCTGTGTCTCGTTCAGCTCGGTGTCGGGAGAGCTCACGCTCTCCTCGCCTTCATCCAGAAGGACTTCATCGAGCACTTTGAGCAGTTTTTCTTTTTCACCCAGGGTAATGGTGGGCGAGCTTGGCTGATCTTTGCGACCACCGACCTTGGATCCCTCTAAACCAGGTGAACCGGTCAAACCTTGATCGATGCGCTCGCGGCGCGGCTCGACCTTCTTCTGGAGTTCTTTGAGGAATTCATTCTCCCCTTTCAGCGTCTGCGGCACTTCCTCCATCACGATCTCCTCGATCTCCATCTCCTGCGGAGGTGCCTGCACGTTGTTGTTGTTATTGTTGTTATTCTCCTCACCGACTCCTTTGATCTTCTTCTGGGACACGGCGTATTCCTTCCTAGACTCGCCCTTGCTGATACGATGGATGTCGTTGGCCTTGGTGCCGTCCTCATCACGCCCGAGGTTGCCACCAAGAACCGCCTTGGTGAAACGAGCGACCTTCATCAGAGGATTGGGGGTCCCGGTGCCGATCGCGTTCCACACGCCCTTGGCACTGTTGTTTCGGATGCCTCGCAGGTTGTCCGCCAGCACTTGGGCCATTTTCACCGTCACAGGCTTGTTGCCGAGCGTCCTGATCAGCTCTTCGGCCTTCATGGAGTCCACCTCGACACCCTTTTTGTTGATGCTGGGATCGGCCAGGAGAGTGTGGACCAGTTGCTTGGCCGTTGCACGATTTTGCCGTTCCCCTTGAGGGGAGCTGAAGCCTTTGGACTTGGACCAGGACACGCCGCTCTGCGACTTGGAGCGGACCACAAACTCTCCTTGATCTCCCTGCCTCATCCCAACGACGTCAGATTTCGAGCCCTCGCTCAACTGGCTCAGAAACTGATGTGAATTAAAGTTAGGCGCGATTTGAAGATTGCTCATGACAGGCTTGTGTGGGGTTTCAGATTCTGACCATGCCAGCAAGACTCGCGCCCTGCTCATCGGCGGATTCCAGTTCTGGTTCGCCAGCATCTGCAAGCGCAACGCGCCAGGCGCGCACATGATGCACCGCCCGATTGAAGGCCCCCTGGAGGCTGTCGATGCTCAGGGATCCTGCCAGCAGGCGATCCGACCAGACCAGCGTGTTCGTGTCGGGAACGAGCGTCGCCACACCTGCGCCGATGCGGAATCCAGCGCCATTCATGGCATTCAACCAGCGCAGCATGTAGACCTCGTCCTCCAGCACCATGGGTCCGACGACGGCCTGCAGGATCAAGCCGACGCTTTCATTGATGTATTCAATCGTGATCTCGATGTCATCGAAGGTTAGATGAATCTGGTTCAGCTCATCAAACGCCAGGCCTTCGAGACCGGCGTAGTTGCCGAAATCCGTGATGACGTAGGCCAAGGCGGCAGGGACCTCAGCGAGAGGAGTTTCAGATTCGGGAGAGGGATGCAGCATGATGATCAGAATGCCGGAGAGGCAAGAGTTCGGGAGGCTCCGACAATACTAATTAGGCATTTCATCTCCGCACGTTACGCGAAAAATGTCGCTCGCTTCAGATTCGCAAACCTGAGAAGCGGCGATGGGCCCGCGCCACAGTTCCTTGTTAGGCTAGATTCCATCATGGCTGTGACCAGGGTCCGTGGATCAAGTCGTGGGGGTCACTTTGTGAGGCTCGTTCCATTTTCAAAAGTTTCTGAATTCTCCGTGCGCCGTGGAGAATCATCTACTTATTTTGCGCCATCGTGGCGAGAGCTTCAACCACCTCATTAGTGATGTCGGGAATCGGTTGCGATGTCTTGAACAAGATTTGATGATCTCCAAAAGTCTTGTCGATCACGAGGTCATACTTTCCCTGAACGACCTTACGAATGGCACTCTCCGTCACGGTTTTCTCATCATCCTGACGACCGGATTGCTTGGTCAGATAGGGGGCCAGGGAAACTCTGAGCTCTGCCATCCGCAGACGCCAGGACTCCGGATCATTGTCCTTTCCAGCCGCTCTGACACCTCCGATCTCCGGAGGTCCGCCTCTTGAAGGATGGAATGGCATTTGCGAACGCGACAGTTTTTCCTGCAATCCGTTATACTCCGCCAAGATCTTCGCCAGCTCAGGATTGACCTCGGGATCATCCTCCGCTTTCAACTGCCCAGATTTCACAGCCCGCTTTGCTGCGTCGCGAACCTCAAACTGATTGAGATACGCCCAACGGAGAGCTTGCACCTGCGGTTTCGCCGTCACCTGGGCAGCAAGATTCTCCAAGCGCTTCTCGCCTGCTTTGTCGAGCTGGAGCAAAATCTCAGTCTGAGCCTGATTGTTGGAAAGAAGCTCCCGCTTCAACTCACTGGCCAAAGACTCCAACCTAGCCAGCGAGGCCTGGTCTGCAGCCCGCTCCTCGCTCATCTTTTTCTGTTTGAGATAGGTCGCTCCCAGACCTCCACAGATCAACAAAAGCAGCAACAACTGAGCAGCTTGCGAGGCCGACACCGTTTGCTTGGGAACCTGTGGTTCTGTCTGAGGGCTGGGCATGTCCATGGCGTGCTGGGGTGGTGTTCGCTTCAACAGGATAGCGAACCCAGCTTGGTTTGATCAAGACTATTGAACCGCGCCAGACAAAAAGAAGCCCCTGCCTCACTCCACCACGGCCTGCGCAGCGCCTTCGAGGAGCTCGACGCGGAGGTTGGGCATGTCGGTGGCTTCTTTGGAGATGATGATGCTGACGGGGGTGATGCCAGCGGGGAGGTCGAGGGTGAGCTCGGGGGTGATTTCCTGGAGGGTTTTGTCGCCGACGACGATGTTGACGTTCTTCACGGCGTTGAGGCCGAGCTTCACTTTCCCGGGGGCTTCGAGCTTGAGAGCGAACTTGGCTATTTTTGGGAACCAAGGGTACATCTTCTGGGCGTTCACGAGCTCGGAGAGCGGGAGGTCGCCGCTGACCTGGGAGAGGCGGAGTTCCCAGGGATAGACGGTGTCTTTGTCATGCACGGCGTGCAGGCCGACATGGCGGATGTGATCATTCAAGGCCTGGTCCATGGGGCCCATCACCTTCCAGGTGCGGACGTATTTGTTAGGCGCGATCTTGTAGGCGCCTTCGCGGCCGAGCTCGGAGAGGAAACGGACGAGGTCAACGAACTCATCTTCACGCAAACTTGCGGTTAGGCCGGGAGGCATCATGCTCGCGGGGCTCATCTGGCGGCTGGCGATCTGCGCTTTCGGGATTTTTTGAAGCTGGTTGGCGGGGTCACGGATGATGACCTCGTCACCGCCGTCCTGCACGAGGCCGCCGCTGAAGACCTTGCCGTCCTTGGTGCTGATGATGATCATGTGGTAGCCCTCTTTGATTTTCTTGGAGGGTTCGAGCAGGCTTTCGATGAGGTAGTCGACCGGCGCGCTGCCGCCGATGCTGACAAGATTGGGTCCCAGCACGCCGCCCGCATCACCGATGGCATGGCAGCTCATGCAAAGCAGCTGCTGACGGCGATAGACAGCCTCGCCACGCGCGGCATCGCCCTGGGATTTCACCTTCTCCACGAGCGCGGTCATCTGCTCAGGCGTGAGGGCCTGGTTCATCTGCTTCACACCGCCAGCAGCGCGCAGCGCATCTTCCAGCGGGCCTTTGATGCCGCGTGTGGAAACCATGCGGATGCCTTCGACGGCGACGAAGTCTGGGATGGTTTTGCCTTCGAGTTCCTTGGCCAGCACGCCGGGGAGCTGCTTGTTCTTCAGGAAGGCGGTGAGAATGGGTGAGGCTTCATTCGCGGACTTGGTGGAGGCGAAGAACTCGATGGCACGCTTGGCGGCGATCTGCGGACCGACATCGGTCAGGCCCTGCACGGCGAGGCTGCGCAGTTCCGCATGTTCCGCGAAAACCTTGTCAAAGAAGTCGCGCGATTTGGCGCCACCGAGCTTGGCGAGGCCTTGCACGGCACCATCGCGGACCGGAGGCAGGGTATTGGCGGCGGTGAGGATGGTTTCAAGCGTGGCGCGAGCGGCTTCAACCTTCCAGGCACCGGCAAGGAGGGTGGCGCGATGCACGATCTCAGGACGCGGACTGGCGAGCCAGCCCTGCACCAGTTCCTGCGCGCCTTCAGGCTTCACGGCGCGGGTCATGCCGGCCTTCACGAGGGCGTCCATGAGGCCGACGACCTGCGTGCTCATGGCGGGGTCATTGACGAGATGGCTCATCTCCAGCACCTGCGAGGCATCGGCGGCATCACCGGCCATGGCGAGCACGGCGGCGGCATCATCAGCGGCAAGCTTGCCGGCCTTGAAAGAGTCTAACAAAGGTTTCAGACCTTCGCTGCGGCCGGTGGCCTTCATGGCGTAGACGAGGTGCTTTGGATTGTCGTCGAGCTTGAGGTCGCCTTTGATGACGAGCGGAAGCCAGACATCGGTCTGCTCTCGCGCGATCAGCTCCAGCAGGAAGTCGAGGGACTCGTCCATGGGCTTGTCGAGGGCGCGCAGGGCGACCTCGAAAGAGCGTGGCTGGCGGACCTCGTGCAGCACGCCCATGGCCCAGAGACGGACCTGCGCGTTTTCATCGGCAATGCCTTTGGTCAGCACTTCCATGGCGTCTGGCAGCTCGCGCCAGCGATGGGTGAGCAGACGATAAGCTGCGGCCCGGATGCGGGCATCCGGGCTGGCGACGAGATCACGCCAGAGCTTGGGCGAGAACTTGTTCACGCCTTCACGCACCCAGGCAGCCTCCAGCAGGTTGTGCCAGTAATTCGCATCATTCTTGTCCAGGCCTTCGATCCAGGTTTTGAGGGCAGGAAGGACTTGCTCCGCACCGCGTGAACGCAATTCTAGTTTGGCGAAATGGCGGTTCCATTTGCGCTGGGCCTTGAGCATCTCCAGCAGTTCAGGGACGGGTGTGCCGACGATCTTGGGCATCTCACTCAGCGGGCGGCCTTTCGCCGTCAGGCGCCAGATGCGGCCATGGACGAGGTCGCGACGGGGATCGCGGAAGTCCACTTCACCATGCTGGATGATGGGGTTGTACCAGTCGGCGATGTAGAGCGCGCCATCAGGCCCGAGACGCACGTCGATGGGACGGAAGGCGCGATGATTCGAAGCGAGCACATCCGCTTCCTGCTTGGCGACGTAGCTGCTGCCATTGGGTGTGGTGCGGAAGCGGTTCGTGCGGTTGCCACGGAAGTCATTGGTGACCCAGGTGCCCTGCCAGTCTTCCGGCCAATGAGGATCGTCGATGTATTCCAGGCCGGACTGTTTCGGCTGGCCGGGATTCAGGCCGCTGAGGGTGCGCTTGGCGTTCGGGGAAGTTTTGAAAACGCTGCCGAGGAAGATGTAGTTCAAGCCTTCACCGCCTGCGCCATCCGTGGCGAAGGACTGGCCCCACCGGTCGAATTCATAACCCCAAGGATTGATGAGACCTTTGCTGATGACTTCCAGGCGACGGGTCTCGGAGCGAAACTCCCAAACACCACCGCCCATGAGACGGCGCACGCCATAGGGGGTCTCAACATGGCTGTGGATGTAGATGGACTGCAGGAAGGACAGCAGCCCCTCCGGCGTGTAGCGCATGGTGTGCAGCAGGTGGTGCGTGTCTTCCGTGCCGAAGCCGCTGAGCACGACGGTACGCTCATCGGCCTTCAGATCGCCATTCGTGTCCTTGAGGAAGAGCACCTCGGTGGAGTTCGCCACATAGGCGCCGCCATCGCCAGGAATGACGGCGGTGGGGATGTGCAGGTTGTCGGCAAAGACGGTGGATTTGTCCGCCTTGCCATCGTGGTCCGTGTCTTCCAGCACCACGACCTGGTCCTTCGTGCCATCTCCCGGCTTGATCTGCGGGTAGGTGGTGCTGCTCACGACCCAGAGACGGCCCTGGGCGTCCCAGTTCATCTGCACCGGCTTGGCGATCATAGGCTCCTGGGCCCAAAGAGAGATCTCGATGCCTTCCGGCACGACAAAGCCCGCCTTTTGCACCTCGGGGTTCGGGTCTGGCAGATCCGCCGTGGACTTGGGCTGGGAAGCCTGCACGGCAGCGCTGAGCAGCGAGAGAGAAACAAGTAGACGCAAGGACATAGAGAACGGGAGGAGCATCATACGACGCCGCGCGGGTGTTTTGGCAAGAGTTCTCTCACGGGAATCCTGCTCAGGATTGATCATTCGTGGTTCAGGAATTCCTGCATTTCAGGCGGGATGGGACACTCCCAGGCGCTGCGGAGGTCCGGAGTTTCGATCTCCAGGCGCTGCGAATGCAGTGCCTGCCGCGAGAATAGGAGCTTCCGCTCCAGTTCCGGTGTCCAGCCTGTCTCGATGAACTCCAGGTAGCACCGCTCCTCCAGACCATAAATCTTGTCCCCCAGGATCGGCAATCCCAGGTGCGAAAGGTGCACGCGGATCTGGTGCATGCGCCCTGTGACCGGCCTGGCTTCCACCAGCGACAGCTTCCCCGCGCGCGGATGATCCACGCGGCGCAAGGTGCGAAACAAGGTCTCACACGGAGACCCGTCATCATGCACTGTCTGCTTCACCCAGATGGGTGACTCCATCACCTCGCCCTTGCGTAAAATGGGCGCTTTGAGATCCAGGGTCTCCCACTCCGGCCATCCGTGGACGATGGCATGGTAGGTCTTATGAATGCGCCGCTCCTGCATGGCCATGCCAAAGAGGCGCGCGCTCGCTGCATGCTTCGCCACCAGCACCGTACCGCTCGTCTCACGGTCCAGCCGGTTGATGATGCTGACCTGGCCGCCATTGGCGATCTCATACGCCAGCAGATCCTTCAGCCCATGCCAAAGCGTCAGCGTCCCGTTTGGCGCACTTGGATGGATCTGCAAAGGCGCAGGCTTGTCCACGACGATGTAATCGTCCGTCTCATCAATGACAGCAAAAGCCGTGTTAACCGCGCGCAGCACCCTCAAGCAGTAAAGCTGTCCATCATGCCTGCCAAGAGCATTGAAGAGTCAGACGAATGGGGCAAACGAATGAAATTCATTCAGCGGCTCCTGATTCGCCTGCCCCCACTCGTGTACCAAAAAAACCTCCCCCTCGCTCCCCGCTGACGCCGAATCAGGAATCCCCCACTCCTGAGACCTCGCTCTTTCCAGCGCCGTCGTTTCAGCCAATACCAGACGCGAGACTGGCACGCGGAGGTGCCTCCGATCGTTCAAGCAACGACATCGCGCTCATGCCATCCTAAAAGCCGCAGGGCATTCAGCACGACCACGATGGTGCTGCCCTCATGCAGGACCACGGCCACGCTCAGCGGGATGACGCCAAATCCAGAGGCTATCAGAAGCATGGCGATGACACCGAGCGCGATCACCAGATTCTGGCGGATGATGCGCGCGCTGGCGCGGCTCAGGCCGATGGCAAAGGGCAGCTTGCCGAGGTCATCGCCCATGAGCACGACGTCAGCGGTTTCCAAGGCGACTGCCGTGCCGCCCGCACCCATCGCCACTCCGACCGTGGCGGTCGCCAGCGCGGGCGCATCATTCACACCATCGCCAATCATCGCGATGACACCACGATCCTGCTCCAGCGCACGGACGATGGTCAGCTTGTTCCCCGGCAGCAGTTCGGCACGCACATCCGTGATGCCGACCTGTCCCGCCACCCGATGCGCCACGGACGCATTGTCGCCAGTAAGCATCACCAGCCGCTCAATGCCCTGCGCCCGTAGACGGTCCATCACCTCTTTGACCAAGGCCCGTGGCTCGTCGGCCAGGGCAATGACGCCGATGAATCTCCCCGCGCGTCGGATGATCACCGTGGTCTGGCCGTCGGCTTCAAGCTGGGCCACCGTGGCGGCCAGCGGCTGGTCCTTTTCAGCCGCAGGATCACCCGCAAAGGCCCGCATGGCCCCCACCAAGACTTCCTTGCCTCCGACCTGCGCCTGGATGCCTTTGCCCGCGAGGTTCTCGATTTGAGTGGCCGAGGGGAAGGTGATCTTCCGCTCTCGTGTCGTCTTCACGATGGCCGCAGCCAGCGGGTGGCTGGACTGTTCTTCGACCGCAGCGGCAACGCGCAGGACCTCATCCTCGGGCGTGCCTTCAAGGCCGATCACCTTCGTCACGGCGAAGCGGCCTGTGGTGAGCGTCCCGGTTTTGTCCAGCGCCACAGTGTTCAGTCGACCGAGGTTTTCCAGATGGATGCCGCCCTTGATCAAAACGCCACGACGTGCCGCCTGGGCGATCCCCGCGAGCACGGCGGCAGGCGTGCCGATGGCCAGCGCACATGGCGAAGCGGCCACAAGGAGCAGCATGCCCCGGTAGAAGCTCGCGCCCCACGTCCATCCAAATACAAGCGGCAGCAGCACAATGACGAGAAGCGTGCCGATGAGCACCGCCGGGACGAAGCGGCGCGCAAATGTCTCCGTGAACCGCTGCGTCGGGCTCTTTTGTTCCTGAGCCTCTGCCACGAGCTGCATCACGCGGGCCAGCGTGTTGTCACGGGCCAGCCGTGTCATGCGCACATCGAGCGCGTTGTCTTGATTGATCGTTCCCGCAAACACCTCGTCGCCAGCCTTGCGGCTCACCGGCACGCTCTCCCCCGTGATGGCGCTTTGGTCGATGCTGCTCTCACCCGCCGTGATGACCCCATCCACCGGCACGCGTTCACCGGGCTTTACCACGACGACTTCACCCACCGCCAGTTCTTCCACCGGCACTTCTTCCAGCCGGCCTCCCCGTTTCGTGAAGGCCGTGCGGGGCATCAGTTTGCCCAGCACCCCCACAGCATTGCGCGCACGGTCCATCGCATAGTGCTCACCCGCATGACCCAGCGAGAAAAGAAACAGTAGGAACGCTCCCTCCGCCCATTCGCCGAGCAAGGCCGCCCCGGCCGCCGCCGCGATCATCAGCAGGTCGATGTCGAACTGGCCCCGAAACAGCGCTGGCACGGCGGCGCGCGCCACATCGTAGCCACCCGCCAAGTAGGATAAGAGGTAGAACCCAAGCGCCACCGGCGCAGGCAGGCCAAAGAATCGCTCCCCAAAAAACCCGATCATCAGCGCCGCTCCAGAGACAACCACCGTCAGCACCGCCCAGCGCTCCTGCATCCAATGCGGAAGAAAGGGTGGGGCAGAGCCGTGATCGTGGTCGGCATCAGTATTCATGGCTGAAGCTAATGGCTTCCGGGCGTTCATCCAGCCGCAATGATGACTGCATCCTGCTCATCTAGTCCACCCTCGCCAGGCCGGGCAAGCTCGGCGGAGTGGAGCCCCCCTGCCAAGTAGTGATGAGGGCGCGGGAATGAACCCCCTTCAACAGCTTCGGATTCGCCTGCCCCCATTCGTCTGCCAAAAAACCACTCCGCCACTCCGCGCTGACGCCGAATCAGGAATCAAAATTCAAGAATCCCCCGACTTCGCCCTTTTCAGTGCCCGGGCCCATCCCGCCATTAGTGTCTTCCGCTTCGCGGGAGCCATCGCCGGCTTAAACTTCTTTTCCGCCTGCCACTGCGAGGCGATGGCCCCCGGATTCTTCCATAGGCCAACCCCCAGTCCGGCCAGATAGGCCGCTCCCAGCGCTGTGGTCTCCGTGACCACCGGCCGCACCACCGGCACCCCCAGGATGTCCGCCTGGAACTGCATCATGAGGTTGTTGTTGCTCGCGCCGCCGTCCACACGCAGCTCGCGCAGCTTCACATCCGCATCCGCCTGCATGGCATTCAAAATGTCCGCCACTTGATAGGCGATGCCCTCCAGCGTCGCCCTGGCGATGTGCGCCTTTGTGGTTCCGCGGGTCATCCCGCAGATCAAACCACGCGCATGCTGGTCCCAATGCGGTGCGCCGAGTCCCGCAAAAGCAGGCACCACATGCACCCCGCCGGTGTCCGGCACGCTCGCCGCCAGAGCCTCCACGTCCGAGGATTTCTTGATGATGCCCAGGCCATCACGCAGCCACTGCACGGCCGCACCCGCGATGAACACACTCCCCTCCACGGCATACTCCATCGGCCCGTCACCGAGCTGCCAGGCGACCGTGGTTAACAAATTATTGGTGGAAACGATGCGCTTCGTCCCCGTGTGCATCAGCATGAAGCAGCCTGTCCCATAGGTGTTCTTCACCATGCCCGGCTGTGTGCAGACCTGGCCAAACAACGCCGCCTGCTGATCCCCCGCGATGCCTGCGATCGGGATGCTCCCGCCCAGCAGGCTCGTCTCCCCGAACACCCCGCTGGAAGGCTTCACCTCTGGCAGAGACTCCGCCGAGACACCGAAAAGCTTCAGCAGGTCCGCATCCCACTTCCCAGTGCCGATGTTGTACAGCATCGTACGGGAGGCATTGCTCACATCGGTGGCGTGCACCTTCCCTGCCGTGAGGTTCCACAGCAGCCAGGAGTCGATGGTGCCAAAGGCCAGTTCTCCCGCCTTGTCCAAGGCCTTCGCCTCCGGCACATTCTGCAGGAACCAGTGCATCTTCGTCGCCGAAAAATACGCATCGATCACGAGCCCCGTCTTCGCGCCGATCCTCTTCGACTCCCCCTTCGCCTTCAACTTGTCGCAAAACTTTGCCGTCCTCCGGTCCTGCCAGACGATCGCCTTCCCGACCGGTTTTCCGGTCTTCTTGTTCCACGCAAGGGTCGTCTCACGCTGGTTCGTGATGCCGATGGCCGAGATGTCCTTGGCCGTCAGCTTCGCCTTTTTCAGCACTTCCTTGGCCGTGCGCAGCTGCGTGTTCCAAATCTCCTCCGCATCATGCTCCACCCAGCCCGGCTGCGGGTAGTGCTGGGTGAATTCTTTTTGCGCCACCGTGATCACCTTCCCCTGGGGATCAAAGATGATGCTGCGGCTGCTGGTCGTCCCTTGATCGAGTGCAAGAAGGTATTTCATCCCCTCATTCTTCAAATTCACGTCGATCTGACAAGACCGCGATTTACGTCAGGGCAGGGTTTGTCGCCCTGACGGATCACCGGCATCTGAGCGAATTTCAATGGGACGCCAAACCTTGCGAAAAAATTTTCATCCCACCCATCCACTTTTTTGAGTCGTGCGATCTAGTCAGTGAACACTGAAAAAGCCTCACACTAGAAATGGAACGAGGAACACTTCGAAGGTGTTTTCCAGTCCTGACCGGCTCCAGCCGGTCAGGACGTATTTTTTTAGGCGCATGCCTTCCTTGTTAGGGTGATCGAGGATCATCAGCACAAACCAGGTGCGGTAGTGTCAGGTGAACTCCCACAAAGCTGTGGAAGCGGATTTTGCAGCGCGATGGCTTGATTACCCCGGGTTACCTTGTAAATCAGTCCTCATGCACCCGTAGCTCAGTGGATAGAGCAGTGGATTTCTAATCCTCTGGTCGCAGGTTCGATCCCTGCCGGGTGCGCATCTTTGCTCCCGGTTTTCATAAGATCACCGGCCGATTCGTCCATAGTCAATCTCACCAGCCCGGTATCGCGGAACATGGACAAGACCTGTTCGGATGTCAGCCGCGTTGACAATAATGTCACCACGGACACCCTGCGGGCCTTTCAACATGGCAGATTCACTCAATTCCAGCTCTTTGGCCGCTCCACCGCCTGACCTGCGGCTGGCCGCCATCGTGGATTCGTCGGATGATGCTATCATCAGCAAGAGCCTCGAAGGCATCATCACCAGCTGGAACGTCGGAGCCGCGCGCATTTTTGGTTATGAGACAGGGGAAGTGATCGGAAGGCACATTTCCATGCTTATCCCACCGGATCGGCTGCAGGAAGAACCGCAGATCCTGCGGCGCCTTCAGAAGGGCGAGCGCGTGGACCACTTCGAAACGGTGCGCGTGCGCAAGGACGGCCGTCTGGTGGATATCTCGGTCACCATCTCTCCTGTGCGCGATGCCAGTGGAACGATCATCGGTGCGTCGAAGATCGCCCGTGACATCACGGAGCAAAAAAGAGCCCAGTTGGAGATGGCACGTCTTCTCGACCAGATGAAGCAGGCCGACCGCATGAAGGTCGAATTCGTCGCCACCCTTTCTCATGAGCTGCGCACACCTCTGAATGCCATCATCGGCTGGCTGGAGATCCTCAAGGACGGCCCCTTGAATCCTGGCGAGCTCGAAGAAGGTCTGGCTGCCATCGAGCGCAATGCCCGCAGCCAGGTGCAGATGATCGAGGACCTGCTGGACATGAGCCGCATTGAAACCGGCAAGATCACTCTGGATCTGCAAAACCTCGATGTGCCCGCCGTGACTTCCGCCGCCGTTGCGGCCATCGAGTCCGTCGTCAAAGCCAAGGCGATCCGGCTCACGACCGCCTTTGACAGCATCAACGGCACCGTCATGGGAGACCGAGCACGACTGCAGCAGATCATTTGGAATCTACTGACCAACGCGGTGAAATTCACGCCGAAAGGCGGACGCATTCACGTCACCCTTGAACGCGTGAACTCTCACCTCGAGCTGGCCGTGCGTGACAATGGCATCGGCATCTCCGAGGATTTGCTCCCTGTCATCTTTGACCGTTTCCGCCAGGGTGATTCTTCGTCCACACGTCGGCATGGAGGACTTGGACTTGGTCTTTCCATCGCCAAGCATCTCACGGAGCTCCATGGCGGGCAGCTGATAGCACGCAGCGAGGGCAAGGAGAAGGGCTCCACCTTCATCATCTGCCTGCCTGTCGTCGCCACCCACTTTGAGGAAGGCAAATCTGCCGCTAAACTGCGAAACTCCGAAGTGGATGCCGAACATGATGACGCCAACCTGCACGGCTACCGCATCCTCACTGTGGACGATGACGCGGACTCCCTCCGCGTGCTGAAACGCATCCTGGAAAAACATCTGGCCACCGTGCACGCAGCCTCCTGTGTCGACGATGCTCTCGCGGCTTTATCAGGCTTCCGTCCGCACCTCATTTTGAGTGATATCGGCATGCCGGATCGTGATGGCTACGATCTCGTCCGCGAGGTCAAGAAGCTGCCTGGTGGTGCCTCCATCCCCATGGTGGCCCTCACTGCTCTCATGCGTCCTGAGGATCGCGTCCGCAGCCTCCGCTCCGGCTTCCAGATCCACCTCGGCAAACCGGTCAATCCAGAGGAACTCATCGCTGCGGTCCACAATCTCCTCAGCCTCACGAACTCGTGAAGGTCCCCGCGTGGGATGTGCGTGGCTATAGGCGTTCGTCCCTCAGGCGAGCCAACCGCTTCCGCTATTTGGTGACAAGATCGTCGGATGAAACGGGGCCTCAGCCAGCCTAAACGCAGGTCCCCCCAAAAAGCACCGTGTGTTGCCAGCCTGATGTCAGGCTGAGGCCATGGCGCGTCCCCGCTCTCATGCCCAAGTTCACCTCTTGCTGGTTCTGGATCGTCATGGCCATCGGTTGGCTGTCTCTCCCGACCCCTTCATCGCATGCTCAATCCGTCTGGAACACCACTGATGGAGCCTGGAGCAGCAGCGCCAGTTGGTCTCCCTCCAGCGTACCTGTGAGCGGTGGTTCCGCCTCGCTCATCTTTGGCGGCAGCACCGGTTACACCAGTACAAATGACCTGGGCGATTTCAGCCTGAACCAGATCCGCTTCACCCATAGCTCCGGCACGGTGAGCCTTGTTTCATCTCCAGCCGCGAGCGCACTGACCCTGACGAACTCTGCCGAATCAACGCTTCCCTCCATCTCTGTCGAGGGTGCGGGCAATGTCACCCTCTCCACGCCCTTGACCTGGGCCGCGAACAGCACCGCCACCCATTCCGGCTCTGGCACCCTGCTCCTCAATGGCACTCAGACCTATGCCACTGGCACCAAACAAACTTTGCTCAATAGCGGCACCGGCACCATCACTCTCGCGGACGCCATCACCTATGCCGGTGCAGGCACGAACACCGGCCTCGTCCTAAATGTCATCAATAACAACGCCGGGGCGAACAGCTTCAACATTGGCAACCTCGGCAATCTCACCAACTTCACCCTCAATATCGGTGGCACCGGCACGGTGCGCTTTGCTGGCAGCACAGGAGGGGATCTTCTCAGTGCCTCAGCCGTCCTCAACGTGCAGTCTGGAGCCACCTTTGACTTCAATGGCAATGGCGAGTCCTTCGGAGCCATGTCAGGCGCGGGCACCGTCCGCACCACGGTGAACGTCAACGTGTCCTCCGCAGGCTGGTACACTTACTCCGGCCAGATGACCGGAGCTGCTGGCAATCTGACCGTTTCGGGAGCCAGCCATACGCTGGTGCTTTCCAATGCGACGAGCAACTACACCGGCGCGACCGCCATCACCGCTGGCAAGATCATCGTCTCGGCCAATGCTCCGAGCGGCAGCGCCGGAGCCTTGGGCAATGCCACGAGTGAAGTGCTGGTCGGCAATACCAGCGGCTCGGGCAGTTCTGCGTTGCTCATCGATGCTCCCGGTCTGTCCATCGGCCGCAACATCCGCCTTCAATCCGCCAACACGGGTGTCTCCACCCTAGGTGGCCTCAACACCAGCGGCACCGCCACCTACAGTGGCAACGTCACCCTCGGCACCAACAGCGCGGCCGCGAAAGGCCTAACCATCACTGCTGCAACCGGCGGCACCGTGGAGTTCACTGGCAACCTTCTGCGCGCCACTTCAGCCACCGGCGCCACCGATACGCTGATCGTCACCGGCGGTGGCACCGTGGCTCTGCGTGGCTCGAACACCTTCACCGGCACCACCACGGTGAACGCAGGAACCCTGCAACTGAATCACAGCACGAACAACAACACCAAGATCAGCAGCACCGCCGGACTCATCCTCAATGGCGGATCCATCAGCCTAGTCGGCAATCCCAGCGCTGTGACCGTGCAGGCGGTGACTGGCACGACACTCGGCAACAGCACCGCCCCTCTCGGTGGTGGCGCGCGCATCGCAGTGACCAGCGGCCTTGATCAAAACGCCACGCTGAATCTCGGCACTATCACACGCAACACGGGTGCCACGGCAGACTTTGCCACGACAAACACGGGCACCGGCATTGCCGCCATCACCACCAGCAATGGCAACAACGCTCTCAACATCCTGGGCACCTACGCCACCTTTAATCGGACCGACTGGGCGGTGAATGATGGCGCAGGGAATATCGCCGCTCTCGCTTCTGGCAGCTACGCCTCCGGCTTCGGCGCGGGCCTGCACACCAGCCTCGCCGCCAATACCACCCTGCCCAGCGGTGGCACGACCACCGGCACGCTGCGTCTCACCGGCGCAGCCACGGTTGCCTTCAATGCCACCACTCAAGGCACCTTCACCCTCGCAGGCGGCGGCATCCTTGTCACCCCCGCTGCGGGAGCCACCGCCATCGGTGCCACCAACCGGCGCGGCACCCTTTCCTCTTCCACCAATGAACTGGTCATTCATCAAAACAGCACCGCAGGTGCGCTGAGCATTCACTCCTTGATTCCAGACACCGTTGCTGGCACCAGCGTGATCAAATCGGGCGATGGCAATCTCATCCTCACCGGGACGAACACCTACACCGGTAATACTTACATCAATGGCGGCACCGTGACCGTCGCCGCAGCGGCCAACCTCGGCGCCGTCACCACGGACATCTTCATTCACGGCGGCACCCTCGCCCTTTCGAGTGGCGGCACCTTGGGCACGATCAACTCCACGAACCGCGTCATCACCATCGGCCCGGCAGGTGCCACCTTCAATTTCACTGGCAATCAGAGCATCGAAGGCAACGGCCTCGTGGGTACCGGAGCGCTCACGCTGGCCGGCTCCGGCATTGTCAGCGTCGGCAGCAATGGCAGTTCCTTCTCCGGAGCCATCATCATCAACAACGGTGCCCTGCGCATGTCCAGCCCGCAGCTCAACAGCGCCGCCTCCGTCACCGTCAACAGCGGCGGCTCCTATGAACTCAATGACGATGGCACAGACACCTTCAGCATGGCTGCTTCCGGACGGTTCGTCATCAATGGCCTGGGCCTCAATGGCAATGGTGCCATCCGCCTCATTGACCAGACCTCCACCACCTCACGTGCGGACCCGCGGACCACTCTGGACCGCGAGATCGTGCTGCAGAGCACGGCACGCATCCAGGTGGACAATGGTGCCGTCGCCGGCAGCCTCTCCCAGCTCACCCTCACAGGCAATGTCACCGGTTCTGGAAACCTGATCAAATCAGGCACCGGCGTCCTCGTGCTCTCCGCGCGTGACAACAGCTACACGGGCGATACCCAGGTGGAAAACGGCACGCTGCGCATGAACCTCGGCAACGACCGCCTGCCAACGAGTACCAACATCGTGTTAGGCTCGGGCGCCAATTCCGGCACGTTGCAGCTCAATGGCTATTCGCAAACCGTTGCGGGCCTCTCCACGGCTGGCACTGGCACCGCGAATGCTGTCATCGGCGGCACCAGCACCGCAAACAGCCTGCTGGAGATCAAAGCTGTCGGTTCGCAAACCTACACCGGCACTCTTGGCGGCACGGGCGTCCAGGATCAGCACATCAACAACAACGTCAGCTTCGTCAAAAGCGGCGCTGGCACCTTCACTCTCGGCTCGGCGAACACTTATAGCGGCACCACCACTGTCGCCGCAGGCACCTTGCAGATCGCCAATGCGAATGCCCTGGGCCATGGAGGCACTTCGCTGGCCTCCGGCACCGCTGGCACGACCGTGCAAACAAGTTCGACCCTCGATCTCAATGGCCAGTCCATGGTTCAGGAAGTCATCACCCTTCGTGGCGATGGTGTCGGCGGTCTTGGCGCCCTGGTGAACAACAGCACCACGCCCGCCAGCATCGGCAATGGCATCGCTTCCCTCAATGTCTCATCCGCCAGCACCACCGGCTGGTCGGCAGGCGCAGGTGTGACCTTGGATGCACCCGGCACCGGGACATCCGCGACAGCCAAAGCCGTGCTCGGCCTTTCCTCAAGCAGCCTCACCCTCACCAACGGCGGCAGCGGCTTCGGCCTCGCCCCCGTGATCAATGTGAGCGGTGGCAGCGGTGCCGTTGTCACGGCCCTGGTTGGCCTAACAAATACCTCTTTCACCATCGCCGCTCCTGTTCCGGGAACCACCACCAGCTACTCCGCCGCACCCAATGTGACCTTGCAAAACGGCGCCACGGGCGTGGCGGTCCTCGATGGGAACGGCTATGTCATCGGCATCAGTATCACCACTCCAGGCTCTGGATTCAGCAGCACACCCAGCGCCACTTTCGCAGGCGGCACCACGAGCTTTGCGGGCACCAATCCCACCGCCACTGGAAACAATAACAACTACACCATCGCCGGCCTGACCATTGTCAATTCCGGCACTGGCTTCACCTCCACTCCCACAGTCTCCGTCACCGGCGGCACCGGTGCTGTCATCGATGGCAATGACGGCAGTTTCGCCCTGCTCGGCTTTGCCATGACTCAGGCTGGCAGCGGCTACACGTCCGCACCTTCGGTCAGCATTCAGGGCGGCACTGCCAGCGCCACCGCGAATCTCACTTCCGTCTCTCTCGCCGCAGACTCCAGCATCGGCGGCAGTGGCGATCTCACCATTCACGCTCCCGTCTCCGGTGCTTACAGCCTAACTAAAGTTGGCGCAGGGACGACCGTGCTCGCGGGTGTGAACACCTACACCGGCACCACCACCGTGACGGCTGGCAATCTCCAGGTCGGTCTCGCAGGCATCGGATCCTCAGGTCAGGGACTGCTCACTCTTCAGGGCAGCGGCACCGTGCTCTCCGGCACCGGCAGCGTCAATGCCGCCTCCATCATTCAAGGCACTCTGAAGCCCGGCGATCAAGGCGGTGCAACTATCGGCAGCCTGAATGTCGGCACGCTCTCTTTCGCACCGACCACGCTCAACACCGTCGCCGAGCTCCAGGTCACCGGCTCCACCAGCAATTCCAACCTCGCCTTCGATACCCTCCATGTCTCCGGCGATCTCACGCTCAACAACTTCAGCCGCCTCGTCCTCAACGGCAGCAGTTACAATGCAGCCGTGGGCGATACCTTCCAACTGATCGACTGGGGTGGTCTTCTCACCGAAGGCGGTTTCTCCTGGGGCAGCAACATGCGCACCGGAGCCGACGCCGATCTCAACGAAGGCAATTTCGACCTCCCCGACATCAGCGGCACCGGCTTCTGGAACATCGCCCTCAACGGCGGCGCACTCACCCTCACCGTCGTCACCATCGTACCTGAACCCGGCAAGTTCATGCTCTTCAGCCTCTCCATGATCGCCCTCCTCATGCGCCGCCGGCGCTCGATGTAAGCCCTTGGAGGAAGCCTCACGTCTCAATTTCAAAGCGCCAACGTTCGCGTCTCATAGGAGCCTGGGGTTTCAACCCCAGGGACCTGCGAGAAAGCAGACCGCGAATCGCTGAAAGCGCGTCTCATGCACTTGCCAGCCCGTCAGCCCTAGTTCGAAGGCCAAAGGCCTTCCGCATCACAGCGAAGGGTTGGCGAGCCTTAGCGAGCCTACCCTGGTACAGCGTGGAAACCCCTCGTTTTCAATGCCGGACCCCAAAGGGGTCCCGCATCTATGGAAATGGAGGTTGCATGAATGTCCGACCTTGTCCGCCCTCAACGGTATTTCGACTTCCGACGTGTCTTGAATCGCAGCTCTGTTTCTCTATTGATTTCTCGGGCGAGGCCAGGAAGCAAAGATCGACTGCAAGTGAGTCCATACAGTTTCCTAGCGATATCGTATGCTGTGTGAATATCGCACTCGGTTTTAAACACTTCTAGGAAGTGCCTAGCCGCCTGGGAAAGTTTGGATTTGATCTCTGATCGACGGCGATCAAAGGCGCTTGCCAGCGAAGACTCGTCCAGAAATGGCAGGAGAAGTTGCTCCCAGTTCTCCAGCTTGTTTGAATGGTCATCAGGGGTAGGGGTGTGCTCGTTGTTTTGCATGGCACAGGTGTTGCCATGTCAAAAGCCGCCACCTTTTTGGTGAACCCAGTGACGACGTCGCCACTCGCTTTTTGTAATCTTAATGAAGCAGCTCTGCGGTGCACAAATGATCCATCGCCCGCGTGTGATGGATCATTTGTGCACCGTCCAGCACCGGGTCCACACGTGTGGACCTTCAGGGTCACGGAATTCCGTGAGCCCGGCTCACGCTGGCCTCTTCGCATTCGTTCCGCAGCCAACCAAGACTTGCCGCTGCTGTGCACCCGATGATCAATCGACACGTGTAGACGCTCTCACTTTCATCGCGGAATTCCGCGATGATGCCTCAATCCAGCCTCTTCTTGTTCGTCTCTTCTACCAGCCACACGCTGACCAGCGTGATCACTCCCATCACGATCAAATAAACCGCCACCGGCCACGGCTTGCCGCTGCTTTTCTCCAGCAGCTTCGTCGCGATCAAGGGCGCCATCCCTCCCGCCAGTGGCGACGCGAGCTGATACCCCAGAGAAGCGCCGCTGTAGCGTACCCGTGTCCCAAAAAGCTCCGAAAAGAACGCCGCCTGTGGCCCATACATCGCCGCATGGCCCACAAGACCGATCACCACCGCCAGCATGATCAGACCGCTTTGCCGGCTCTCCATCATCCAGAAAAACGGAAAGGCAAAAAGCGTCAGAAACAAAGCCCCGCCGAGATACACCGGCCGCCTGCCAACCTTGTCCGAAAGCGCCCCAAAGTACGGAATCGCGATCAACTGCACCGCCGATCCCACCAGCACCGCATTGAGTAAAAAATCCTTGCTGATGCCAAGCTGTTGCGAGCCAAAACTCAGCGCCAGCACCGTGAAGATATAGAAGAAGGCATTCTCCGCAAAACGCGCGCCCATGGAGAGGATCACATTGCGAGGATGATCACGGATCACCGCCAGGATCGGCACCTTCGGCCCTGGATCAGCCGCCTTGGCCTCCGTGAAAATCGGGCTCTCCATGATCTTCATACGGATGAACATGCCCACCACCAGCAACAGCACGCCTAACAAAAAAGGAATTCGCCAACCCCAGGCCAGGAAAGCCTTCTCATCCATGGAGGAGGCGAGCCTAAACACACCATTGGCCAGCAGCAGCCCCACCGGCACGCCTGCCTGCACCCAGCTCGCATGAAAGCCGCGCCTGCCCTCATGCCCATGCTCCACGGCCATGAGCACCGCGCCTCCCCACTCACCGCCGACGCCGAAACCCTGGACGAACCGCAGCGCCACAAGCAGCACCGGAGCCGCCACGCCGATCTGATCATAGGTGGGCAGCACGCCGATCAGCACCGTGGCCACGCCCATCATCATCAGCGTGGTCACCAGCATGGACTTGCGCCCGATCTTGTCGCCAAAGTGACCGAACACGATCCCACCCAACGGTCGTGCAAAGAAGCCCACCGCAAAAGTGGCGAAGGCCGCCATGGTTCCTGCCGCCGGATCTATCGTGGGAAAGAACAGCTTGTTAAACACCAGCGCCGCCGCCGTTCCATACAGGAAGAAGTCATACCACTCGATGGTAGTGCCAATGAAGCTCGCGATGACGACTCGGCGGATGTTGTTAGGCTGGGAAGCGGACATGGCGGAAGATCACTTGGCCGGGGTCTTCGCCTTCGCTTCCTTCTTGATGAACACCTTGCGGTCCCAGTTCTTCTTCATTTCCTCTTCCGTCACCGTGGAGGCCACGCCACCTTTCAGCACCTCGACCTTTGCCGCCCAGAGCAGTCCGTTCAGCACCAGCAGACGCTGGTTCGCATCCGCCCAGTTGGCGTGCAGATCACAGCCCGTGAATCCAAAACTCCGTCCGCCATTCGCACGCTCAAAAGCCCAGGCCACGGTCTCCGCGCGACCCATGTGCAGTTTCGCATCTTCCGTCTTTCGGCTCTCGTCCGGCATCGCGCAGGCCAGCACCGGCGTCACGCCTTTGGCGGCAAAGTGCAGATTGTAAAGCCAGCCATCCTTGAGCAGTTCGAAAGGCTTCATGCCACGGTTGATGGCATGGTCAGGGACGGTCTCAAACTTCACATCCCAGTGTCCACGGCAGCCGATGTCAGATTGAAAAGCCGCTCCGAACCATTCCTTGAAAGTGGGCGCACGATCCGGCGGACAATCGATGCCTTGATGCAAGACCACTAATCCAGCACCGGATTCAGCGAGCGCCTGCATCTTCACCCAGCGCGCAGGCTCCAGGAAAGCCAGCTTGTCGCCTCCATCCATAAAGAGCAGCACCGCCTTGGCACCCTCCAGCACCGCCTCATTCTTGGGCCAGCCTTCCGCCACCATCACCGGGGCCACTCCGGGAACTTTTTTCAGCCAGTCCATCATCAACGCGCAACCGGCGAAGTACTCATGCTGCCCCGGCTTGTTGCTCGTGCTGCCTGCGATCAGCACAATCTTCGCCAGCGACGGGTCCGCAGGCAAGACTTCGAGAGGCACCTGCTGCTGCTCAGGCGTGAGCTCGGCATGCAGACTGGTGGCAAGGAGGAGTGAGCCCAGGAAGGCGCGAAGGGGAGACATGGTCGGGGGAACGTGAGGATTAGCCCGCAAAGAGGCAAGCCTGAAAACGTGGTCCGGGGTTCATCTCCAGCCAAAAAAATAGAGGCGCCCGGCTTTTCCGCCGGACGCCTCATCCACAGGTTATCAATCGACCAGCCTCGGCCTTACTTCGCCTCGCTCTTCACGGCGGAGGTGACGCTGGAGAAGTTCACCCACATGTCGTGCTTCTGTTTGCCGACGCTTCCATCGGCACCGCGGCCCATTTTTTCATAACTGACCTTCGCCCACTCGTTTTTGCCGATGGCGACGACAGTGACGACATTGTCAAAGGGGGCCTCAACAAGAGGTGCTGAGGTGGCGATACGGTAGGTTTCTCCGACTTTGGGGAATTCAGCGTCGGGCGAGTCGGCGGCAATGGCGGAGGAGACGAGGCTCATGGCGAGGAGGAGGGATGCGATGGTTTTCATGACGTTTTGCTTGGCTTGGTTCAGGGTGTCATTTCGTGACGACCACAGACTAATCCCGGGCGCCGCACCGACAATACGACTTTCGTCGGATGCCAGCGCCGAGGCCCTCCCTAGCGTGTTTCGTGCTTGCCAGCCATGGTCCCGCCTGCCTGACTGGAGGTCTATGAAGACACCGCTCTCCCTCTGTCTCTCGCTGCTCCCTTGCCTACTCACCGCTGCCGATCTTTCGGAGCGTGACAAGCTCTTCGCTAAAAGTGTGGACGAGATGTTTCCCAAGCTCGTGGAGGTCCGCCGGGACATCCATATGCACCCGGAGCTCTCGAACGAAGAAGTGCGCACTGCCGCGCTGGTGGCCGAAAAGCTTAAATCGTTAGGCCTGGAGGTGAAGACCGGGGTGGCGAAGCACGGTGTCGTCGCCCTGCTCAAAGGCGTAAGCGATGGGCCCTGCGTGGCTGTGCGTGCGGACATGGATGCCCTGCCGATCAAGGAACTGCGCAGCGTGCCTTATCGCTCTCAAAATCCGGGAGCCATGCATGCCTGCGGTCATGACGTGCATGTCACTTGCGCGTTGGGTTTGGCTGAGCTGCTCACCAAACATCGTGACCAGGTGAAAGGCAGTGTGAAGTTCCTCTTCCAGCCTGCCGAAGAAGCCATGCCAGCCACTTTCAAAGGCGACTGGGGCGCGAAGCTCATGGTGGCAGAAGGCGCAATGGACAATCCCAGGCCGGTCGCTGTCTTCGGGCTGCATACGAGCTCCCAAGTCCAGCCTGCCACCAGCACGGATGACGATGTGCACTACTTGAAGGCAGGCCAGATCGCCTACACACCGGGCATCGACAATGCGAACAGCGACCGCTTCCACATCACCATCCATGGCAAGATGGCGCACGGCTCCGCCCCGCACAAAGGCGTGGATGCCATCGCCATCTCGGCCGAGGCCATCATGGCCCTGCAGATGATCAAGAGCCGCCAGACGAACACACGCCAGCCGCTCGTCATCAGCATCGGCACGATCACTGGCGGCCAGCGGGAGAACATCATAGCGGAGAAGGTGGAGTTCGGCGGCACCGTACGCACTTATGATGCGACCTTCCGCGACGGTGTGATCGAGCAGATGCACCGCATCCTCAAAGGCATCACTGAAGCCCACGGCGCGACTTATGAGATGGAGTACAGGAAGACCTACCCGAGCATCATCAATGACAAGCCTCTCGTGGAGGCCACCCTGCCCTCCTTCCGCCGGCTCTTTGGCGAGGCCAATGTCATGGAGGTCATCCCCGGCATGGGCGGCGAGGATTTCTCCTTCTTTGCCCAAGTCTCACCCGGCTTCTACTTCCGTCTGGGTGTGGCGAATGAGGAGAAGGGCATGACGGCGGGAGGTCACACTCCGATGTATGATTGTGACGAGGAGTCCATAAAAACAGGCGTACAAGCTCTGGCCGCCGCTGTATGTGACCGGCTGAACGCCGCCCCTAGTCCATGACGCCCATCACCAACTCCGACGACCTCGAAGAAGCTCTGAGCCGCCCAACCAAAGGTGTGCTCGAAACCTTGAGGTCGCTCGAGGGAGACGTGATGGTTCTCGGCGCCGGTGGCAAGATGGGTCCCACCCTCGCCTGCATGGTCCGCCGGGCGCTGGATGAGATTGGCCATCAGCGACGCCGTGTTATTGCCGTCTCGCGTTTTTCTTCGAAGAAAGCGGCGGATGACCTGACGCAGCACGGAGTCGAAACCATCGCGTGTGACCTGATGGATCGCGCTGCAGTGAATGCGCTGCCAGATGCGCCTAACATTATTTTCATGGCGGGCCAGAAATTTGGCACCCGTGATGCGCCGGAACTCACCTGGGTCATGAACACTCTGGTGCCTGCCATCGTGGCCGAGCGCTTCACGAAGTCCCGCATCGTCGTCTTCTCCACGGGTTGCGTGTATCCACTGATGCCAGCCGATGGTCGTGGCGCACGCGAGGATGATCCGCTGACTCCGCCCGGCGAGTATGCGAACTCATGCGTCGGTCGTGAGCGTGTCTTCTCCCACTATGTGAAGCAGCACGGCACGCCCACGCTTTTCTTCCGCCTCTGCTACGCCATCGATCTGCGCTACGGCGTGCTACTGGATATCGCGCAAAAGGTGTCCCAGGGCCTGCCCGTGGATGTGACCATGGGTTACGCGCATGTCATCTGGCAGGGCGATGCGAATGCACGTGCCATCCAGTGCCTGTCTCACACTGCATCGCCTCCACAGGCACTGAATGTCACCGGTCTTGAGCGCGTCTCCATTCGCGAGCTGGCGCTGCGTTTTGGCGAGAAGCTTGGTCGTCCTGCCATCATTATTGGCACCGAAAGCGCCACGGCGTGGGTCTGGGATGCGGCTCGCTCCTATGAGCTCTTTGGCCCGCCCACGGTGTCCTTGGAAGAGATGATCGATGCCACTGTGCAATGGCTGCAAAGCGGTGGCGAGAGCATCGGCAAACCCACTCACTTCGAGGTTCAAGATGGACAGTTTTGATTTTCACTCCGCTTTGCAGGGAGGCCTGGCCATCCCCGCACATCCGCTCGCCCTCAATGCCAGCCGCAAGCTGGATGAGCAGCGCCAGCGAGCCCTCGCACGCTACTACATCGGTGCAGGTGTCGGGGGTCTCGCCGTCGGTGTGCACACTACGCAGTTCGCCATCCGCGATCCTAAAATTGGTTTGTTCGAGCCGGTGCTCGCCCTCGCTGCCGAAGAGATGAACCGTGCCTCACGTCCGCTTGTGCGCATCGGCGGCATCTGCGGCCAGACGAAGCAGGCTGCAAATGAAGCCGCGCTCTTGAAGAAGCATGGTTATCATGCAGGTCTGCTCAGTCTCGGAGCCATGCGGGATGCTTCGGAAGATGAGCTGATCGCTCATTCCCGAGCTGTCGCCGAAGTCATCCCGGTGGTGGGCTTCTATCTGCAACCCAGTGTCGGCGGACGTGCCCTGCCCTACTCGTTTTGGAGGCGCTTTGCTGAGATCGAGAACATCATCGCCATCAAGATGGCACCCTTCAATCGCTACCAGACGCTGGATGTCGTGCGGGCTGTTGTGGAAGCCGGTCGCGATGACATCGCGCTCTACACGGGCAATGATGACAACATTGTGGCGGACTTCCTCACGCCGTATCGCTTCAATGGCAAAGAGCGGCGCATTGTCGGTGGTTTGTTAGGCCATTGGTCCGTATGGACGAAGCGAGCTGTAGAACTTCTAGAGCGCTGCCGCAATGCCGACGCCACGCCTGATCTGCTGCGCCTTGGCATCGAGGTCACTGACGCTAATGCCGTGTTCTTCGATGCTGCGAATGGCTTCCGCGGCTGCATCGCCGGACTGCATGAGGTGCTCCGGCGTCAGGGCCTGCTCGAAGGCATCTGGTGCCTGGACGAGAATGAGACACTCAGCCCCGGTCAGCTTGAGGAGATTGACCGTGTGTATCGCGCTTATCCACATCTGCACGACGATGATTTCGCGCGTCAGTTCGCGGTGTGAGAGGCCTCACTTCACGGCCTTTTTCTTTTTCGGTGCGGGCTTTCCGGCTCGCGGGCTTTCGAAGGCCGGCGGGATGGTGCCCTTCTCCCATTCGGCGATGGCCGCGGTGAATTCGGCGATCAGGTCAGGCTTCTCCGACGCGAGGTTCTTGGATTCGCCAATGTCCGCCGCCAAGTCATAGAGCTCAGGCTTGGCGTCTGCTTTCCGCACAAACTTCCACTGCCCCTGGCGGACTGCGTGATTGCCCTTCGGACCCTGCGTGCGCCAGAAGAGGCGATCATGCGGTGGGCCGGATTTTTCACCGGTGAGGTAGGGCATGAGGTTCACTCCATCGATGGGGCGGTCCTGCGGAAGCTCACCCCCAGCCAGAGCCACGGTGGTGGGCAGGAAATCGAGCGCGATCACCGGCTGCTCATACACCCCCGGCTTCAGCTTGGCAGGCCAGCTCACCAGGAAGGGCACGCGAATGCCACCGTCATGCAGATCACCCTTCGCGCCATGCAGCGGTGAGTTGTCCGTGAAGTTGCCAAGATTGCGGAAGGCGAGGTTTGGCCCGCCATTGTCACTGATGAAGAAGACCAACGTGTTCTCGCGTTGCTTCGTCGCCTCCAGTTTTTCCACCACCTGACCGACGGCAGCATCCAGGGCACAAATCATCGCGGCATAGGTGCGGCGATTGGCATCCTTGATGTGGGCCAGCTTCGCCAGCCAGGCCTCCATCGCCTGCAACGGCGTGTGTGGCGCATTGAAGGCCAGATAGAGCATCCACGGCTTGCCATCGCCCGCATGACGCTGGACATAGGCCGCCGCTTCATCACCGAATTGTTCGGTCAGATATTTGGTTTGGGCTTCCTCCTTGCCATTACGGTCCAGTGAGATGGCGTACTCCGAGGCGGTGACCTTGCTGCCTTCAGGGAAGTATTGATGCCCGCCGCCCAGTGCGCCAAAGTACTCGTCAAAGCCACGCTTCATCGGATGAAACTGCGGATGCGCGCCCAGATGCCACTTGCCCACCGCACCGGTGTTATACTCAGCCTTCCTCAGCAGCTCTGGCAGGGTGATCTGATCCATGCGCAGGCCTTCCACCGTGCTCTCGGGCTTCCACGCAGGATTGTTCTCATGACCGAAACGATGCTGATACCTGCCTGTCAGCATGCCCGCACGCGTGGGGCTGCAAAAGGAGTGCGAGACATAACCATTGGTGCAGCGGATGCCGGACGCGGCGAGCTCGTCGAGATGCGGCGTGGGGATGTCCTTGGAGCCCTGAAATCCCACATCATTGTACCCGAGATCATCGGCGACAATGAGGAGCACATTAGGCCGATCAGCCGCCATGGCGGAGGCTGCGATGAGGACGAGGGATGAAAGGAGCGCACGGAGCATGATGCGAACTCAAACGTGGCCGCGCGGTCGGGCTTGCGCCGAACTTTGATCAAGATTCGACCAAATAGTAGTCGTCATCCGCGATGTCCGGAATGCCAACCACCAGCACGCGCATCTTCCCCTTTGCCCCATGCACCACCCCCGGCGGGATGTGCACCATGGAACCTTTTGTCACCGGATGATCCGTGCCATCGAGCGAGACGGTGCCTTCGCCATCGAGCACGTAGTAGAGTTCGGTGGAGCGCTTGTGGTAGTGGGGCTTGGCGCCATCAATGTCCACCGCATGCGCCCAGGCGGCGGGAGAGAGCGCCTCATCCTCGCGGCTGATCAGCCGGTCACGCCAGCCGCAGGTGCTGCGTTCACGTGGAGTATGCCCTTCGTGGCGGATGAGAGTAGGACCGGTTGCAGTGCTCATGGCGCAGCCAAAAGGACTTCAAACTCGTGACAAAGCCAGCTTTTTCCTGTTCATCACGTCAATCGCGTGAATCCTGTGCAACCTGCCTCGCAGACGCAACGATACTGTTTTCCCATGCCCAACGGACCCATTTCGACCAAGCTCTTTGATCTCGCCAAGAAGTACATCCCCGGCGGCGTGAACTCACCTGTCCGCGCGTTTCGCAATGTGGGTGGCGATCCCTTCTTTGTGCGCCGCGCCAAGGGCTGTCGCATCTGGGATGTGGACGGGCGTGAGATGATCGACTTCGTCGGCACCTGGGGTCCGGCCATCCTGGGCCATGCACCGCGCTGCGTCGTCGATGCCATTCACACCGTCGCCAAGGATGGCGTGAGCTTTGGCATTCCGAATCCTTACGAGGTGGAGATGGCCCGCACGATCTGTGAGTGGGTGCCCTCGATTCAAAAGGTGCGCATGGTCAGCAGCGGCACGGAAGCCACCATGTCCGCCATCCGCCTCGCACGCGGCTTCACGGGCCGTCACCGCCTCGTGAAGTTCGATGGATGCTACCATGGCCATAGCGACAGCCTCCTCGTCGCTGCTGGTAGTGGCGCTCTCACCCATGGTCATCCCGACAGCGCTGGCGTGCCGCCTGCCTTTGCCGAGCTGACCAGCGTGCTGCCCTTCAATGATGAAGCCGCGCTCGAAGAGCTCTTTGAGAAGAAGGGGCACGAGATCGCCGCGCTCATCGTCGAGCCTTATCCTGCCAACGCGGGACTCATTCTTCCGAAGCCCGGCTTCCTGCAGAAGCTGCGGGACATCACCACGAAGTACGGCACCGTCCTCATCTTCGATGAAGTCATGACTGGCTTCCGGCTCGCCAAAGGCGGCGTGCAGGAGCTGGAAGGCATCACGCCGGATCTCACCTGCCTCGGCAAGGTCATCGGCGGTGGTTTGCCGGTGGGTGCTTTCGGCGGCCGCGCGGACATCATGGACTACCTCGCCCCGCTGGGGCCTGTGTATCAAGCCGGCACGCTCAGTGGTAATCCGGTCGCCATGGCTGCCGGTCTAGCGCAGCTTCGCGAGATGGAGAAGCAGCAGGGTTACGCCTATCTCGAAGAGATCGGCCAGATCATGGAAGACGCGGTGCTGGATGTGCTGAAGAAAAAGGGACTGAACTACCGCTGGTATCGCAAAGGCAGCATGTTCTGCCTCTTCTTCACCGAGAAAGAAGTGCACAATCTTCAGGACGCCAAGACCTCCGACCTCGCGGCCTTCCGCAAGTTCTTCCATCACTGCCTCGACAACGGCGTCTACTTTGCCCCCAGCCAGTTTGAGACCGGCTTCATCAGCATGGCCCACGCCAAAGCCGACATGGACCGCACGGCCGAGGTGGCGGCAGAGGCGCTGGCGAGTCTATAAGCCTCAATCAACGCTATAAGTGATCAGGGCGTAGCTGAACTGTGAGTCGGTTTCGACATCGCACACGACGCCTTCTTCGCCCTCGCCTTCCTTTAGGAAATATTGGTGGGGCATACCATCCAGAAACTGTCGTCTTTCGAAATGCTTTTCCAAAGCGTTTCGGAGGTAGTCCTTGTCGAGATGCACTCGCAAACGAGCCACGTAATCTGTCCAGGCGTCTTCGGAAAACTCAACGGTCAAGAAGAGAAGCGGTGCTGGTTCCTTCAAAGCCCTGGCAATGACCCATCTGGGCTTGCCGTAAAAGAAGCTGTGTTCGAAAAACACCCATCCCGAGACAACCATCGGAATCAAAAGACAAAGAGCCCACTGTAGTTTGTGGCCTTTCACGCACACTCGCACCACCTTCCAAAAGACATCCTGGACGACGAAGGGAATCCATCCAAACAACAAAGAAAACAACATCGCACTCATGGGATCGGGTCCCGTGCACAGGAAGGCCGGCCCGACAAAAAGCAGACAGATCAACATCCAGAACCAAAACCTCTGGAACAGAGGTCTGGGTGGCTCCTCGGCATCCCCTTCGATCATGTAGCGGTTGTAGCGCAGAGTATTCTCATGCACAATCCTGCGCATGCCCTCTCCCCGCTTCGCCGTCGCCCAGCTTGATGAGATCACGCCCACGCCTTGTCCTTGTGGGCAGGCACGCCGCGCTTTCAAGGAGCCCTGGAACACCCTGGCCACCGTGCATCTCACGGACATCCATGCGGACAGCAAGGCGCACTATCACCAGAAGATGACGGAGATCTACATCGTGCTGGAGGGTGAAGGCCACCTGGAGGCTGATGGCGAGATCATCCCTCTCAAGCCCATGACCAGCGTCATGATCCGCCCCGGCTGCGTGCACCGCGCGGTGGGCAAGCTGAAGATCATCAACATCCCCATGCCGCCCTTTGATCCGGCGGATGAGTTCGAGGTCTAAGCCATTATGAAAGAGCTCTACACCAGCATGGATTCCAGCCGCATCGGCTTTTACAAGTCGGTGCTCGATGAGGCGGGCATTGTCTGCTTCATCCAGAATGACGCAGGCGCGCAGACGCTGAATGTCATCTCGCCCATCTTCCAGCCCACCCTCTGCATTATCGATGACAGCCGCTTTGATGAGGCCATTGCGCTTCTCAAGCCGCATCACTACCCCGAAACCTCCGGCGAAACTGCCGAATGGACCTGCGCCAAGTGCAGCGAGGAAAATCCTGCCGAGTTCGAGGTCTGCTGGAACTGCGAGACCGTCCGTGACGGGACGACCGAGAAGGCGTGAGTTTCCAAAAATTGTCGCCCGATAGCGGCGGAAACTTCGTTGTCATTTGAACACGGGAGGCGTATCTCAAATACCCCTCCTATGTCTTCCCCCTTCCGTCTCAATCCCGAGTTCCACCCGCGCGGCGACCAGGCACAGGCCATCGCCAAATTGGTCAAATCGGTGAAGGCTGGGAACCGGCACCAGACCCTCCTCGGCGTCACGGGCTCGGGCAAAACTTTCACGATGGCCAACGTCATCGAGCAGATCGGCAAGCCTGCGTTGATCTTCAGTCATAACAAGACGCTGGCCGCGCAGCTCTACTCCGAGTTTAAGAATTTCTTCCCGGAAAACTCGGTCGAGTACTTCGTCAGTTATTTCGACTACTACCAGCCTGAGGCCTACATCGCGCGTACGGACACCTACATCGAGAAGGACTCGAACGTGAATGACGAGATCGAGCGCCTGCGCCTCTCCAGCATGGGCGCACTGCTCACGCGGCCTGACGCCATCGTCGTGGCTTCCGTGTCCTGCATCTACGGCTTGGGCTCTCCTGAAGACTATGAGGGCATGATGGTGCCCATGCATGTCGGTCAGCAGATGACCCGCGAGGCCCTGCTCACCAGCCTGGTGAACATGCTCTATGAGCGCAATGACATCCAGCTGAAGCGCGGCGCCTTCCGTGCCCGTGGCGATGTGGTGGAGGTGGTGCCCGCTTATCTCGACAGCGAGGCCATTCGCATCGAGTTCTTTGGCGATGAGATCGACCGCATCAGCGCCGTGGACGTGCTCACGGGCACCGTCACGCTGAAGATGCCCAGTTACACGCTTTTTCCCGCCAAACAGTTCGTTACGCCGGGAGACAAGATGAAGAAGGCCATCGTCCATATCCGCGATGAGATGACGGAGCGCGTGGCATGGTTTGAAAAAGAGGGCAAGCTGCTCGAAGCCCAGCGCATCCGCATGCGCACGGAGCATGACATTGAGATGATGCAGGAGATGGGCTTCTGCCAGGGCATCGAGAACTACAGCCGCCATCTCACCGGCCGCCAGCCTGGGGCCACGCCGGGCACCTTGCTGGATTTCTTCCGTGAACCGCCGCTCGTCTTTGTGGATGAAAGCCACGCCACCATCCCGCAGATCGGCGGCATGTATGAAGGTGACAAATCACGCAAGACCGTGCTCGTGGACCATGGTTTCCGTCTGCCCAGCGCTCTGGACAACCGCCCGCTGAAGTTCCCCGAGTTCATGGGCAAGGTAGGTCAGATGGTCTATGTCAGCGCCACTCCTGCCCGCTTCGAGATGGAGAACAGCGTCGTGGGCAACACGGCCTACATCCCGCATAAACGCGAGCGCATTGGCGAGGAAGAAACCGTGCCCGCCGCCCTTCCGGGTCTCAGCGTCCGCGCCAGCGGGAATGCACAGCCCGTGGAGAAGTTCGATGTTACCACCAAAGGTCGCAACCTCGTGGTCGAACAAATTATTCGTCCGACAGGGCTCCTTGATCCCGTCATCACCATCAAGCCGCTCAAGGGACAGATCGATGAGACCATCGAGCTCTGCCGTCAGCGCATCGAGAAAAGCGAGCGAGTGCTCGTCACCACCCTGACCAAGCGCACCGCCGAGGACTTGACGGACTACCTTCGCAATCTCGACATGAAGGTGCGCTATCTGCATAGCGACATCGATGCCATTGAGCGCGTGGAGATCCTGCGCAGCCTGCGCAAAGGCGACTGTGATGTGCTGGTGGGCATCAACCTCCTTCGCGAAGGTCTCGACCTTCCTGAGGTAAGCCTCGTCTGCATCCTGGATGCCGACAAGGAAGGCTTCCTGCGCAGCGAGACCTCCCTCATCCAGACCGCTGGCCGTGCGGCACGCCACATCGGTGGTGAAGTGGTGCTCTTCGCGGATATCGAGACCCAAAGCATCCGCGCCCTCCTCAGCATCAGCAGGCATCGCCGCGAGGTGCAGGATGAGCATAACCAAAAACATGGCATCACACCTCAAACGGTGCGCCGTGCGGTGCAGGAAAGCTTGCAGATTCTCGGCAAGGCCAGGGACATCGAGGAAAACGTCCTGCGCGAAGGCGGCGGAGGCGACTTTGTCGTCACCGAGGTCATCCGCGAGTTGGAAGGCGAGATGGCCGAGGCTGCCATCAAGCTCGAGTTCGAGCGCGCCGCCCTGCTGCGCGATCAGATCCGCGAGCTCAAGAAACAAGCGGGCCTCAATCCCGACGAAGGCGGCTCCTTGCCAAAGCCGAAGAAGGTCAGCTATGGCAAGTTCAAGCGCGGCAAGGGCAAGAAAGGCTGATCCGTTGGCAGAGTTTCAGTCCGGGCGCGTAGGTACAACGACTCCCGTATGAATCTGCGCGCCCTCATCCTCGTCTGCCTTGCGTGTTTGCCCCTTCACGCCGCCGATGCGCCGCGTGTCTTCAAAGCCGGCGCGGCCACCAGCAATGTCACGCCCGAACTCGGCAGCTCCATCAATGGTGGCTTTCAGGATGGCACGGCCACCTTCATTCATGATGATCTGCACGCACGCTGCCTCGTACTGGATGATGGGCAGACGAAGCTCGCTCTGGTCGTCGTGGACAGTTGCGTGATCGGCCGCGCTGTTTTCGATGAGGCCCGCAAAATGGTCAATGAGGCCACCGGCCTGCCGATGGAGAACATGCTCATGTCTGCCACGCACTCGCACTCCTGCGGCACGCTCCAGGCGGTGGGCCAGAGTGAACCCAACCCGCTGTATCAGCGCTTCGTCGCACGACGCATTGCAGATGGTGTGCGACGCGCCCTCACCAATCTCGCGCCTGCCAAAATTGGCTGGGGCTTTGGCGAGGTGCCGCAGCATGTCTTCAATCGCCGCTGGCGTTTAAAGCCTGGAACAGTCCCCGCTTCACCACACGGAGTCACCACCGAACAGGTGAAGACCAATCCCGGCGTGAAGAATCCAGACCTTGAGGAACCCGCTGGTCCCACAGACCCTCAGGTATGGTTCATCTCCTTGCAGTCAGCGGATGGCAAGCCCCTCGCTCTGTACGCCAACTATTCGCTGCACTATGTCGGTGGCGTTGGCGCTGGGCACATCTCCGCAGACTACTTTGGTGCCTTCGCCAATCGCATCGGCGAGTTGCTGAACGCGGAACAGTTGGATCCACCCTTCGTCGGTGCCATGTCCAATGGCACGAGCGGTGATATCAACAACATCGACTTCCGCGGTGGCCAGACCAAACAGCCGCCCTATGGCCAGATCAAACTCGTCGCGAACGACGTCGCGCAGGAAGTGGCCCGTGTGTGCAAGACACTGGTTTATCATGACTGGGTGCCCCTCGCCGTCGCGCAAAAGGAACTCACTCTCGGCCTGCGCCTGCCTTCCAAGGATGAAGTCGATCGCGCCCGAGAAGTGATGAAGCAATCCAAGCTCTTTCCGCGCATGGAGACCATGGAGCAGGTCTATGCGCGCGAGACCGTGCTGCTCCGCGAGTTCCCGCCTGAAGTCCCCACGCCACTGCAAGTGCTGAAAATTGGCGACCTGCGCATCTCGGCCATTCCTGCGGAGACCTTCGTGGAGATCGGCCTTGAGCTGAAGAAGCGCCACGCGCAGACCTTCACGGTCTCGCTCGCCAACGCCTATCACGGCTACCTGCCCACGCCAGAGCATCACAAGCTCGGCGGGTATGAAACTTGGCGCGCACGGTCGAGCTGCCTGGAAGTGGATACCTCCACCAAAATCCTCGCAGGACTTGAAGAGCTTTTTGAGAAGCTCAAATGACAGGCCTCGGCTGCAAGTCCCAACCCATCTCTGCCCTGATGAAAACGTTCCTTGTGCCAAGCCTCCTCGCACTCCTCCTCGCTGTGGCCACCCCTTATGCCGGTGCCGAACTCAGCGCCGGCGTCGCCAAAGTGGACATCACGGATCGCACGGGGCCTGTGAATGATCCCTGCTTTGCCCGAGCACTCGTTCTAAAGAGTGGTGAGACCACCGCCGTGCTCGTCGCGGTGGATGCCGTGGCGATTGGTGAGATCGGCCGCATTGGCAATGGCTTCCTCGCTAACGTGCGCAGTGAGTTGGAGCGTGATCTTGGCATCCCGCCTGCCAGCGTCATCATCAATGCCAGCCACTGCCATGGCATCGTGCGTGCGGATCTTCAGCAACTCGTGGTGCAAGCGGTGAAGGAAGCCGCGAAGAATCTGCTGCCGGTCAAAGCAAGCGCGGGCAGCGGCAGTGAAACCCGCATCAGTGAGAACCGCCGCATGACGCTGAAGGACGGCACGCAGGTGGACATGCGCCGCGCCTACTCCATGCCGCGTGATGAAGATGTGGCCAGCATCGGCCCCATCGACCCACAGGTCGGCCTGCTGCGTCTGGATCGCGCTGACGGCTCTCCACTGGCCATCGTGTATCAGTTCGCCTGTCATCCGATCATGAATCCGCCGAGCAAGGGCAACAGCGCTGACTATCCCGGCTTTGCCTCGAAGGTGATCGAGGAAGCCACCGGCGCGACCGCTCTCTTTCTGCATGGCTGCGGCGGGGACATCAATCCCGTGCACTACAAGGAAGTCAGCCGCCCGGCAAATGCCGAGCCTCTCGGCAGCATGCTTGGCGCCACCGTGCTGTCAGCGATCCGTCAGTTTAAAGCACAGGCGGATACCACGTTGAAGGTTAGCCGTGAAGTCATCGCTCTTCCTCGCGCGGCTGACTTCGAAAAGCGCATTGCCAATATCGAAGCCGAACAAAAAGCTCTTCTCGAGGCCCTCCGGCCTACCAACATCAATTTCAAAACCTTCCTGCCGCTGCTCATCCAGCACAAGATGTCACCTGACATGCCCTCGCACTATGCGCAGGGCTATCTGCAGGAAGCAAAACCTCTCCAGCAGCTCGATGCCGACAACAAGGTACTCGTCGAGAACTACCTCGGTAACATCACGACAATGGAGAAGCTCACACGCCTGAGCGCCAATCTCTCCCTGCTCAAAAAGCACCTCGAGCAGACCAAGACCTCGGGAAGTCCAACGCTAGATGCCGAGGTTTGCGGACTGCGTGTCGGCGATTTCAAACTCGTCACCTTCCCTGGCGAAGTCACCGTGCAGATCGGCCTCAACATTAAGAAAGCCGCGCAGGACGCGAATGCCCATGTGTCCGGCTATACCAATGGCTACATCTATTACACGGCCACCGTCGCGCAGCGCACGAACACCGGCTATGCCCAGGAAGACTGTGATGTGCTCGTCGCCCCCGAGTGGCAGAAGCTCTTCGAGACGAAAGCCCTGGAGGTCTTGAAGCAGCTCGCGCGCTAAGACCTCACGGCTTGCCCTGCTTCGCTTTGCGATACTTCAGCGGAGTGGTGCCAGTCTGCTGCTTGAAGACATGGATGAAGTATTTGGACTCCTCATAGCCGATGCGCTGGCCGATCTCCGTGATGCTCAGATCTGTGTCCTCCAGCAGCTCGCGTGCACGGACGATGCGCAGGCGCATCTGCTCCTGCTTCGGTGAGCGGCCGAGCTGCTGCCGAAACCTTCGATAGGCCGCGCTTCGGCTCAGCGGCACATCCCTCAGCACCTCATCCACGCTCAAGGGCGTGCAGGCGCCATCCCGGATGCGACGGGCGGTGCTGGCGACATGCCGGTCATCCACGGCGATGATGCTGGTGGACTGCCGCTCCATGATTCGGCGAGGCGGGAAGAAGCGTGATGGAGGCAGTGGCTTTTGACCCTTCATGAGTTGCTCCAGCAATGCCGCCGCCTCATAGCCTATCCGCACAGAATCCACATCAATGCTGCTCATCGGCGGCGTGGTGAGCTGGCAGAGGAACTCGTCATTATCCACACCCAGCACCGCAATCTCATCCGGCACGGCAAAGCCTGCGCGCAGGCAGGCATCCAGCACCTGCTGGCCCCGGTCATCGTGACAGGTCATCAGCGCACAGGGGCGCGGCAGCTTCGCCAGCCATTGAGTCAAATGCTGCAATTCTTGTTCGGCACTTCGTCTCACTTTCGGATGCTGATACACCTCACACTCATGCCCATGCGCCCTCAGCTCCGCACGGAAGCGATCCGAACGCTCATCCTGATACACATGCTGGCCGTAGGGCGTGCCGCAAAAGGCGAACTGACGAAACCCTCGCTCAAGGAAATGCTCCACCGCCATGCGCACTACCAGACGGTTCTCGATGCCCACGATCGGCAGCTTCAATCCAGGCAGTGAGGCACGCAGGTCGATCAGCGGGACTTTCAGCCGCATCAGAGCCTTCGCTGTGGCCGTGTCATTAATGCGCGCGATGATGCCATCTCCCTTCCACGTCCGCAGCCAGGGCGGCGGCGGTTCATCGAGACCATGCGGCTGGAAGGTGATGGACCACGGCCCGTGCTTGCGCTGATACCGGATGATGCCACGGAGCAGACCACGGCCGTATTCACGAGAGGTCTCGACCAGAAGGGCAACACGGGGAGTGGACATGATGACGGGAAAACGACACGAAGATCAAACGCTCAAAAAATGGTATTTTCTTGGACGAAGTCGGAATGAATTCAAGGCCTGAAGCGGTGTATTCTATCTATCCGCATGAGGCCCTGCCTCATGACTCACATCTGTGAGTGAAGAGCAAAATCTAGCATCCAACCAGCCATGACACCCTGCCTTTTCTCCATCAGCTACGCTGGTTTCTGGGGCCAGTCTATCCTCAGGCTGGCTGACTTCATCCCTCATGCTGCAAAGCTCGGTTATGAGTCCGTGATGATTGCGGGCAAGCGCCCGCATCTTTCACCGCTGGATGCAGCAGAGCAGATCGAGCCGCTCAAAGCTGCGCTCAAAGCCGCGAAGATCCGATGCGATGTGCTCGGTGCTTACACAAACCTCGCACATCCCGTAGGCGTGGGCTGTGAAGTGCCGCAGATCGAGTTTCAGATTGCCTATGTGGAGTCGCTGGCACGCATCGCGGCCCAGCTCGGCACGAAGGTCATCCGCATCTTCGGTGCCTATGAGATCGAGGGGCAAGATCCGCAGACGCAATGGAACCGCTGCGTCTCCGCTGTTCGGGAGATGTGTGATCGTGCTGCGGCGCATGGCGTGACGATTGCCCTCCAAAACCATCACGATGTCGGCCTGCATACGGAAGCCCTGCTCGAGATGCTGGCAGACATCGACAAGCCTAACTGCAAGCTTGGTTACGATGCATGGTCTCCGGCTCTGCGTGGCGAGAACGTCTACGAGTCCGCCAAGCTGGCCGCGCCGCATACCGTCATCACGACCAATGCGGACTACATCAAGGTGCCGCGCCATCGTTATCGTCCCGAACTGGTGAACTATGAGCGCCAGCCGGCGGACTGGGTGCGCGCGGTTCCCTTTGGCACTGGCTTCATCGACTACGCCGCCTTCTTCAGCGGCCTGAAGGATGGCGGGTTTGATGGCATCGCCACCTTTGAGATGTGCTCGCCGCTACGCGGCGGAGGCTCGCTCGAAAACCTGGACACCTGCGCCACCACTTACATGAGCTGGATGAAGGCCCGCCAACTGATTTCCTGACCGACTGACTGACCATGAGCAAACCCACTGACATCCGCATCCGCGACATCCGCACAAGTTACGAACACTACGACTACCGCACGCCCATCAAGTTCGGCGGCGTGGCTGTGAGCGAGGTCACAGTCCTCAATGTGGAGTGCGAGGTCATCTCACGCGACGGACGTGTCGCACACGGCTTTGGCTCCATGCCACTGGCCAACACCTGGTCTTTCCCGTCACGCGAGCTGACCTTCCAGCAGACCAAGGACGCGATGAGCGAGCTTTCGGAACGGCTCGCGCACGTCTGCCGAAGCTTTGATGAGTTTGGACATCCGATGGAACTGGGCGTCGAGCTTGAGGAACTCTTCCTCAAGGCTGCCGCGGATGTGAGCCGCGAGCTTCAACTCTCCCAGCCGATCCCAAAACTCTGCACTCTCGTGTGTGGCAGTGCCTTTGATGCGGCGCTGCATGATGCGTTTGGCAAGATGCTCGGGCGAAATTGTTACCACACCTACTCGCGTGAGTTCATGAACCATGACCTCGGCATGTGGCTCGGCGCTGAGTTCGCGGGCGAGTATCCAGATGCCTATGTGCATAGTGAACCGCAGGCGCGCATGCCATTGTATCATCTCGTCGGCGCTTTGGATCCTCTCGATGACGACGAACTCACCCAGCCCGTGGGCGATGGTCTGCCGGAAACCCTGCCGCAGTGGATTCACTACAACGGCCTCACGCATCTGAAGATCAAACTGAATGGCGATGACCTGAACTGGGATCTCGAGCGCATCATCAAGGTGGATCGTGTGACCATCGAGGCACAGCGCGAGCGTGGTATCACAGGCTGGCATTACTCGCTCGACTTCAATGAGCGCTGCCAGAGCGTCGAGTATCTCGTGGAAATGATGCGCAAGCTGCGCGAGTGCACGCCGCAAGGCTTCGATCGTGTTCAGTACATCGAGCAACCAACCGCGCGTGATCTGAAAGCACATCCGGACAACAAGATGCATGAGGCAGCGAAGCTGAAGCCAGTGGTTATTGATGAATCCCTCACGGATCTCGAAGCCCTGCAGCTCGCTCATGAGCTGGGCTACACCGGTGCAGCGCTGAAGGCATGCAAAGGCCAGAGCCAGTCCCTGCTGATGGCAGCGGCCGCGCAAAAAATGGGCATGTTCCTTTGCGTGCAGGATCTGAGCTGCCCGGGTGCCTCTTTGATTCATTCGGCAGGCATCGCCGCGCATGTGCCGGGTGTGGCGGCCATTGAGTCGAACTCGCGCCAGTACTGCCCCGTGGCGAATGATGCGTGGCGTGATCGCTTCCCCGGCATTTTTAACGTACGAGACGGCTCCATGAACACGAGTTGTTTGAATGGACTCGGCCTCGGTGCTGTGAAGTCTTGATTTTCCACCCCCTGATCATGAAACCGCTTTTCCTTCTCGCTCTGTTATCCATCACGGCCATCGCGGCAGATCCTGCGAAGAAGCCGACGTATCCGCCGCAGCTGTGGGGCACGTGGGTGGAGCAGGACTTCCCCTTTTTCTCCTCGATTCTCGATGCGCGGCGTGAAGGTGTGGGTGAAAATAATCTCACTCCACGTGGCATCATCCTGAAGCTAGATCACGAATGCTGGGCTTGTTTTGATACTGACCTGCTTCGCGTGTCCGCCATCTGGCGCGGCAAAGGCATCACGGACAAGTCACTGGCGCCAGGCTCCTATCTCGATGCAGGTCGCAAGACTCCTGGCGGTCAGTTCCCTGCCCCGCAGTTCGATGGCAAGCTCTGGCTCGGCAATGGTCTCTTCCCCGGCTGGCAAAGTGGCGAGAAGGTTTCCACGAAGGATCCCCGCGAGCCTGCACCGAGTGCGGAAGAAGTGGGTCGCGGCCCAGTGGCAGAGTCCATAGGACGTTTTCAGAACGTGCGTCTCGTCGATGAGGGCGTGGTTTTGCAATACAGCGCCAGTGGTTCTGACGTGCGTGAATGGTGGAAGGCTTCCGAGGCAGATGGCAGGCCAGTCGTGGAGCGTCACATCAGCGTGAGTCCTGCCAAGAAGCCTCTGCTGCTGGTGGTCGGCGCGAAGATGAATGGGCCGTCGCAAGAAGTCGAAGCGGGTGTGACTGTCACCGGGGATGCGGAACTCGTACCTGATGACAATCTATGGATCGTGAGCGTCCCGGCGCATGAAATGACCGCGAGTTTCTGCGTCTCCTTCTGTGATGAGCATGAGGCACCTGCGATGAAGGCCCACGCTATCTCGAATGTCGCTGCGAGTGTTCGCTGGCCGCAGGCAGCAGTGTCGAAGATCAAGTCATCTGCTTCCAAAGAAGCGTATGTGCTGGATCATGTGGATCTGCCGGATGACAATCCCTGGAAGCGCGCGCTGCGTCTGGGTGACATCCAGTTTCTCAAGGATGGCACAGGTGTGGCCATCACGTTGGACGGTGATGTCTGGCTCGTTCGCGGACTCAACGAGATGAACGGACCGGCGAAGTGGAAGCGCTTCACCTCCGGCCTGCATGAGCCGATGACCTGCGCGATTCGTGACGAACAAATTTTTGTGTTTGATCGCAATGGCATCTGGAAGCTGATCGACACTAACAAGGATGGCGAGGCGGATGTGCATGAGCTGTTCTCCAATGCATTTGCGCAAACGGCGGACATGCGTGAGTTCCCCAGCACGCTGCGCCTTGCGCCTGGTGGTGAGTTCGTCATTGCCAAGGGCGGCCAGGAGGCCACCACCATCGGCAAGCACAATGGCAGTGTCCTGCGCATCTCAGCAGACGGCAAGAAGTCCACTGTGCTGGGCTATGGTTTCCGCCAGCCAAGCATCGGCGTGAACATCAAGACAGGCCTTGTGACCTCCAGCGATCAGGAAGGTCAGTACATTCCGAGCACACCTCTGCACATCGTGAAGGATCACCAGTTCCACGGCTTCCTCAGCGACAAACTGCCGAAGGAAAAATATCCGGCACCCATCGCGGATCCGCTGACCTGGATGCCGCATGCGGTGAACTCCTCCGCCATGTCCCAGGTGTGGCTCTTCGATGCGAAGATGGGAGCTCTGAACGACCAGATGGTGCAGATCTGCTTCAACAAACCTGAGCTGCTGCGCGTGATCCTCAATGAGCGTGGCAAGCGCCCACAGGCTGCGGTGGTGAGCATCACGGATGAGTTCGATTTCCCACCACTCAATGGCAGCGTGAACCCTGCGGACGGCCAGCTTTACCTCGCCGGTTTCCAGGTCATCGGCTGGGGCAATACGCTGGATACTCTCGCGGGTCTCTGCCGCGTGCGATATACCGGGGCACCGAGCCTGCTGCCACGCGAGATCGTGCCGATGGACAAAGGCGTGCTGCTTCGCTTTGACGTGGCTCTCGATCCGAAGAAGGCGGCCGATCCTGCCAGCTACTCGCTCGGCACCTGGGGTTACAAACGTGCCCACACTTATGGTTCGGCTCAGTACAAAAGCGACGGCAGCACCGGTATCGACTGGCTCACACCAAGCAGCGCCTACGTCAGCCAGGATGGCAAAGCGGTCTTCGTCGGTGTGCCCGGCATGAAGCCGGTGATGCAGCTGCGCGTAGGGTGGTCCATCACCAGCGCGGATGGCGCTGCCATGGCGCAAAATGCCTATACCACCCCGTATGACCTCGTGAGCTTCGATGCCAAGGCCGATGGCTTTGGTGACGTCAGCGTCGATCTCACACCGCGTGCGGCGGCTGCTCAAGCCAAGGGCCCTGTGACGGTGGAAGAAGGTCTTCGCCTTTCCCAAATGCTTGGCTGCGTGGCCTGCCACAGCGTGAAGGACCAGGACCTCTTCAAGATCGGTCCGAAGTGGAACAAGCTTTTTGGAGCGAAGCGTGACTTCGTGGATGAGAAGAAAAAGAGGGGCTCCGTCGTTGTGGATGACCACTACATCCGTGAGTCCATCCTCCAGCCCTCCGCCAAGCGTCATGCGGACTTCGCCAAGAGCGAGTATGCCATGCCCAGCTACGCCGGTGTTGTCACCGAATCACAGCTCGAGTCCCTCGTCCTCTACATCAAATCCCTCAAATAACCGTCATGAAGATCCTCCGTCATCTCGCCATCGCTCTCACCCTGCTTGTGCTGCCCGCGCACGCAGCCAACCTTGTCTTCATGATTGGTGAGGATGAATATCTCACCTGGGAAACCTTGCCCGCTTTTGCCAAGAGCGATGTCGAGCCGCTCGGGCATAAGGTCACCGTCATTCATGCAGATGCCGCGGATAAGAACAGCTTCCCGGGCATTGTCGAGGCCCTCAAGGATGCGGACTTGCTACTCGTGAGCGTGCGTCGGCGCACACCGCCTACCGAACAACTCGACGCGGTGCGCGCTCATCTCGCCGCTGGCAAGCCGCTCATGGGCATCCGCACAGCCAGCCATGCTTTTGCGTTACGTCCGAAGGACAAACTTATCGATGGCAAGCACGCTAACTGGCAGGAGTTCGATCCCGAAGTCTTCGGAGGCAACTACAGCAACCATCACAAGGGCGAGGACAAGACTATTTGCACACTCGCACCAGGTGCAGAAGGTCATGAGATCCTGAAAGGCATCACCGTCAGCGAACTCATCGGCAACGGCACGCTGTATAAAAACACACCTCTGGCCAAAACCGCCACGCCGCTGATCATCGGCACCATTCCGAATCAACCGGCTGAACCCATCGCCTGGACACATCGCTTCGGTCTGAAGCAGGCGAAGGTGTTTTACACTTCGCTCGGTCACGTCGAGGACTTCAAGGAGCCGGCTTTCCGCAAGCTGATGACCAATGCCATCACCTGGGCGCTAGCCCAGTGACGTGAGGACACAGGCACGGCCTGTGGTGGGTGTAGATTCGCCATGCGCTTTGGCCGGTGATCGTGACCGGCGCGCGTGGTCCTCCGGCTAGAGAGAGATGCTGCGGTTTTCGCGCAGGCTCTCAAGAGCGGCAAACGTCAGCGCCATGCTTTGGCGTGACTCTGAGTAAGGCAGCGGATGCGGTCTGCTACCTTTGAGGAAGGCCGTCCAGGCTGCCATCTCCTCCGCATGACCTTTGCTGCTGAACTTCGTCACAACGCGTTTGCGACGGCGATGAAGGGCGAGCTCCTGGAAGTTCACGCACTCTGCCACCAAGCCGCTGGCGAAGACGCGAAAAGTCTCCTTGGGGAAAGCAAAGTCACCCTCTGCGGAGTAGATGATCTGCGCTGCCGAACCATCATTGAATTCAATCTGTGTGGTGACCGAATCCGGGAAGGCGCCTCGGCCCACGGTCTGAGCGGTGACTCGCACCGGCTTGCCTAACAAGTGGCAGGCGAAGTCAAAGAAGTGGCAGGCCTCACCGAGCACACGACCGCCGCTTTCATCGAGATTCGCATACCAATGGTCGGGAGCGAGTGGCCCCGCAAAGACATGGAAGGCGAGAGTCTTCGGGCCGGAGATGGTTTCGAGAGTTTTCTTTAGCTCCACGGTTGCAGGAGCGAAGCGGCGATTGAAGCCGACCATGACGCTGCCTCGAGTTGAGTCCATCGCGGCATCGATCTGCGTCAGTTCATCACGAGTGAGACAGAGCGGCTTCTCCACAAACACATGCTTGTCCGCAGCGAGGGCGCCGAGTGTATACGGCGCATGCAGATGATGACGTGTGCCGATCATCACCGCACCGCCTTTGGAGTCGAAGACCTTGGCGGCATCCGTCTCCGCGTTGGTGAAGCCAAACTTCTCTTTCACATGCCTCGCGCTGAGGCCCGTGGCATTGACAATCGTGCCCAACGTGATCTGGCCTTTCACATGCGGCAGCAGCATGGTGCGGGCGAAATTGCCAGCACCTAGAACGTGTAGGACAGGCGTCCCGCC
>JAZKCU010000007.1:0-76476 GCA_040387935.1 Verrucomicrobiota bacterium | reverse complement strand
CTGTCAGGTGTGAGACGGGCATCTTGCCCGGAGACACAGAGGCGGGCAAGATGCCCGCTTCACTCTGAACAGGCGGGACGCCTGCGCTACTCATGAGGCCGATTCCGCGGCCACCGACAAACCCGCCAGTGAGTTTGGCTGCATGAGGATTGCTTTGGATATAGGAACGCTTCAGCTTCAAGGCTGTTTCACTGCGCAAGGCGTGATCAAAACGTTCGGCCTGCCAGAAAGGTTCCTCGCCGAGGCCATACATCTTTTTGATCCCGTGGCTGGTGAAGCCTTTCCAGGAATGCAGGATATCAGACAGTGTATGTTCGCCGAGAGGCTTGAGCAGAACATGCACGTGGTTAGGCATGATGACATAATCATCCAGGATATAGCGCTCACCGTCGAAGTGTCGCAACGCGTTCTCAACGATCCTGGCGGCGTCTTCGCGGGCGAGGAGACAGCTTCCGGCTCCTTGATCCAGCCATTCTTCCATGCGTTCGGAGAACAGGCGTTGGTAAAGCTCCTCGGTTTCGAAGTCCCATGGCTGCGGGTGCGTTTGGAGCCAGGTTTCCCGTTCCTTCACCCATTGATCTAGTTTCTCCTGCGCGATGGCGTCGGCCTGACGAAAGGTGACGAACTGAGTCACGCCTTCCTGCTCCCAGTGCGGGAGGTTGCGTCGGGCTTTCTCTGTTTTTTTGTTAGGGTCGTAGGGGGTGAAGCGGCGCACATCAAGTAGCACAGGCGTCCCGCCTGTAGTATGTGAAACGAGCATCTTGCCCGTGTCCGATTCACCGGGCAGGATGCCCGATGCACACTTGGCAGGCGAGACGCCTGCACTACCTCCATACTCAATCACCACACCCAGTTCGGCATCCAGGTGATTATAGACCTCGAGCACACCGGAGAAGGCGACTCGTCGTGTCGTGACAGGCTTCAGATCTAGCGCACCGGTCTTCATGAGGTGCAGGCAGGATTCGAAATTGCGGTTCTCGGTCCAGCGCACGTGGCCGATAGGGTAGTCCCTGCCGCCCCACTCATACTGCTGGTCATAGCGGCCAGGGCCGTAACTGCGGCTGTAGCGCACCTGGATGTCCTTCATGTAGGCAGTCTTCCAGCTCAGCTCGGCATCGTAGATGCCGACGATCACCATCACGCCGCGATCACGCAGGCAGCCGATGGCGCTGTCCGCAGCATCACGACCTTTGCCACCCACACAGAGCAGCACGGCATCCACACCATGGCCTTCGGTCCAGGCATGCACTTCATCCTCAAGTTTTGACTGTGATGGATTGACGACGCGTTCCGCGCCCATGGCGAGCGAGGTTTGCAGACGTGGCTGCACAAAGTCCACCCCCATCACGCGGGCACCGGAAGCGCGCAGCAAGCTGGTGGCGAGGAGACCGACGAGGCCCTGGCCCATGACCAGCACACGCTCACCAAGTCGCGCACCCGATTGGCGCACAGCTTCCATGGAGATCGAAGCAAGCGTCGTGTAGGCGGCCTGCCAGTCTTCCACACCTTCAGGCACGGGTGATGCGAGCAGATCCGGCACCGCGATCATTTCCGCATGGAAGGAGCACTCAGCACCGCCACAGGCCACGCGATCACCCACGCGGAAGCGTGTGTTCAGTTCATCCACTGCCACCACTATACCGGCAGCGGAGTAACCGAGAGGCGTGGGTGATTCGAGACGATTGCGGACTTTCTCGAGCGCGGATTTCCAGCCCAGCGTGCGAGCCGTGTCGATGACCTTCTTCACTTGGTCGGGCCTGGCGCGAGCTTTCTGCAGCAGGGACATGCGAGCCTGCTCCACCTTCATCTTCTCCGTACCTGGAGAAATCACCGAGCAGGTGGTGCGCACCAGGATGCCTCCCGGTGGCGCCACGGGTGCCGGCACCTCCTGGAGTTCGAGACGTCCATCCTGATATTGGGCGAGCTGCAGCATGAATTCGGGAGAACTAAATTAGTGAGGTGATGGAAGCCCGCTGGCGAGGATCTCGTCAAAACGATCCTGCCACCTTTTCACGGTCGTTTCGCGGAGCAGCCAGGCGCGGGCTTGCGTGCCGAGTTGCTGCCGCTGCTCGTCACTCCTGGACTCAAGCGCGAGCACATCCTGGACGAGCGCGGAGACATCTCCAGGTGAATGAAGCAGGCCGGTTTCCTGGTGCTGTACGGTTTCGATCAAGCCACCACTGCGCGCCGCAAGAACCGGCTTGGCATAGTCATAGGCCTCGTAAATCATCAGCCCGAGCGGCTCCCACCAGATGGAGGGGGCCACGACAGCACGGCAGCAGCGCAGCGCCTCATGCTTGGCCTCGCCACTGATCTGCCCGAGGTAGCGAATGCTTGGATTTTGGGTCGAAGCCTGCCTAACGAATGATTCCAAGGATCCATCACCCGCGATTTGCAGCATCGGAGCGCGATCACCCAGCTGCTGGCGCAGCTCATGCCAGGTCTGCACGAGCATGTGAATGCCCTTTTCAGGAATGAGCCGGCCTAGAAACAGATAGCTGCCCTGATCTTCAATCTCAGGGGTGTGCGGCATCGCATCCCAGGAATGGCGGAGGACATGCAAACGCTCCCGCGGCACGCAGTGATGCTCGGCAAGACGGTCTGCCATGAACTGTGAGATGGTGACCCAGGCTTTCACACTCTCCAGCCATCCACTGCGATGCAGCATCTTCAGCATCAGCGCGCACAGACCGCTCTTAAACCTTCCCTGCCAGGCGCCTGCCCTGACCTCCCCCGTGTAGTCAGCATGCAGGGGTGCAGTCTGCACACGGCCATCGTAAAACAATGAACCACCGACGGAAAACGGGCGGTAGTTGTGCAGGTACTGGATCACGGGCAGCTTTTGCTGAAGCGCACTGCGATACAGCGCAGGCGAGCCCACGGGATAGATATTGTGAAACATGGCCGCACGGGCGTTCGTCTCGCGGACTCGGCCCTCAAACTCTCGTGCCGAATCTGCATTGTAAAAGAAGGATTTTGCCTGGGTAAGACGGCCCGGAGCATCCTTGCCTGTCCAGGAGGCACTTTCGAAGAAGCAGCGCGGCACCTCATGCCGCAGCGCCGCGTGCTTCTGAATGCGGTCCACGGACTTCTCCTCACCTCCGGACTGGAGGTAGCGGTTAAAGACCTGGAGGATGACAGACATCAGACTAACAAAGTTTGCATTCTCTCTCAGACATTCTTCTGCGCCCAGGCTTCCAGGACATACATGACCCACACACGCTGACTGAGCGACCAGCCACGCTTGGTCTCGACTGAGCTGTTAAAGTAGGCCCCGCAAATTTTTTCGACCTCACGCGGCTGCAGCCAGCCGCGCTGACGACAGGCAGCGGAGTAGAGGGTGTCCTCAATGCGTGCCCGCCATTTCGGAGTGCGCATCCATTTCATCAAAGGCAGCGTGAACGTCTTCTTCTGCTTGTCATCGTAGATGTGCGCTGGAAGGAGATCTTTGCACGCCTCGCGCAGGATGATCTTGCCACGTTGGGTGGTCATCTTGGTTTCGGGAGGCAGGCGCGCGGATAGGGCGAAGATGTGCTTGTCCACCAGCGGCACGCGCAGTTCCAAAGAATGTGCCATGCTCACGACATCATTGTCACGCAGCAGCATGTCCGCGAGATAGGTCTCGGTCTCGACGCGCAGCAGCTCGTGCAGCCAGCTGTCAGGCGCGCTGATCGGAGCCTCGCGGGCGATGCGCTGCCCCTCGCCGTTCTCAATCCATGAGCGCCCCGTGATGCGGGCCACCTCCGAAGGCATGAACAGCGCGCGTGACGAGCGCTGAATCTGAGACGGTGTGCTGCCATGACCTCCGAGCGCGAAGAATGCGGCCTTCCAGGAGGGATGCGTGTGCATGGCGCCTGGAAGCAGGGCCTGGAAGCCTCGTGCAATCAAGCCAAAATGTTTCAGCGGCGAGCGCATCGTCAACGAAGCAAGCCGATGCAAGGTATAACCTGCCCACCATTCATCCGCGCCGAGACCGCTGAGCACCACCTTGACATCACGGGCGGCGAGGCGCGACACCAACCAAGTATTCAGTGCGTCACCCGTGGGTTGGTCGAGGCTGCAGACATAGTCATCCAGCAGCCCTTCGACATCGGAGGCTGACATGCGCTCCGCATGAAAATCACACTCCAGGGCACGGGCCGTGCGCTCGGCAGCCTGGGTTTCATCCGGCACTCCCGAATCCAAATCATAACCGAGGGAGAAGGCCTTGATTTTTTTCTGGCCCAGATGGCGCATGGCGCCCGCCATGAGGGATGAATCAAGGCCCCCGCTGAGGAAGACGCCGACAGGAACATCCGCGATCAAATGCGCGCGCACACTGTCCAGCACGGCCAGCCGTACCATGTGCCGCTGCTCGTCCTCATCCCGGATCCAGTCGTTCTGCGACTGCCACACTGGCATGAACCAGCGCTCCACCTCGATCTCTCCATCCTTCCAGATCAGACGATGGCCGGGCGGCAGGCAGCGGATGCCATCATCCGCCGTGTCAGGCGCCTGCACGCAGCCCCAGCGGAGATAGCCGGCCAGAGCCTGGGCAGAGAGTGCAGACGCCCTGGTACCCAGCAGGGCACGCAGCGCGCGCATCTCCGAGGCATAACGAAGAGTGCCGTCAAAGTCGACATGGTAGTAGAGCGGTTTGATGCCGAAATGGTCCCGGGCCAGACAGAGCGTCCGCCGGGCTTCATCCCTCCAGGCAAAGGCAAACATGCCGCGCAGCTGCGGCAGCACACGACCCAGCCTCTGGCGGGAAAGCAGCGTGCCGAGCACGGCGGTGTCACCCGTGGAGGACAGGCGCTCACGCCCCAGTGTCTCACGCAGTTCGCGGAAGTTGTAGATCTCGCCGTTGAAGGTGAGCGTCTGATGCCCGCCATCAAAGCTCATCGGCTGATGAGCATGATCCGTGAGATCCAGGATGGAGAGACGACGGAATCCCATCCACCAGGAGTCGCCACGCGTCTCACCACCATCATCGGGGCCACGATGATGCAGTGCTTTCAAAGCATGCGCCTGACGCGGGCGCGCATCTTCAGGCCAGACAGTGTCCGGCTTCTGAAACCATCCTGTAAATCCACACATGAGAACCTTGGGCGTGAGCCTGTCCTAGTTCAGCTTAACCAACCAGCGATGCTTGCCAGAAGAGGTCTTTTCGATCTCATCCACCTGGCGCAGCGTGAGATCAAAGTCATCTCCGAGCTTCCTCAACAATCCAGCACGCATGGAGTCGTCGCGAGCAGCCTGCCATGCAGGCCCTGGCTGATAGCGAAACTCCACCTGGCCCGGCTTCCCCTGGGCAAACTGAACCGCCAGCAGGCCGTCAAAGATGCTGTCGTGCATGTTGATGGCCGTCAGGGAGATCTGGCGGCCGGTGGCGCTGACCAGGAATTCATAGTCACGGCCCACCACGGATTTAATCTCAGGCATGCACAGCTCACCGTCCGTCCTGGTGCTGAACCTGGCATAGTCTCCCGTGCGATAGCGGATCAGAGGCATGACGTGATTGTGAAATGACGTGCCGATGATTTCCCGACAACCTTGGTCGTCAGGCTTGCCAAACTCAACATATCCATAGTTAGGCCAGAAATACAGGTGATCTGAGTGCCTGCCCTGCCCGGCCAGCACCACGCGTTCACTGTGCCCATACCAGTGAAACACCCGGGCACCGAACACCCGCTCCAGATAAGCCTGGGCTTCAGCATCCATCTTTTCTGAGCCACAAAGCACGGAGGAGAGAGGCAGGTTCAGTTTCGTGCCCGTCTGCTCGAGGCTCCGTGCCAGCAGCAAGGCAGCACTCGGATAGGCATGCAGATGCTGCGGACGGAAGCGCTGCAGCGCCGCCACGTATTCCGGCAGCCGCTCCAAAGTGAGATGATACGAGGAGAGAATGAGCCAGTCACGTGTGGCATCGTAGTAGCTGATGCCGCCGCGCGCCTTGCTGGAGGTGACACCGCCCCGGATGACAGCCACCCGATCTCCGGCACGATATCCGCGCCGAGACCACTGCGCTTCAAGAAAAGCCTGCTCCTTTGGCCGGCTCACGCCACGCTGAAGATAGAAACCCACGGGCACACCACTGGAACCACCGGTGGTGATATAGAGCTTTTGGGAAGCTGGGATCTCCGGGTTCACCATTTGTTCGCGGTGTTGGAGCAGATCTGCCTTCTCGAGCAGCGGATAGGCCGAGAGCTGCTCAAGGGATTCAAACTCTGCGGGATTCACCCCGGCTTCGGCAAATCGCCGCGCATAGAAAGGAGCCTTGCCAGCAGCGGCGAGCGACTCACGCACTTGGGTGGTCTGATAACGCCTGATCGTTTCCGCATCCCAGTTTTCGCAGTCCTGGTTTTCTTGTTGAAAATGCAGGTAGGCCTGACCTTGCCTCCAAGCTACTGGCAGAGTGCGGTAGACACGCCCGGCCAGACTTTTTAGAGGCTGCGGTGCGGCTTCATAGAGCCGCAGCAGCGGATAGAGCTTGTCTTCGAGAGACATTTTTTCAGCGAGCATTGGGCTCGCATGATCTGGCTCAAGCCAGACGACGGAAACGGCGGAACATGACCACCATGCCGGCACAGGCGATCAGCAGCGCGCCGCTGGGCTCAGGAACTGGAGCCACAATGATCAGCGCGTCCTGGTAATTGTTATCGATGTCGTTTTCCGAGAAGTACGAGTTGGCGACGAGGTAGGTGCCCTGGACATTGTAGGTCTCAAAGAAGCCTGCGATTCCAGCCTTGTTCTCCACATCATTCAGGATGCTGTCAAAGAGTGCCAAACGTGCGGCGAGGGCGTCCGGATTACTCGCCGCACTGCCGCCGTCCCAGCCAATTTCAGGAAGGACGTCATGCCGGAATTCCGACAGGTCTGTAAAGTCGACCAGGTTACCCTTGCCGTAGGCTTCGGCGATGAAGTGCTGGACGGTGAAGAAGGCATTGTAAAACTCGTCATCGTTGCCGTAGTCGCCGGAATCGGAACTCTGCTCCAGAAAGCGGCCCGCCCCCGTGAGGTGCCAGGGCAGATAGGTGTCCAGCACATACTCCATCACCCTCACCTGCAGGTCGGGGTTGGCGTTGGGGTCGTTCATGAAGAAGGTCTGCCGCTCCTCAGTTTGCCTGACCCAGCCATCCTGAAAGCTCAAAGCATCCGCAATGAAGGTGCCCGACTGACCGCTGGTAGGCTCAATGCACATCCACCAGTAGTTTTCGTTGTTGAAATCAACAATCTGATAAACACCACCGTAGCCGTCAAAGTCTACGCCATTGATGGCTAGCTGTTCGGCCCGGGCCGAGATGGCGGCCAGCCCAAAAAGCAGAGTGATGACGAAGGTGTTTATTTTCATACAGATTAAATTTTCCATAATTTTTACCATCCGCCAGTAAAATTTTACAATTTATGGATGTTTTAGCTAACTGGAATTTTTGGAGCTTTTAAAATCTAGCACCGCTGCCGCCCAAACCTCCAAGCCCAAGGCAACCCAGAGCGCTTCAGCGTCGGCCGCGCCCCCCGTGCCAGTCTTACTCAACTGCTGCCACAGGGATTCCACAGCCGCCCCATGCACGATACCCCGGCGTTTCATGCCGGGAAGCCATTCATCCTGAATCCGGGACCGAACCTCAGGCTGGCGGAAAAAGGAAGCGAGGGGCACGTCAAAGCCGCGCTTCCGACGAAAAGCGAAGGCAGAGCCAAACTCATCCTCTGCGATCTTCTTGATCATGCGCTTCGTGCCCCGCATCCGGGCGTTCGGACCATAGGCGGCTCCAGCCAGTGAGTTCAGCGGCAGAGAGCGTGCGGCCTTGGCCACCTCCAGGTCCAGGAAAGGCACCCGGCACTCCACTCCATGGGCCATGGTCATCTTGTCCTGCCGGAGCAGCAGATCTGGCAGATAGGTCTCCACCTCATAGCGGATCTGTTTCCGCAGGCCCTGTCCTGGCAGGCTGGCGAGATGGTCCAGCCGATGGGTGAGCGCGTCCTCCACCCGGGCATCAGGGAGCAGTTCCGTGATCAAGGCGGCTGCACCATAAGCCGAGCCGGTGATCATCTGTCTTTCCATGCTTTCCCCTGCCTGCCCGAAGAGACGCCAGAGGCGTCCGCGTGAGTTCCCGGCCAGCTTGGCTCCCAGCCGAAACAGACCTGGATGCTGCTGCTGGAGCGCTGTGTAGTAGAAGCGATTGTAGCCTGCGAAAAGCTCATCACATCCCTCGCCCGTGAGCATCACCTTCACGGTGGACCGGGCCTCACGCGCGAGCAGGTCGATCGCGAGCGTGTTCGGGTTCCCAGGCGGATTGTCGAGATGCCAGGTCACGCGGGAAAAATCCTCCGCGAAGTGCTTCGGCGAAAACAAGTAGCGATGACTGTGCACACCGGCCTTGCGCGCGGCCTCCGTGATCCAGGCATCTTCACTCACTTCCGGGTCCTCAAAGACGATGGAAAAGCTGTGACGTGTCACCGTGCTGGCTCGTGCCGCGTCCAGCGTGACCAGAGAGGAATCAATGCCGCCGCTGAGCTGGGTGCCGAGGGGCACATCACTCACGAGCTGGCTGCGCACGGCCTGCCGCAGTGTTTCGCGGATACTGGCTGCATCAGCCTGGCCATCGACTGCCTCCGGCAGCGACCAGTAACGCTTGATCCCCAAACTGCCATCCACCCTCCAGCACATCTCATGGCCGGGCGGCAGCTGCCGCACGCCGCGCAGCAGCGTGCGATCCCACGCCGTGTAGCGAAACATCAATTGTTCGGCCAGATGCGCAGTCTCCAGTTCCGCGCTGAAGTCTGGATGATGCAGGAAGGCCTTGATCTCCGAAGCGAGGAGCAGCGTGCCATCCGCGAGCTGCGTGTGATACAAGGGCTTGATGCCAAAATGATCGCGAGCCACTCGCAGCAGGCCTGTCCTCACATCCGCGATGGCGATGGCAAACATGCCCTCGATGCTCGCCAGCACGGCATCCCAACCGCGAATCTCGTAAAGGCGCAGGATGACTTCCGTATCAGAATGCCCCCGAAACTCCGCACCCTCCGCCCGGAGCTGCTCACGCAGCTTTCCGGCATTGTAGATCTCTCCATTGAAGACCAGCACCACCTTGCCATCACGGCTGCTCATCGGCTGATGACCGGCCTCGGAGAGATCCTGAATGCTCAGGCGTGCGAAGCCAAACCCGCCCTCCGTGCCTGGAGGTAGATGCTGACCCGGGAGATGCGCCTGCGTGCTGCCACGGGAAAAGGACACAGCATGGAAGCCCTCATCATCCGGTCCGCGATGGCGGATGCTGCGCAGCATGGACTCCATAATTCCCGCTGACACCAAAGGCCGGCCCGATGGAGCAAAGCAGCCAACAAATCCACACATAGGGTTAGTGCACGGCGAGGAAGTCCTTCTGAAAACGGGGCACGAGCTCGCGGATGACTTCCTTCACGAGCTTGGTGGTAGCCACCGAATCACGGACGCGCTGGGTGGACTCCCGCGCGTCCAGATTGTCCGTCACCCAGGCGGTGATGCTCGCATAGGCCCAGCGATGGTTCACATTGCGCGCGATGTTGTCCCACGTGCTCAGCCATACGCGCATGGCATTGCTCGGTGTGGTCACGTCCGTGCCGATGAACCAGTACACATAGTGCGCGCGCAGCACTTTTGTCTTGCCGTCGTTCAGGCGGATCTCACGCTCCACGAGCAGGTCCTTCACCTCCAATGTGCGACCTGGGGTGATCTCCACGGGAATCGTGGTGGAATCCACCAGCGTCCAGCCCTGGCCATCGAGACAAACCTCCGGGCGATGAATGCTGCGCCGCTCCGCACCCGCCAGCACGAGCGTCACCTGCGCCAGATCACGATCCTGAGGCAAACCGGGAGAACGATACTGCATCTTCAGCATCTGCGTGTCTTCCGGCAGCAAAGCTTTCTCCGCAGCATCCCTCTCCAAGGGTTGTCCGAGGAACCGTCCCACCGCTGTCGGCAGTTCCATGACCACGCCTGATGAATCTCCAGCACGCACCTCGGGAGAAAAGCGGCATGCTGCCATGGCGGCGCCGACGCAGAGAGCCACTACCACGAGGCGCGGAGACGCGGAGAGGGGGAGACGCAGAGAGAGGGAAGCAGGAGCGTCTCCGCGTCTCCGCGTCTCCCTCTCTCCGCGTCTCCCTCCGCTTCGGCGCATGAGCTTCGCAATCATCTCCAATCCGGCCAGTGCCACCAGATACACCACGATACCTGACAGGAAGTGGAAGGTGCTGACCTCCTTCTCCTGATCTCCGACGGCAAACTCCTGACCAAAGACCATGGTGCCACCGACGAGCAAAAGCAGGCGCGCCATGTTGGCCAGAATCGCCAGCGGAAAGCCGCAGGAAAAGAGGAACAACCGGCGCAGCAATGTCTTCTCGCGAAAGTAGGCAAACAGAGCGGACACCATCAGCAGCGCGAAGAGTGATCTCATGCCGCTGCAGGGTCCGTCGACCTTCAAGCTGAAGAGCGCCCCTGCCTCACGACCGTCCACCGGCGCTGAGATGAGCGCCGTGCCTTCGCGGATGGTATCGAGCCCGAGGGTATTGAGCAGCCATGAGGTCGTCTGCACCATCAGTTCACGCAGTTGAAAGGACAGCGAGTCCTCCAGAAAAACGAGCGGCCACATGAAGCACAGCATGAGCCAGGCAAAGCCCATGGCCCGTGCATGCTTCCAGCCCAGACACGCCACCACCACACCCGCGAGGAAAAGCTGGATGGCCAAGACGCCGAGGTAGTAGTTGTTCGCCTTGTAACCGCCGAAGTAGGCCAGCATGGAAACAACCACGGCCACGATGCCCAGCGCGCTGCCCTTCACCGGCAAAGACATCAATAGCTCACGCTGACGCCACACCAGCCAGCCAGCGATGAAGGGCGCGAGGAAGCCATGCTGCCAGGTCGGATCCTTCCAGCGCATGAGCAACTCCTGCAGCAGGGTGAGACGGAATGCGCCGTAACCTGCGGCATAGGGCTGCAGAATCATCAGCGCTGTCAGGGCAAGCGCCACAAAAATACCGAAGCCACGGAGGCTCATCTGCGCTTTGCTTTTGACCCGTGCCATGTTTGAAGAGTTGCCTCCTTCAACCGGCAGTGGAGATTCAAGGCCGATGCGATTGCTCATTTTCAAAGTGAATCAACTGGGGGACAACGTGGTGTTCCTGCCGGTGGTGCAGCAGATAGCCCGTCAGCATCCGCAGTGGCATATTACTGTCTGCACGAGCCCGGTTGCCGCGCCGTTGTATCATACGGCATGTCCAGGCGTGGAGGTGCTGGAGTTTATCACCCGTGATTTCAATGCCGCATGGCGCAGGCCATGGGACCTGCTGGCTCTCGGCCGCCGCTTCATGGCGGCTTCCCCGGACCTGTGCCTGCTCGGTAATGACCAGGGGAATGTGGCGCATCTGCTGGCCTGGCTGAGTGCGGCCAAGCAGACTGCCGGGCCTTTTGTTCGCGAGCGCTATCTCGGTCGCCTGCTGCATCATCGAGTCCCGTCGGATTTCTCCCAGCCTGATCCGCAGAAGAACTGGAGCATTGCCCGGGCCGTCGTGCCCGACCTGCCAGATGACATTCCGCCTCCGGACTTGAGTGCCTTTGGTCGCGATGCCCATGGTGGCGTGTTCATCCACGCGGGTGCCAGCCGTGACTACAAGAAGTGGCCCTTGGCAAACTACATTCATCTGGCGAACCGACTTTCGGCCCATTCTAAAGTGGTCTGGATGAACCAGGACGCTGCCGAGGAGAACATGCTCGTCCCTGAAGTGCGGCGCCTTTCGCAAGGCACGCTGGCGGACCTCATCCGTCAGATCGCGGGAGCCAGACTCTTCATCGGCAACAATTCTGGCCCCATGAACCTGGCCTCGGCGCTGGGCACGCCTGGCATCATTTTCAATGGTCCGTCCACCTCCGCCTGGGACCCCTTCTGGCACCGCGATCAATTTGAACTTTTGCGTGATCCCACCCTGGCCTGCCAGCCTTGTGATTCCTTGAGCGGTCCTGCGGACGCCTGCTTCAACACCGTGGAACCCATGGCCTGCATGAAGCGCTGGAGCGTGGACCGCGTGCATGGGCTGGTGATGAACAAACTGGGCTGAACGCCGCGATGACATGAGGTGGCTCAGGCCTTCCGCCGCCACCAAAGTGACCGTGAACTCAGCTGGAACGGTGTGAAGCCCTCCTCAAAGAGCACCTGGCTCATGAGGGCCATCTCGTCAGGACCATGGGTCTCGGTGACGACAAAGCGGGTGCGCTTCAGCACCGAACGCGCGCCCTTCAAGGCATGGCCGCCATAACCTTCGATGTCGCATTTGATCAGCAGCACCTCAGGTTCGGTGATGGCGCTGTCCAGACAACGCACAGGCACCGAGCGGCGGTGATCACCACTGCCGTGCGCAGCACTGGTGGTGCCCTCCAGCGGATCGCTGAACTGGATCTCCATGGGTTCTGCATCCGCGGCGGCGACCGCGCAGCAGACAGGTGTCCAGGCTGCGTTTGGATGACATTCGCGGAGACGTGATGTGGTATAGTCGAGGGATTCCTGCATCATCTCCAAACCCGTGACACGGGCCTTGGGGTTCAGATGAAACCACCAGCGGATGCTCATCCCGAGATTCACACCGAGGTCCACGATCACCGGTGCAGGGTGCTCACGGATCGCCGTTTCAACCTCAGGACTGCGCAGTTCACCGAGGCAGAAATTGTCCATCAGATTGCGGATTTCATGACGCCGGAGGAGCGGTCCGAAACCCGGGATGGTCACCGGCCAGGGCAGCGTGGTGAAGACGAGGTCACAGCAGGCCAGCCAGGCACCTCTACCGCCAAATTGCTTCCAGCCTTTGATCACAAAGAGAGGCAGGGAAACCAGGATCTCCCGGCCGTAGATGAGGACGCGTTTAAGCATGAGCGGTGGCTGGGGAAGGTTTGATGCCATCCATGATCAGGGATGGCAGGCGGCGGAAATAGTCAGTGGTGGCGACCAGTTCTGCCGCGGTGTGCTGCTCCGTGCGTGCGGTGTCCGCGATGGAGGCGAGATCGTCATGATAGGCGCCGTCACTGGAGCAATATTGGACAGGCCGTGCTTTCAGACCGGCCAGCCTCAGGACCTCGGAGAAGCTGTGGACATTCCAGCGGGACTTGTGCTTCTGGTGATGATCCCATGGAACTCGTGGTCCGGGATAACCTGCCGGTTCAGGCGGAGCATAGCCGCGCAGATCCGCATCAGGCACACTCGTGCGGATGATGCCTCCCGGACGGAGGATGCGCTGGCACTCGCGCATGAGCGCCAGAGCATCTGGGAGATGCAGATGCTCGAAGAAGTGCTCGCTGACGATGAAATCAAAGGTGGCATCCTCAAAGTCCAGCCGCCCGCCTGCCTGAAAGAAGAACTCACGGAACTCGCAGGCAGCATAAAGCCTGGACAGCTCCTCCGGCGAATAGCGCGGACGCATGCGGCGATAACGGGAAGCGAGCCAAAGACGCGCGGCGCCGGTCCAGTTTCCGAAACCCATCTGCTCACGCACCTCGGCCTCCCAGTCGATGGGCGGCTCGCCCAGGTGGGTCCAGCCGGGCTGGCAGAGCAGCGCGGTGGCGGAGCGTGAGAGGCGCTCAAAGCGCGAGGCGGCGAGATGGAGACAGCGGCGCATGGGAAACGCGGGATGATGATTTCATCATCGTTTGTTATGAAGAAAGACCTGGATCTCAGCCCAGGCCTGCTCCGGCTGCATGCTGGTCATGCAGGGCGGGGAGCCATGCCAGGCACGCGCGCCGGCATCCGGGAGGATGCAGTGTGTGTGGCAGCACGGCGCGCAGACCATGTCCGCCGCGCGCAGCACTTTGGAGCGGGGCTTGCGGAATGGTCCGGTGAGATCCGCGCGGGTGGGGCCAAAGAAAGCCACCGCCGGGGTGTCCACACCGAGCGCCAGATGAAACAGGCCTGAGTCATGGCCGATGAAGCCGCCGCTATGACGCAGCAGGCTGGCCGTCTCAGGCAGGGTGGTGGAGCCAGTCAGGTCCAGTGCTCCGGGAGGCAGCAGTTCCCTGGGGAAATCTCCGGCCACGCCGAGCACCACACTCTGCCAGCCAGCCGCCGCTGCCAGATTCATGAGCCTCTGCCAATGGAGAGCCGGCCAGCGCTTGTTAGGGGCCGGGCTCCACGGGTTCCCAGCTCCCGGGGCCAGACAAAGGTAGCGTGAGGCCAACGGCGTGCCCCATCGTGCCTGAGGATGCTCCGCACCGAGGTGTGGCAGAGAGGCGGAGAGTCCACGATCCGCGTGGCCGGTCGCCAGTGTCCAAAGCTGAAGGAAAACTTCGCTGGCATGGCGTGTCTCGCGCATGGGATCTGACGGAAACAGCAGCACCTCATGAAAGGGGTGCGGACGCCAGCGGGTGCCCGTGCCCATGCCGATGCGGCGCTTTGCAGGCACGGCGAAGGCACCAACAGAGTTTTTCCAATGAGAGTCCAGGGTGATCAAAAGATCCATGGGAGCCTGGGCCGCGATCTGGGTCCACATGTGCCAGAGAAAGGGATTCCCACGGGTGTGCATGCAACTGGCGCTTGGCATGCTGATGACCTCGTCCACATACGGCGCACCACGCACGACATCTGCCGCGTTCTGACTGGTCATGAAGGTGATCTCCGCGTCCGGGCAGTCCAGACGGATCTGCTGAAGCAGAGGTGTGATCTGCACGGCATCACCGACACCGCAGATCCGATGAACGACGATCTTCATGGAGGCGTGAAGGGCCGTCTGCCTGCCGTGAAGGGAGTCGGCGCCGAGGGGCGCAGCCGCCGGGGCCGGTCCATGCTGGCAGGGTGAGGCGGCTGGAAATCCAAAGGTGCAGGTCTGGCCGCCTGACGGCGCTCAGCCTCCTGCACGCAGCAGCCCAGAGTCTGGATGAGCCCCAGGCAAAGGTAGGTCATCAAATTGAGCGGGAAGGTGCCAAAAACGTTTCCCTGCAGCACGGTGGCCACCATGAAGCCCAGTGGCACGCTCAGCAGAAGGCTCCCCGCACGCCGGCTGCCACCTTCCGGCAGCCTCAGCACGCTGCGATGCGCCAGCCGCAGTGCCAGCCCGAGAGCCAAGATGGTGATAAAAAGAGCCGGTGCTCCATAGCGGATCAGGATGGTGCTGAGCGGGTCATGGTTCATGAACTCATCCCCATAGTCACGACCGCGGTCCGGACCGTAGCCGAAGAGCGTGTAGGCAGCCGGATTGGCCAGACAGTTGGAGAAACCCATGAGCCGCTCATAATAGGTGCCCACGCGCAGCATCTGGCTCATGAAGGCAGAGCCGCCGGACAGGTCATACATGGTCGCCATCGCCTGGGGCAGGACCTGGAGCAGCCACTTGGAAGAAGCCACGAGGGCGACGAAACCCAAACTGATGGTGCCGTAGAAAAGCCGTGTGCGGCTCCGGGCGGAGAACAGCCAGCTCCCGAGCAGGCCCACAGGCAGCAAGACGAAGGCGGAGCGCATGGTCGCGCTCGCCAGTCCTCCGAGAAAAGCCGCCATCATCAGAAGGATGATGAGTTTCGGGAACTGGAAACGGGCCGCCTTCTGATCCCGGTGCCACCCCAGGATGTAACAGAAGATGATGCAGGCACCGCAGCCGAAACCCAGCGCGGTGGGGGAATTCAGCGTGGAGAAAGCACGGACCTCATTGGTCATGAGCTGCTTGACCTCAATCGACAAGCCCGTGAGCAGATACTCGATCTCGAAATCTTGAAAGCCGACGAACTGCTGGATGATGCCATAGATGGCCACCGGTGTGTAGGTGATGACCACCAGCCGGAGCAGCCGGAGCACATGCTCCATGTCTTTGAAGAGCAGCGGCACGACAAAGAGGAGCATCGCGTAGAGGCCGGTGTTGGCCACATCCGCCGCCATGCTGCCGATGTGGAATCCTTTCTCGCGCCCGGACATGACGGCTGCCAGGGCCATGAATCCCAACGCGGCCGCAAACCGTTGGAGATCCGCCGTGCCCAGCCTGTTGCGGCCCATCATGCCGCTGACCATCAATGACAAGGTGATGCCACCGAGCATCAGCGGATGAATGCCGAGCACATAGTACAGATCCGATTGGTTCACCCTGCCCGTCAGCACCATGAGGCGCTTCACCAAGTCAATGTAGCCGGAGGAAATGATCCAGAGAGTGAAGGCCGGTTTCGGTGCGGCGACACTCATCAGGAGGCCGCCGAGCATGAGCATGAAGCACAGCTCGCTGATGGAGTTTCCATGAGTAAGCGTGATCGAGATGATGGCATACAATGCCAGACACAGGCCCAGCATCATGGAGAAGGGATTTGCGCCGCGGCCGTCATTCATAAGGAGGAAGAATTCGTCGGGTTAAACGGGACTGTCGAAGTGCTGATAATGTACGGAAGTCAGCCAAGCCGGAACATTTCTTGCAGCCAGCGCCAGACCTCGGCTCCGCGCCGTCGCGCACAGAGCTGCTCGCCGAGCAGACGGGCCGCACGGCCCATCCGCAGGCGGGTCTGCGCATCCAGCATCTGCTCCATGCAGCGGGCAAAACCGACGACATCCTCAGGCTCGATCTGCCAGCCGGTCTCATCCTCTTTGACCAAGGCGTCCGCCGAACCTGCATGGCGGCTGATCAGCAGTGGTAGACCCAGGCAGGCCGCCTCGTGCGTGACGACTGCATAACTGTCCCAGCGGCTGGGAAGCACAAACACGTCGGCGGTGCCGATGGCTTCACGCATGGCCTCCCGCTGCAGGAAGCCGCACCATTCCACGAGGTCCGCCACACCCGAAGTCTCTGCGCAGTTTTTCGCCCAGGCATCATCACCACCGCCCACGACACGCAGGCGGAAATCACCTTTTCCACTCCGGCGTAACTGGCCTGCGGCTTGGAACCAGAGATCCAGACCCTTGCGCGCGATCAACTGGCCTGAAAAGACAAAGATGACGGGCCGACCGGATGCATCAGCTTTGGGGAATGGCTGGAAGGTGGTGCTGTCGACCGCATGAAAGACGTCACAGACGGGGAGCCTGCGCCCTGAAACGGTCAGACGCGCAGCGGGACACCCGGCCATGCGCGCATCCACGGCATGGGTCCAGAGGCGATGCCAGAGCCGTGTCTTCCATCCATAGCAGTGCGCATTGGCCTGACCGACATCACCGAAGTAAACCACCGGGAGCCCCCGCCACCGCGCCCACAGCAGAGCCACAAGCGTGAAGGGAGAAAACTCGTGGATGATGACCCCGCGCACATCATGCGCGGCGAGGATTTCAGCCACACGGGTCTGGGGCATCCAGAAGTAGTCCGTGCCGTAATGAGCAGCCTGATGGCCGGTGCCATGCTGGCGAACCTTCCGGCCGACAGGAACCTCCTGGATCTGAAGACGGGGATGCTCGGGCGTGGTCAGCTCTACGGGATGCGCATGATCCTCCGGCGCGATCTCCGGCATCACAAGAAGTGTCTTCCAGCTCTCTGGCTGCGCGCCTGCCAGCCCCTCATAGAGAGGCTTCAAATACGTGGCACGTGCCGCGCACACAAACGCCCAGACCCGAGTTTTCATCAAAGCAGTGAATTGAACCTTGGGCGAATCAGGCCGGATCAGGACCAGGTCTGCCGCCACTGGCGCGCCGTACCCCACAACCAGGCTGGCGAGAGCAGAGCCCGCGCCTGCTCTCGCCCCATGTCCCGCAGCGCCGGGACGACGAGCGATGTCAGCAGCCAGCCCACCGTATAAGCGATGACCGTGGCCCAGGCCGCTCCCTGAGAACCGTGCGTGGGAATGAGCCAGAGGTTCAGCAGCACGTTCACCACGAGGGCCACCAGCGCGCAACGCACGCTCCACATGGTGTTTCCCTCGATGACCAGGGCGATGCCGCGAAACTCTCCCTGCAGGTAGGGCAGCGCTGCCAGACCGTGGATCATGAGCACCGTGGCCGAGGCAGCAAACTCCGGCCCATACATGAGATCCACCAACCATGGCCCCGCCACGAGCCAGAAAAGCATGGCGCCATAGGCCAGCGCGGAAAGGATGCCGAAGAGCAGCGCGCGCTGCTTTTGATACAGGGCGGGGTCACTCTCACGGGTGCGGGTGAGGATGGGCATGAACACCATGATGACCATGGGACCGACGACATAGACCATCTCTGAAAGGCGGGTGGCCGCCAGATAGATGCCCGCCTCGGCATCCCCCCTCATCTGATAAATCATGATCTGATCCATGCGCAGCAGCAGAAGTGTTCCCGAGTGGGCGAGGAGCAAAGGGAAGGCCTGACGGATCAACCGCTTCGCAATACTACCATCCCATAGCAGCAGATCCCGCAGACACGACTGCCTCCAACACCAGAACAGGCACATGCCGGATGTCAGGAAGGTCTCCAGGGCAATGCTGGCGGCGATCCAGCGAATGTCTTTTCCCAGGTAAAGAAGGCCGAACCTGACCGCTGCGGCAACGAGGCTGGCTCCCATGACCAGACGCGCCGTGCGCCCTGCCTGACCAGACGCATCCCAGCGGGAAAGCACGGCCAGGTGCGGATTTGAAAGCAAGGGTGCAAGCAGCACGAGGGCGAGTGGAAGCAGGTGGCGCTCCTCCGACAGGGCAATGGTGGCACAGGCGCCAAGGTAGGTGAAAAGGCCCAGCAGGGCCATCATGCGCACAGCGGTGCCAAAGACCACTGCGGCATCGCCGCGCTTGATGGAAAGCTCTTTGATCAGAACCTGCCGCAGCCCCATGTCCGCCACAAAGCTGACCACAGCGCCCAGAGCTGACAGTGTGCCGAGCATGCCCGCCTGGCCGGGGCCAAGATAGCGGGTGACCCAGGTGCCAACCAGGAGTCCGGTGATCATCCGGACCACTTGTGCCAGGGTCAGCCAGGACAGGTTTCTGAGAATCATACGATCATGGACCTCCTGTCAAAAGCGCAGGCCCGATGGATAGCGCCTAACCACGCCGCCAGGCCATGGTGCGGCCATGGAAGTGACGCAGATGATAGCCGTGCTGGGTGAGCAGGTCCGCGCACTGGCACAGTTCGTCACGATGATGTGTCTCGATGACCACCCAGCGCACTTGAGAGAGGATTCTGGCCGCGCCACGCAAGGCCGCCGCCGCATGGCCTTCGATGTCCAGCTTCAGGAGCAGGGGCTGGTGCAGGCGGGCACGCTCCAGATAGGCATCAAGGGTGTTCACCTCAATGGTCCGCGCCTGGCTGCCGGACGCTTTGTCGAGGCTGTTGGTGCCTTCCAGCGGGTCATCGAAATGGATCTCCATGGAGCCCGGCGCATCTCCCACCGCACCCAGGACGGCCTGCCAGCGGCCCGCCATTTTTACCGCTTCCAGATGACGCGTGGTGGTGTCCAGGGCCTCCTGGATCATGTCCACGCCGACCACCTCCACCTGCGGGTTTAGCCCGAGCCACCAGCGGGTGGTGACGCCGATGTTCACACCGACCTCGATGACCTGGCCGGGCGTGGTCCGGAGCATCGCCTCGATCTCCTCCACCTCCAGTTCTCCCAGGATGAAGTTGTCCATGTAGTTCACCGCTTCATGCCACCGGGACAGATGCATGTGCGGCTGCACCCGGACCGGAAAAGGCATGCCACGGAAAAGAAAAGTGCAGAGCGCCAGCCAGACACCACGCCAACCGAGTTTTTTACGCCCGGCCACCAGAGCCTGGGGCAGGTAGACGACAAGCACGCGCCAGTAAGCCCGGTTCATATTCTTTAAAGTTGTTAGGCCAGAGTCTCTCCGGCAGGGACATCACTCCCTAAAGGCTGCCTCGACGTACTCGCAGAGCACATGCCCGGCCATGAGATGGCACTCCTGGGCATAGGCGGTGATCGGCGAAGGCACGCAGTAGGCGTGATCCGCCAGCGCGGCGCAGTCAGCGCCATTCTGGCCGGTGAAGCTCACCACCACACAGCCGCTCTCGCGGGCTGCTTTAAGTCCGGCGATGATATTCTTGCTCGTGCCTGAGGTGGAGATGCCGACAACGACATCTCCCGGCTGTGCGAGCGCCTCGACCTGACGGGCAAAGACGGTCTCAAAACCGTAGTCATTGCTGTGCGCGGTGAGGATGGAGGTGTCCGTGGTCAGGGCGATGGCTCCCAAGGCGCGACGGTTGATGCGATAACGCACCACCAGTTCCGCCGCGAGGTGCTGCGCATCCGCGGCACTGCCGCCATTGCCAAAGAAGATGATTTTCTTGCCGGACTTCAGGGCCGTGACCCAGGCATCGGCGATGGAGGACAGCACCGCACCACAGTCATCGAGGCGCTTGATGGTGTCGAGATGGCCATCGATGTGACCTTTGAGCATGGTGGCAAATTCAGACATAATGTTCGTTAGTCTTCAAAAGATTGCAGGAGCTCTTCCTTCATCACCCGGGCGGTGCCGAGTTTGCCCACGACAATGCCGCTCGCATGATTGGCAATGCCTGCGGCATCTTCAGCGCTCAGACCGGCGGCAAGCGCCAGCGTGAGGAAGGCGATGGCCGTGTCACCGGCACCAGAAACGTCGTACACTTCACGGGCGCGAGTGGGAATGTGATGCGGCGCGCTGTCACTCTGGAAAAGGATCATGCCCTGCTCTCCGAGCGTGACGAGCACCTTGCCGACGGACCATTGGGCGAGGAGTTTTTCACCGACTTCGAGGAGACGCTTGTCTTGAAGCGGCGGGATGAGCTTGTGATGATCCTGAATGCCTGCCGCCGCAAAGGCTTCGAGGCGGTTCGGTTTCACCAGCGAGGCATTCTTCCAACTGAGTGGATTGTGCGGAGATGGGTCCACCGTGACAAGCTTGCCGGCGGCCTTGCAGAGGCCGATGACCTGATCCGCGAAGGCCTGGGTGACAAAGCCTTTGCCATAGTCTTCAATGATCACGCCATCGAGCTCCGGCAGCATGGCTTCAAGACGGCTGGAGATCAGCTTCAACTCCTCGGCGCTGAGTTTTTCGATGGTCTCGCGGTCCACGCGCACGACATGCTGCTGACGGGCAATGATGCGCGTCTTGGCGATGGTGGGCAGCGTGTCGCTCTCCAGCATGGGATCGGTGTTCACACCTTCCTCCTGAAGCAGACGCTTCAGCTCGTTCGCCGAACTATCTTTGCCGACACGGCCCATGAGATAGGCATGCGGGGTGAAGGCGGAGAGATTGCGCGCCACGTTCGCAGCGCCACCCGGGAAGGTGGTTTCTTTTGTGACCTCGACGATGGGCACGGGCGCTTCCGGGGAGATGCGGCGTACGGCTCCCCAGATGAAATGGTCCAGCATCACATCCCCGATGACGAGGATACGGCAGCCCGGCATGCGCTCGATGGCGTCACGGGCAGTGGCGGGGGTGAGCATGGCGGCGATGAATTAGCCTTTGGCGCGGCGGGCACGCACAGCGGCGGCGAGCTCGTCCAGCATGGTCTCGGTGGCAGCCCAGTTCACACAGGCGTCCGTGATGCTCTGGCCATAGGTCAGCGGCTGGCCGGGCTTCGCGTCCTGGCGGCCTTCGACGAGATGGCTTTCAATCATCACACCGGTGATGGACTTGCTGCCTGCGGTGATCTGCTCTGAAAGCGAAGCGCTGACGAGCGGCTGTTTGCGGTAGTCCTTCAAGCTGTTGCCATGGCTGCAATCGACCATGACGCTGGCTGGCAGGCCACGGGCGGTGAGCTGACTCACGACGGCATCAATGGGTGCGGCATCGAAATTCGGTCCCGCCTTGCCACCGCGCAGAATGACATGGCAGGCATTGTTCCCCTTGGTCTTGACGATGGCGGCCACGCCGTCCTTGGTCACGGAGAGGAAGCAATGCTGGCCTGCGGCGGCCTGGATGGCATCCAAAGCCACCTGCACGCCGCCATCCGTGCCATTTTTGAATCCGACCGGCATGGAAAGGCCGGAAGCGAGCTGGCGATGCACCTGGCTTTCCGTGGTGCGAGCGCCGATGGCGCCCCAGGAGACCACGTCCGCGATGTACTGCGGTGTGATGACGTCCAGAAACTCCGTGGCGGAAGGCACGCCCATGCGGGTGAGCTCGATCAGCAGGCTGCGGGCCTCGCGCAGGCCGGTGTTGATGTCGTAGCTCTCGTTGAGGTGCGGGTCATTGATGAAGCCCTTCCAGCCGACCGTGGTACGCGGCTTCTCAAAATACACGCGCATGAAGATCTCCAGGTCCGCGCTGTACTTCTCGCGGGCCTGCCGGATGAGGGCGGCGTATTCGAGAGCCGACTTGTGATCATGGATGGAGCAAGGGCCGGTGACCACAAGCAGACGTCCGTCCCTGCGGTTCAGGATCTCCTCAGCCTGGCGGCGGGAACTCTCGATAAAGGCCGCACCTGTCTCGTTGATGGGCAGCTCGTGCATTAGCAACGCAGGCTGGATCAAAGGCAGGATCTCCGCCACGCGGAGGTCATCGATAGGGTGGGACGTGCTCACAAACTCAAAGGGTCAGATTGGCGAAAAAGGGGCGCAAAATGGGCGCTTTTGTCCGCTTGGCAAGAGGGGGTTGATTTTCGAGGTAGCTGCCGCCCTCGGTCAGGCAGCTGGCGCTGCCACCGCTCTCGCCGTGGTGCAGTCCGCCGAGGAAGGGGAAAAGCCCTCTCCCGTGTCTGCCCAGCGCCGAGAAGCGATGGTCACGCGGATTCTATGAATTACGGAATTTAGAGTCATTCATTTATTTTGGAAAGGTTTATATTACAATTGAGCGAGGATTTTCTGAGGACCACCCTGCCTGCCCAGCCGAGCCTTCCAGACACAAAAAAGTGCGCACTTTAGTGCGCACCTTGGAGATTGAGGGGGTTGGGCGAGGTCGATCACTTCTTCATACGGGTCACGCGGACACCCATCTTGCTGGCGATGGGGTCTGGGGACTGCCGGGCATGCATCCAGTATTTGGCGCCTGGCTCATCCGGCTGCTCGTTGCGGTCCAGGAGGCCTGCAGGCTCATCACTGTGGTCGCGGGTCAGCACTCCGAGGAGGCCGTCAGACTCGGCAGTTCTTGGCTGGGCCGGGGCTTCTGACGCAGGCGGCGGATTGTCGGTCTTCACGCGGCGGTAGGTCACGCCCATCTTGCCAGCGATGGGGGTCATGTTGTTCGCGTAATACTGGCGGCCGTCATTTTCACCGGAGGAGCAGCTCACGAGAGCGAGTGCCAGGAGAGGAAGCAGAGCGATGGATTTGGTCATGCAGGTTGTGGAGAGATGGAGGGTGAAGAATCTCAGGGCACCAGAGCGTCCGGGGAATCGACGAAGAAAGCCTTCAGCTCGTCTTCAGTCGAGTTTGTGCGGATGCCGTCCAGACGGCGGCGGCTGCCACGGTCTGTGCGGGGGCTGTTGGTGGTGCGCCCGACCAGATCAGTGATCACGGGGGCGGCCACCACGGCGCTCGCAGCCAGCAGCGCGAGGGAGATGATGTTGGAGGAACTGCGGCTCATGCCACGTCCAAAAAGGATGCCCAGCGCGCAGCCGGCGGCGGCGGGAGCAATGACGTTGGCATAGGCTTCGTAACGACTTTCGACAGAGGTTTCAGGAGGCATGACAGGAATACGATAGCAGATCCGCACATTCTCCAAAGTGGAATTTGCCCGCATGCAGGACTGCTCCACTATCGGGAGTGCCTTCCATGACCCCCGCGACGACTTCCCGATATGCTCTCATTCTCGCCGGAGGCAGCGGCCAACGCTTCTGGCCCATCAGCCGGGATGCCCTGCCCAAGCAGCTCCTGAAGCTCTTTGGCGACAAAACCCTCCTCGAGATGACCGTGGAGCGCCTGGACGGTCTCGTCCCCGTGGAAAACATCCTGGTTTTGACCAACAAGACCCAGGAAGCCGGTGTGCGCGCTCTTTTGCCCCAGCTGCCGAAGGAAAACATCATCGCCGAGCCCGAAAAGCGTGACACCGCACCGGCCATCGCCCTTGCGGTCGGCTGGGTCGTGGCACGCGATCCGGCGGCGACCATGATGGTGCTGCCCGCTGACCATCTGATTCAGGACAGGGCCGAGTTTCAGCGCGTGCTCAGCACGGCCATGGACGCTGCGGAGTCCGGCAATGCTCTGGTCACCATCGGCATCAAGCCCACCTGGCCCTGCCCCAGCTTCGGCTACATCGAGCGCGGACGTCGTGCCACCCTCCTCAATGTGGACTGCGGGGGCCTGTATGAAGTCGTGCGTTTTCGCGAGAAGCCGAATCCGGATCTGGCCGAGCACTTCATCAGCCAGGGCACCTTCACCTGGAATGCGGGCATGTTCATCTGGACCATCCCGGCCATCTTCAGCGAGCTCAGCCGCCACTGCCCTGCCCTGGCGGACTTCATTTCCGAACTGCGCGGGTCGAAGGACTTCATGGCCACGGTGAACAAACAGTTTGGCAAGCTGCCCAAGCTGTCCATCGACTACGCGCTGATGGAGAGGGCCTCACGCGTGCTGAATGTGGAGGCTACCTTCGACTGGGATGATGTGGGGAACTGGACCAGCGTGGGCCGCTACCTGAAGAAGGATGACGGCGGCAACCAGCACAACTGCGCGCTCTCCCAGATCAGCGCGTCGAACAATCTGGTCTTCTCCCAAACGGGCCAGCATGTGGCGCTGCTCGGCGTGCAGGATCTCATCGTCGTCTCCTCAAAAGATGCCCTGCTCATCACCAGCCGTGCCCATGCCGAGAACATCAAGAAGCTCGTCGATCAGCTTCCGAAGGAACTAAAGTAGCATCTCCTATGCGGCGGGAAGTGCCACAGACTTGTAATTTGGGGCTTTCATTTCGGTAGATGGTGTTTGTCAGGGCTGGCTTTTCGTCGGAAAAGGGCAGCCGACAGCATCCCCCTCATGAACATCGTTGCAGGCCTGCCCCGCTCCTCACGGCTTTTCGTTCTGATCCTGCTCCTCACCGGCCTGGTCATCGGACGTGCACAGGCGCAAAACAGCACCAGCCTGCAGCAGGCGGACGTGGCCCGGCAGCAGAGCGTGGCCCAAGGAGCCTGGGGCAGCAATGTGGCCAAAGAGGATGACGACTCTACGACTTCCGCGCCTGCCGCACCGACCATGGCCGGCGATGAAGAGTACGGCGAGCAGCGCATCCTGCTCCGCAAGGCCAGCTGGGCTCCCTGGAGCTTCGAGGCGGACATAGAGACGCTTTGGACCGACAACGTGGCGCTCTCCAGCCAGTACATGGAGGAGGACACCTATCTGCGGACGGGCTTCCGGGTGGGCTACTCCAACCGCGTGGTGGGGAACCTTTTCTTCAATGCTTCCTGGGACTACCACACGGTCCGGCACAACGAGTACACGGACCTGGACTTCGACCTCGGACGTGGTGACATCGGCCTCATGTACATGCTGCCCAAGCTGAGGGACACCTTCCTGGTCACGCGCTACAGTTACTACCGCCTCGCGGAGGCAGGCTTTGGCAACAAGCTTTATGATGACCACGTGGCCAGCGTGGGCCTGCAGAAGACGTGGAAGATCTCCCGCGGCCAGCAGATCTTTGCGGGTCTCTACGCGGACTGGAGCACCGCTCCAGAGCCCTGGGCAGCCGGCCGCCATGAGTATAGTTTGTTCACGGGATGGAGGCTGCGCCTCACGGATGCGCTGAGCGTCCAGCTCAGTTACCGTGGCGCACGCTACCAGTACCGCACTGGCGAGCGCCAGGACTGGAACCACGTCATGCTGGCCAGCGCCAGCTACAACATCACGGACTGGCTGCGCGCCGGCGTGACCGGCAGCTACACCGTCAACCGTTCCTCTGGAGCAGCCTTCGACTATGAAAACTTCATCATCGGGGCCGGCCTGACCGCGCATTTTGAGTTCTGAACCTTATGAAGACACAGCTCATTTTCTCTAGCATCGTTTGTTGGGCCAGCCTGAGCCCTCTCCCCGCTGCCACAGTGGAGGCCGTGAAAGGCGGCGCTTCGGCCAAGGCAGCGCAGGCACTGCCTCCAGGCTCCAGCTTTGCCACCAAGAGGTCCAGCCAGAGCCAGATCAAGCTGGAGAAGGGTTTTGTCCGGCTCGGCTCGAACTCGCAGTTTCAGGTGGGCAAGGATGACCAGGTGAATTTGAGGCAAGGGGTGATGATGGTGGGCAGTGATGGCACGAAGAGGCGCGGCACGGTGAAGGTCACCGCCCCGGGTTACAACTTCCAGGTGCAGGGCACGGCGCTGATCGCCTACCAGCCGGGCAGCTACATCAAGATCACGGTGCTGGAGGGCACGATTCGTGTCGCATTGCAATCTCTGTTAGGCGAGTTTGAGACTCTCGAGGCCGGGCAGATGCTGGTCATCAATCCGGCGGACAAACGCCTGCCGGATCCTGTGGAGGTGGATCTGAACCGCCTGGTGACCACATCCGTGCTCACCGCCGGCGGCGCTCTCGGCCCGGCACCGACCGACCCCTTCATCCAGGCCAGCGCCTCCGGGCAAGGCGGAGATGTGAATGATGGGCTGGTCACACGCACTCCTTTCTCGCTTCGTGGAGCTTCGCCTGAAGTCACCGTGTTCCAGCTGGTCAATGACCTGAGCAATCCGAACGCCGTGGTGAGGGAGAAAACGTACGACGGGAATCACAACTCGCTCTCCAACGTCACGATCACCCGTCAGGGGGCGAAGACCCAGGAACTGAAGGTGAACATGGTCAGCCAGATCGAGAATGATGGCAGCACCACGCTTCCCAGCATCGGCGGCAACGTGACGGTGTCTCCCGATGTCTTTGGTGGTGCTCCCCAGAAACTCACCTTCATTGCCGATGACAGTCTCATGGTGCTGCCGGGTGCTAATATCAGCACTCCTGCCAACACAGCGCTGGAGCTTGATGCACGCACCTTGGACATTCAAAACGCCACCTTGAAGGCTGGCAATGGCAGGCAGGCCTCGGAAGCGCTCACGCTCAGCGCCTATGGCACGGAGAGTGGCAACGAGTTCGACGTCAACGTGAAAGGCAGCACGCTAGAGGCCGGAACCGTGAAGATGCAGGGCTCGGTTTTCGGCGGCGGTTCGCAGCGCATCGGCATCGACAACAGTACCGTCACCGCACCCAAGGGAATCACGATTGGTGACTCTGGAACTCCCACCACTATCACCGTGCGCAATTCTTCCCAGCTCGCCGCGCTGGCTGGCAGCATCAAGTTTGATTCCGGTGGCCGGGCGATCATGGTGGATGGCTCCACGCTGCGTGCGAATGCCACCACCGGCCAGATCGAGCTGGATGCGGGTGAGACGGGGGGTGTGCTGACGCTGCGAAACTCCAATCTGAACGCGGATGTCATCAAGGCGCGTGGTCATAGTGCCAGCGGTGATGCGGTGATCGTGGATGGCGGGTTATTTGTCGCGCGCACGGTGCTGAAATTCTATGCCGCCGGTGCCTCCATGCTGCGCTTCCGTGGCAACGTGGTGATCGACAGCCCGCGCTCCATCTTTTCAGCGCGCACCGTGCAGGTGGACCTCGGCGGCACGGTGACTTCCACAGGCCTTGTGGACATCTTTGTGAACCCTGGTCAGGACAACTTTAACAAGCCTGGCTTTGGCACCATCAGCACGCGGACCAACACCATTCCTGGTGGGACAGCACCCAACGTGATTCCCTACAACTCTCCCGACCGGCCTGGATTTTAAAGGGGCCCGGGAGCAGCGATACTCGAGCATGTTGTTCACGCTTTAGCGTGTCAGGAACCTTTCAGAACACGCTGAAGCGTGAACAACATACACCTGGATTTACCTTATCGGAACCGAGCGAGAATCGGCCCGAGCTTCTCGATAGTCTCTTGAGGCCAGAGCTTGCGATCAGTCATGAGCGCGCCATCGAGAGCGCGATGCTCAGGCCATGAAGGTTCCATGGGAAGGCGTGGAATGACACGGGAGATCACCAGCTTCGCCATGGCCGCATTTGCGGAGACATGAGCCATCACGGCGTCAGCGGTCACATGCGCTTCATCGGTTTTCCAACAGTCATAATCCGTGATCATCGCCAGCGTGGCGAGCGCGATCTCAGCTTCGCGCGCCAGCTTGGCCTCCGGCAGATTTGTCATGCCGATGACATCGAAACCAAGCTGGCGGTTGGCATTGGATTCAGCCCGCGTGGAGAAGGCCGGGCCGTCCATGTTCACATACGTGCCGTGATCATGCACCCGGGCACCGGAGGCTTTGGCCTCCTCGCTCAGCAGGCTGCGCAGCCCCTCGCTGATCGGATCCGCAAAGGCCACATGACCCACGATGCCATTCCCAAAGAACGTGTGGTGCTCACGACGGCTTGTGCGGTCAAAAAACTGGTCTGGCAGCACGACATCACGCGGGCGATACTCCTCCTTCAGGCTGCCCACCGCCGTCACCGCGATGATCCAGCGCACATTCAGGGAACGCATCGCCCAGATGTTCGCGCGGTGGTTCAGCTCAGTCGGAAGGATGCGGTGGCCTTTGCCATGACGTGGCAGGAAGTACACACGCCTGCCCGCATAGATGCCGGTGACCAGCTTGTCCGAAGGCGCGCCAAAGGGTGTCTTCACCTCGATCTCATCCCGCTGCTCAAATCCTTCCAGATCATAAAGTCCGGAGCCGCCGATGATGCCGATGGAGGGAGGGAGGTCTGTCATACGCCCTCATGCTAGCCGCTCAAATCATCTTCTCCATGCGAAAATCATCCATGACGAAGCCGCTGCCGATGTCCGTGGACACATCTTCGAGAAAGCTGAAGCCCGCGCGCTGGTAGGCGCGGATGCCCGGAGCATTGGCCTTGTTCACGCGGAGCTGCAGGCGCGCGCAGCCCAGCTCGATCGCACGCTCACTTATCCACTCCAGAGCCCTGGCGCCAAGACCCTGCCCATGCATTTCAGGAACGAGGTAGAGTTTGTTGATGAAGCAGATGTCTGTGTCGGGATAGCGCTCGAAGGAAAGATAACCCACAGGCCCATGACTTGCCGCTTCGATGAGCGCAAACCACGTGCCACGCGCCTCCATCTCCCGCATCATCAAAGAAGGGTGATACCAGACGGAGAGCATGTAGTCGATCTGCGCATGGGTGATGATGCCGGGGTAAACTGCCGGCCAGATCCGCTGCGCCAGCTTCTGCACCACGGGCAGCTCGGACGCGTCAATGCGGCGGATGCGCCACTCGATGACCTCAGGCGCGCTCCGGCCCATCTGTGCGCGCACCCAGCCCAGCGCCTCTTCCCAGCGGGGCAGATCATCTGCCGGAGACAAGGCCGCGAGGCGTTCGGCGATCTCCGCGTGTCGGGGCTCGCGCACAGCTTCCTCACGGATCTGCTTGAAGTCCGGTGGAAACTCCACTTCGGGCAGGATTTCCTTCGAAAGGTACCAGCAGGCCCATGCACGCCATGCGCGCAATTCCCTGTTAGGCTCCACCATGCGCGTGGCGAGGTGCTGCCAGTGCCGGCGCGGATTGCCGGTGAACTGATCCTCCCGGCGGTTCATCAGGATCCAGGCCAGAGCCCGATAGGGCAGCGGATGCTGCTGCATCACCGGCTCCTCCGAAGCCAGCGTGCAGCTCAGAGCTCGGTTCAGCGCCAGGATGCACTTCGCCGGAAAGCCCTTCTGCCACTGAGTCTGCGCATGCAGATGGCAGGCCTCGTAGAAGCCTGCGCCACGTTCCTTGCCAAAAGCATTCACCTCCGCCGCCTCATGCGCGCGATCGATCTCAGGCAGCAGGGGATGCGGCGGATTGACGGAGATCATGGCATCACATCAGTCTTCGCCGATGTCGTCTTCACTCCACTCTTCCATCAGACGGGCGAGCCTTCTCTTCAGGGTCACCTTCGCTGTGGCGGACATGCGGTCGATGAAAAGCACGCCGTTCAGGTGATCTATCTCGTGCTGGAAAGCACGGGCCAGCAGGCCGTCTGTCTCCCAGGTCTGCGTTTCTCCATCCAGCGTCTGAAAAGTCACCTTCGCGTCGATGCTCCGGCGGATGTCTCCACGCAGACGCGGGAAGCTGAGGCAGCCTTCTTCATCAGACTCCTTGTTTTTGCCAAGCTCGAGCTTCGGATTCAGGAAGATGACCGGCATGTGCTTCACCATGTCCACCGCCTCGCCATTGATGCGCAGATAGGTGATGCACTGAGGATTGTGCGAGACGTCGATCACGGCGAGCTGAATGTCATGGGCGACCTGAGGGGCGGCCAGACCCACGCCGTTGGCGGCACGCATCGTATCAATCATGTCCGCCGCGAACTGGCGGATCTCGGGAGTAACTTCAGTGACCTCACGGCATTTCGCACGCAAGACGGGCTCAGGATATCGGACGATTTTCAGGACCATGGATGTGATGAAAGAAACTTGTTAGTTCTGCCCGGGCCGCTGGATGCGTGCAGGCACGTCATTGATGGAGAAGCCCGAGGCACGCAGGGCATCCCAGATCTTCACGAGCATCCCCAGCGAGGTGTCCGTGTCGGCCTGAAGCTCGAGCTTGGTGTTGGGATTCGCGGCCTTGAGGCTCTTGAGCTCCGCGGCCAGCTTGTCCACGTTCACCGGATTCCCATCCAGGAAGAGCTCTTTGTTAGGCGTGACCGTGATGGTCTTGCGCGTCGTTTCAGCAGCTTCGGTGCCGCCCATCGTCTGCGACTGCGGCAGGTTGATCTTCATCTGCACCTTCTTGTCACGGAACGTGGTGGTGGCGATGAAGAAGATCAGCAGGATCACCATGATGTCGATGAGCGACACGATGGGGATGGCGGGCACCGGACGGCGGCGGGGGCGGAGATTCAGCTGCATGACATGTCTCCGGTTAGGTCAGTTGTTTTCAGGGGCGGCATTGCCCAGGCGCTGCACTTCAAAATGCGCGAAGAAGGTCTGGATCGTCTCGTGCATGATGGACTCCAGCCGCACGGCCACCTGGTCGAGACGCCTAACGAAATACGTGTGTGCCACCACGGAGGGCACCGCCACGAAGAGACCTGCGATGGTGCAGCGCAGCGCCACGCCGATCTCACGTGCCACGGCATTGGTGTCCGTGCCGCCATCATTGCCAAAGGCGGAGAACATGCCCACCAGACCGGCGGTGGTGCCCAGGAGGCCCAGCAGCGGCGCCACGGTGACCATGACCTCCAGCATGGGGATGCCGCGCTCCAGATGGTGCAGCTCCTCCTTGGCACGGGCGGTCAGCGTGTCCACGCACTCCTGCCGTGAGGAAAAGGTACCGCTGATGGCCAGCGCGCCCAGCTTGGCCAGCAGGGATTCATCTTTCTCCAGAAACTCCTGCAGGGGCTTGATCTCACCCTTCGCCGCGTAGTTCGGCAGCGAACGGAGCTGGCTCATGACACTGGCGGGCAGCACCAGATGGTCCCGCAGCCTGAGCCAGGCGGAGATGATCACTGTCACCGCCAGGAAGGAGCAGAGGACGATCATGAGCATCACATACCCGCCCGTGGCGAGGAACTCATGCAAACGCCCCAGACCAGAGGTGACAGGCTGGGCAGCGGAGGCGAGCAGGGGAAGGAACACATTCATGGGCAGGAACGGGCCGGAGGTATCCTTGATCCGTCCCCCCGGTGCAAGGGGGAATTGGCTGTCCGATGGCTGTTGGGAGGCCCCTGGAACCCTCCTCGGTCCCGATTGACGCGACAAGATTGCCTCAGGGTTGCCGTTGATTAAGCCCGCCATGCATCATCGCCTTCTCGCCGCCCTTGTTTTACTCGCCTGCCAGCCCTTATCCGCCGCAGAGCCGCTGTTCAAGGCCAGCGCTCTCACACCCGTGGGCCAGTTCACCGGCGGCATCGAGGGTCCGGCTTGTGATGCGCAGGGAAATATCTTCTGCGTGAAATTCGGCAACGAGCACACGCTGGGAAAAACCACGCCCGAGGGCAAGGCGGAGCTCTTTGTCGACCTGCCGCCGACCACCAAGGCGAACGGCATCCGCTTCGGCCCGGACGGCATGATGTATGTGGCCGACTACACCGGGCACAACATTCTGCGGGTGAATCCGAAGACGAAGGAGATCGCCACCTTCGCGCATGAGCCGACGATGAACCAGCCGAACGACCTCTGCATGGCCGCCGACGGGACCCTGTATGCCAGTGATCCCAATTGGAAGGAAAAAACGGGCCAGATCTGGCTCATCAGCCGCGAAGGCAAGTTCACCAAGGTCGCCGAGAACATGGGCACCACGAATGGCATCGACCTCAGCCCCGATGGCAAGACACTCTATGTGAATGAGAGCATCCAGCGCATGGTCTGGGCCTTTGACGTGAGGGCGGATGGCTCGCTCACAAGCAGGCGCCTGCTCAAGGAGTTCCCCGATCATGGCTTTGACGGCATGCGCGTGGATGTGGACGGAAATCTCTACATCACCCGCCATGGCAAGGGCACCGTCGTGAAGCTTTCACCGAAGGGTGCGGTGCTGCAGGAGATCACGCTGACCGGAAAGAATCCCTCCAACCTCTGCTTCGGCGGTCCCGATGGACGAACCATCTATGTGACCGAGATGGAGCACGGCCAGCTCGTGCAGTTCCGCGTGGACCGTCCAGGTCTGGAGTGGCAGCGGCTGAAGGAGTGGAAGCTCCAGTGAGGTTCGCGGCTGTTTATACAGGATTAACAAGATGGACAGGATTTACATGATTATTTCTTTCCTGCTAATCCTGGCATCGTGTTAATCCTGTCAAAAGGGTTTTTGACTCAGGGGAGATCAAAGCCCTGCGCGTACGTTGTTCACGCTTTAGCGTGTGCTTCGAGGCTTCATTGAACACGCTAAAGCGTGAACAACGTACTCATGAAGCCAAGCCGATGAAATATCTGCGTGCCGCACACTGTTCTCAGCGCCTCATGATGCTGCGCACCCTTTCCCTCAGTCTTCTGTTCCTCGGCTCAGCCTTCGCGGCGGATGCCCCTCTGCTCAAAGATGACTTCTCAACTCCGAAGCTGGAGTCGCGTCGTGCCTCACGCGGCGAATGGAAGTTCGAAGGAAACACCGCCACCTGCTCGCAGGACGATGCGCTTTACAAGAAGAACAAAGATCACGGCCCCATCATCTTCTATGATCTCAGCTACGCCGATGCCACGATCCACTTCAGCTACAAAGCTGATGCTGCCGTGAAAACGGTGGTCTTCACCTGCAACAGCGAGGACGGGCACGTCTTCCGCTTTGGCACTTCGGCTCTGGGGACAGCGGTGCGCGCCTTTCCCACGGATTCAAAGGACCACAAGTCCATCTCCACCGGGCAGGAGAAAGCGCTCACTCTGAAGCCCGGTGAATGGGTGCCCGTTACCGTCACCCTGCGCGGTCCGAAGGCCACCGTGAAGATCGGCGACTTCGAGAAGACTTACGAGCATGCCTCCTATGCGCAGAAGAAGGCCAACCTCAGTGTTGGCTTCAGCTTCGGCACATTGAGCGTGAAGGATGTCTTGGTGACGCCTTGAGCGTCATCACAATCCGCCAAGCTTGCAGATGCGGTCCCAGTGCGCCTTTTCCACCGGCGTGATGGAGAGACGATTGCCGCGGCGGAGCGTCACCAGGTCCGCGAGCTTCGGGTCCTCACGGAGCATGTCCAGGGTGACGAAGTTCTTGAAGTCGGCCTCCCACTTCACGTCCACCATCAGCCAGCGCGGTTCCTCGCGCTGGCTGCCTTTGTCAAAGTACTCGGAGGAGGGATCAAACTGCGTGTGGTCCGGGTAAGCCTCTTTGACAATCTTGACGATGCCCGCGATGCCCGGCACCTCGCAGCTCGAGTGATAGAAGAAGCCAAGGTCACCCACGGCCATCTCATCACGCATCATGTTCCGCACTTGGTAGTTGCGCACACCGTTCCAAGGCTCCGTTTTCTTCGGGCGCGCCTTGAGGTGTTCGAAGGAAAAGACGTCAGGTTCGGATTTGAGCAGCCAGTAGGACATGGTGGATGCCCACGGAATACACCGAACACGCGGAAAGGGAATGCTGAATTTGTCACCCTATGCCAGGATGCTTGATGCAGTCTGACCTCCAAACCACCCTCAGGACCCAGTTCGGCCACAAAGCTTTCCGGCCGGGGCAGGAGCGCGTGATGGAGGCGCTGCTGGAGGGGAGGTGCGCGCTGGCGCTGTTTCCCACGAGTGCGGGGAAGAGCCTGTGCTACCAGCTTCCGGCGCTGTTGATGGAAGGGGTGACGTTGGTGATCTCGCCGCTGATCGCGCTGATGAAGGATCAGGTGCAGGCCTTGCGTGCGCGCGGCATCTCGGCGGCGCGGCTGGACTCATCCCTTTCCCAAGAAGAGGCAGGGCAGGTGTTTGAGGAACTGCGCAATGGCACGTTAAAACTGCTCTACATCGCGCCGGAGCGGCTGATGAATGAGAACTTCATCGAGCAGTTGAAGAGGATGAAGATCGCCATGATGGCGGTGGACGAGGCGCATTGCATTTCGGAGTGGGGGCACAACTTTCGTCCCGAGTATCTGCGGCTCGCGCATGTGGCGAAAGACCTTGGCATCAAGCCGGTGCTGGCTTTGACGGCCACGGCCACTCCAGATGTCGCACGTGATATCCGCGCAGCCTTTGGCATCACGGATGGGGACCACGTGCAGACCTCCTTCCACCGGCCTAACCTGCATTACCGCATCACGCCCTGCCCGGTCGCGAAGAAGAAGGAGTATCTCACCAAGGTGCTGCTGAAGCGCAAGGTGCCGAGCATCGTCTACGTGACCCTGCAAAACACTGCGGAAGAGGTGGCCACCCATCTACAGAAGAATGGGGTGAACGCGCTGGCCTACCACGCAGGTCTTGCGGATGAGCATCGGCATGCCGCGCAGGATTCCTTCATGGACGGCAGCGTGGACGTGATCGTGGCCACGATCGCCTTCGGCATGGGGATCGATAAGGCGGACATCCGCGCGGTATATCACTACAACCTGCCGAAGACGCTGGAGAACTACATGCAGGAGACAGGGCGAGCTGGACGTGATGGCAAGGTCTCTGTGTGCGAGCTGCTGGCCTGCGGCGATGACTGCACGGTGCTGGAGAATTTCACCTTTGGTGACACGCCGACACCGCAGGCGCTGCGACAGCTCGTGGATCATCTGCTGCGCCAGGGGCAGGAGTTTGACTTCTCACTCTATGAGCTTTCCCAGGCCACGGACATCCGGCCTCTCGTCATCGAGACCGTGTTGACGAACTTGGAGTTACGCGGAGTCATGCGTCCGCTGGGTTCTTTTTACTCAAGCTATCAGTTCCGCCTGCTTCAACCGGAAGCACGCGTGCTGTCCGGGCACAGTCCGGATCGGCAGGCTTTCCTGAAAAGGCTCTTTGCCGCAGGAAACAAGGGCACAAAATGGACCACGCTGAATCCTGATGAGGCCGCCACGGCGATGCAGGAGGAGCGCGAGCGCATCCTGAAAGCACTGACCTGGCTGCAGGAAGCCGGGGAGATCGAGCTCAAGCCCAGCGGTTCACGCCAGCGCTACCGGCTTTGTGATGATCATGACCAGCGGAATCCCGAGCAGATCAGCCAGGAGATGCAGCAGCTCTTTTCCAAGCGTGAGAAGCGTGATGTGGAGAGGCTTAACCAAGTTTTGGAAATGGCATCGCACCGCGGCTGTCTCACACGCTGGCTGCTGAGCTACTTTGGCGAAGAGATGGCCGACGACTGCGGCACCTGCACGAGCTGCCTGGAGCGTGCCAAGGGCACGACCACTGATGAGGCACGCGAGATCCCCCGTGCGAAGGTGCCCGAGATCACGCGGGAGGACGTGGGCGCCATCCGCACGCTCATGAATGAGCGTCATACGGCCCTGCGGACTCCCCGGCAGATCACCCGCTTCCTCTGCGGCATCACGAGCCCGGCGACGTCACGCGCACGCCTGACGAAGCATGATTTGTTCGGCCATCTGGAGCGCGTGCCTTTTGCGGATGTGCTGGAGCAGGCCGAGGCCATGTGATGCATCACGGTCGCGGCCGCCGCATCTCAAAGACCCTGCCCACGGCCTCTTGCAGAGGCCCGGGCCAGCGTGGCAGGGCAGCCTTCAGCATGAGCCCTGGTTCAGAGGCCTGCAGGCTTTCCATGAGTGCCAGAAAATCATCCGCGGTGATCTTTCCCTTCGCGTAAGCATCCAGCCAGCTCGTCGTCAACGTAAACGCTGCGGCCAGCTCCTGGTCATTTGCCCCGGGACCGAAGGCGGAGAAGATGATGTGACGGCGCAGCACCATGTAAAACAGCTCATGCACGGACGGGCGTGCCGGCTGGGAACGCAGAGCGAAGGACCGAAGCAATTTTTGTCCGGCCTGGTCATCAAACAAATGATTCAGAGAGTTCACCATGGCATCATCTTCAAGCAAGAGCCGGCAGATCCTGCCGCGCAGCGTCTCACGACTCTCCCTCGATTCACCGAGGCTGAGAAACTGTGCGAGAACGTCCACGGTGCTTTGTGTTGTCCAGTCGCGTGCCACGCTGTGCAGCAGCCAACGATGGATGAGTGTGAACTCATGGATCTGCCGTGGTGCCTGCGCGACCCTCTGCAGCGCCTGATTCGCCGCCTCGACACCCGTGTCCGGATCAAGCGCCGCGATGAGCAGCGCTGCTCCCGTGAAACCCATGATGGGAGCGTTTTCCTCCATCAGCACCTGACGCGCGATGACAAGCGCCTCCGCGGCCCTGCCCTCACGCGCCAGCCTGCGCGCATGATCCAGACGAATGGTGAGCGCGATGGAGTGCGTGGCAGGCAGGTGAGCCAGCCACGTTTTCTGTGCCGCGGCCAGGCCTTCATCAATCTCGCTGCGGGTGATCAGACTCCAGAGTTCTAAATTTGTGCTGAGGGATCTTTTCTCTTCCGAAGTGATCTTTTCGACACGCTTCACTTTGACACCATCGTAAAGCAGGTCTCGCGCAGCCTCATCCATGCCATTGAAATGGCGGGCGAGAGCAAAACGCGCGGCGACCTCCACCGGCGTGTACTTGAGCATGCGATGAACACGCACGGCATCCTCCACGCCCGGCATGGGGCGAAGCAGATTCAGGCCACGGCCTTGGGAGCGGTAGATGTCATCCAGCCTCCGCCCCGGGCGCTGGATCTGCGCCAGGTAGTCCGCTGGCATGTTTTCGGGACCGGGCAGTTGATCCAAGTAAACGCGCGCCTGATCCAGCCGTCCGGCATCTGCATGCAGATACCACAGCTGGAGACAAGCCTCCGTGCGCCATTCAGACTCCGGGCCGCGCATGACCTGCTCCCAGGTGGACTGAGCATCCGCCATCCGTCCAAGCTGAAACTGGCAGTCACCCGCTTTAAAAAGCGCCTCGGCACCATATTCCGGATCACCGGAAAGCTGGAGAAAATGAGTTTCCGCCGGCCACCACTGCTCCTTGGCCGCATCCAGATCACCTTTTTCCAACGGGCTGGCATCAGGGAGCTCGTCGGGTCCTGTCCAGAGCAGATTCTGAATCCGAAGACTTGGCAAACCGACGAGCGACACGGACACCGGATCCACAGATTGATAGCGCTGCAGGCTCTCCACACGGTCTCCAGCGCTCGTCTCCAGACTGATGTGCCTGTTTTCGATGTGCAGCTTCATCTGCAGGGTGGTGCCAGGCTCAGGCGGTGTCTCGATGGGGGTGACTGCCAGAATGCGGTCTTTTCGAGCGATGACGAGCGCAGCCTCTGGAATACTGTTTGTTAGGTGAAACTGCCGCAGATGAAGAACGAGGGAGCTTGTGGGAGGCCGGATCAACTGGAGGGTGTGCCATTCTCCGGAGATCCGCACCTTGAAGCCCAGGGCCTTTGCACCCTCGGGTGGTATGACGAAGGTGCTGGTGATCTCCAGCGGCGGTGGGCGCGTGAACTTCAACAACCGCTCACCCGTGCTCTGACCGCTGAGCACGACCGCACCTTCCACCACCTGCGCGTTGTCTGCCTGAGCTGCCAGATTTTGAAAGGGTGGCGCCATCTCCAGCAGCGCATCCCAGCGTGCCTGACGCTGCTCGACGGCTGCACGCAGACGCGCCGCCTCCGTCTTATCATGGTCCTCCAGCCAGTTCAGAGTGACCTGGATCTCCTGACGGTCCTGCTCGCTGATGCGCGGCCTCTTCAGCATCTGCAGGATCTCACGCATGGCTCCGTGGATGAGCGTGCGATGAAAGATGGCGGCCTGCACGGGGTCCTTGTGCTGGAGTTCATCGATCAGTTGATCTGTCCTCAGCATCACCTCCGTGGACCAGGAGGCGATGGGGATGTTAAGGCTGATCTGCTCCCGCAACCGCGCCACCTTCGCCAGCCGCGCATCCCAGAGAAGACGCGCCCCGGCCACCAGGATCAGCACCGCCACCAAGATGGTGGCAAGGGTCAGAGCAGGCCTGCGCTTGGCGCGCCGGGCTGCATGACGGATCTTGGAGATCGGGCGTGCGAGTACCGATTCCCCGCGCAGGTAGCGCGCGAGATCCTCCGCGAACTCGGTGCCGTTGGCATACCGCTCCGAGCGCCGATGAGCGATCGCCTTCAAGCACACGCGCTCCAGGTCTTTAGGAAGGCGCTTGGGGCGTGAGGTGATGCCGCTCGGCACGGTTTCCCTTTGATGCTTCGGCAAGACCTCCACCAGCGTGGCCCCATAGGGCAGGCTGCCGCACATCAGCTCATAGAGCATGACGCCGAGCGCATACACATCCGCCGCCGGACTGATCTCCCCGGGAGGCGTTTGATCGGTCTCCTCCGTGGTCGATTGCGTCACCGGCTCATTTTTTTTGAGCCCCAGCAACTCCGGAGCCATGTAAGCCGCAGTGCCCAGGGCCTGCTGGGTGCGGGTCAATGTGACGTCCTCCCGTCCGCGCACGATGCCAAAATCCACGATGACTGGCTCACCCGAGCCCTCGCGCACCAGCACATTCGCCGGTTTCAGGTCCCGATGCACCAGACCAAAGCTGTGAAAATATCCCGCCGCGCGCGCCACCTGTTCCACCAAAGCCACACGCTTGGTCTGCGACTCCGCGCGATCCACACACCAGGCCCGCACATCCATGCCTTTGACGTAGGCCATGACGATGCAACCGACACTGTCCAGCAGCTTAAAGTCGAGAACGCGCACGATATTCGGGTGTGGCACCGGCTCCTGAAGACGGGCCAGTGTCATGGCCTCCTTTTCAAAGCGTGCCCGCACATGATCTTCACCCACAAGGTGGGGATCAATGATCTTGAGCGCGACGGCGATGCCAAGCTGGCGGTGCCAGCCCTCATAGACCCGTCCCATGCCCCCGCGGCCGATGATCCGCCTGATCTCATACACATCCGCCCAGCCCAGATCACGCAACCAGTCAGGCGCTGGCGTGGTGGATGAGGGCGGTTGTCCGGCAGATTCCATCAAGAAGCTCAAGATAAGCGATTTTGAGCAGGCCGGGCATTCAATTTACAGCGAATCAGGAAATAGATTTTGCAGAAAAAGAGCCCCCTGGCAGACCGGTCTAAGAAAAGGATGAGAAAAAACCGCCCAGCCTATGATCTTTTGATGGTAACAACCTGCCGCCTTTGAGGTAAACAGTCGTACTCTAGAATAGATATTTGTTCCGTGGAACCTCCACCCAGCCTGTTTCCTACGACTCAATGGACACTTGTCCATTTGCTCCGATCCACGGACTTCCGCGGAGCGGAGATCGCTTTGGACAGGCTCTGCTCAGCGTACCGGCGTGCGCTTTATCACTATGCACGCGCTTCGGGACTGACACCGCATGACGCGGAGGATGCGGTACAGGATTTCTTTGCCCATGTGCTGGGGCAGGACGCGCTGAAGACGCTGCAGAAGGAGAAAGGCCGCCTGCGCGCCTGGATGATCCGCTCCTTCAACAACCGCATGACGAACCGCCGTGAGCACCGCACGGCCCGCAAACGCGGCGGTGGTGTGGAGCATGTGCGGTGGGAGTTTGACAGTGTGGAGATGGAGTTCACCCGCCAGTACCGCGTGGGTCAGGATGCCTCCATGGCCTGTGATCAAGCGTTGGCACTGCCGCTGTGGGAGAAGACGCTTTTGAGGCTGGACGCCGATGTTAAGGTGCAGAAGCGCCCGCATATCTACCAGGTTCTGCGCCCCTACATGCTGCATGGCTGGCAGAAAAATGGTCCACCTCAGGCCGAAGTGGCGAAGACCCTCGAGATCTCTGTGAATGCCCTGCGGGTGCGGCTCGTTAACCTCACTGCGAAGGCGCGCGCCATTTTTTCCGAGATCGCACGTGAGGACCTGGACCCGCTGATCCCCGATGAGGATGTGGAGCATCTCTGGCGGCTACTGCGCTGAGACCGCGAAGGCATCACAGCATGTGTGCCAGCAGAGGCAGGGCCGCTCGAAAGTGCGTGTTTCCACCCGCACGGCTGAGCTGCTCTCCGATCAATTCGGAATCACTCACCACATCCGCCGGCAGGATCTCCTCATGGCTGTGACCATCACATGACGTGCTGGTGTGCACAAAGGTGGAGGTGGCGTCTCGGGTGATGGAGAGCTCGAGGCAGGGTGCCACCACCTTCAGTGACGACAGCGCACAGGCTGAGTCTGCTTCCTTGAGCTCGATCTTGAGCTGTGATCCATCTGCCTTCTTAAAGACGAGGTCTGATCCTGGATGCGAGGCATCCAGCTCGGTCACCAGACGCTGGGAGATCCAGCCTGCCAGCAGCAGGGCCGCGCAGCGCTGCTTCGGCGCATGCGAGATTTCCACCCGCTCGATCTCGGGCAGACGTTCACGTGCCTTCGCGTCCTGGAAGGAGCTGGCGAGCGCCGTGCGCAGAAAGTGGCTGCGTGTCCAGCTCAGGTCACGCACGTCGAAACTGGCCGCGTCACGAGCGGCGAGCAGATAGTCCAGTTCCGCCTTCGGATCAGCCCAGGCGCTGCTGTCCACGATCAGGGTATGGAGGCGGGAGTAGAGGCGCTCTTCAAAGTGCTGCGTCAGAGAGCCCTGCCACCAGATGAAAAGCGGCAAGTCGGAGTCCAGATGACCAAACACCACATTCTGCACCTGCGCGGCATCCCCCCCTTCCAGCACGAAGCTGATCTGCTCGCTGCACACGACCTGCTTGCCCTGATAGGGGCGGCACAGGGCGTTGATCCAGGCGCGCGCGCGCTGCGGCTTCACTTCCGGCAGGCAGGTGATCAAAAGGGCTCGGCAGGAATGATCCGCAGTGATGCGGGCCAGGCGGTCGTTGTTGCGCACCAGCATCTCGGGATCTTCGGAGTAGATGGCGAAGTTGATGAGCGAGGAGCGTGTCTTCGCCTCATCGCTGGCCCAGATCTCCTGCAAGGCATGGTCGATCTTGGACAGCGGCACTTCCGTGCCAAGGCGGGAAAGGATGTCTTCAGTCAGTGGCATGATTTGAGGACAAGATGACGCACATGCCGTGACACACAACCCGCGAGTCACCGCCAAACGACTCAAATCATGCATGACGAGCATGAACGGCACGGGGCTGTAGAAGGGGACGAAAGGACTCACTCGATCTGGATTCCGCTCCGGATCATAGCTTCCGCAGCCTCTGCCGCTGCGGGAGTGCGGGCATGGATGCGGATCAGCGTCTCCCCAAAAGCCACCTCGTTACCCGTCTTCGCGATCAGATCACAACCCACCGCGTAGTCGATGCTGTCGCCTGATCTCGCACGCCCAGCGCCGAGCTCCAACACCGCCTGGCCGATGGCACGCGCATCCATGCGCCTGATCACTCCGGCGTGCTCAGCCTTCACCTCTTGAATCATCGGTGCATGATGGATCTCGGCCATGCGCTCCAGCGCGGCGGCATCGCCCCCTTGAGCGGTGACCATCTGCTGAAACTTCGTCCACGCGGCACCACTGTGCAGGATCTGCCGCAAGCGCTCACGTGAGGAAACGGAAACAGCTGCGCAGAGGTCCAGCACGAGCTTTTCCAGATCCGGTGGACCTTCGCCTTGCAGGCAACGCACAGCCTCGGCCACTTCCAGCGCATTTCCGGCGGCCTCACCCGTGGGTTCGTCCATGCGATTGAGGTGCACACTCGCACGCACACCAAGCGCGCGACCCGTCTGCACCATGCTCTGCGCCAGCTCATGCGCGGCCGCCTCCGTCTGCATGAAGGCCCCACTGCCGTACTTCACATCCAGGATCAGGCGATCCAGACCCTCGGCGAGTTTTTTGCTCAAAATGCTGGCCGTGATGAGCGGGATGCTCTGGACCGTGCCGGTCACGTCACGCAGCGCATAGAGCTTCTTGTCCGCAGGACAGATATCGCCGGTCTGCCCGACCATGACACAGCCGTGCTTCTCGATCACCCGGCGGATCTCCGGCTCGCTCATCTGTGTGCGGAAACCAGGGATGGAGTCCAGCTTGTCCAGGGTGCCGCCGGTAATGCCAAGTCCGCGCCCCGAGATCATCGGCACCCAGACGCCGTCACAGGCCAGCAGCGGCGCGATGACGAGGCTGGTTTTGTCGCCAATGCCGCCCGTGCTATGCTTGTCCACCCGCATGGGTGCGGATGCCGGCCACCTCAGCGTGGAGCCGCTGTGCAGCATGGCCTCCGTCAAAGCAGCCGTCTCTTCCGTGGTCATGCCGCGGAAAAAGATGGCCATGGCCAGCGCGCTCATCTGGTAGTCCGGCATCTCTCCGGAGGTGAAATCCTGGATGACCTGGCGAATCTCCTCTGACGATAGCTGACCGCCCTCACGTTTGCGCTCAATCAGGCTCGGGATGTGCATGGCGGGATTCTGGGGTCAAGATCGGGACGTGGTCAAGCGGGCAAGGAGCCAACCTGGGTAGCATCTTTCGTCCCACCTTTGGCCAGGCCTACCACCTTGACCCTCTGGATGTTCGACCTCTCTGGCGCTGCATTTTTCCACGAACTTCACCCTTTCCTAACCGCCAGCTTTCTTTACTCTCGCAGGCGTGACTTCACAACGCATGTATCTCAGCATCTGGCTTGGCATCCTCATGGGCAGCGCGAGCTGCTCGACCTCCGACAAAAAGCCCTCCGCCACTGTGGCCGACTCGGCCGTGCTGCAGGACAATCCCCTGGCCAAGCGGCTGAACAAGCCTTCCACCATGCCCACGACGCCTCCCGCCGGAGCGCGCATCGGCTACTCGCAGGTGAACATCACCCAGCCGGTCGTGGCCATGACCTTTGATGACGGCCCGCACCCGAGCCTCACCCCCAAGCTGCTGGACATCCTGAAGGAGCGGAACATCAAGTGTACCTTCTTCCTCATCGGCCAGAACGTGAAGGCCTACCCAAAGATCGTGCAGCGCATCATCGCGGAAGGGCATGAGATCGGGAATCACACCTACACCCATTGCAGCCTCACCAGCCGTTCCGATGACCAGATCCGCTCCGAGCTCAAACAAAGCGAAGCCGCGCTGATGACTGCCGCGAACTACCGCCCGCAGCTCATCCGTCCGCCCTATGGTGCCATCAACACGCGCATCAAGCAGCTTATGTTCTCGGAATTTGGCTACAGCACCATCATGTGGTCCGTGGATCCGCAGGACTGGCGCCGCCCGGGTGTCTCCGTGGTCACCAGCCGCCTTGTGAGTGGCGCGCACCCCGGTGCCATCATGCTCGCGCATGACATCCATCCGCCGACCATCCAGGCCGTGCCTGCCATGTTCGACCAGCTCATCGCCAAAGGCTATCAGTTCGTCACGGTGAGCCAGCTCATGAACATGGAGAAGGCCAACATGCCTGTCGGTGTGGTCATCCGCCCCGCGGTGCCCATGGGTGATAAAGATCCCAAGCCACTTCCGCAGTAATCCCCCCGTGGTGGGAGTGCCTCTGAGCGGACGGGCCCTGATGAGAGACATCGAATCTCGAAGTTGCGCCTGTCCTTCGAGTCTCGTCACACATTGCATCATTCTAGCTTCATCCCTCGTCATTCCTCCCGATGATCGGCGACACCTACTTTCACCTTCGCTCCAAGCTGGATGCCCAGCTGCAGGCGCTCGGTGCAGTCTTGCGTGATCTCGGCGCGGATGCGGAGTCCCAGGCCATCGTGGAGAACCTCACGACGAGCCTCAAGGAACCCTTTGTGTTTGTTGTCGTGGGCGAGGTGAATGTGGGCAAGTCCACCTTCCTCAATGCGTTGTTTGGCCAGGACTTTTCCCGCACGGGCGTGATGCCCACCACGGCCAAGATCCTCTTCTTCAAGCACGGCCCGGAACACCTCATCTCACCCATCACGCCGACCCTCGATGAGGTGCAAGTGCCGGCCGAGTTCCTCCGCGACTTCCACATCGTCGACACGCCTGGGACGAACAGCATCGAGAACGAGCATCAGGAGATCACGGAGCGCTTCGTGCCCATCTCGGATCTCGTCATCTTTGTCTTTAGCGCCATGAATCCGTGGGGTGCCAGCGCGTGGCAGTTCCTCGACAAGGTGCACAAGCACTGGATGCGCAATGTGGTCTTCGTCATCCAGCAGTGTGACCTCCGCTCACCCGAGGAGATGAGCGTGATCATCGACTACATGAGCCAGCTCGTGCGCCAGCGCTACGGGCGTGACTTCCCCATCTTCCCGGTCTCCGCGAAGAAGGCCTATCTGGCGCGTAGTTCAGGCATCGATCGCGAGACGCTCATGCAGCAGAGCGGCTTCCATGAACTGGAAGGCTACATCTCCCGTCTCGTCGCACAGAACGCCGCGCGGCTGAACAAGCTCGTCCACTCCATCCGCATCGCGCGCCAGCTCCTGAATAACATCAACGAGCGCATCGGCTCGCATGCGCGTGGTGCGCAGCGTGCTGCCTCATTGGTGCAGGAGATGCAGACAGAGCGCGAGCTGCAGGTGGACCGCACCTTGAAAAAAGTGCTCCCGGCTCTCGATGCCACGGAACGTGACTACCAGGAGTCCTGCCTGCGTGTCGCCGGACTCGCTGAGGATGCTCTCGCCACCAAGCAGGCCTTTGAAAAAGCTGATCCCGAGGACAATGACGATGCTGCCAATGGCGGCAACAAGGCGCAGAGCCTGGATCATCGCCTCTTTCAGGATCTACAGCAGCGCACCGGAGATCGCTGGCGTCAGGTCGGCATCATTTTGGAGGAAGACTATCTGCAATATGATCGCTTCCTGCATGCCCAAGGTCGCGGCAGTCTTTTCCCGCCAGATGACAAGCTTCCCACCGAGGCCGATCCCGAAGTGCGCCGCCTTTTCAGCGCGCATGTCGACTCCACCATCCGTCGCTTCGTGCTCGGTTTGAAGCTGGATGAAGTCATCGCGCCAGGTCTGGTCGCCGCACGTCGTCGTGCACGCTGGGTGCCCTGGCTTGCCGTTCCCGCGCTGCTGGCCATCGCTGCGGCGTGGTATTTCGAAGGGCCGCTCGGAGCCGCCATTGCCATCGCGGGTGGCTCACTGCTGGTCGGCGCTGCTTTCCTCATCACTCAAGCCGCCTTGAACAGCGCGCGCCGCACCTTGGTGGACCGCCTGGAAGAGTCCGCCCACGCGTTGCGCGAGATGTTGACCGAGCAGGTGCGCATCGACGTCGAAGCCCTCTTCGCCCGCTTCCTCGAGATCCTCAATCCCGCCCAGGAAGTCGCCGCCGAGCACGAGCAGCAGATGCTCTCCCAGACAGGCCGGCTGAACGGACTCATTCAAGAGTTCGAGCTCTTGGAACGCGAGATCATGTCCACGAAGTGAAGCACAGCGCGGCCCGTTCAGACCGCGCATGATGAAGTGCACAAACTACCACGCATCCGTACGGAACGGCTGCGCAGGCAGGCCATCCTGATTGAACAGATTTGCCCACTGGAACGCATTGCTCCACGCGTAGCGCACGGCAGCAGGCTGTGGTATGTCCTTGCTGGAGACGACCACGGTGTCACCCTCGATCACGGCGTCCGCCCAAACAAACTTTTTGTCAGCACCAGCTATCGAGAAACCTTGGAGCATGTCACCATTCTTGAAGGTCAGGCCCTTGCCGGTGTGTCTGAACTTCAGCGTGACCTTGCCGCCGGAGATCGTGTGCGAGGCAAGCTGCGGACCGAGGTATTCATTGCCCTTATCATACGCCACCGCCAGAGCCACCTGCACAGCGCGTGCACCGTAACCGGACTTGTTCGGCGGGTGGATGCCATTGCCGAGATCACTGCTGATGGCCATGTGCGTGTTCGGATATTTCATGATCTGCTCAAAGGCCACGTGCGAGTATTCGAGGTCTGGATGATTTGGAATCGTCTTCGGCAATGGTGCAAACTTCTCCGCGCGGGCATTCATCGGCTTGGCATAATCAAAAGCGCAACCACCACCGCTGGGCTTCTGCACATAGATCCAGGGGAAGTCTCCTTGGCCCCAGGCCTTGCGCCAGCCGCCGATCAACGCACCCATCAGCGTCACCTGGTCCACCCCCACAATGTTCGTACGGCTCTCGCCCTGGTCCCACAGCACGCCTTTGATGCCATAACCCACATAAGGACGAATGAAGGCCTCGAAGAGCTGCCCAACTTTGCCTGAATTCGTCTCTCCCGGTCTGCCCACACCCTGGGGAGGGCGCGGACCACGCGGCACTTCCCTGCCTTCCTTCTTCGCGGCCTCGGCAAGCACTTTCCACTTCGCCAGCTCGACCTCATGGGCGGCTTTGTCCACCGCCAGCTTGGCGATGAGCTCGTCATACTTGTAGGTAGGCGCAAACTTCTTCACCGCCTCGGCACTCGCCGCGTCACTGCGGTACATCTCCTCGCTCAACCAGAAACCCGAAGGGGTGCCGCCGACCGCGCCAACCATCAGACCGACCGGCACGTCGATCTCCTTCTGCAGGGCAAAGCCAAACGAGAACAGCAGCGCGCTGAACTTCGGATTCGTCTCGGGTGACGACGGTTCCCAGGTCGCGTTCGCTTCTTTGCGCAGCAGACGGAGTTTCGGGCAGGTTTGCTTCGCCGCTTCCGCCAGCACCGGATCATTCGCCACATAGCTGGAGACCACCATGTCCATGTTCGACTGGCCGGAGCCAATCCACACATCACCGACCAGCACGTCATCGATCTTCAGGCTGCCGATGGTCAGCACCCGAGGTTCCGCGCTGGCCTTGAGCGCATCCAGCTTCACACGCCACGCGCCCTTGTCATCCGCCGTGGTCGATTTCGTCTGCCCTGCGAAGGAAACCTCCACCTTCTCACCAGGTGCCGCCGTGCCCCATACCGGCACCGCCATGTCACGCTGCAGCACCATGTGCGGCGTGAAGACCTTGGAAAGCCTCACCTCAGCCGACAGCGAGGAGGCAAGGACGAGAAACGAAAGGAGCGCGAGCGATGGGTTCATGAATGAGCTGACCCAATACGGCCTGTCCCGCCCGATCTTCCGTGAATCATGCTCCAAGCACGAAGCGCAGGCTCTTACCTTTGCCCCGCAAAAGTCCACGCCAGTATGCGGCTCTTCTTCTGCCCTTGCGCCATGTCGATGACCTTCACTTCCGAGGCACTGACCTGCCGCAGCGCCTGCTCCAGCTTCGGCAGATGCGCGCTCTTGGAAACCAGTGTCGTGAACCACCCGCACTGCCCTGCATAAACCTGGCTCTCCTGGATCATCCGACGTGCAAAAGCCAACTCGCCTCCCTCACACCAAAGTTCGTTATCCCTTCCGCCAAAGTTCAGCGCAGGCTTTTTCACCCGCAGATTCCGCAGCTTTCTCTCCGTACCTTCCGCAGCCTCCGCGGCGGAACCATGAAACGGCGGATTGCACATCGTGAGATCAAACCGCTCACCCGGCCGGATGATACCGCGAAAGCACTGCTTTACGGAAGGTTGCAAACGGCACTCGATCAGGCCCGCCACACCTTCATTCGACTTCACCAGCTTCTGCGCCCAGCGATGAGCCACGGGATCGATCTCCGCTCCGACAAAGCTCCAACCATACTCGCTAACTCCGATCAGCGGGTAGATGCAGTTCGCGCCTGTGCCGATATCCAGCACACGCACCGATGGCCCGCGCTTCATTGAAATCAGGTCCGCCAGATAATGCAGATAGTCACTGCGACCCGGAATCGGCGGGCAGAGATATCCCGGCGGGATGTCCCAAGCCTGCAAGCCATACGCGTCCTTCAGCAATGCTTGATTCAAAGCCTTCACCGCCTGCGGATTTGCATAGTCGATGGATTCGTCTCCATGTGCGTTCACCTTCACAAAAGGCTCCAGTGCTGCGCTCGCCGCGATCAAACGCGTGAAGTCATACCGTTCGCGAAAGCGATTGCGCGGATGCAGGCCTTCCTTCGTCCCAGAACTCATCGCTTCCCACCTCCAGGCGGTGTACGGTCATCACCAAAATACTTCTCACTGCGGTAACGCAGCCACACGCGCAGTTCCTGCGGCACCTTCTCGCGCTCGGTCTCGCTCAAGGTTTCATAGAGCGTCATCGCCTTCTCCCGCTCACCGCGACAAGCCCGGTTGTTATGCGCATCCCAATAACTCCGCGCCACACGAATGCGCCGGCAGACCTCTTTGATGAGGTCCGCACCGGCAAGCGGCTTGGCATTCGGTTTCTTCTTCGCGGGCATTCGATCTCAGATAAACGAGAACCAGACAAAAGACCAGCGCACCGCGAAGCAAAGTGGTCATCTCGCTCAAGCGAGATGACAGACGATGCCGACAACTCCCCAAATCCAGATCTGACCTAGCAATCAACCTCCTCAGCCTTCTAGCTGAGCGAGAAGGCTACTTTAGGCAAGCTTCACCTCAATGACTTCCTTGTTATCCACGGATGCCTTGATGCCGGTGAACTCTTTCACAGCGCCGGCTTCGGGTTCGGTGATGCGCAGGTTGTAGTCACCCTCGGCAAAGACGTGAGGCTGCCATTCGGAGGTGTTGAGGCGGATGGTGTAGATAAGCTCGGTGGTGCGACCATCGATAACCTCGACCACGGCGGTCTCGCTGTCGGTGATCTTCAGAGTCGGTAGATGGGCTTTGGCGGTGCGGGCATACTGGTCGCGCTCGGTAGAGATGACGGGCCAAGTGTCAAACTGAGCGCCGCCGACCTTGTCGAAGGGCCAGCATTCACAGGTGATGGTGCGCTTCTTTTTGTTAAACCGCACCATGCCGAATCCGGAGGCCTTGTCGGTCATGTTCTCCACCGTCGGAGTGCGCGGTTGATGCGAGCCGTTCTTCACGGCGAGCACGTTCATCGGATGACCGAAGTGGTCGATGAAATCGCCGGTGAGGCCTTGGCCGGGCTTGAGTTTGTTCACCTTCTCCGTCGGCTCCCACCAGCGTGGGTAGCCCACATTCACCGCAGGTCCGGCGAAGGCTACGCCAGCGTCACGGGGTTCATCGATGCCGTAATGCACGACGGCAGGCAGATGCTGGTCTCCGGCGAGGTGGAAGGCATGAGCCTTGCGAATGATGCGTAGAGCGGCATTGCGGGCCTTTTGCGGCCAGCCGTTCTGGTCGTAGTCCATGCGCAGCACCTGGCGCTCGCCGCCATGCGTGGTGGCCATGCCGGTGAAGATGGTCTGGGAGATGACGGCCTTCATCTGCGCACCACGCCAGTCACGCACCCACTTTTCCAGGAACTGCATTTGATTGCCTCCAAGCAGTTCGAGGCCTTCAACGTCCGAAAGCTTCGGATCCGCATCCGGATTGATCATGTGGTCGGGTCGTTCATCGGTCGGCGGCACATTACCCTCAGGAGCTGATTTGAACTGACGGTCCGCCAGGATGGCAAAGCTGATCCCCCCATAGGTCATGGCGCCATAGTAGTTGCTGATGCCTTGCTTGCAGGGCTTGGAATCATACGCATCCGGATGATGCGAGGTCTGGGTGCGGTGGACCACGTTCACCCAGTCCGCCATCATCTGATAGCCGCCAGCCTCCTGGGTCGTCTTTTGCGGTTCGCCGCCAACGCCCCAGAGATTGCCTTGATAGACATCGTGATCATCCGGCAGAGAAACGCTTGGGCGATCCTTGGTTAGGTCACGCCAGGTCCAGCCATGGAAATACCATTTTCGCAGGTAGTCGAGAATGGCAGGCTCCAGTGGATCACGCTGCACGCCATAGCCTGCGGTGCTTTCATAAAACTGGTCTCCCACAAACGCCATCAGGTCCGGGTCCATCTTGGCCACGGCGGCGACATAGGGCGCGTTTGGGAAAGCAGTGTGGATGTTGCACGAGACATCGGCCACGCTGAAGCCATCCAGGGCTACGGGATCACGGCGGACCTTGCCTTCCAGATGATGTGTCTTCCTGTCCTCGCGACCCTTGAGCACATAGGTGAGCCGATACTTGATGTCCTGGATCGGATCCCAGTCACTGATGCGGAAGCTCGCGGTGCGTGCCTGGGCATGAATTTGCGCGGTGCTGATGACCTTCCAGGCATCTCCATCCTCGACTTCAAAGCGCACCTCGCGCGCGTCGTCCGCACCGAGCGGCGGCATCTGCGCGGTCATCTTCATGATGCCGTCACTCAGTGTGTAGTGATTGAAGAGAAGGGGACCAAAGCGATGCGATTCATCCGCGACCACCTTGCTGCCGCTGATCTCCCAGTCGCTGAACCAGAAGAGGCCGTTGCCCACGTTGACTCCGCCGCCCCCTTCGGCTTCCGCCTTTTTCTTCTTGTTAGCTCCGCCTTTGGCACTGGCACGGGGACCTTCGGGGCCGAAATTGCAGCCGATGGCGAGATTGCCAATCAATTGGTTGGACCGGACATCGCCTTTCTTGAACTCTCCCAGCACTTTATCATCCTTGGCATCATGCACGGTGAGCTTCAGCGCATACACGGCACCTTTCGGTTCTACGCTGAGCTTTAGTTTCACACTCTCCACCTCGCCAAGCTCGAGCTTGGACTGCGGCTGCCGGGCATCGCCGAAGAACAATCCGCCGCCGGCGCTGAACCCGACATCCCAGCCAGAGCTGAAGGCGAGGTTGTTTCGATAATCACGCAGCTCTGGATAGTCCCGCAGCGTGCCAAGGATGCCGATCTTGAAGCCAGCGCTGCCTTTGCCATCGCCGGTGATCTTGCCGCCGCCGACACGGCCGATGGTCACGCTCATCTGCAGATCGCCTTTGCGGTCCGCGAGTTCGCGAGTGAGCACGTGGATGTTGCGGTTCGGCTTCGCGGCGATGCACTCGGCACGGCCTTCACGCACCTGCCAGTCTTGAAGCGGGTTCGCCCAGAAGGAGTCCCCCAGCCAGGTGCGGTCGAGATCATTCTGCCAGGTGCTTTTGAAAACAGGTGAGGCTGATTGAGCCTGCGCAGGCACGGTCAGCAGCGTACTGGCGGCCAGGGCGGAGGATTCGGCAATGAACTGACGGCGGGTGGTGGGCATCATTTGCCATGGAACAGAGCACCCGGCCTCTCTCTTGCACGGGATTCTCACGCCTCCGGTGCCAGACCGCTCGTCTTCAGCCACTCCACGGCCTCCTCGCGTGTGGTGATGGTGCCTTCGAGTTGCGCGTCCTGCACCTTCGTGAGAACATCTCCCAGATGCTTCCCGGGCTGCCAGCCGAGGTCGATGAGATCACGGCCATTGAGCAAGGGCTTGGGAATCAAAGGCTGCTGGGAAAACTCCTCTGACTTCGCCTTCATGAAGTCATAGTTGTCCAGCAGACCGTTCGAGCCCAGGCAGTCGACACGATGCAGCGCCAGCTCGTCCGGCCATGTGGGACGGGCCATCATGCGCTTCAGCGTGCTCTTCTTCATCTTCTTCACATCCTTGAAGGCCATGTGATGCTCCACCGCGACCTGGGTGGGCTCGATGACATCATTCGGGAACTTCAGACGACGCATGATGTCACCCGACATCTCGGCACCGAGCTTGTCGTGACCGTTGAAACGGATGCGACCTGTCTCATCCACCGTGAAGGTCGCAGGCTTGGCGATGTCATGCAGCAGCACGCTCATCACCAAAGGTAGTGAGACATGCTCCGGCAGCAGGCTGAGCATGAGCCGTGTGTGGATGAAGACATCTCCTTCCGGGTGCCACTGCGGTGGCTGCTCCACGCCTTTCAGCACCAGGATCTCCGGCAGCACCTGCTCCATCAAGCCGCTGTTCACAAGGAGGTCAAAACCGCGCAGCCTGTTCGGATGCAGGAAGATCTTGACCAGTTCATCACGAATGCGCTCAGCACTGACGGATTGAATCAACGGCGCGAACTCGCAGATCGCCTTCCAGGTTTCAGGCTCGATGTCAAAGTCGAGCACGGTGGCAAAGCGAACCGCGCGCAGCAGGCGCAGCTTGTCCTCATCAAACCGGCGCACAGGTTCGCCAATGGCGCGCAGCACACGTTTCTCGAGGTCCGCAAGGCCGCCGACATAATCAATAATGCGATCATCGATGGGATCGCGAAACAGGCCGTTGATGGTGAAGTCGCGCCGCTGCGCATCTTCCTCTGCCGTGGAAAAAGTCACGCTCTCCGGACGACGTCCGTCCTTGTAGCTGCCATCTGTGCGGAAGGTGGCCACCTCCACATGCACGTCATGCAGCTTCACGATGACCACGCCAAAGTGCGCTCCCACCATCTGCGTGCAGGGGAAGAGCGCCTCCACCTGTTCCGGCGTGGCGCTGGTGGCCACATCGAAGTCCTTCGGCTCACGCCCTAGCAGATGATCCCGCACGCAGCCACCTGCCAGCAAGGCTTCGTGACCTGATCGGCGGAGCTTCTGAATGATCTGGATGGCAGTTTCGAGCATGAATGGGTGATAAGGATGGGAACCGGATTTGCTAACCACTAATGGACACTGATAAGCACTAAGGACCAAGCCCTCTATGGTTTGGCCATGAGTGCAAACAAGCGTCCATTAGTGGTAAAAAGGTTTTGTCTTCCTTCCAAGCATGAAAAGGCCGGGAAGGTCTGAACCCTCCCGGCCTTGTTGGATTCAAAATTGCCGATTCTTATTTGGCGGCGATGGCCTTCTCGATGGCACCGGTGACGGCAGCATCGTCAGGGGTGGTCTTCGGCTCGAAGCGCTGGAGAGGCTTGCCATCCTTGCCGATGAGGAACTTGCCGAAGTTCCACTTCACATCGCCGGGGAAGGCGCCTTCCTTGCCGGTCAACGCGGTGTAGAGCTCATGGCGCTCAGGGCCTTTGACGTGTAGCTTGTCGAACATGGGGAAGGACACCTTGTACTTCTCCGTGCAGAAGATCTTGATCTCCTCATTCGTGCCGGGCTCCTGCGCGCCGAAGTCATTGCAAGGGAAGCCGACGACAGTGAAGCCCTGGTCCTTGTACTTCTCGTGCAGCGCCTGCAGTTCCTTGTACTGCTTGGTCAGGCCGCACTTGGAGGCGACGTTCACGACCAGGAGCACCTTGCCCTGGTAGGCTTTGAGGGAGGTGTCTTTGCCGTCGATATCCTTGAGGGGGATATCGAGAACGGTTTTTTCAGCCGCACCGGCGATGCCTGCGACCAGCAGAAGGGAAAGGAGAAGCTTTTTCATGGATGTTTGAAGTAGGACGGAGGAGACGCTGCATGCGCCGCAAACTTTCAATCCGCTACCACGAGTGGATTGGATTCATAGTTTCCAAGCAGTGTCGACTCTGGCAGGATGCCCGCCGCCATGACTGCCCTCGCCCCGACTCAGCGCTTCTCTGACCGTGTGGAAAACTACGTGCGCTACCGCCCGAGTTACCCGCCGGAAGTGGTAGACCTGCTGAAAAGCGCGCATGGCTTGAGTGCCGACTCCATCATGGCGGATCTCGGCTCTGGCACGGGCATCTCGACGGCGCTTTTCCTGGAGGCCGGCTGCACCGTGCATGCGGTGGAGCCTAACCGCGAGATGCGGGAGGCTGCGGAAAGGTTACTCCAGTATCACGCGAAGTTTCACAGTGTGGCGGGGAGTGCCGAGGCCACGACCTTAGCGGATCAAAGTGTGGATTTTGTGGTCGCGGCGCAGGCTTTTCATTGGTTTGATGCCAAAGTGGTAAGGCAGGAGTGCGACCGCATCCTCAAGCCCGGCGGCTGGGTGGTGCTCATTTGGAATGAACGGCAGCTCGATGCCACGCCCTTCCTGCGCGCTTATGAAGCGCTGCTGCTCCAGTTCTCCACCGACTACGCCACGGTCAGGCATGAGAATATCGACACCGGCAAGCTGGCGCAGTTTTTCAAGGGCCCGCACGTGACACATACCTTTGCCAACGCGCAGCACTTTGACTTGGAAGGCCTGAAGGGGCGGCTGCTTTCCAGCTCGTATGCGCCTCCGGCAGGAGATCCCCGGCATGAGCCGATGCTGGAGGAACTGCGGCGGATCTTCGCTGAGCATCAGGATGGAGGCCGGGTGGCCTTCAGCTATGACACGAAGGTGCACGTGGGGCATTGAGCAGCTCGAATGCTCCATTGAGAGATTCGATTTTCCCTTTCTGCCTCGCTCTGCCATGGTGAGGGCATGGAAGTGCTTTTCATCCTCCTGGTGATCGGTTTTATCATTGCGCCGATCGCGGCGCTTGTCATTGCCCAGGACGCCAAATCAAAAGTGCGGAGTTTGGAATCGCAGCTCGACCAGTTGCGTGCGTTGATCGCCCATCAGGCAGAGGCGTTGAGCCGCCTTTCCAATTCGAGCCGGACCACAGCGGAGCATGATGTCTCCGTATCCTCACGGCCACAGACCTCAGTGTCACCACCCCAGGAGACAGCCGTGACCAAGGTGCTGGAGAAGGCCCTCGAGCCGGACAAACCTGCTGCGACCGACCTTGGCGAATTGATGGCACAGGCTAGTGTGGACACCGCCAAGCCCGCTGCGGCGGTGCCGCCGCCTCTGCCAGCTCCGGCCAGGATCGAGGTCGAAAAGTTTGCCCCACCGCCAACGCTGGCCCAGCCCAAGCCAGCGGCGCCGCCCGTCCTGCCGAAGATCAATCTGGAGCAGTTCATGGGGGCAAAAATGTTCGCTTGGATCGGCGGACTGGCGATGTTCCTGGGCATCCTGTTCTTTGTGAAGCTCAGCTTCGAGCGCGGCTGGATCTCGCCCTCGATGCGCATCGTCATTGGTTACGTTATTGGTTTGGCGCTCATGGTCATCGGCGTCTTCACCAGCCGGAGCAAGCTGCACGCCGTGCTCGGGCAGACGCTCTGCGCCACCGGCATCGTGACGGGCTACGGCGTCACCTTCGCCGCGCATGCGCTCTATCATCTGGCGCCGCTGGACAGCCCGACAGTGACCTTCCTGGTCATGTCTCTCATCACCGCCACCGCCTTCATCCTGGCGGTGCGGATGGATGCCATGGTCGTGGCCGTGCTCGGCATGCTGGGCGGCTTCCTCACGCCGCCGCTGTGCTCGACCGGGCAGGACCAGCCCTTCGCACTCTTCAGCTACATCGCCCTGCTGGATATCGGCGTGCTGGCGGTGGTGCGGCACAAGCGCTGGATGTATCTCACCCTCCTCGCCGCAGGCGGCACACTGCTAATGCAGGCGGGATGGCTGATCAAATTTTTCAAAGCCTCTGGTTACGCTTTTGGTTCGGCCACTTGGGTGCCGATTGGCGTGTTTCTGCTCTTCGGCCTCATCTTCACACTGGCCGTGGCCTGGATCCGGGAGCGCGATGACGAGCCGCACACCACGCCTGACGCGGCCTTGCTGGTCAATGCGGGAGCGCTGATCAGCGCGTTCTTTTTCCTTTCCTCAGAAAGCATCTCCATCCGGCCGCTGGTGCTGTACAGTTTTGTCCTGGGCATCAATGCGCTGGTGATGGGGATCTTCTGGCTGAAGCCACGCGTGGCCTGGGCGCATCCTCTCTTTCTTGGACTCACGTTCCTGCATCTCACGCTCTGGACGACCGCGAATCTGACGCAGGAACTGCTCACCAAGACACTCGGCATCTATCTGGCCTTCGGCGTACTGCACACCGCCTTTGCGGTGCTTTGGACTCGGCGCGGTGAGAAGCTCGTGCTGCCTGCAGGCTGGTCGCCGATCTTCGCCTTGGTGCTCATGATGCTGCCCGTGCTGACGCTGGAGACCGTGGGCATCACGCTCTGGCCAGCCATCCTGCTGGTGGATGTGCTTGTCATTGTGCTGGCGGCCTTGAGCCGTGCGGTTTTGCCCCTGCTTGCCTCGCTGGTGCTCACCTTGATCACCGCAGGCATCTGGCTCTTCCATCTGCCAGGAGGCCGGGATGCGGACATCGGGCCCTTCCTCATCATCGTGGGAGGTTTTGCCATGCTCTTCAGCGGCGTGGGAGCCTGGATGGAGCGGAAGATGCCGAAAACGGAGCATTTCTCCCTGGTGCCGGTGAGCTCGGCCGTGCTGCCCTTTGCCCTGCTTGCGCTGGCCACGCAGGTCATCCCGGTGCCAGATCCCTCCGCCATGTTCGGACTGGCCTTGATCCTTGCACTGTTCCTGCTGGGCATCGTGAAGGTCAGCGGCATCACCCAGCTCTCGCTGACAGCGCTCATCTGCGTGGGCGGGCTGCAATGGATCTGGCACTTCGGCCACTTCGATGCCGCGAACCCCACGCTGCCGCTGCTGTGGTATCTGGGCTTCTACCTGCTGTTCGTAATTTTCCCCTTGGTGTTCCGCGCGCAGTTCGCCACCGCCAAGATTCCGTGGATCACTTCCGCTGCCTCCGGTCTCGTGACTTTTGGTTTGGTGTATCGAGTGGTCAAATTGACCTGGCCGAATGACTTCATGGGCCTGGTGCCCGCGGCCTTCATCATGGCACCAATGCTTGGGCTGTTTTATGTCATCAAGCAGCACCGCGAGGACAACCGCGCACGCCTGGACCAGCTCGCGTGGTATGGCGGAGTGGCACTGTTCTTCTTCACGCTGATCTTCCCGATCCAGTATGAGAAGCAGTGGATCACCCTCGGCTGGGTCCTGGAAGGCGCGGCGCTGTGCTGGCTCTTCCGTCGCGTGCCGCATCCCGGTCTGCGTGTCACGGGTGCAGCGCTGCTGACGGCGTCCTTTGTTAGGCTGGCGCTGAATCCAGCCGTGCTCAGCTATCACGTCCGCGGAGAGACGATGCTGCTGAACTGGCAGCTCTACGCCTACAGCCTCGCCGCCCTGGCCATGTTTGCCGCCGCCCACTGGCTGAAGCCGCCTAACCATCGGTTGTTTGACGTCAACCTGCGCGGCGTGTTCTGCACCTTTGGCGGGATCCTGCTCTTCCTGCTGGTGAACATCGAGATCGCGGATGCCTTCACCGAACCCGGCAGCAGCACGCTCGTGTTCAAGTTCAGCGGCGACTTCGCCCGCGACATGACCTACACCATCGCCTGGGCCGTGTTCGCGCTCATCCTGATCATCCTCGGCCTATGGAAACGCGCCGCACCCGCCCGTTACGCCGGCATCGGCCTGCTCGGCATCACCGTGCTGGAGCTCTTCTTCCATGACCTCGCCCGCATCGACAGCGTCTATCGCATCGGTGCGTTGATCGTCGTCTCACTCATCGCGCTCGCCGCCTCGTTCTTGTATCAGAGGTTCCTCGGGGATGAGAAGAGCACAGGTGCCGAAGAGAAACCGCCGGAGCGTGAGGGCGCAGCAAAGTAGTCCTCTCGCTCCGTCGAGAGGACGAGCGAGCAGAAAGACAGACACGACCTGCGAAATTCGGTAAGTTGTTCCTGAATTCGTGAGTCCTCTGCACATCTCGCATGAGCGAGATGGCCACTTTGCAGGCGCGGATACGAAGATTTGTTTGAAGATTCGACTTCCTACTTTCCGGGCAATCTGTCATGCCTAGGAAACCTTCACCTCCGACCACACTTCATGATCTTCGACGACAACGCTGTTGACTACCATTTGGCGATCTGGCGCTGGCTGCTGGGCACTCTGGGCGGTGTGGAGAGAGTACGGGAGCTGCCGCTTCTCCTACCGACGGCGGAGTTTTTCCCGGCTCGGCCTAACACGGATCCTGCCTACGCGGAAGCGGTCCTGAGATCTCTGATGCGGCATCTGGACATGGCTGACTGGCCCTGTGAGCTGGAGATGATTGTCAGGAGCACGGACGAGCACGCTCTGGCCAAGCACGGGCTGAATACCGAGCAGAGCTTTCACAGGCCCGCAGGCACCTTCCGGCAAAAAGAGGACGGTTCTGCGATCATTCAGTATGATGAGAGCCAGCTTGCCGATCCAGTGTCGCTGATGGCCACTCTTCTGCATGAGCTTTGTCACTATCAGATGAGTTCTGTGGAGCTCGCACCGCCGGGTGGATGGCGCATGGAGGAGGTGTGCACGGACGTGGCCGTCAGCTTCTTTGGCGGCGGTGTGCTGGTGGCGAACCGCGCCTTTCAGTTTCAGCAGCACCACATCGACATCGAGGGACGTGGAGGTTGGTCGTGGAAGTCCCAGGGGTACTTGAGCGAGAGCCAGCATGCCTATGCGCTGGCGGTCTTCTGTGTGCTGAAGGGTGTGAATCCCGACCTGCCGGCGAAGCATCTGCGCCCAGGACCGAAGGGCTACTTTCTGGAGGCGATGAAGGATCTTCGGCATCGCCGCGAATGGATCGACGAGCTTGTCTCGACCACGCCCGAGAGTCTGGCGGAAGTGATGGCCGTGAGCAACGCAGCGGAACCGGCCGCTGGTGATGCGGTGCTGTCCGCTGAGGAACTCAGCGAGTGTCATTGCCGCTCGCTGCAGAAGGAACCTCTATGGCAGTTTGTGGTCCAGCGCGCACTTCAGCAGCCTGAAGACCTTTCCTGGGATGAGCGTGAGTTGATGGCGCTCCGCGATCTTCCCCGTTCACTCTCACTGGTTCTTCATGTGGTGCGTTTCATCGTGAGGACAGAGGAGGGAGGGCTTCAAAATGCAGTGCTGGTGGATACTGCGGTGCCGGAGACTGTTTCTGAAGTGACTTTGCAAAACACCATCGAGGGTTTCGAGCACCTGCGTGACTATTCACGCGCCGCGTTTCTGAAGTATCTTCTGCCGGGGATTCGCGTTCATCTCCAAACTTTGACCGAGGCAGAGGCCGAGGGGACTTTGGATGAGTTTGTCTCGCCTCTGGACCGCGATGATGGATGGCAGGCGCTGGAGCCCGTTTATCTGCACCAGCTACGGTTGATCATCCGTGACCAGCCGGCCACGCTTTATTATCCGACAAGCAGTTAGGCCAATCAGAGACTTCCGCATCCACCGCTCATCCCACACAGTGTGGTGGCTTCCATCAGCCGCCCTGTACCGGAGGCATGAGGGCGACTTCGCAGCCTTCATGCAGCGGAGTGTTGCGCTTCACATAAGCACAGTCGATGGCAAGAAGCAGGCTGGTGTCCCAGGCGCGGAGCTTGGGCCAGCGGGTGTAGAGTTCCTCAAGCAGCACGGCCAGGCTGGACGCAGGTGGACAGGTCCACTCAAGCTCGGCAGCACCGGTGATGTCCCGGAGGACGGAAAAGAAAAGCACGCGCACCTTCATGGTCATAATCAGGGCCTGAGGATGCCGATGCAGGGCAGGTTGCGGAAGCGGCCCTGGTAGTCCATGCCGTAGCCGACGACGAACTCGTCTTCGATCTCAAAGCCGCAGTAGTCGAGCGGGCAGTCCTGGGTGCGCTGGCGCTTTTTGTTGAGAAGCACTCCGGTGCGCAGAGACGCAGGTGATTCGGCTTTCAGCCGCTCATGCAAGGCCGCGAGTGTGAGCCCAGTATCGAGGATGTCGTCCAGCAGGAGGATATCCTGATCGGCAAAGGTCACACCGGCGGGCCACTGCAGCTTCACCTGGCCGGTGGAGTGCGTGCCGCCGTGGTAGCTGCTGGCTCCGAGGGTGACGAGACGGATCGGCAGGTCGATCTGCCGGAGCAGATCCGCCACGAAGAAAATCGCCCCATCCATGAGAGCCACGACGGTGATGAGCTTGCCGGCGTAGTCGCGCTCGATCTGCGAGGCCATGGTGGCGACGCGGGTGCGGATGTCCTCCGCGCTGAGCAGCACGCGGTCGAGGTCGCTCAAAACTCCAGTGAGGGCATTCATGGCAAAAACGAAAACTGGCACATGAAGGCGCAAACCCGGGATTGCCGCAATGGCCTGGCTCGCGTTTCTTCAGCCATGGGCAGCGCTTAACTCGAACCTATGGGGAGAGATTTTCGACAGGATTTACAAGATGAACGGGATTAACAGGATGGGAACTCTTTCCCAAAATCTTGTGAATCTTGTCATCCTGTGAATCCTGTGAATCCTGTAACAATGGACACGAACCAGATTGAGCTGCCTATTTCACGACCAAGCTCTGGCCCACCATCATGATGGATTTTCCACCCAACAACCTCCGTGACCTGCGAGTCAGCTATGATCTGGACAGTTTGACGGAGGACAAGCTGCCTGCGGATCCCTTTGAGCTTTTCAATGCCTGGATGCAGGACGCGCTGGCACATCAACTGCCGGAGCCGAATGCGATGCAGCTGGCCACCATCGGGCTCGATGGTTCACCGAGCGCGCGCACGGTGTTGCTGAAGGGGCTGGATGCGCAGGGCTTCCACTTTTTCACGAACTATGACAGCCGGAAGGGGCATGAGATCACGGCCGATCCGCGTGGCTGCGCTGTCTTTCTCTGGGTGCAAAGGCATCATCAGGTGACGGTGCGCGGGCGGATCGAAAAACTGCCGCGCGCCGAGGCGGAGAGCTATTTTGCGTCTCGTCCGCGTGGGAATCAGCTCGGCGCGTGGGTGTCCGAGCAGAGCCGCGTGATCCCGGGCCGTGAATGGCTGGAGGCGCGCAGTGCAGAGCTCGAGGCGCGCTTTGGTGAGGGTGAGATCCCTTGCCCTCCAGATTGGGGCGGCTACACGATCAGGCCGCATGAGATCGAGTTCTGGCAGGGACGCACCAGCCGTTTACACGATCGCCTTCGCTACGTGAGCGAAGGCGATGGAGGATGGAGGATCGAGAGATTGAGTCCGTAGACCGGATCAGCTCTTGGTCGTGGCCGCTTCAGGCTTCGCGTGTGGATTCTCGCCCTTCGCATGCGGGTTGCCGCCTTTGGAGTGGGGATGATCACCGGCGGTGGCTTCCTTGGAGGCAGGCTCCTCGGGGAGGGGCTTGGAATCCGCAGCCGGGAGACTGATCACTTCAGGCGTGGACTTCTTGCCTTCGCGGTTCTCACCCCCGAGGGCGATGAGCTTGCCTGCACCACCGCTGACGAGACGATGGAAGTAGCGCGGCTGCTGGAGCTTCAGGATCGGCACCCAGGCATCACCACGCAGCTCGACCAGCGTGCCTGCGGCACCGCTGCCAAAGAGACGGCCTTCATGAGCCACAGCGGCGAAACCGAATCCACCGAGCTTGGCCTTGGGCAGCTCAGGACCATCACTCCACTTGCCGGTGGTGACATCAAGCATAGAAACGACGTTGGTGATGCTCTCATCACTGTCCATGCCACCGATGGCGTAAAGTTTGTTACCCAGGCCATACACGGCCAGTGCCCGGCGTTCGAAGGGCTGCTCGTGGGATTCCCAGGTGGCGTCAGCCTTGGCGAGATCCAGAGTCAGATAGGTCTTGTGCCACTGGGTGTCAGAACCACCGAGAAGAGCCCAGCCACCGATGACGTAGAGCTTGTCGCCGATGACGATGCTGTCATGGCTGGAGCGGCGCTCGGGCAGCTTGGGTAGCGGATGCCAGGTCTTATCGGCCGCATCATAGCGGGCGGCGGTCTCGCTGGACCAGAGGTCCTGCTTTTCACCCTTGGCATTCTTGGCCGCCATGCCGCCAACGCGGATCACACCCTTGTCCGTGGCCAGCAGGGATGCTCCCTGAGCAGGCTCGTCCTTGGCCAGGGCTTCCCATTCCTTCAGACCGCTCTGCCAGTGGTAGAAGTCGCCATGCACTTCATCCTTGTTATACTTATGACGCACGCCGCTGTGACCTCCGTAGATATAGACACTGCCGGATTCAGTGGCCGCCGCTCCAAAGCTGGCGACGGGCAGCGGAAGGTCCGGAGGCGTGTCAGCAAGCGCGATGGCTGTCAGCGAGCCGAGGAGGAGGGCGATGAGTCGTTTCATGGGGGACAATAAAGGAAGCAGCAAAGATACGTCCGCTGACGGCCGTTTGCGCTGTACTGTCGGCCTCGTGACATCAGATTCATGCACTAAACGAGGCTAGTGCAGCCTGCCTTTGCAAAGACAGTGAATGGCCAGGCTTTAGAAACAAGCATCGGGAATGATGACGATGCCGATCTTGTTTCATCGGCACCGCGTGCCTCTGACAAAACCATTATACATCGTTGGTTTGCGATTTTTTGACGGTCAAATGACACGCTGATTCTGAGTCGCTATTTCACCGTCAATTCACATCAAACGGCCCGCAGCAGCAGGGGGCGGGCTTTGCGAAGTAGCGTGCCCCATGAAATATCGACGTTACGCTCCCCTCGTCGCTGTACTACTCGCCGCGGCGGGTGGTTTAAGCGCCTCAGCAGCCACCTTCACTCTAGATCAACAAACCAACGTGGTGGCTCCTAGCACCCGCGGAGGAGCCAACACGACTTATTTTGGCTGGGAAAGCTTCAACGATGCAGGCAACCGTGCCGTGCCTATCGATGACAGCACTCCTGACATGGGAGACATCGCGATCCTTGGCGTGAACGTCAAGACGCTGAACAACGAGGACCACGTCCTCGACAGCGGCAATATCTACATCAGCGCCGGAGATCATACGCTCCAAGAGCAAGTCACCGTGGTGACAAGCATCCCTAATGGCACCCCAGTCACAGGCAATGGCTCCGGCAATACGACGGTGATCGCCCAGTTGCTCACCGCCTTCGGTCCCTTCCCCGGCAACGTCTCCTTGAGCTCCATCAATGGCGTGCTGCCCACGGTCATCCGTGGCACGAACGCCGCCGGCGCCGAGCAGGTGTTTGCCAAATGGGTGCTCCCAGGCAATGCGCCCAGCTATGTCTTCACCATCAATGGTGTTCCAAGCGTGGCGAACTACAGCATCACCCGCATCGTGATCGACACGCATTGGGATGCCGCCCTGCCACAGCCTGACGTCGTGATCGCTGCGTCACAACCGACCTTCAAGATCGATCAGGTTGCGGGCATCATCACGCCGACCACGCGCGGCAATGCCAACACCACCTGGTTTGGCTGGGACACCTTCTGCGATGTCGGTTTCGACACTGTGCCGATCAATGACACCACACCAGACATCGGCACCACGACCACGGGCGTGAGCTTTGTCACCACGAACGCGCAGGACCACATCAGTAGCACGCGCAATCTGTATGTGGCCGCTGGCACGCTGGCGGAAGAAGTCACCGTCGTGACCGACGGCGTCGTGCATGCCACCGAGGGTTTCACCACCATCATCGCCCAGGCAGCCACAGCCTTTGGCGGCTTCCCGAGCAGCAGCCTGAGCTTCGGCAGCATCGAAGGCGTCGCCCCGCAGGTCGTCGTGGGAAACAACATCAATGGCGCTGGCCAGGTGTGGGCGAAGTGGAAGATCCCTGGCAACAAGACCAGCTACACATTCACCGTCTCCGGCCCGGCCAATCAGAGCGGCTGGAGCTTTGACAAGTTCGTGGTGGACACGCTTTACAGCCCGACCGCTTTTCAGCCTGACACTGTGACTCCAGGCAACCCTGCGCTGAACGTCGTGCTGGACCAGGCGATTGACGTGCTGGCTCCCAGTTCCCGTGGCAACCTCCACACCACTCATTTCGGCTGGGAAGTCTTCACGAATCCAGAAGCCAACGCAGTGGCTCCGATCAACGATATCACGCCGGACATTGGCAACACCAGCATCACAGGCGTCAGCATCGTCGGTCAGACAGCCGAAGACCACCTCAGCAGCACCAATAACGTTTACGTCGGCACCGCCGGCCAGAAGCTGAACGAACGTGTGACCGTGGTGACGAATGCCCCTCCCGGCACGCCAGCCACTGGCGCCGGCAGCGGCTCGACCACCATCATCGCCCAGGTTGTGGCCCAGGCAGGTGCCATCCGCACCCCCATCTACTTCAGCTTCATCAATGGCATCGCCCCGACCTACATCACGGCGACGAACGCCGCTGGCAAAGGCCAGATCTGGGCGCTCTGGACCATCCCTGGCAACCCTGCCAGCAGCTACTCCTTTGACATGACCTCGGATACCGTCACGGGTCCTGCGGTCAGCATCAGCCTCGACCGCCTGGTGGTCGATACCGTCTGGCGTCCTTCCGGCGCGCAGCCTGACAAGATCATCGTCACCACGCCCGCCATCGCCTCGGCTCTGGGCAGCGTCGCAGCGGTGGTCAAGCCAAGCACACGCGGCAATGTCAGAACGACCCACTTCGGCTGGGAAACCTTCAATGACATCGGCAACCGCACCTTCATGACTTCTGTCATTGATGACAGCACGCCTGACATCGGCTACACCACCACCGCTGGTGCCCGGTTCCGGACAACGAATGGTCAAGGCCATACCAACGGCAACCTCTACTTTATTGGCGGCACCCTGGCCGAAGAGATCACCGTTCCTACCACTGGCACGGTTCATGCCACCAATGGTTACACCTCGATCATTCTTCAGATCGCCTCCGCTCCTGCTCCTCCCATCGAAGGTGCCAACAGCAGCTTTGCCGACACGATCACCGCGACCATTGACGGAGTTCCTCCGACCTCGGTTGTGCAGGGCGTGAACAGCACGGCCACAGGGCAGTACTGGGCCAAATGGAACATTCCTGGCAACAAAGCCACCTACACGATCCTCATCTCCGGCCCGAGCGGCCAGGCTCACTACAGCTTTGACCGCGTCACGGTGGACACCGCCTTCAGCGCCACCGCCTTCCAGGGTGACAGCATGGCCGAGCTTCCTGTCAGCATCTCCTCCACCTCGCCTCTCGCTGTCGGTGGTCTCAATGCTGTATACTCCGTCCAGCTCGCTGCTGCAAGCGGCACCGCTCCTCTCGCCTTCTCGGTCTCCACGGGCACTCTGCCTGCCGGCCTGACCCTGAGCGTCACCGGTCTCCTCAGCGGCACGCCGACAGCTCTCGGAGCCTCGAACTTCACGGTTCTGGTCACGGATGCGAACGGCCTCACCGCCAGCAAGGCCTTTGCCACCACGATCACCACCAGCCCGTCCATCACCTCCGCCTCCACGCTGGTGACCCGCCTGGTAAATGCTCCCTTCAACACCACCCTGGCGGCTGAAAATGGCACCGCACCTTACGCCTGGACACTCAGCGCCGGCACCCTCCAGACCGGACTGACCCTGAGCACCGCCGGTGTCATCAGCGGCACGCCGACAGCCACGGGCGCAGCAAGCGTCACCGTTCAGGTGGCTGATGCGAATGGCCTCACCGCCACGAAGGTCTTTGATCTTCTCATCACCACCAGCCCGGCCATCACCAGCACGTCACCTCTGACCCTCGGTGTGACCGGCGTCAGCTACAATGCCACCCTGACGGCTGAAAACGGCACTGCCCCTTATTCCTGGACTCTGAGCAGCGGCACCCTGCCTGCGGGTTTGAGCCTGAGCCCTGGCGGCGTCATCAGCGGCACCACCGCGTTGGTCGGCACCAGCACCTTCTCCGTCCTGGTCACAGACGCCAATCTCTTCACCGCCACCCAGGAGTTCTCCGTCACCTTCCAGAACCTGGCCATCACCAGCGCGTCCGCGCTGCCTGGCGCGGTCAAAGGCATGCCTTACGCCTTCAGCGTCGCCGGAGCAGGTGGCATTGGAGACCGCACCTTCGCCCTCATCGGCACACTGCCCACAGGTCTAACCTTCAATGCAGGTGTGATCACCGGCACGCCCACCGTCGCCGCTGCCACACCGACGACCACGACCTTCAGCGTGCAGCTCACCGATTCGAGCTCCTACATGGTCTCGAAAGATTTCTCGATCACCGTCTTCGCCAAGCTGCAGAAGCCTGTCGTCAATCCCTTCGACCTGGGCGTCACCACGATTGGCACTGAGTTCGCTCCCGTCGTCCTCACGGCGACGAACTACCCGAGCAGCTTCACCGTCACCGGCCTGCCCAAGGGCCTGACCGCCAAGCTGACCACGAACACCACGACCAAGATCACCATCGTCACCCTCAGTGGCAGAACCGCCATGTCCGGCCGCTTCAATGTGCAGGTCACGGCGAAGAATACAGGCGGCACCAGCAATGTGGTCACCGGTCCTATCACGGTGAAAGCCGTCGCCACCAGCCTCATTGGCACCTATGCGGGCACCATCACCCGTGACGCCACGGCAAACACAAGCCTGGGCAGCAAGTTCGCCCTCGTCACCACGACGAGCGGCTCCTACTCCCTGAAAGTCACCACCGGTGCAAAGACCCTCTCCACCACGGGCTTCCTCAATGCGGCAGCTCCTCACATCAATGTCCCGAACTACCCAGCAGGTGCTCTGACATTTGTGCTCGGCAGCGACCTCGTCACCGGCAATCACGGTGCTGCCTCCGTCACCGGCTGGCGCACTCCCTGGAATGCCACCAGCAATCCAGCAAGCACCCGTGAAGGTTACTACAGCATCGCCATTGATCCGGTCGGCGCGCCAGATGACGCCATCCCCCAAGGCAGCGGCTTTGCCACCTTCACGGTGAGCGCCTCAGGCGCTATGACGATCGCCGGCAAGACCGCTGATGGTCAGAACATCGTCAGCAGCGATCTGCTGGGACCTGACGGCCAGTTCGCCCTCTACACCTCCCTCTACGCCGCCAAAGGCTCCATCTTCGGTGACCTTGAGCTTGCTGAAGATGAGTACGGTGAATTCTTCGGCAACACCGTCAGCGGTGACCTCACCTGGCACAAGGTCGCCACCACTGGCAAGGTTTACGCCGCAGCCTTTGCCGCACCTGTCATCCTGACCGCAGAGGGCAACTACCTCGCCGCCTCCGCAAAGGAAGTGGCCGTGCTTGGCCTGCCAAACACGGGTGTGACCAATGAGTTGGTCTTCCTCAATGGTGGCATCTCCACCTTCGCCGCCACCCAGCCGAACTTCAGCTTCACGTTCTCGGACGACAACAAGGTGATCGCTGGTGCCCCTGGTTCCGAAACCAACCCCGGCAAGGTCACCTTGACCATCAATGCAGCCACGGGAGCTGTGAGCGGCAAGTTCACTCTCACGGAAGCCACCGCGGCTAACACCCGCAAGGATGTGCCCTTCGTGGGTCAGATTGTCCGCCTCGCGGACGGCACTACCAAGGCCGTGGGTCACTTCCTTTTGCCCCAGCTCGCACCTAGCACCGTCAGCCTCTCCGGCGGCATCGAGATCAGGCAGTCCATCGCTCACTAACCCACAATTCCACCGACCGATTTGATGATGACCTCACTCAAGCTCCTCGGAGTTACCCTGGCCTGCTTCCGGTGCTGGCTGTTCATCCTCGGTTACACGGCCGCTCTGGGCGTTTCACACGCCCAGAGCGGCAGCTTTATTATTCCTGGTCTGCGCGGCGAAGCAGCTTCTGACTTTGCCTACTGGGATCTCTTCAGAAACGAACCTGGCAAAGCCAGCAACCACAACTACGACAACAAGCCCGCGCTGCTCGACGGCCTGGGCGAGGACGATTTTGGCAACTTGACCAGCGTCACCGCCAAAGACCGCGTTTTTCTGCGCGAGACCGCCACGCCTACGTGCTTCGTCACCTCTTCCGGCGCTCTCTACAGTTTTGCCGAACCGACTGCCTTTGAAGCGCGGTACACACCTCCGGCCGACAAGCTCGGCTCAGTAACCAACGTCATCTTCCAAACCCAGACCGGCGGCACCCGCATGGACGTGAACAACATCCGCCTCGTCTACATCGGCACGACACCCACCGGCCCCATGACCTTCGAGGTGGCACCGAATTTCAAGGGACTCGACGATCCCCAAACAGGCGGCTTCAGCGAGCGCCTCGTGTCCGCCTTCCAATGGGACCTCACCGGCCGGAACGTGCGTGACTTCAAGATCGTCTTCGCCTCACCAAGCGCCTCCATGCCGCTGTGGCAGGCGCAGATCGACGCCGTGATCGGCGAACCGTTCGTGCAGGAGCTCGGCTTCCTGCTTAGCACCCGCAGCCGTCCCAACACCCGCTTTGGCCGTGTCGGCAGCATCGACAAGAATCTGCCGCCTACCGCGGACGGACGCTTCTTCCATCAAGGTGAAGAGTTGAACCTCCTCGCGGATCCTGAAACCGGATGGATGCCCACCGGCTGGTACTACAACGGAGCTTCCTCCAACGGCGCCTCTTTGCCTCTCACCTTTCCGGGACAGGACATCCTCGTCATCGCCCTTTTCGCGCCGCAGAACTACGCCGCCTGGCGCGAGACGATGTTCAACCACGTCAACTCACTCCTCGGCACGCAGGATGACTACACCAATGACGCGATCTCCGCGAAGACGGTGGACTCGGACAACGATGGCCTGAACAACGCCGGTGAATATGCCTTCAGTGGTGATGTCTACACCAACGATCCCGTGCGCTGGAGTCCGCAGATGCTGCGCGTGGATGTGGGCGGTGTGCCTCATCTGGCCATCCGCTACCGCACGAATGGAGCGCCGGCGAACCATGCTGACACCGTTTTCAAGTCACAGCTCTCCATCAATGGCGGCGGCACCTGGACTGACAACAGCACTGTTCCCACGACGATCGAGCACAGCCGCGTGCTGCAGAGTGACGGCTCCGCCTTCGTGATCGCACGCACGGTGCTGCCTCTCTCCGAACTGCCCGCCGATGCCGCCATGCGGATCGACTGGACGGCCTCAGGCGTGCATGGTGCGCCCCTCGCTCCGCTTCCCCTCGGCATAACAACGAATGCCACTCTCACGGCAGCGCGCGTGGGAGTGAGCTACTCGGCCAACATCGTGGCTGCTGGCGGCACTGCTCCCTATCTGTGGGAAGTGATCGCAGGAGCCCTGCCCGCTGGTCTGACCTTGAACAGTGACACCGGCCTGCTCAGCGGGCTGCCTTCCGCTGCCGTAAGCGCCTCCTTCACGGTGCAGATCACGGACGCCAACAACCTAACCGTCACGAAGGCGCTGCAGTTGAGCGTGCAGCCGTTTGTCATCACCACGGCCTCGCCGCTGCCCAGCAGCCTCGTCAATGTGCCGTATGAAGTGAACTTGGCCGCCACCGGCGGCACGGGACCCTATACTTGGAGCGTCAGCAATGGCACGCTGCCCGCAGGATTGGCTCTCAGCAATGTGGGTGTGCTCAGCGGGTCAGCGACTGCGGCCGCCGCAGGCACCACGACCTTCACCGTGCAGATCACGGATACGAACCAGTTAACCGCGACGAAAGAGGTCAGCGTCACCTTCGTCAATCTGGTGATCACCACCGCGACCAGCCTGCCGGGTGCTGTCACGAACATCCCTTACTCGTTCGCCCTCACCGGCAGCGGCGGCACGGGTACTTATGAGTGGACGAAAGTTTCAGGCAATCCGCCCGCTGGCTTGAGCCTCGACGCCGCAGGCGTGATCTCTGGATTGCCGACGGAAGCGGTGCACTCCACCTTCACCGTGCGCCTGACCCATGGGGGCTTCTCCGTGACCAAACAACTCACGCTGGCCTCCACCACGAACTTTGTGAAACCGGTGGTGAATGCAGTCCTCTTTGGCAATGCCACCATCGGAGCGAACTACAGCGCCACGCTGACGGCATACAACTATCCCAAGACGTTTACTCTCACCGGTCTGCCCAAAGGCCTGACCTACAAGTCCGTCACCAACACGACCACCTTCATCACCACCTGTGAAATCAGCGGCAGGGCCTCTGTCAGCGGTGTCTTCAACGTGCAGGTGCGCGCCACCAATGACGGCGGCACCAGCAGCATCGTCACCGCGCCGCTGGTGGTCAAAGCGCTGCCCTCCAACCTCGTCGGCACCTTCAGCGGCATCATTGGCCGCAATGCGGCGGCCAACACCGGGCTCGGCAGCAAGTTCTCCCTCGTCACCACGACGACAGGCTCCTTCTCCCTGAAGATTACCACCGGGGCTAAGACCACCACCACCACCGGCTTTCTGGCCGCCGCGGCACCTCAGATCAGCATCACCAACTTCCCGGGCGGTGCGCTGAGCCTGGACCTGAGCAATAACCTGGTCGACGGCACTCATGGAGCCGCGTCTGTGAAAGGCTGGCGCTCCACCTGGCATGCCGTGAGCAAGCCTGCGGCCACGCGTGACGGTTACTACAGCATCAGTTTGAAGCTGGCGAGCGAAGGCAATATTGACGGCGTGGCCAGCATTCCACAAGGTCATGGCTATGCCACCTTCACCGTCAGCCTCGCAGGCGCGGTCACCGTGGCAGGCATGACGGCGGACGGGCAGAAGATCACCAGCTCCGACGTCATGGGGCCTCAAGGCCAGGTGGGCATGCATGCACTGCTCTATGCGAGCAAAGGCACACTGCTGGGCCAGTTCGCGATTAGTGAAGACGCCGATGGCGGGTTCCTGGGCAATGCTGTGGAAGGTGACGTGAGCTGGTCCAAGCCAGCAACGACCGGCAAGGTCTACTCGGCCGCTTTCGCACTTCCGGTCGAGCTGGATGTCGAAGGCGGATATCTCGCCGCAGCAGCGAAGGGCGGCATCGTGCTCGGTCTGCCAGAAGAAGGTGCCGCGCAGCTGGTGTTCACCGATGGCGGCCTCGCGGACTCCGACACCGAACCCAATGTGGGCTTCAGCTACACGCATGACAACAAGGTGGTCATCTCCGCGACGCCAGCCAAGGTCAGCCTAACCATCAATGCTGCCACGGGTGCTGTGAGCGGCAAATTCACTCTCACGGAAAACACAGTGCCGCCTCTGGTGCGCAAGGATGTGCCTTTCCTCGGTCAGATCGTCCGCGGCTCGGGCGGCAGCCTCAAGGCAGCGGGATACTTCCTGCTGCCTCAGATCCCACCCTCTGGCCAGAAGGTCAGCGCTCTCACTCTTTCGGGCGGGATCTCCATCCAGCAACAGTGACATTTATTCTCTCCAGACTCCATTCATCCGCACGCCGGCGCGCTTTCGCCCTGGTGCTGGTGCTTGCGTTCCTGGCGCTGATGATGGTCGTCCTCGTGGCCCTGCTCAACGTGACGACGACGGAGAGCAAAACCACGCATTCCGCAGCGGAGTCTGCCCGCGTGCGGCGGATGGCCTCCAGCACTGTGGCGCTGGCGCTGGCGCAGTTGCGACAGGCGATCGAACCCGCTTCAAACGCCATCGCCTCCAAGGTGTGGACCAGCCAGCCGGGTGCCATCCGCGTGCATCGTGCGACCGGCGAGCTGGACACCCTCTACAAGCTCTATTCTGCTGCCAGCATGACAGCCGGCGCTGAGGATGACCTGGCCGCCGACCTGCCTCCCACCGACTGGAGCGCGCGCAGCAGCGAGTTTGTGGACCTCAATGCACCGGAACAGCAGATCAACGGCCTGTACTTCCCCATCATCGACCCACGGGCGATGAGCGATACTGGTGGAGAGCCGGTGGAAGGATTCAGTTACACCGGCTCAGGCGCGCCCACGGGCACGGTGAGCAGCATCAAGAAGCCGGACGAGATGCGCCTGCCCATGCCGGTGCGCTGGATCTACATGCTGGAAGATGGCACGCTAGGCACGCTGAACGCGGACCAGCGCTTCGTGGCCACACGACCCTCCAGCACTGCGGGAGGTGATCCTGAAGCCGTGCTGCCAACGACGAAGAACCCCATCGTGGCGAGGTTTGCCTTCTGGGTGGATGACGAGAGCTGCAAGATCAACGTGAACACAGCCTCAGAAGGCGCCTTCTGGGACACGCCGCGCGTGGATACACCGCAGGACCGCCAGCTGGCGCTGAACCAGCCGACACGGCTGGAGTATCATCGCCAGCCGGGACATCCGGCGGGAGTGTGCCTGAGCAGTGTTTTGCTGCCTGAAGAGCGCTTCCATCCCCGGGGTTTCGATTCGCTGATGAAACCCATGAGCCAGGAGAATGTGGAGAACCTGTGGCGGCTCGGCAGGCTCTGGGTTTCCGAACAGGATGCAGGCACGTCCGAGGGCGGCATGGTGGCCCCGGCGCTGCTGGCCAGCAGCACGGCGATGCCGCAGCCGCGCACACGCCAGCAACGCTACTCCGAGGTGAACGAGATGATCTTTGACAGCGCGACCTCCGCAGGAACCCCAGGGCAGGATCCGATGCAGGTCAGGAGGCGGCAGCAGCCTTTCTTCGGTGCGCTGCCTGCGGCGCGCACCCGCCTGCGGCAGGCTGGAGGTTTCCTCACAGCCCACAGCGCAGCGCCGGAGACCACTCTCTACGGCACGCCGCGCATCACGCTCTGGCCGGTGCATCAGAACACGCCCCTGCCCGGTGCAGAGCCCGAGGGTGACAATGAGTTCAAGAAATACACCGCCTATGACAGCGTGGCCGTGCTGGCCAGCACGCTGAAGGAACAGCGCTATCTCGTGCAACGTGCGGAGCCGGGAAACGGGGCGATGGACATGGACATCCACTCTGGCGGACAGAATAAAAAGCTGCTCAACTATCTTCGCTCGCTCACAGACAAGCCAGTCCCTGGATTTGTGGGCGGGGGCAGCAACAGTTTTGCCGCCAAATATGGCGCGGATCCCATCACAGGAGACCGTGATTCCATCTTGATCTCCATGATGGACTATGTGCGGAGCACGAACTTCGCCGACGGCCAGCTCAAGCCTAACACACAATTCTCCATTCTTTGTCCAGGACCTGGTCAGGAGTATCACGGTTTTGGTCAGGTCTCACCTCTGCAAAACCGTGTCACGGGTCAAAACATGGCGCTGAGTGATCATGCGCGCGGCCCAGGACGTGTGATGACGGTGAGCGAGGTGGCTCTGGTGATCGTCTGCCGCGCTGAAGCCTATCTCGACAGTGAAGGCGAGATCGCCGTCCGCGGTGACCCCACCAACGACGGCCGCCGCGCCATGGAGCAGCCTGGAGATCGTGAATATGAGGTCGGTTTCGTGGTCGAAGGCTTCCTGCCCACGCAGGGCTGGACGGACTATCGCCCTTTCACGAGTATTGCTCTCGTGGGCGGAGCCCCCGATGCCAAGCCGGATGCGAAGGCTGATTTTCCACCGCTGAAGCTAAACGGCAAGCCGGTGGTCCGCTCCAAACAAACACCGACGGTGATGGAAGCCATCGATGACGTGCCGGCGAAGTGGCGCGGATGGGGGGGCACGCTGGGCACCCGTGCACTGAGCAACGGCGCGCTTTCGCTCGGCACCGTCGTCTTGTCCTCCACCTCTGGCGCGCCAGAGTATGAGCCTCCGAATCTGAGCTTTGAAGGTGCCGGTGCCGATCAGAACCTGGAACTGAAGCTTTGTGTCTACGACAGCCCGACCAGCGCGGCGGCCATCTCAAGCAGTGCCGCAGATCTGCTCCACGTCATTCCTGTACGCCTGCCAGACATCATCGTGGCTCCGGACGCGGAGTCGGCCGAACTGCGGCTCTCCCGCCTGCCGCAAGTGACTGCGGAAGCCTATTCGCTCTCCGCACGTCAATACAAGGCGGGTCTCGGCACCCAATCGCTGCTCATGCCGGAGGACATCGTGCAGTCACTCATCCCTGCCCATGCCGACTACCGCCTCCTGAGTGCACGACGATGGCTGCAGAGCCGGGATGGCAACTCACTCCGGCCGCTCTTTGTGACGCATCCCCAGTGGGGCCAGCGCCGTCACGCTCATTCACTGCGCGATCCTCTGCTCTTCCCCGAAGGTATGATGCCGACACCCGCGATGGCAGGCCATTTCATTTCCAATCTCTCCCTGCCACCGGAGCTCCAGCCTGACTTCACCCCAAGTTCCGGCCTGCTGGTGAATGCCTGGACAGGCACTGGGTGGAGAATGCTCTCTCCCCATGATGCCAGTGATGCGCTGCGTCTCGATGGGCACGTCCGCGGCACCGCCTGGCCGGACATTACGGGTGATTTCGACAACGGGGTGGGCAACTGCCCGGATGGTGCCTACACAGCCCGTCCTGATGATGGCAACTGGGCTGCCACGCTGAACCCTGCGAACTCAAATAGCGTGCCGTACTTTGATCCGGATGCCTTCAGCCAGACTGGGCACACGGTGCCGCCGGTCACGGGTGCTGGCTTCTCCGCGCAGCGCATGATTCCGTCTCCAGTCGCCTTTGGCAGCCTGCCCACGGGTGTGCGTGCGCATGTGCCGTGGCAGACGCTGCTCTTCCGTCCGCAGCCCGGCCACTATGGCGCCACGAATCCACCGGATCATCTCATGCTGGATCTCTTCTGGAGTCCAGTGATCGAGCCCGAGCCAGTGAGCCGCCCCTTTGAAACCTCCGGCAAGATCAATCTCAACCATCATATCCTGCCCTTCTCCCACATCCGCCGCGCCACGGCGCTGCATGCGGTGATGAAGGCTGAAACACTGATGGCCATTCCTGACAGTGCCGCGGCCACCTACAAGACGCCCGATCCGGACGGGGCCACGGGTTTCCGCCACTATCTGGATGCCGCAGGTACGCTGAGGCTGTGGCAGAGGGAAGTCTTCGACAAGGAGAAGGTCTTCCTCACACCCGGGCAGATCTGTGAACATCCGCTGGTGCCTGAAGGTGTGGGTGACAGCCTCACCGCCCTCCAGACCTTCTGGTCCAGTCACAGGCTCACGGGTGACAACACCAAGGAGCGCCCGTATGCGCATCTCTACTCACGGCTCACCACGCGCTCGAATGTGTATCGCGTACACTTCGTGGCCGAGACGCTGAAGAAGGTCCGCCATACCAACCCGGAAGTGTTTAATCTCGTGGAGGATCAGGTCACCGCCCGGACCCAGGGAACGCGGCTCATCCGCCGCTACCTGGATCCCAAGAATCCGAACCTGCCTGACTATCTCCCGCAGGATCTTACCAGCGCTCCGGCTCCGGTGAAGCCGCTGGATTTGTTTTACGAGTGGATCGTGGAACCATGAGGATGAAAACGTGCTGCTGAACCCTACTCGATGCGGACCGCGGCACAGACGATCTCCAGCACCCGCCAGAGGCCGTTGTTTCCCTGCAGGCTGCCTTCACTGAAGCTGCCGCCGGGAGTGGGCTGCCAGTTTGTGCGGTCGCTCGTGGCGGGTGGCTGCGGGATGCGGGTGAGCTTCTCATCATACTGGCCGTCCTTGCCACCGAGCTTGTAGATCACAAGATCAAGTGACGGCACCACATACAGACAGAAACCGCCCGCGCCGCTTTTCCAAAAAGCGTCCTTCGGGGCGCCGGCCACATGGCCGTCCGCATTGTGCTCCCACTGCAGGCTGAAGGGGCAGTGCGGATTGTAGGGCAGCCAGGACTGGCATTTTTTGATGTGCTCCGCCGGCACGAGCTGCTGGTCCTTCCAGCGGCCGTTTTGCGCCAGGCAATAGCCGAAGCGCATGACATCCGTGGCATGCAGTGCGGTGCTGCCGGCACCGTTCGCGTGCTTCATCTCCACATCCCCGCGGAAGAGGCAGTAGTTCCACGCACCCCAGCCCTGCGGCTTGGCGAGCCGTTCATGGATGTAGTCCTTTAACTCCATGCCGCTGACATTCCTCAGCACGATGCTGGCGATGTGCGGAGAGGGTGATGAATAAGAGTAACCGGCACCTGGATCACACCACAGCGGCACGCGTAGGGAGGATTCGTCGATCTCGCGCACGTCCTGGCCTTTCACGGGCTTCAGTTGCTGCGGCTTGCCCATGATCATGCCGCTCGGTGCCTGGCCCTCACCCCAATAACCAGCGGTCATGCTGAGAAGCTGGCCGAGTGTGATGTCAGCCTTGCGTGGATCATCCAGCGGCATGGCCTGGGGCAGATATTTCTCATTGAAGACCTTCGTGTCGAGGCCCTGGGGGATCTTGTCCTTAAACTCATCCAGCATGATGCCACAGGCGATGCTGCAAAAGCCCTTGCCGGTGGAAGCCATGTCCGGGTTCGCATTGCGGCTGGCCTTGCCAAAATACTTCTCATACACCAGCCAGCCCTTCCTCACGACGACGAGACCGCCATTGCCGGTGGTCTTTTCAGTCACGGTATAAGCAGGCTCGAGTTTGGAGAGATCCATGCCTGCATTCTGACGCATCTCCTTTTCCGCCTTGGCCTCACGCCATCCCCCCTCGGCATCCGGAGGCGGAAAATAGGTGGAATCAGCGGCGGCGAGCGACAGCGGAAGGCAGAACAGGAGATGGCGGAGCATGGTGGGGCGGATTAAACGTTGGCTCAGGCCCGGCTTTTTGTCCTTTCCGTTTTTGCCGTCCTTCGCTAAACAGGCGTCATGCCCGAAGACACCCCAGCTCTCTCCCGCCGTCATGCCCTCAAGTGGCTGACAGGCACGGTGGCCGCACCACTGGCGCTGGGAGCTGCGCCAAATGAGACGGAGCCGGCACCGCCAGCCTATGTGAACCGGTTCACCATGCATGATCCGGACTACACAAAGCCGCTTTCCGGCCCGTGGGAGAAGGTGATGACGCCGGAGGAGCTCAAAACCACTAAGGCGCTGGCGGATCTCATCCTGCCGAAGGATGCCAATGGACCTGCGGCGAGTGAGGTAGGCGTGCCCGAGTTTATCAATGAGTGGATCAGCGCGCCTTATGATGACCAGCGTGAGGACGGGCAGATCGTGCGTGGTGGTCTGGCCTGGCTGAACACGGAGAGCTTCCGCCGCCATGAGAAGCGCTTTGATGAACTGAGCACAGAACAGCAGGGTGGTATCGCTGATGACATCTGTGATGCTGCCAAGGCCAAGCCTGAGCATCGCGTGGGAGCGGCCTTCTTTGCGCTCTTCCGCCAGCTCTGTCTCGGTGGCTACTACACGCATAGCAGCACGTGGAAGCACCTGGGCTACGTGGGCAATGTGTCCATCGGCGGCCCCTATCCAGGCGTGCCGATGGAGGTCATCGAAAAGTATGGGCTGCAGGACGTGGCCTAGACCCAATGCCGTTAAGCAATAATGACTGTACAACATGATTTCTTGGTTAACTGACA
>JAZKCU010000006.1:0-279055 GCA_040387935.1 Verrucomicrobiota bacterium | reverse complement strand
CGGTTCTCATGGTGCTTCTCCCTTATTTTGTGGTCCAGAATTTTAGCGCACCTCATTTACGGTTGTTTGAGAAGAGGGAAGACGATCCGAGTCAATCCGGCTGGATCCGACCTTGTGGGGTGGAACCGGGGATCGAGGTGTCGGCGAGATCGTGGGGCGCATCTCGCGGGAGCGAGATGGCTACTTTGCCTATTTGCGAAATCTTGATAGCTGGGAAGCTGGATCAGGTTGAAGGTGATGTCGCCATCACCGACGACGATGCTTCTCACAGTGAGTTCGGCTACCCTGCGCTTTTCTTCGAGGGTCATGTCAGGCCACCGGGAATGAAGATTGATGGCTTCCGCCGCTATCTGTTCACTTGAAAGGCTGTCGATTTTGAGGACGTCGATCTCGCCCTGAACCCCCTCAAGTTCCATTTCGATTTGGCTGACCTGTTCGAGAATCGGGTCGTTGAATTTCTTGAAATCCTCCCCGCCGATGTGGCCGTCGAGATAGAGCCGGAGCATCTTCTGTTTGTCCTCCTCCAGCTTGTTGGTCTCGCTGCGCCGCTGCTCGAGCAGCGCCTGCTTTTCTGAAAGGGCGGCTCCGGCCTTGTTTAGGTATGCATGGACGTTCTCGGCTTTCACCAGATAGCCCCTCAGTTCCTCCATGAAGATCTCATCAAGATCCTGGCAGCCGATCTTGTTCCGGCATTTTTGGCAGATGTATTTAGCCGTTTTCATGGGCACATACATCTTGCCCCCGCATTGGCATGTGACGAAGCCGCTGTAGATGTGCGAGGGCGTCTTGCCCGGGCGGCGGTCGCGCTTCACGTATCGGGCGTCCAGGTGGGCATTGCAGCGCTCCCAAAGGTCGGCTTGAACGATGGCCTCAACGCCATTGAAGATGTGCTCACTCTCGGGCTTGATCACCATGCGCTTGCCGATGCTTGCGCTGAAGTTTTGGCGGTGGAGGCCCTTGGCCGTGGGGTCGCGAACCATGTAGCGCACCGTCGTGTCCGACCACATCTTGCCGCTTCTGGTGCGATATCCTCGCTCATTGAGAACGCGGGCGACGGTCTTGAGCCGCTTATGCTCATCGAAAAGCTCATAGACCAAGCGGCGGATCGGGGCCTCGTTCAGCTGCACGACCAGCTTCTTGTCTTTCCAGGTGTAGCCATACGGCGCGCTACCGCTGAGGGGCTTGCCCTGCTTTGCACGGACGAGGACGGAACTCCTGATGCGGTCGGTGATCTCTTCTCGTTCCCATTGGGCCATGCAGCCAACGAGATTGAAAAACAGGCGGCCCGCAGGCGTGCTGGTGTCGATCTGTTCGCCGAGAGACACGAGGTCGGCGTGGTGCGTCTGAAAGAAGTCGCTGAACTCCATGAGTTCCTTGGCGTTGCGTGTCAGTCGGGCGAGCTTGGTGAAGACGAGCGCCTGAATGTGGCCTCTTTTGATGTCCGCCATCATGCGCTTGGTTTCGGGATGATCGGCTACGCTCTTGCCGCTGACTCCCGCGAGGTCATAAACCTCCAAGATCTTCCAGCCTCGCGAGATCGCGTATCCCTCGGCCCGGCTCCGGTGATTCTGCGGGCTGTCCCCGTGAGCCTGCTCTTCCGTGGAGACGCGAATCCAGATTCCGACGCGCTTGGTAGACTCATCGCAAATGGGCAATGTCTTTTGCATACATAGCCCTTATCATCAAACGAACACTATTTCAAGAAGCGAGTAATCATTTCTTCTTCCGCTTCTTTGCGGGCTTTCGGCGCAAGCTCTCCGCCATGGTGGCCGCCAGCTGTCTCTCCATTTCTGTAATCTCCGCGTCCGTGCTGGGAACTGCCTGGGTTCTCACCTTCCAGCCTTTTACCATTTTGGGTTCATCTGCTGCTGGCTGGTTGGAGGATGGGGCGCGAGCCCCGACAGGAATCGAATCGAGGAAGGCTGCGAAATCGTCCTTCATAAGGCAACTAACCAGCTTCTGCTGATCAGATGGAAGCTGCGCAGATATCGCTCCGCTAAGACGCTGGTGCTTGGCGGCATCGACGGTCAGGACGAGGACGCGTGGCACGCCTGCCCGGAGGCATTTCGTGATGTTCCTCATCTCATATTCGAGGGTATTGTGAACGGAGACCTCGCAGGCAATACTGATGCCATCCCTTTCGAGATACAGGTCAACGGTGTCCAGAGAGTTGGGAAGCTGGCGCTCAATGGTGGCCCGGAAACCCCGCGCTTCTGCGAGCTTCTTGAACTCCGCCTGGGCGGCCTTATGGGTCTCACCACCGCGCCCCAGCTCATCGAGATCCTCTTTGAGTGACGCCGATCCATATTGGGGAGCAACCGCCTCGGTCGCCGGAACAGCTGGCTGCGGTGCGATCACAAGTTCCTCAGCTGGGTCTTCGGGCGCAGATGCCTGCGGTGCTGGTGGCGCAGATTCGACAGGAGGCCTCGAAGCTTCCTCCTTCCTGGCCTCCGTTTTTTTCGGGGAAGGTGCTGAAACCTGTTCGGACATTCTCTGCCGTTCGGCTGCCTCGATCTCGGCCCGGGCAGTTGCGTATCGAGCATTGGAACGGGCGGTCACTTCATCACGCCGACCTTCATCAGGTAACTCTGCGGATGGAGGTGGGACGCGCAGGTTGAAGTCCTGGTCGCTTCTTTCGACTCGAGCGATTGCCTCGCCAATGCTCAATGCCTGGAGGGCCTCGGACTCGAAATGTGCGAAACCTTTGGCAAGTTCCCTGGCGTCAGAGTCGCCCACGCGGAACGCGACACGGGTTCCGGCATTCGCGAGCACGGCGCTTCCTACGGCGTCGTTCCGGCCTAGCTGTTCCAAACCCTGGTGCGCCAAGACCAGCGACAGCCGGTATTTGCGTCCACCCGAAAGGATTTCAGCCATCGAAGGGGTAATGAAGTTTTGGAACTCATCGACATAGAGGGTGAACAATCGCCGCTGGCTCTCGGGCATTCTTTGGCGGCCCATGGCCGTCTGCTGGATCTTCGACACGAGCAATGAGCCGAGAAGATAGCTGTTATCCGCACCCATAAGGCCCTGGGGGAGTTTGGCGAGCAGGATCTTCCCTGAGTCCATGATCTCCTGCATATCCAGCTTGGCGTGCCTTTGGGCGACCATGTAGCGGATAGGCTTGGGGGAGAGGAAGGTCTGAAGGCGGGTGAGAACCGGCCCAATCGATTTGCTTCCGCCAAGCAGCGGAAACCCCTTTCGCCAATAGTAAACGACATCCGCATCATTGACCCCTTCGAGAACTTTGCTGCGGAAGTCGGGTTCTAGCAGGAAGCGTTGGACGTCTCCCAACGTCCCGCCTTCAGGATGCTCCAGGAAAGCGAGAATGGCGTTTCGCAGCACCACGGCCATCTGGTCTCCCCAGCTTGTGGAGAGGCGCTGAAAGACACTCACCAGATCAGATGCCAGCAAGGTCTTTTCATAGTCCGCCTTGGCACTGAGGATATTGAAGCCGACGCTGTGCGCCTCATCGCCAGCATCGATCAAGACTACATCATCCATGCGGCTCTCGGGCACCATGCAGAGCAGTTTTTCGATGAGGTCGCCATGGGGATCGAGGAGCGCAAAGCCCTGTCCGCTCTCGATGTCCTGGCGGATCAAGTTCGTCAGAAAAGTCGTCTTCCCGGTGCCGGTGCCGCCGATCACGTGCATGTGCCTTACGCGCTGCTCGGGCGTGAGAAACACCTCACTGCGCGCACCGGCATGATCGTTCCATCCAAGGAACAACCCGCTGTCCACGGTGCCTGTAAAAGCCCTGGTGCGCCCCGTATCCTGCCGCAATTTCTGGCAGGCGATGCTGTCGGTGGGGAGGGTTACCAGAGTCAGTAGCTCCTCCTGTGAAAGCAGCATTCCCCAGCGATGAGACTGCCTGAAGAGGATGTCCTCTTCCTGCGCTTCCTCGGGGTAGTCCCTCAGCGCCAACGGAACAAGGTGGTTGCCCCCCGGACGCGCGAGGATGTTCAGCGACACTGTCATGCCGGCCAGCAGTGCCCACGCTCGCTCTGAGGATTCAGCGCACGTCACGAGGCGGATGACCACCGCATACAGGGGAGTGCGCGTCTTATGCGCGGCCTCGCGTGGAAGTTCCGGGCGATTCCGGAAAACCGGTGAGCCATCTGTCTTGGTCGAGATGTCTACCATCCCTTCCTCCCACGGAGCCGATACGGGTTGAAAAATCACCTGGAATAAGCCCATCTCTCCCTGCTCGCAGGCCGACATAGCAGCGAGCAAGCCGGGAAGCAGATCAACCTTCCCGGTTTCAATAGACAGCAGACAATCGCGTGCGAGACCGATCTCGGCCACTGCATACATCCGCCCGGATTGATCCCAAGCCTTCTGAAGGTGGCCATCTCCATCACGCGAAACGCAATCGGGGAAAAGGGCGGCTGAGCATGCTTTGAGATGACCAGCGTCTTCAGCTCCGCATCCCCACTGAAAGCCTATCTCATGGTCATCGGCGAGAATCTCAAATGAGATTGGTTCAGTGCATGTTCGGGACATGCGCAAAAACGATTCCATCTGGTCTCGCCGATATCGGAGCGATTTGGGAAACGTCAGTGCGACCTCGTGGCAATAGTCGCGGCTCCACCCAATGACTTCATTTTCGGAATCCGTGTCCTCCGGCTCATCCTGGACATCAGGTGTTGTGTTCAGCCACCGTCCCGCCTTTCTTAGCAGGCGTTCTGCAAAAGAGGAGCGGCGAGCATCGTCGCCGCTGCCGTTACCGTGCAGCTGATAACCTTTGAAAGGCTGGAACGGCGGCTCAAGAGCCACGGGCTCGGGATGCACAAACCAGCCTCGTCCCCGCAGCTCCCACTGCAAATATTGCGCCGAGAGCTGTTCATGGATAGACATTATGCGCCTGTTCGGGAGGGCACCTGCACTAGCCTTGCCAAGAGGGGATGAATATCTGGCCTTGCCTCCATGAATTCCACTTTCTCGATTCCCTCAGCTGCGGTCACTTGCTGGATCTTCGCTTGAATCACCCTCTCGATGATATCAGCATACATAACCCGCGTGTCCCTCCGGAACATGGTCTCCTTCCGAAAGATCTCATAGACCCGTCCGAAAACGGGAACCGTGAGCATCCACGCGTCAAAATCTTGGAAGCCGAGGGTCAATGTATTCCGAAGGAGCAGGAAGAAGCCCAGCACCGTCATTCCAATGATCACTCCTCCCCAGAGCATTCCAAACAGAGCCACATATCCCATCGTTAGCGCAGCGGTCAGTAACAGAACGACCAGCAACTGAAAGAGTGGGAAAGGTGCCGGAATCTCGCAGAAGCGATAGGAAAAGAACCACGAGGTTCCGAAGGATGCCGAACAAAGATCAAAAGTCAGGCGCTCACGTCGCATTCGAAGGTAATCCCGTTTGGACGAAAGGAGGCCACCTTCGCGATAATCTAAACGGGAGAAATCTAGACCCGGCACCTTTCTCGTCTCCAACTCCTCCTCAATGCTCTTGTAAAAGGCATCAGTGGACGTTTCAAACCCATCGATAAGCACATAGGTCGGCGGTTTGAGTTCCTCAGGCTTTCGCTTTTTCCAGAGACCAAACATAGTGGGAGGTGGTTATGGTTTTCGCTTACTGGGGAAAGATTGGTTTCTGCCGGAGCGGGCTATGGGCTGCGGCAGTTCCAATTTCAGACGCTGCTCGGCTTTGGCCCAAGCCTGGGAGGGCAATATCCCCAGGGCAAGAGTCAGTTTCGCAATCGTGTCTGTCGTGGGCTTTCGGTCGCCCCGCTCGATGAAGGTGATCGCCTGACGGTTGAGCCCGGAAATTTTGGCCACCTCGCCGAGAGATAGGGAGGCTTCCTCGCGCGCCTCTCTCAGCACGACGCAGAGCGCCGCGCATAGTTTTGCGCTCACAGTTAGGATTTCAGACACGCTACGATTGTAGAAAAGCGCGTTGACTGAGCCACGCTACACTTGTAGCGTGGAAGCGGACTCAAACTCAACTTTAATCACTTATGAACTTCGTCCGACGCATCGGCCCTGATCCGCACGCCAACGGCCAGAGCACTCCGGCCTTGGAAAACTGCCCAGACATCTGGGAGCTCGATGATGGCGACTTCGCCATCATCGGCATCGATATGACTGATGCCGCCAAGGCTCATCTCCCCGCCACCGCAGGCTGTGGCCCTGATGAGCGAATTGTCCGTGTCCCGCGCCGCATTTTGGTGGACGCGAAGGCCGACATCCCGACCAAGGCCTGATCATTGGCGTTGATCCACTAGGGTGTGATATGATGGGCGCAACATGCTCAGCGCCATATCATGGATGGGGAATCACTTTTTTGATCTGCTGTCGGCGACAGGCATTATATCGGGGCTGGTTTTCACGGCTGTAAGCTACCGCGAAGACACCAAATCAAGGCGGCTCTCGAACCTGGTCACGTTGACCAAGCAGCATCGAGAAATCTGGGAGGAAACTCAAACAAACCCGAAGCTGGACAGAGTTCGAGACCCGCTAGCAGACCTTTACACAAAGCCAGTCACTTCTGAGGAGAGCCAGTTTGTCATGCTCCTCTTGTTTCATCTCCATTGCTGGTATCGCGCCATACAGGAGGGGGAAGTCAAAGTTCTGGAAGGGTTGGAAATGGACATTCAGAGCTTCCTGGGAAAGCCGATCCCAAAATTTGTTTGGGAACAACGGAAGGCCTACTTTGATCCAGACTTCCGCACATTTGTGGATCGAGTCATCTCCCCCTAAACATAGGCATACGAATCAGCCTTGGTGAGGTATACCATCAAAAAAGGTCGGTAAGCGCACCCTCACAAGCAGGCGAGAAATAGGAGCGATAATTGAGTGCCCGCAGCCGACATACGGTCTCAAAGAGATGGGCATACTTTCATGCGGAAGACAAATCAGAACCCTCAATTCTAACCAATATGAAAAAGCTCTTCACCCTCCTGGCTATCCTGGCCAGTTTCGCGGTGGCCGCTCCCTCATCGTTGCAGGCGCGCGATCACCACCATTCCTCCCGTCACGGTCATAGTTCCGGCCATGTTTACCGCCACGGCGGGCATCATGGTTCCCATCATTATAGACCGAGCTACCGCAGCGTGAGCCGACATGGGCATCATCGTTACTATGCCCCTGTTCGTCGCCACAGTCACCACCACCACGGTCATCATCACCACAGAAGCCGTGGATACATCAATCTTCCGGGATTGCTTTTTAATTTCGGTCGTTAACCAAATGAAGGCGGAAGAAGCGTGAGGGCATGGATGAGAGAATTCAATGCCTGCCCTCGCTTTTCTCCATAACCTTAATAAATCGAGCCCCATCTTCGGGAGACATAATGTCACCGATCTCCTGGTGATGATGGCGGACTTCCTCTTTCGTGCGAGCCGGGGAAGCGGACATAGGGCTGCCACTGCTGTGAAAGTCGATCTCAAGCTTTTTGATGCGCTCAGCTTGCTCGTCGTTGAGATGATAGATAGTCCTCCACTCTTCGACGGTTTTGGAAATCGCTCGGGAGTGCTGGCGGATGGAGGAGAAGTGTAAGATGAAAGCTGGAATGGCCAGGAGCAGGATAGGCGCTCCGATGATCATGCACTTGTCCCGAAAAGACAGTTTGGCAGGGGCGCTAACGGTTTTCTTTTTGCGTGCAAGCTTGCTCATCGAGCATTCAGTTTGGAGTTTGTCTTGCCACCAAGGAGTCGCAGTGCGTTCATGATAACGAGAAGGGTCGCGCCGGTGTCAGCAAGGATGGCAAGCCACAGGCTTGTATGGCCCGTGAAGGCCAGGACGAGGAAGATGGCCTTCACCACGAGGGCAAAGGTGACGTTGAACTGGATGATACGCAGAGTGCGGCGGCCAAGGACGATGGCCTCGGCCACTCTGGTGAGGTCGTCCTTCATGAGCGCCATATCAGCGGTCTCGATGGCAGTGTCACTGCCGATGGCTCCCATGGCGATGCCCACACTGGCGAGCGCCAGCGCGGGGGCGTCATTCACGCCATCGCCGATCATCCCCACGTAATGATGCTCGGCCATAAGGCGACGAATGTGCTCGATCTTTTGCTCGGGCATGAGATCGCCGAAGGCTTCGTCAATGCCTGCTTGCCGAGCGATGGCATCAACCGTGCGTTGGTTGTCGCCGCTCAACATGACGACAGTTTTGATGCCGGATTCGTGCAGGAGCGTCAGTGCATTGGACACCTCGGGACGCATCGTGTCGCCGATGGCGAGAACACCAAGGATTACCCCGGCACAGCCCTCGTGGGGTGTGTGGCCCAGGATGGCAAGCGACTGTCCTTTGCCTTCAATCTCCGCGAGGCGGGCCTCAATTTCAGGACTGCACAGGCCCAGCTCGTGTGCCATTTTGTGATTGCCAATGAAGTGCGGGTGGCCGTCGATGACGGCGGTGGCACCACGACCTGTGACAGATTGATACTGCGTGGATTCCTTCCAGGAAAGGCTCTTGCTCTTCGCAGCCGCGACGACGGCTTTGGCTAGAGGGTGCTCGGAATGTGCGTCAATGGCGGCGGCACGGATCATGATCTCGTCCTCCTTCATATCGCTGAGGGGAATCACTGCGGTGACCTGCGGCCTGCCCTGCGTGATGGTGCCGGTCTTGTCCACCGCAAGAGCACGCAGTTTGCCCACGGCTTCGAGATACGCGCCGCCTTTGATGAGCACCCCGCGCCGTGCAAGCGCGGTGAGGCCGGAGACGATGGAGACCGGGGTGGCAATGACGAGAGCGCAGGGACAGGCGATGACCAGCAGCACAAGGGCGCGATAGGTCCACTCTGACCAAGTGCCACCCATGAGCAAGGGGGGGACTACAGCAACCAATAGTGCGGCCACAAACACAGCAGGCGTGTAGAAGGAGGCGAACTTGTCCACGAAGCGCTGTGTGGGGGCTTTCTGTTCCTCGGCTTCTTCGACCAGCTTGATGATGCGGGCGAGTGTGGAGTCTGAGGAAGCTTTGGTTACCCGCACCACAAGAGAGCCTTCGCCATTGATGGTGCCCGCGAAGACGGTGTCACCCGGCTTCTTTTCCACCGGCACGGATTCGCCGGTGATGGGTGCCTGATTGACCGCAGAGTCACCCGAGATGACCTCACCATCCAGAGGGACACTGCTGCCGCTGCGCACGCTGATCTCCGCGCCAATAGCGACTTCTGATACCGGCACCTCTTGGGATGCACCATCAGCCCCCCGCACCAGCGCGGTCTGAGGCGTGAGCTTTAACAGCGACGCGATGGCACGCCTCGCTCTGCCCACGCTCCAGGATTCGAGCAGCTCTGACAGTGCGAAAAGAAATACCACGGCGGCACCTTCCGCCCCTTCACCCACAAGCCACGCACCAGTCACGGCCACGGTCATGAGCACATTCATGTCGAGCCGCATCTTCTTCAAGGCCCCCCATGCAGCAGGTGCCACGAGCAGCCCACCTGCGATAGTTGCTAGAGCAAAGCAGATCGTTTGAAGGATCACTGGTCCGATGCTGAACCAATTTAGCAGCATTCCGAGTGAGAGCAGCGCACCTGAAGTGATGACCAGAGCATTGCGTGGCAGCGGGGTGTCGTCATGGCCGTGCTCGCAGCCGCCTTTGTGCTCTTCTTCGTCGTGTGAAGTATGGTCTTGCATGGTGGTCGGTGTCTAGGGTGGGTTGATTGGTGAAGTCTGGGCGCTCACTGAACTCGGCTCGTCACAATGTGTTGTTGGAGCTGGACGTTTGATGGACTTTTCAAAGCGCAGCTTGCTTGCGTCACGCACGACCACCTTGTCACCAGGCAGGGCACCACTTTTGATCTCGATCGTTCCACCGTTCTCGTGACCAGCAGTCACTCGCGATTTCAAAAAAGCATTTGGAAGGTCAAACTCCACATGCCAGACGTAGCTTCCATTTGGAGCTATTTGCAGCGCCTCTTCTGGAATGGACACCATGCCATCGACCTCGGTGATCTCATGAGTGGTAAGATCGAGACTTCTAACGCGATCTTCACTTAGAATCAGTGTATTCGAGCCGAGTGGAGCCCCAGCCACAGGAGCCGAATCAGGCGGCGTAGAGCGTGGAGCTAGCATGATGATGCCTGCGCCCAGCAGACAGAGAGATGCGCCCGTGATGTCCCAGGTGTCTGGCATGTGGCCTTCCACCCGCCATAACCAGAGCAGTGAGGCGGCGATATACACACCGCCATATGCTGCATAGACACGGCCTGCACCTTCAGCGGGATGCAGTGTGAGAAGCCAAGCGAAGAGGGCTAGCGCAGCGGCAGCCAGCAGCAGCCACAACATAGGCTTGCCCTGACGCAACACGGCATAGGCGGCGAAGCAGCCGCCGATCTCGGCGAGCGCGGTGATGGCAAACAAGGCAAAGGTCTTCATATCAGTTCATTCCGAACGGTGAATTTGCACGGCAAAAAAACTTTGCTGAATCTCGAATAGCCGGAGAAGCGCTTCGTCTGATGATCACGCCACCATGCTGTGGCGACAAATCAAAACCAATCCTCCACCCTTCATGAAAAAGATCATCACCCTGCTGGCCGTCGCGGTCAGCTTCGCCGTCCTCAGTCCTACCACCAGCCAGGCACGCGATGGACACGGTCATTCGAGCAGCCGCAGTGTCTCGCACTCCTGCGGTTCTTGCGGCACGCCTGTTTATCGTGAGCGAGCCGTCACGGGCTATGACCGCCATGGCCATCCTGTTTATAGCTATCGCACCATTGGCCATAGCTGCCGCTCGAGTTCCGGCCATGGGGGCGGGCACTCCAGCCACGGCAGTAGCAGCGGAAGCGGGCATGTCGGCCTGCCCGGCTTTCATTTTGACTTCGGTGGTCGTCATTGATGGAAACGGCGGAGAATATCTTTGATGAATCATGAATAGATCCGCCTGTGCCACGTCAGAGATTTTGCACGCACTGTGCTTTGTCCTTCTACCCAAATCAAAACCATGAAAAAGTTCACCGCACTTCTGGCATTGACCTTCGGTCTGGTTCTCCTGCCCGGCGTCTCGCGCGCTGGAGATCATCATCATTCTTCCCATCATTCGTCCTCGCACCATGGTAGCGGCCATGGCTCCAGTCATGGTGGGCACAGCAGCTACCATCCGAGCTACGGGCACGGTGGCGGGCACAGCAGCTACCATCCGAGCTACGGGCACGGTGGCGGGCACAGCAGCTACCACCCAAGCTATGGTCACGGCGGCGGACACAGCAGCTACCACCCAAGCTATGGTCACGGCGGCGGACACAGCGGCTACCACCCAAGCTATGGTCATGGTGGCAGCCACCATGGCTCGAGTCACGGCGGCGGACATATTAGCATCCCTGGCTTCCATTTCGATTTTGGCGGTCATTGAGCGGAGGTGTTAAACGCCTGAACAGGCCCCCGGAGAATGAGAGTTCTCTGGCGGGCCTTTTTAATGCCTTGGATCATTGGGTAAGGACATTGGGATGAAAGGCAGCGGTCCCTCGCCAGGCACTGTAGCCAAGCAGGACGATAAAGATGAGAAGGAAGAGCATGACGGCCACCGCACTCCAGGTCGGTCCTTCGGGACGGCGCATAATGGCCGCGAGTCCCAGGGTCCAACTCGCAAAAGCCAGTGCTGAACTCACCACTCGACAGAGGATGAATGATACCAAGTCACTCGTGTCCTCACCGGGCTGATGGCTGCCGAGAGTGCCCGTTATCAGTCCGCTAACAAAAAAGACCAAACCGGCCAATGCCGTATAAAGAGCGGCCTTTGCAAGGGGAGACATGGATGCGGGTGGCTGCTCAGACATGAGGGTGGTTAGTTACGGTTTGCTGTCTGCGTCTGGTGGATGAGCACAATTTGAGTGACGTGATCTGGACCGATAACAGGGTCGTGCAGCTTCACCTGGATCTTCATGCCCACCTTCAAGGCGATGGGTGAGGTATCAGACGTGCCGTGCCAAAACTTGGCCCAACGGGAATAGACAAACTTTCTCTCTGGGCCACCATCTTGGGAAAACACGATCCAACGGGTGCCGTGATCGACACTTCGAACCGCGCCCGTTACGGTGATGCCCATCGGACGGCGTGCCATAGCGGCAGATGGCAGAGCAAACGCGACGAGGAGTGCAAGGAACGTAAGACGTGATTGAGCATTCATAGGTAGCGATGGCATGGCTCAGAAATGCCCTGCAAGCCCCTGCCATGCCATGAAGGCGGCAAGCAACGCGAGCAGGGCAGACGAAATGATTCTATGGCGGAAAGGCAAACTCCAGCGCGGGATGACCGCGCCGGAGTTTCCTGGTTTCGGATTACTTCTTCTCTTCTTTCTCGTCGCCGTGCGCGCAGGTGCAGGAGTATTCCTTGTTTTTGCAGGTGGGGCAGTCGTTGAGGTTCAGGTTGAACTTCTCAGTGACGGCCTTGGCACCTTCCTTCTCGCGAATCTGCACCACGGTGGGGAGATCGTTGCCCTCGGGAACAGCCTTGTCGGAGACGAGCTTGTCTCCGTCTTTGGTGAAGGTCAGCTTGGTGGGAGCGGACCGGTCGCCAAGAGTGACGCTGATGACTTGTGCGCCGGGGGCCACGACTTTGTTGTCGTCGTCGATGAAGCGGATTTCGACCTTCTTCTCTTTGTTCACGAAGAACTCGACGTGGGGTTCGACCTCGGTGATGAGCTTGCCACCGGTAGGCCCAGCTTTAGTTGCGTGTTCGTGGTCATGCTTTTCTTTGTCAGCAGCGGTCGCGGTGAAAGCGAGCGCGAGGCTGAGCAGGGTGGTGATGAGGTGCTTTTTCATGGTCTGGTATCTGGTTTGTTTGGGTTTGGTTTTGCCTTGCGGCGATTGGCTTGGAAGCCATCGCCGTTTGGAAATTCATGTTCAATGCGATGCAGGTGCATCGTTTTCGATGGCGCTGGCCGCAGCCTTCCGCCCAAAGGTGTAGAAGACTGTGGGGGTGACGCCGAGACCCAGCAGCGTGCTGGTGACGAGGCCGCCGACGATGACGACGGCCACGGGGTGAAGGATTTCCTTGCCCGGCTGATCGGCGGCGAGCACCAGCGGGATCAAGCCGATGCCAGCGGCCAGCGCGGTCATGAGCACAGGGACGAGACGTTCCTTCGTGCCGCGAATGACCATCTTCTTGGTGAAGCCTTCGCCCTCATGCTGCATGAGGTGCAGGTAGTGACTGATGAGCATGATGCTGTTGCGAGCCGCGACACCGGCGACGGCGATGAAACCGACAAGCGTGGCGATACTGATGTTGTTCAGCTTGAAGTAGGTGAAGACCAGGCCGCCGACGAGGGCGAGCGGGATGTCACAAAGCACCTGCATGGCAAAGAACGGCGTGCGGAAGTAGCCGTAGAGCAGGAAGGCGATGACGGCGAGCACCACCAAGGTGAAGAGAGCGATGCGCTGCGTGGCTTCCTTCTGCGCCTGGAACTCGCCTTCAAAGGTGATGAAGTAGCCTTCGGGCATTTTCACTTTCTCGGTCACTTCATCGCGCAGTTTGACGACGAGATTGGACACGTCCTGCACGGAGGGCTTGATGGCGAGGGCAAAGCGGCGCTGCGCGTTTTCGCGGAAGATGACGTTCGGCCCCTTGGCCTCACGCACGTCGGCGACTAGGGAAAGAGGAATGCGCTGGCCTTCGCCGGCCTCCATAGGCAGCTCGGCGATTTTATCCGGCGAATCGCGCCACTCCACGGGCAGTCGGGTGACGAGGCTTACCCGGCGCTGGCCTTCACGCAGCTCGGCGACTTCTTTGCCGCCGATGAGAGCGGAGAGCTGTTCGTTGAGCTTGCCGGGAGCGATACCGTAGGCCTTGGAACGGTCGCGGTCGGCCTCGATGCGGAGCTGCGGGATGGAGGAGGTTTGGTCGAGTTTGCAATCCTCAAAGCCGGGGATGGTCTTGGCGATGGTCTGAATCTCAATGCCGAGCTGGCGCAGCTTTTCGAGATCAGGACCGAAGATCTTGATGGCGACGGGCGCGGACACGCCGCTCATCATGTGACCGATGCGGTCCGCCAGCGGGCCGCTGACAACGGCGAAGACACCAGGCACGGTTTTGAGCTTCTTGGTGATGTCTGCGATGATCTCTTTGCGGCCACGGCCTTCCTTGGAATGGCCCTCGCCATCGCCTTCACCTTTGCGGAAATCCACGTCGAATTCAGCCGTGGAAACAGGGACGACATGATCGCCACGTTCGGCACGGCCCAAACGACGGCCCACTTTAGAGACACCTTCGACGGATAGAATCTGCTGCTCCAGCACGTCAGAGATTTTGTTCATCTCCTCCAGCGAGGTGCCGGGAGCGGCGGTGGCGGCGACGAGTGCGGTTTCCTCTTGGAACTTCGGCAGGAAGTCCTTGTTCATCTTTGGATACAGCGAGAATGCCGCGATGACGATCATGAAGACGATGCCAAGCATGACGAGCGGCTGGCTGAGGCCGAAACGCAGCAGTGTGTTTTCCAGCAGCCATTTCATGCCACGGGTAAGGAAGCCGTCCTTGTGCTCGTGGCCATGCTTGGGATTGAGCAGCATCGAACACAGCACAGGGATGGCGGTGAGGGAAACGATGAAGGAGGCCATCATCGAGATGATCGTGGCGATGGCGATGGGGGCGAAGAGCTTGCCCTCGACACCAGTGAGGCCAAGCAATGGCAGGAACACTAGGATGATGAGCACGGTGGCGTAGAGGATGGAGTTTCGCACCTCTCCGGACGCCTTGGCGATGACTTGCAGACGCGGATGAGGATGGGGCAGTCCGGCGTTTTCGCGCAGTCGGCGGAAGACGTTTTCCACATCCACGATGGCATCATCCACGACCATGCCGATGGCGACGGCGAGCCCGCCGAGAGTCATGCTGTTCACGCTGATACCCATCCAGAGGAAGACGAGCATGGTGATGCCAAAAGACAGCGGCATAGCCATCAGGGTGATGAAAGTGGTGCGGAAGTTCAGCAGGAATAGGAAGAGGATGATGGTGACCATGATGGCCCCATCGCGGATGGCTTCGGTGAGGTTGCCGATGGCGTTGTCGATGAAGTCCTTTTGCTGGAAGAGCAGCGTGGTCTCTACGCCAGGAGGAAAGCTGGCATTGAGTTCTTGCAGCGCCGCCTTGACCTGATCAGTCAGCGCCCGAGTATCAAAGCCGGGAGACTTGGTGATGGACATGATGACGCCGTAGGTGGGGGATTTCTCTGGCGTCTGGCTGACGGTGGCATCGCCGCGCATGGGTTCGATGCCCCAGACCACATTTGCCACGTCACCGATGGAGATGGGGCGGTCATTGACCTTCTTAATGGACGTGCGGGCGATGTCGTCCAGCTCAACGGTCATGGCGAGATTGCGCACCATGATCTCGGTGGAGCCGGTATTGATAAAGCCGCCCGTGGTGGTGCTTGCAGCCTCAGTGGCGGCCTGCTCCAACTCGTCAAAGCTGACGCCATTGGCCTGCATCTTGTAAGGATCTGGCTGAATCTCGATGCGCTTCACGCCGCCGCCCATGTTGAGGATTTCGGCGATGCCGGGAACGCTTTTCAGACGACGCATGATCGTCCAGTCAGCAATCGAACGCACCTCACGCGGCGGCAGATAGCCAGCTTCACCTTCCTTGATGGTGGAGCGCACGCCGACGAGCAAAATCTCGCCCATGAGAGAGGCCACCGGTGTCATGAAGGGCTGCACGCCCTCGGGAAGCTGGCCGCGGGCGGCCTGCAACCGTTCCTGCACGAACATGCGTGCCTTGTAGATGTCCATGTCCCAGCCGAACTCGGCATAGACGAGGGAGAGCGCCACGTCGGAGTTTGAACGCAAGCGGGTAAGGCCAGCCACACCCATGAGGGCGGTTTCGATGGGCTGCGTGACACGAGTCTCGACTTCCTCCGGCGCGAGGCCGGGAGATTCCGTCAAGATGATGACGGTGGGCTTGGTAAGGTCTGGTAGCACCTCCACGGGCAGCTCGGTGGCCGTCTTCAAGCCCATAACCATAAGGATGAGTGCTGCCCCGATGACGAGCGCCCGGCTGGCGAGCGCCCAATGAATCATTTTGTTAAGCATGGGTTACGCAGCCTCCTTTTCAGTAGGTTTCGAGGCGGGCGCTTCGTCCGCGTCGGGGCGGCTTTTCTTGGTGAAGATGGAAAGCAGCAGCAGCACGAACAGAACACCGCAGCCATACTTCCAGAGCGGGCTGCCACTTTCTTCCTCGCCGTGTCCATGACCATCGCCGCCTTTTTTGGCATCCATTTCGGCTTTCTTTTCCGGGGTGAGTTCGCCACCATCAGCGGCATGTTCATGACCGTGCGCGGCATCGAGGGCTTCTTTGAGAGAGACACTGCTGGCTCCGGCAAAAGACAGGGAATAAGCACCGCGTGTCACCACCTCATCGGCAGGCAGCAGTCCGCTGGTGACTTCGACAAAGCGGTCGTTGATCTCACCGACGGTGACAGCCGTTTTCACAAAGGCGTTCGTAAGGTCGAAGTCCTTCACATAAACAAAGCGGTTCCCGCCTTCTCCCTGCAAGGCGGCGCGCGGCACGCTGACCACGTTGCTGCGCTTGCTCATGACGATGCTGAATTCTGCCCGCATGTCGGCGCGGAGCTGGCCGCCGGTGTTCGGCAGACGGAAGATGGCGTCGATGGTGCCACTGGCCTTGTCCGCGCTGGTGCCAAAACGAAGCAGTTCGCCGTTGAACTTTTCATTCGGCAGCGCCGCTACTTTGATGTGGGCCACCGTGCCAGGCTTCATGCGTCCGGCCTGATGCTCTGGCACACGAGCGATGGCATAGACCTCGCTCAAATCTGTGATCTCCAGCATGGCTTTTTCAGGGTCAATGGGATCGCCAAGCCGCGAGTCCACATGCGTGACGAGGCCCGCCAGAGGGGCTTTGAGTGAAATCACCGGTGGCGGATCACCCGGCTGACGGCTCTCGATCTTCGCGACTTCATCGCCCAGCTTTACGGTGTCTCCAGGTGACAGTTTCAGCTCGATAATGCGTCCTGGAATGCGGCTGCTGACAGCGGCGACCTTGCTCGGAATGGCTTCAATGCGCCCGAGTGAGAAGATCGTGGCCTCGAAGTCGGTTTCCTCGACTTCGACAGTTTCGATACGGAGGTTTTTTACTCCTGTCTCGTCGAGCACAACAGTGTTGGCAGCTCGTTTTGCGTCGTCTTTGGCGTGGATAAAGCCGGAGTGGGCCAGGAGCAGGAAGAGAGGGACAATGGATCGTTTCATATTCAATCGGGAAATCGGTTAGCGGCGTGTGGAGAATGGAGTGACGGGCTTCGAGACTGGAGTCGAAGCGGGCATGATGGCTGGGGCGTGCTTGCCGATGGCGGACTCGTAGCGGATGCGGGCGATGTGAAAATCACGCACAGCATCCAGCGCCGTGGCTTCCAGTTGCAGGCGTTGCTCGCGAGCTCGAAGGATGGTGAGCAGATCTGTCTGCCCGCTCTCATAGGCTTTCTCCAGCTTGCCCGTTTGTTCGATGACGAGCGGCAGCAACTTGTCGCGGGTCTCGTGCGCGAGATCGTAGCTGGTCAGCATATCTTTCCGAGCATTCTCCACGTCACTGCGGATTTGCTTGGCGAGTGCTGATTGCTCGAGACGCACCCGTTCTGCTGCTGCGGTTTTCTCGGCTACCTGTCCCTCGTTCTTGTTCCAGAACGGCAGCGTGAGCGAGAAACGAAATCCAATCACACCGTTAGTCCGTCGATCAGAGCCGGTTACATTTTGATACTCTGGCCCGGCGAAGATGCCCGCTCTCACGTCCTCCCACTTGTTGGCTTTGGCGAGGCCTATGTCCGTTTGCGAAGCGATGAGCTTGGCCTCCGCGAGCTGATAGTCTGCACGCATCACCCAGTTCGCCCCTTTCCCGGGCACCGCCATTTCAGGTAGTGCGCCGGAAATTAATAGGGTATCATCGGGATCAAGGTTCAGCATGGGCTTGAGCATGCCTATCAGGCTGCGGCTTTCGCCTTCCAGCTTTCGGGCTTCCACAATGAGGCGTTGTGCGTCAACCTGTGCCTGTGCAGCATCCAGCGCGGAGAGTTCACCGGCTTTCGCACGTCCGGCAACGAACTCGGAGAGCTTTGAAGCCAAATTCGTCTGTTGCTGGCGCAGATCCCGCTGCTGCTTGATAGCGAGAATCTGCACCCCCAGGGTCTGTGCATCAGAGATCAAACGACGCTCGGCATCCTTCACCTCCAGCTCCGCTGCAGTGACCAGTTGTCTCGTGAGTTGCTTCTCCAACCGCAAACGCCTGGTGACGGGGAATGATTGATCCAGCGAAAGCACAACCTGACCCGGAGAAAGGTATGTTTCATTGCGTGAATCCAGGCCCACTGAGGGATTCGAGAGCCGTCCGGCACCAAGCTGGCGGCCGCGGGCTTCTTCCACGGCCATGCGAGCAGCTATGAGGGAAGGATGAGATGAGCGGACCCGCGGGCCAATATCCGAAAGGGTGAGAGTAACCGCAGAGGCCGACGAAGTGAGGGCAAGCAGAGGTAAAAGCAAATAAGTAGAACGAAGCATGAGAAAGGTGGTGGTTTGTGGTTTGCAGGCGTGGACATGCCATGCCTAAAGCAATGAGAAGATCGCCAGTGCGCCTCAGCCGTCAGTCGTGGACGGCAGCGCGGGCTTCTTGCCTCAAACCAAAATCACCATGCAACGTGCCACCTGCAGTGATGCAGGAGGACTCCCACCCCCGGTATCCAGGGGCATCTTCGTCAATTCATTCTCCGCAAGCGTCCGGATCATCACCCAGTCTTGCACCCAACTATCCGCGATTAGCACCGCCACAAAGACTGGAATAGAAACCATCGCGAAACTTGAAGGCGATGCCTTCATGTCAACGCTCAGAGGCGAGTGATGCTCTTGCTCCCCCTTATTCTCACATTCCTTCGTAGAGTCTTCCTCGCAGGGAACATAATACGTGTCGTCGTCAGCCGCCGCGCGATGACAGTGCTCAGCCTCGGTTTCTGTCACTGCCTCGCCGTGCTCACAGGCATACCCGCGCACCACGCCAAACACCTGCGCACACGCAACTGCCAGGACGGCCAGCGTGGTGAGAATGCGTTTGCTGAGGACTGACATGGACGACACTAAGATGCGCACACGCCTGGAAATGTTCAATCGAATTCTTGCCGAGAACATAACCATGCGTGTAGCGCCAATGTAATCTACTTCTTGGGGCTGGCTTTTGCGAGATCATCAAAGAGGCGGAGTGTGTAGCCGCCTTTGACATCGTCTTTCCCGGTGTCCGTGCCGTAGAGCCAGTCGTCCACATCAGAGACCTCAATATGGACATCGGCACCATGCTTCGTTTTCGTAAGGGCTACGGGATCGTTATCCAGCACGCCGTGGACGAGCTTGTCATCGATATCGATAACCTTCAGCCAAAGGAATTCGCTGTTCTCACCTTCAACGAGGGGACCCTTGACGGAAAAATACTGGTCTTTGCTGCGGGCCTTAAACGCCTTGAGAAACTCAGGCCAATTCTTTTTCGCTTCAGCGCGGGCTGCCATCAAGCGAGGATCATCGTCCGGGATGGACACCGTGCGGGGGGAGGCAGTCTCATCAGCGTCACTCAGACCTTCAAGCGGATCGTCGCTTTGCAGGTGAGCGATTAGTTCTGAGTCATTGAGGTGAAACTGGTCCGTATCAGGGCTGTAAATGGCGAGAGTTTCCTTGTTAACAAATTGGGCAATGACCTTTCCCAGCTGTTGATAGACGACTTGCAGGTCTGCCTGATCGTTTTTCTCCAGCCAGTCCACCGAAAGCCAGGCGCGATGCTTCTGAACTGCCTCCACTAGCGCGGGATCTTTCAGTTCTTCGGCGAGCTTGTCACTCTCTGCGAAGTATGGCTTGGCGGCACTGTTGATGGCAAATCTGCCAGCACTGCCTTTCACGACCAGGATAGAGTCCATGGTGGAGACTGCGCTTTCAGGAACTTCGCTTTTCCAGGCTTTGGAGACTGCCTTTGCTGTTGAGGTTGCATCAATGGTGCGCGGTTCACTGAGAAGCAAGACGAGCGAGACCATGCGAGGCGCAGTCTCTTCAGCAATATGAGGCTTGACCGGCGCGTCCTCGGCGTAAAGCAATCCGGTGAGGAGCATGCCACCAACGGACAGCAGGGGGATAAGACGATTCATCGGGGTAGGAAGACAGGAAGGAAATTTCATAGACGGCGGAGAAGTTGGTTGAGAACGCTGCTGTGGCTGCTGCGCCCATAGTTGCTGTGGCGGTGGTTACTGTGCCCCCGATAACGCGGCGAATAAGCCTGACGGTGATGGGAATGGCTGTTGTAACGCGGACTGTAGTGGTGGGTTCGGCTTTTACTGCTGTGGTGGTGCTTGTCCTTTGCGTTTACTGGCAACGTGAGAAGACACACCGCGCTAAAAAGCAGCAGGCTGATCCGCCGGGTGAAGGAGGATGAAGAAAGGATGGAATTCATAAGAAGGCTTGGGTTTGGGGGAATCTGATGTCCTCACCTAATGCCGCAGACAGCTCTGCCACAATGAGGTGAACACCCCATGGTGGTCGTCTCAATCAGGGACGCCGGACATGTGCGTATGGCCTTTCAGCGCGGAGTGATCTCTCGCAAGTTTGTAGCAAGCGTCCATTACCTGCTCGCCGTTGTCAGCGGACAATAAGACTCTCCGGCAATGCGAAACCCCGCCCGGTTGAGTTCCGGGCGGGGTTAATTCGTGTTAGTCACGAGGATCTTGAGCTGGTGGGAGTGCACAGTCAGTATTCCGAGGGCATGAGCACCGTGGTCACGGAACGATCCCATTCCGTGATGATCCAGAACTTCACGCGGGTGGAAGAATGGTAGGAGGAGAAAAGCCTGCTGCCATGCTGTAGCGCGCGATTGTTCTCGTCGATGTCTTCCTGATCAAGTTCACCCCAATCGGCCATCGCATGTCGGGCGAGGGCAGATGAGATATCTGTTGCAGAAACTTCGGCGAGAACTCCTGGCGTGGCAAAGAGCTGACCCAGGGGAACCCGGGCCACCTGAGGATGGAGGATGAACATGTAGATGGGCGTCGTGCATGTGTTCTCAATCCAGCAGAGCATGAAGCTCGTTCGCGGTCAGGTGATCGGGCTGCGCTCCTTCTTGGGGAAGAGGTGCTACCCGAACAAACAACCGCCGCGCCAATCGCACGAGAGCCTTTTCACGGCCCATGCGTCCCGCCTCGTCCTCATCGAACATCAAGATGATGCCCGAGCGACCTTCTGAAGCCTCCACGAGGGCGGCTTCCTGTGCCATCGAGAGGGAACTCCCCATGATGGAAACAACCCGGTGGAATCCAAGCTGCCAGAGTTTGATGACATCGAAGAAACCTTCGACGACAATTAAGGGTAGCCCCTTTTCCTCCGTAGAAGCACGATCAAGGTTGAACACCTCGGCGCTTTTGCGGAATCCAGCGGGCAACTTGTATTTCGGGCGATCTTCAGGAGGCTGACCAGGCCAACGGCCAGCATAGCCAACGAGTTCGCCATCTCTGTTATGAATAGGGATGACAATGCGCCCGGACATGGTGCCCTTGGCACAAAAGCCGAGGCCGAACTCTGCCACCGTTTCCGGGGAGAGTCCTCGCTCGGCGAGATAAGTATGATCTGCTTTCAGGTTCTCCAGCTTAAAGCTAAGAGGTGTGTTCTCGCCAGGTTCCTCCACTGGATCTGGAGGCTCCACAATCCGCGAGGATTGTGTGCTATTGCCATGTGCAGGCGGGGCACTCCATCTTTGATCTGGCGTTGATGATGACTGCTGCTGACGTGGCTGGGGTGAATCAGCTTTGCCAGCGAGCCCCAGGTTGAACCACTGATCTAGCTTCAATGCTGCTTCATGCGCATCGCAGCCTTCCATCTTGGACACGAAGTCGAGATGGTTGCCACCGCATTTGCAGGCAGAGTTGTGGCAGAACCAGCAATTCTTCGAGAGGGTCACCTTGAAGGTGTCTTTCCCGGAGACTTCTGGGTGAATGGGGCAGGCTCCTTCGAGGCCGTCGCCGTTTCGAGTGCTCTTCATTCCGGCGGTGAAGCCGTAATGTTCGAGCACTTGTTGAAACGAGACCGCCGCTTTGACCGCCCCAAAATCAATAAAGGGTTTGGGCATATGATAATGAACTGAGCTTGGTGTTTGTGGGACGTTTGCAGAATGCAAACACCTCCGCAGTTCATGGTATCAAGCGTCCGCGATCACCGGGAGTTGACGGGGTTAGCACCATGTGGTGGCGTATCGGGAAAACGAATCGTCATGTCATCGTAATGAGAGATCTTGAAGAGGCGCTGGGGCAGGCCCTCTTTTGCAATCTCTTCGAGGATATTGGTCAGACGCTTTTCCGACGCCGATAAAAGGACAACGAAAGTATTTCGAGGCAACGCACCCGACATCCGGCTGAGCGCATGATATGTCCGCAGCTTTTGCATGATGGAAGACTGGCGATTATCACGCCGCTTGATGGGCATCGTGCCCCGATCTGCTTCCACGAGAAAATGCTTTCGAACCACAAGGCCATCGTCATGCTCGACATCCAGAGCAAACACCTTGTCTGGCACTACGGTCGCAGTGCGTCCGTTGCGCAATTTCACTGACCAACGAAACTGCCGCTTTCCATTTTGTCGACCGCCAATCTTTTCAAGGTCATCGGCAGGCACGTATGAAGTTCCGGAGTCGGGGAGGCACCTTTGTGTGGCGATGAAGTCGCTTATCAAAACGGTGTGCTCTAAAAAAAGTTGGCCGACCTCACGGTTTCGAGTCGTCCAGTCCATGCGTTCAAAGGGCATGTTGAGATCACGACGAAGACGGCCTGCACCACGAGAGGCGAGGCCATAGATAATGCTCTTCGATCCGCCTCGATGATAGTAGTCAAGCTGCGCCATGGGCCTGTCGAGATAGCCATGATGGTAAAGCAGGTGAAGGCGGCGAAGCACTTGTTGCTTACTGCCGCCCAGCAACTGAGTAATCCATTCCGATCGAACGAATCGATGTTCTGCGACATGACGCAAAATCTCCAAGTCACGCGGTGTAAATAGAAATGATCCTGCGGCCTCTGGATCGCGACGAAAGCGCGGCAGCCGCTTGATGATGGGCATATCCGCATTGTATCACGAATGAAGCCTCTCCAGGTGTGGAGAGGCTTCTAGGTTCAAGCGATACTCATTGCCGTATCATCCACATCTGAGCGTGTCGCCCGGTTGAGGATGAAGGCCGCAGCTTTGCTGGCTTGCGAGGCAGCTAAGATGATCCAGCGTTTGTTTTCTTTTGAGCGGAGAGCGTTAAGCCAGCTTTGCAGATAGGCAGCAGACTGCTCATGCGAATCACTGACGATGTGGGTTTCCAAACAGAGAAAGGCAGAGCCCATCTCGGCCACGAGTTCTTCCTGGGAATAGACCTTCCCTCCGAACCCGTCATGCTTGATGAGAGTCTCCCGATTCAACCGCTTTGGATGACCACTGGAGTGAATCAGTTCATGGAACAATATCCGATAGTAAGCCTCGGCACTCTCGAAGGACCCAAGGGAGGGCAATAGAACCGTATCAGTTGCCATGCGGTAACACGCACGCGTCGTCATGCCTTCTTCGATTACAGGTGGAAGTTGCATTTCTGCAACGACCTCCTCGGCTGCCTGAATCCGCTCATTGGGACTGAGAGCTGGAATACCCGGTGTGGCGGGGAATTCAATGCCTTCTATCTGCGTGGCATTGAAGACAGTGTATTCTCGCAGGTATTGACGTCGTCTCTCTGGTTGCGTTGGTTCGTCGGGGACATCCTCTGCGGAGCATTTCGATTGTCCAACCTTGATGATGTGCGCGCCGTGCTCGCCTTTGCGAACATGGCCACCGCATTCCTGGGCCTGACGAAATGTCAGCCAGTAGGGGGAGGCCATGTGTCGCAAGCCTAACAACAGCACGTTAACGCCGTTGTAGGTGTTGCCGGAATGGAAGTTACGCGGGATGCCGACTTCGCGCTGCCAGGGGCAGCGCCAGGGAACGACACCGCGTTCCAAATGTTCGATGATCAGATTTGTGACTGCTTGGTAAGGATCAATGCGCGACTCTGCGGTGCTCATGGGGCTTCTGGGTTGAGATTGTCAGTAGAAGCCGACCTCGTTGGTGAGGCAGACTTCACGCTGACAACCGACCCGCAACGCGCGCTGCATTTGGCATGTCTGACCATCATTGTAACAGACCTGCTTGAGGAAAACAAAAAGGGGGGAGTGAGGCGAATAGATGTTTACATTCTGCAATGAATTTCATCTGATCCTCCACGCATGAGCCGGTATCATTATGAAGTTCCCGCAGAAGAATCTGCCTTTGAAGATCTTGTCTGTGACGTGTTAAACGCAGTCAACCAGACGGACACTTTTCAGCTTTACCGAGGGCGAGGCAGCGAACAGTTCGGCGTGGATGTCTTCTCCAATAAATTGCAACGAGTGGTGCAGTGTAAAAAGAAAGACACCAATCGGAAGGATTCAGAGCTGCGCCGCGAGCTGACCTCTGATCTGGAGTCTACCGTGGCAAAGCTGCGCGGCTGGCCGCATAAATTCAAAACACTTCTTCTCGTTACGACTGCAAAAAAATTTGCCTCACTTCAAGACCGCGCAATCTCACTCTCGAATGGCGAAGACTTCGACATACACATTTGGGCATGGGCAGAGATTGAAAAGCACATTCATCGATTCCCGCACATACGAGAGCGCTTTTACCCCCATCTAGTCAGGGAACAAAAGAAGTCAGACCCGGCAGTTATCAAGCGATTGCCAATTCCCAAGACTATCGGAGCAAATGCAGCGATGAAGAGGACTATTGTCGAGAAGTTCGACCGTCTGGGAAAAGAACGAGAGAAACGCTTCGGCAAGAAGGCCTACTCAGTGATGTATAGAAACTTTCGCACTGAGATGAAGATGAAGGTGGGGCAAAAGTGGACAATTATCTGGGACTGGCCGGAGACAGCTGCCCCAGCAATCTGCCAGCATTTGGATGACAAATGGGACAATACTATTGCTGGCCGTAAAGAGTCGGCGAAAAACAGGCCACATTATGTGCCGACAAGGCCGCAGCTTTTCGCAAAGGAGAAAGAATGGCTGGCAGTATTAGGATTTGATTTCGATAGCGACGAAACGAGGCAACTGCTTCAAAGATCATTTGGCGTTGATTCGCATCGAGCTATTACGCACTCGCAGCATTGGCTGTTTGTTTTGGAGCTGGAGCAACTGATTAAGGATCGAGTGGGGATCTGAACTCATTCAGCCACCGCTTCAGCTTTTCTTCGACTACCTCGCGCTTCGTTGCGAAGCGCTCGCGGCATCGTTTGATCAGTCGTTCGCGGCGTCCTTGATTCGTCTCGATGGGGCGGTGTAACCGAGTGCGTTGGAAGTGCATTCCACCATCGGCGGATTGGTTGCGGATAAGGGTTTCGTAACGGGGCAAGTCGACGAACTGCCTCGGCTGGAACTCCTGGCCGAATTCACCGTTGAGATGCTCAGCATCGGTGAATCCGACGCGGAAGGCGATCAAGGTGCCGACGTTGCCGAAGACAGCATCTCGCACGGCAGGGGAGAGTTGGGCGATGTATTGATGGCTTAGGGTAAGATTGAGCCGATACTTTCTGGCCTCGGCGAGGATGGAGGTGAACGACTCCGTGGCGAAGTTTTGGAATTCATCCACGAAGAGATAGAAGTCCCGTCGCGTGTGCTCGGGCTGGCGGTTGCGGGCCATGGCGGCGAGCTGGAACTGGGTGATGAGCAGAGAGCCGAGCAGGTTTGATTTGTCGTGGCCGATCTCGCCTTTGGAAAGGTTGGCGATGAAGATGCGGCCTTCGTCCATGACAAAGGGGATGCTCACCTTGTTGCGCACCTGGCCGATGATGTTTCGGATGACAGGGGAGAGAAGCAACTGGCCGACCTTATTTTGGATCGGTGCTATGGCTTCACGCATGAATCGAGGTTCCCAGCTTTCGTATTCGTTTTCCCAGAAGTCGCAAAGGAAGGGATCCGTGACCTGGTTCACCACCCAGCGACGATAGGCCGGATCGGTGAGCAACCGATTGAGTCCGAGAAGGGACGTGTTGGGGCAGTGCGTGAGCGCAGCGACAGCGTTGTGAAGGATGTATTCGAGGCGCGGCCCCCAACTGTCGTGCCAGAGGCTCTTGAAGGCACTCACGATGCCAGATGCAACGAGATGCCTATCCTCAGGGGTAGTCTGTGAAAGCAAGTTCAGGCCGACCGGGTGATCAAGGTCACCTGGATGAAAATACACCGTCTGCTCAGCCCTGGCGGGTGGGATGTGGAGCAATAGATCCTCAGCCAGATCTCCGTGGGGATCGATGAGGCCAACACCATGTCCTTGCTGGATGAGCTGGAGAACAAGATTGCGTAAGAGCGTCGTCTTTCCTGAGCCCGTCTTCCCGATGATGTAGGTGTGGTAGCGAGCATCTGCCAATTCGAAACCAAACGGCACCTCGCCGCCCCATGCCTGCCTCATGCCAATGTGAAGGTGATTGTCCATGCTCATGCCGCTCAAGCCAGCCGCCGCTCCTTGAATTGATTCGCCGGACGGAAGGTCACCCCTCGTGAATTGGTGCCTGCCCAGCATTTCACCGAGCAAACGCATTTTAGGCGAGCCCGGCGGGTAATCAGCGACTAGCTTCGGCGGCTGAACGCGTGAAGTTAATTGTACCACGATTTTGGCGGCCAGTGGCACAAAAGAGACACATCGGCCACCATGGCACAACGAAAGTGCCAAGTGCCAAATGATCCATTTGTTTTTCTAAACCATAACCCCCAGAATGCACTCGTTTTCTCAAAAATATTCCATGATGCACCTAATCAAATCCGACTTTCGCGCTCATATTTTTGAAAAAAATGAGAGGCAAGGGGTTGGCACGACATAAGCAAAGACCCTTGTGAATAATTACAAAACAGCGCCAATGAATCCCTATATTCCAAATTCTTCGCCAACCACCCCAACTCCGACCTGGGGCCGCCTCGGACTCACTCAATTCATCAAGAGGGAACCTGGATTCTACCCAGCTACAGGCTACCACATTTATTGCGAACTGCGACCAGTCGAGGCATTTGAGTCTGCGGAAGACGACAAACAGATCACTAAGTTTGTGCGGGTAATAGATCGATACGCACAACTTGGAGCGGAGGCTGCAAATCAGAGAGGATTAGTCATGCTTGAATTGCAGGGAAGAGTGCTGCATTTCTTTTTCGCTGGTGAGGCAACTGATGCAAACACTGATGAAGTGATAGATTTCGTGCATGAGTTTACTCGGAGCGCATACGACGATCTAAGGGAAGAAATGGGAGATCATTGGCACGGATTTGCCGCTGCGTTTGATCACGGGCGATGCATCTTGTTGAATCAAACATCACAACAGACGCTCTCGACTGTGTCGCTAGGGCCTTCAGCCAACAATCCTGCAAAGCGACTGTTCAAAGAATGCCCAGCGGGTCATGTGTCGGCACCTTCAAGACTTCTGAGACGTCTTGTTGCAGCTCGCGCTGAATGGACAGACATCAACTTGCGCGACCGTCTTTCATCGCCGTCTCGTAGCGGTGCTTCGCTCGCTGAATCCTTTTCAAAAGTCGCACACTTGATGCGAAAGGATGACGGCACCATCCAAAATTTTTCGGCCGCTCAAGGTCAAAATATTCTGCATTTTTCCCCAAATAAACCACTTCGCATTAAAGGCTCCGTGATCCGGTTCGACCTTGATGGCTTTAGTGCACTGGTTGAGCGAGCATTCTCAACTGGTGAATCAGCAATTATGCTGCTCGCACAAGGATTCAAGACTGTTATGGACTACGCTGAGATTGTTGCGAACGCTCACCAGCCTTGTCTGATGCTTCCATGGGCAGGCGATTGTGCGACCTTCCTGCTCCCTGACCTTGAAAACGTTGTTCAACGCTTGCCACGATGGATGGCGTTCTGCAATGATTGGATGGCAGGTGAAGTCAATCGACACAAGTCGCCGGTTGCTCATGATGCAGTGCTCAAAGGAACGAAGTGGGGAGCAGGAGCAGCTCACGGGAAAACCGGAAAGCTCGTTGCCGCAACTTCCATCGTCCAGACTCATGCATTCTTGTATGCAGTCGGTGCCTCGCAGGTCACAGCAAAAGATGCTCAAGAATCAGTCAAAGGGGATCAACTTGCCATCGACTCCGAAGACTACTCACAGCTCACTGGTTCACTGAAACAAATGTTTGACTTCAGGAACAGTGACGCATTCTGGGTCGCTGAACACCCATCGGATGAAAAGCTGAAACGCGTTGCTAAAGTTGCAGGTGTCTCTGTCGCGACGCCAAGTATCATAACGTCCACAAAGCAGGCTCTACCTGCTCATCCTGTAAACCGTCCATATTTCTACTAGGTGCCTCCAAGTTTGCAGATACCCAAAGACAATGCTCTGTCAGCGTTATCGAGGATGCTGACTCGAAGTGTGTCGCGTGCCTTGCTTCGCCACTTGGAAAAGCGGAGGTTGAAGGCTTCTCCACGTCCATCTAAGTCGCAACGCGATAGTGGATCTTGGTTACTTCAGGGATGCTATGTCCTTCTGCGTGAGCCTACAGCCTCGGTCTCGATGCAGATTTTGGTTGCCCATGATTGGATGAGCGCGCCCCCGCTCGTTAGGTGCTCTGCGCCCTTCATGAATCGAACCATCGACTGGCACTGCTCAGAAAAGGGCGATTTATGTTATGTGCATCCGGTCGAATGGTTCGAGGATCACCAAAGAAACCTCACATCATTTGAGAAGAACGGTGATGCAGCAATCAAGCGAAGCGCGGGCTGGGTCGTGGACGCTGTAGATGACCTACTTCACAAACATTTCCTCGGGTGGGAGAGTGGCTGCGACAAATGGCCGGATGAATGGAACCAGTGGAAGCACGGTTATGACGGGATAAAACAATACTTCGATGAAAAAGCACACGCTCTCTGAGGCACAACTTCGTTGCGCACTGTTGGATCAGCCGATCTGCCACCATAGAGAAGACATCGTGGGCTGGCTGATCATGCGTGAGGTGAAAGGCGAGACCATTCGCAAGGGCAGGTATCTGATCAGGGAGAGCGATAATACAGCCAAAGATGTCTTCCTTATCGTTTCGGGCACCTTAGCGATAGAAGTAGGAGGGCACTTCCTCTTTGACCGAGAGAAGAATATCCATGTCGGCGAGATGGCGATGATTATGAATGAACCGCGAACAGCGTCTGTGAAGGCCATCGTCGATTCGCTAGTGATCAGAATACCCCAATCGGTGATGGACGAGGCACTAGATCAGTTCCCAATCATGTGGAAACCCATAGCAAGGACGCTGTGTGACAGGCTCCATCAACGGCGAACCTTCTTTCGATCAACAAACAAGATACCTCGAGTATTCATTGGATCGTCGGGTGCAAGTATTGGCGTGGCGGAGAAGATGGCTGCTGAACTTCGAGCCCGATTGGGCAAGAATGCGATAGTGAACAATTGGTCTGAGCCGACGATCTTCGCGCCCTCGGCCATTACCGTCGAAAAGTTGATCACGGAATCCAAAGAGGCGGATTTTGGAATTTTCATTCTTGCGGGAGATGACATTCAATCAAAGAGAGGCACTGCAAGTGGGCATGTGAGGAGTTCCCGTGTGACTCCAAGAGACAACGTGATCTTCGAGGCCGGTATGTTTACAGCCTCATGCGGCCTAAACCGCACATTTTTCGTTTGTGAGAAGCACCCCAAACTCCAAATACCAAGTGATCTCGCGGGAGTCACTCATCTCCCGTTTAAAAGGGAAGTTAGCATGAACATGATCGATTTCGGCGACACTGTTGACCGTATTGTGACCTCTATCATTGAGAAGGGTGTTATAAGAACGGTTCGAGAGCCGAAAAAGTAGTTGCATTGCTCCTGCCGTTCACGGCGTCTCGTTCGTTTGTCACCGTAGTTCAACCGTAGTCCCCCCATGTGTTCGGGCAAGGGCAGTCCGGCGTTTGGCCGGCTGGCCGCAGCGGCCGACTTCACGCGTTTGGTCATTGGCTGAGGGCGGCTAGCCCGGTGTAGGCCATGACTTTTATCCATAGGTCGATCAAGTCCTTGTCGCCGGAGGAAAACGCGTGAAGTCGGGCGCTTAGCCCGAACACGTGGGGGCACCCGTGGCAAGGCCTGGCTGCGAATAGCGGCTCAGTGAAGCCTTGAATCAGTTGTCAGTGCGATAGCACTCGCCGCGATTTTTCGCGTGCCCCTACATACCATGTAAATAGGGGTAGATGTAGGAGCGGAGGCACGTCGCGCAATATTCTTTTTCCGACTCAAGGACACTTTCACGGCCAGAAATAAGGGTTTTCTGATTTTGTCCTTGAAGCGACTTTGGTCGCCCGAAGTGCGGCTGCTGTCTTTGAGTCTGGTTGTCTGAAAAAAGAACAAGCTGCTTTGCAGCAGCCCTGGTAAAGGTCGTGGTCTTGACGAGTCGATATGTATGTGTTGTTAGAGGGGAGTGGTCACTGTTTCTGCTTTGGACGGTAGTCGCGTGGATCAATGCAAGTGTCATAGGTGGCACGGTCGAGTTTGATCCAATCAGTGCTGTTGATTCCTCGTTTGTTCTTACTCGCAGGGCTGAATGGAAAAACCGAGGCAATGTGAAGCCATCTGTGAGTGATCCGTGAGATGTCGCGGATCTCATCGGCCACTTCGGACAAGTCCTGATCCTGGCTGACGACGCAGGCCATATCATAGCGGTCTTGCCATGCGAAGGAGATCACATCGAGAGCAAGTCTCACATCGATGCCTTTCTCCTGACCGACCAGAATGTTCTGGCTGACGCCATCTGGCATAAGCACACTCTGATTCCGATAGCGAAGCGGGCGATTAAACACATGCACGCCTTCACGTCCCATCTGTGCGAGCTTGGCCGTCCAAAAATGATTCCAGAAGGGGTTGTCCGTGGCATCGGGATAGCCGGTGTAGAAGCGCACTTCGTTAAGCTGCCATGCTTGGCGACGGCAGACTTCTTCGGCAAGTTTCTTCACGTCGTAGTTTGGAAAGGAATACCCAAAAGCCTCTTTCGCGCCGTGGAAAAGATTCTGTCCGTCGATGAAAATGATAGCTCGCTTTGGAGCTGGTTCGGCTGACATCAGGGCAAAAATAACCCAGCCCGAGGCCTTGCGGCGTGTCGGGCTGGGGGCAGATAAATGGGTGCCTTTTAGGCTGTGCTTATTATGGGGGAAGCTGCAAAAAATGTCAAGCTACCCACTGTGAATCGGCCTAACGGAGTGAATCGTCGTCACTCACCTGTTGAGTAAGACGTCGAAGCGCTTCAAGCATGTCTTCCCTCGCCCCAGGTTCACGCTTAGCGCGCAAGCTGATGATGCAACTTCCTTCACGATGACTGAGTTGGAACAGGCCACGCGCGGGTGAACTGGTCGCCTTGCCCTTCCCTCCTCCATGCAACGTCCGATGAGAATCGATGCGGGAACGAATGCTTCGGGTGCTCTCCCCTGCCGCTGCTGCCGCTACTAGCTCTTCCTGGAGAACTGTGCTGTCAACGCCAGCAATTCGCTGCGCCATTTCATAGCTGATGCCTGGCGTATTCCTCAACTCTTCCTGCATTCTTGCGGGTAGTTCCAAAACGCGAAGCATGGAACTCATCCACTGCTCGCTCTTCCCTATCTGCGCAGCGAGTTCACGCTGGGTGGTAACCGCGCCGCTGTCCAAGAGGCCACGAAGCGTTTCGGCAAGTTCAATGGCAGCGATGTTTTCACGCTGGATGTTGGAGATAAGACTTTTGAATCGACGTGTGACTTGGTCATCTGGTTCACGAACAAGAACCTCGAGTTCAGTGATGCCTACGGCCTTGGCTGCACGAAAGCGGCGGTGGCCGGTCAAGATTCGATAGTGTTCTCCGTCCTGGGTGACAGTGATCGTCTCGATGATGCCATGGCGACGAACCGACTCGATCATATCATCCATGTTGTTGAATGCCTTTCGTTCGTTATCGGGGTCCTCTTGAATGCGTTCGATGCTGACAATGAAGCGACCTCGCTTCGGCAGTCCGCCAGTGAGGCCTGACTTAACAAGATCCAGGCGACTGACTCCTTCGGGTAGTTTGGTCATACGGTTGGGACGGCGGCTGCATCGTGATGTGAGGTGACGGCTGTAACCTCCTGCGATGTAGTCTCCGGTTGGGCTTGTGGCCCGTGAGTGAATAATTCCCGCACCTCTTCGACGAGGGCGGCCATGTCCTGTGCTCCTTTTGAAAATGGACGGTAGTGGAAGATGCTGCCTCCATTCTCATCCACCTGCGCCATCCAGCCGCAAGAGCGAATCTCGCTGCGTGCTGACGGTATGCGATCATCCGCAAGCAAGGTAAGCACACGCTTCCTTAGACCTGGCAGGCGCGTGAGGTTGCTCAGGACATGCAGCATGTGGAAGTCTGCGCTTGAGCGTAGCTTGACGAGAAGTTTGTAAATGCTCGCGTAACTCTTCACTGCCTTGGTGCTCTCAAACGGAACGATAAAAACGTCCGCAGGAAATATGGCGTTCTCCATGATCGGCGAGATCTGATTGGGCGAGTCGATGACGATGAAGTCGAAACGATCTGCGATGTGCTCCTCTGCGATCAACTGTGTGAGCATGGATGGGTAGCCATCAGTCTGACTGATTTCGCGTCCCAGGTCTTCGAGACCGTCGGCACTGGCGACAAAGGATAAGTTTTCAAAGCCTGTTGGCTGGATGACCTCGCTAAGCGATTGCTGCCGCGTTAGCGCGGAAACGAGCGTTCCCTCCGATGTCAGACCGTCCCCTGCGGCGAGCCACTGAGTGACCTGAGCCTGGGGATCGAGATCCATCAGCAAGACTCGATGGCCGTGACGTGCGAGCCCACTGGCGAGATTCATCGCAATGGTGCTTTTGCCGCAACCTCCCTTGGCATTGATGACCGTGATGATGTTCATGAATTGGTTTTAAATGATTGGTTGTTAAAGTCAGCGTCCCACCGCCAGAAGTCTGGAAGTCCAGAGAACGCGCGGAAGGCATTGAGGCGGGCGCTGTCGGTATCGAAATTCTCCAGCACGCGGCGAGACCAGGGCTTCGGGTCGGCCATGAGTTCCATCCGGTCGCTCTCCCGTTTTGCGGTGAACCGTGCATACTCCCCGGTGTTGGTGAGCCGCATGCTCGCTTCCCGCTCCGCTAGCCAGTGGAGCCAACGGTCACGGTGGTTCTGCTCGTGTTGCTCCCTGCGTTGCGTGATGCTGGAAAGCTGCTCGTGGAGACGCTGCTTTTCCATCTGCGCGAGATAAGCGTCTCCAAGCTGCCGAATCGCAAGCGTGAGCGATGGAAACGGATTTCTCTGCTCACGTGCGAGATTGCCGAGAAAGCGGCCCCACTCCCCGGGAGTGTTTTCACCAGGACGGGCTTTCGAGAGCCGCTGCACGAACACGTCTGCGGTTTGCGCTTCACGAGGTGAAGGTTCATTGGCCGGTTCTCCATGATTCCCGCCGTAAGCTGCGTAGAAGCAACGGGCGAAATCCCAACCGTCTGTTCCAGAAACTTCGGGCGCCCGAAGTTTTATTGGAGCTGGCCACTTCTGCTCGATGGCTCGTAGCAGTAGTCCTGCGGGACTTCTCGCTGGTGAGCGGAGTGGAAGCCAGCCGATCTGGTCTTCAATGTCCTGCCGGCGATGCTCACGCATGAGCTTGGTGGCAGTCTTGATGCTGAAGCCGATTGCCACGAGTCTTCCCTGAAGATCGTAGTCAGCCGCTGCAAGGCTGTTTCCAGTTTCATTTACTGGTTTCGTTTTAATACTGCTTCGTTTTTCTGACTGATCGACTGCTTCGGAAATCTGACTGATGCTGGTTTGTTTTTCTGACCGTTCTGGGCCTGCTTCGTTTTTCTGACTGATCAGATTATCGAACCAGCGAATGGCATAGACTGATCGTCTTCTCTCGCTTGCTTCGTGGCTGAACACACCAGTCTCCAGCCTAACAATATAGTTCTTCTTCAGCGCCACGTGGATAGCCTTAGCCAGATCGGCACTACTGCCAAAGCGCGCATAGTTCTCGATATGCCGGTAGGAGAGCGCCACCTGTTGTCGGCGTCTCCCGTGTTTGGTTTGAAAGCCGATACTATGGCGGATAACCGAGCCCACCACTTTGATAACTGACAAAGGCTCCCGGGGAATGATCACATCAAAGAACTCATTCGGAATGTCCGTGCGATTGCCTTCGCCCTCAAAGAAGCCCCGGAACTCTTCAGGACGCGTCGTGTATGGTAGCGGTGACCAGCATAGCTGATAACAAGCTGACTGCCCTGAATCGTGGGCGAGTTTGGGACGGCCAACGGTCACACATTGGATCAGGTGGGATGACAGGGCTGCGTCCAAAGCTTCTCGTATCATGTCTCGGCTGACACCGGCCTTCCTCTCTAATTCGGAATACGTCACCTCGATCTGAGTCTCCTGCGGATTGCCATCGGCGTCGCACCAACCCAGTGTCTTGCGAATCAGATAGGCCACGATACGCACGACGCCCCGCGAGAAATTGGGTATGACCACATCAAAGAATTGGTTTGGCGCAAACGTGGTGTTCGACGTCGGGGCTTTAAAGCCCCGGAACGGCGCGATGACCTGTTCGGCAGAGTGGGCAGGTAACACAACCGTCGACTCGCCGAGAAATGCTGTCCGCATGCTCGCTATGCCCGGATGACCGGTGTCTCCTTCTTTGGCTCGACCTTTGTTTTTTGCTCCTGCAGCCACTTGCCATACCAGCGCAGGATAGAGTTAACGATAAAGCTACGACTTCGTTGCTCATCCCGCGCAAGGCTGTCGACGAATTCCAACACATCACTTTCAAAAATTACCCCCGCTGTTTTCCTCATGATCTTTTGCATGTCGTAATCATAGCATGAAGCTGACGGCGGCTGTCAGGTTGGGTGTGGATAACGGGGACGCCGAACTTTGGTCGCCCGAAGTTTTTTTCCGAACCCGTGATCCCGCGTGGCGCAGGGGCGGGAGGCTGGAGCCTCGTGGAAAGGCGGGGAGGAATCCAGGCTGCCGCTTCGGCGTGGCGCGGCCAAAGGGGGCCTTTGCTGGTCTTTCATTCGGGCGAGGAACGAGAACGATGACTGACGGGCGGAGGCGGGGAGAGTCCTGGCGCGTGGGTTAGCATGAACGGGAGGCTTGCCGACGAAGGAGGGCGGTTGGCCGATCATGTAAACTGACGCGCGATAATAGCGGGGGAGCGAGCTGGCTCGGAGAGCGTGAGAGCTGTGGGTGGTTTGACAGCGAGGGGCGTTGCGGGGAAGCCTCCCCGCTGGAAGGGGTAGCGGCGCACGCAGTAGCCGCGAGGGGAAAGCTTTCCCCAACATGCTATTCGACGCGTTGAAAGACCATGCCTGTCTGATTCTCGACCATACCTCCAGGGACAAATTGGAACTCGAAAGTCCTACCAACTAAAGACCTAGCATTTTTGGCACAAACGCCTGTTAAAAGTCCATCTCCGAAATCGCGATCCCACCCTTGCACGCCAATTCGAAACGTTGCGGTATTTCTGTCTACTTGCCCCCCGTTAGTGGCTTCATAAATAGCGCGGCAGGTGCGCAGCACTTTTCCATCAGCTGACAATTCTCTATACGTGCGATGCCACATCAAGCCGTCTGCAAAGCTGATCTGGTCAGTGAACTCAATCTGAGGTAGATCCCGAGGACGTGTCACCATAACAAAACATGGTCTTGGAACAGTAATAGCCCCGGCCTTCGACGCCTGTCCCTTCGCGGGTGCAACTGGCGGAGGTTTGGGAGCCGACGCCTTGCTATCTGTGACATCATAGACTTTGGCCTTCTGTGATGTGATGTAGAGCCTCGTGCCCTCAGTCCTTAAATTCAGCATCAGATCAGCGCGGCCTTTGTGCCACTCGCCAGCGCCATTCTCGTTGTAAAACGTGATCGTGTATGTCGCGCTCCAGACACCGGCACTTTCGGAAACATTGATGGTATCGACCACCTGTTCCTGGCCTTTCGGCCACTTCTGTCGCTGTGCTGTTTCCTCTGCCTCAATGGCTGTAACTGGAATGCGCCCTTTGTTGAGAAAGTCGACCGTGGCATCGTAGTCAGCTATCATGCCTGCAACGTCCCCGCGCGAAGCCTTCGCATGGTGTTCCGATAAAAAGTGCTTAACGTCGTTGTCACTCAAGATTGTAACAGGCGGTGCTGATGGAGAGATCGGAAGCGGTAAGCTTGGGATGGGTGAGCCTAGGATGGGTGAGCCTAGGATGGGTGAGCCTAAGATGGGTGAGCCTAAGATGGGCAAGGTTGGACGGGCCAACATGGGTTCCAATATAGTCGGGGTGGCCGTTACGCGGGGTTTCGCCACATACTTTGTTACCACCATGGAAGTTGGCTCCTGCGCCAAGCTAAGGTGTTGAGGATCTTCAAGCTCAGGCAGCGTTTCCGGAGGCGAGGACGACAAAAAGCGAAAATGTGCCCACCAATTTTGAATGCCAGGAGCCTTCCACTCGGACATCTTACCTTCATTCCAGGTATGCAAAGTCACGGCCACGTCATCGGGCCTGATTCGGCCGTCGAACGTTGACACAATGAATTTAGCTTTGCGCCCTTGCCATTCATGCAACCGGGCAACAGCATGCACATTCTTGTAATTAGCTCCGACAACTTCACGATTGAGCGGGTTTATCATCGGTTCACAGATGAACAGACATAGTTCCTTTGACTCTCCTCGGCTTATCAAGCCATCGTTCTCGAGTTGTTCGAAGGGTCGCGGCATTTCTACCTCCAAGACCACATCCGGACGGGATACCTTTTTCATATAAATCACGAGAACCTCGTCACCACGCAAGCGGATGATTTTTGATCCATCCGATGAGCAAAAAATGCGGTCGCCCTCATTGGCGGAGATAGCATGGATGCCGAAGGCCAAAGGAAGTTGCGGATGCTCATACGCGCAGATTGTAAGCCCCGACAGTTCCCAAGGAGACTCAGGGTTACGCCTGGGAGGCGGCACGGCTGAGGTGATCAATGTCTTTAACCCAAGTTTCCAGTTGTTCTGATGAGGCCAGTCATAAACAGGCCCATCCTTCCACCGCTGTTGCAGATTGCTCTCGAGTTTTGTGTAGTGTGGAGACTCAACAAATGGATGGAACAAAAGGGTGTCGAGATCGAAAGCGAGACTAGCCTCATCGTCCGGAAAGAATGCTAGTTCGTCCTTTTGCCACCAACAAAGCTCGCCGCCGGGCACATCCCGCCCGGGCGGTCGCGGAAGTTCTGTGGCAGTTTGCCCGGCGATGCCCAGTATCCAAATGCGTCGAGAACCGCCACTACCGATCGTGCATGCTATGGACTTCTGGTCAGGGGACCAAGCTAGGCTTCCATTTGGGAAATCAGGCACTTTGATCGACGAAATTTGGACGAAGCGATGTAGATCATAGACGCCAACTACACTCCCCGCGCTCCCTGACGCTCCAAAGGCAATGAGTGTGTTGTCCGGCGACATGGCCACTGGACAGGAACCCTGGATGCCGGTGATCGTCTTGACGGCTGCAGGTTGAAGTTCACCTACCTTAGCGGAGACAATATCTGCAGGCGGCTCATATAGAAATACAGGCGCTTGTGGGACGATTGGAATGGGATCCACCACCCGAGCTTTGGACAACAGGCCAAGTGGCGACGCCAAGCCTATCGCTGCAATGATGGCAATAGTGAGCCGAGTTCCCTTTACCAATACGCTAGTCTGCGGGGGAGGCGATACCGGCTGCTTACCTCGGTTGAGACCCGAAAAGCGGAACCCTATCAGTCCTCCAACAAAGCCAGATAGAACGCTCGGTAGCAGCGCGGACAGACAGACTGCGAAGACTAACCAGGACTCCAATCTCAAAGCATGGTCGTGTGATGCCGTTTTGGCAGCCATTGTTCTCAGGACGGTGACAAATGTCATAGTGCCTCCGCCAACCAAGGAACATAATAACGCGGCAGACATTCCCAGCCTGCTCCATCTAGCGGGAGTTAGCGCGAACGCGGGCGAGATCCTGTTAGCCGATACGACGGTTACTGTCGCTGATAGACACGAGAGGAGGAGTAGAATGAAGAACCTCAACCTGACCGCGTCTACATTCAGTGAATGGGAGGCGGCAGCACTTAAAAGCAACAGCGCGAACATGCCAAGGGCAGTGCCCCAGGCAATGGCTATCGCTGGGCCTCTATCGTGGATGCGAGGCTGGAAAAAATCCGGGCGGGTCTGAGACGGGAGGCTCATGCTTTGGAATTATTCCGAGTCTGGCGTTAGGACAATTACAGATCAATCCCTATCTTTAGAACCAGCTGAAAGGCAGGGTTTTCGATCCCGGATAGTAGACGATTGCTCTTATACTCAAGACCTCCACAGAAAGATGGTGTGTAGGGTGAAGTCAGCCTCTGCACGAGTGAGCCCAACGCCGACGCCTAGCCGAAACGAATGATGCCTCGGAAGGCGGCCCCGAGTCGTTAGTCAAAAAGTCGAATTGACCACCCGGCAAAGTCGGCGACTGTAACTACAGCAATCAAATGAATCGCTTCTGGCAAATCATAGCACTTCTGACGCTGGCACTTGTGGTGCCAGCCTCAACGTGTTGCCAGTGGACGAGTAGATGCGAAAGCCAACAGCAATCCCATTTCTGCACAGACGAAGGACACGAAACCCCTGCCTCGCCCGAAGCGTGCCCTAGCCATACCCTCGCGCATAGCCAAGTGCCCGCGCACGTGGTGCTGCCTGCCATGCAGATGATCGAACTGGCGCAGATCATTGAAGGGATGACGCGGCTGAATGAACTGCGGGCAGCCAAGGAGCCACCCGTTCCTTTGATGACCACGGCCCCGCCTGAGTTGCGGACGACATGGGTTTTTGCGAGTCGAGCGGCACTGCCCGCCCGTGCGCCAGCCGAACTGGTTTGATTCTCCGTGCGCTACGCTGCCTGACAAGGCGGTGAACGAATGCGCCGGACGTGATGCCCCTCCGAAGGAGCGGCTGCCTGCCTCGTGTCGAGGCCTTCTCGTGCTCTGCGTGCCCACTCAAACCCTTTCCCATCCATGCGCTTCATCTTCTTTTCAGTCCTGCTGTTCACAGCCCTCCCGTCTCTCTCTGAGGCGGAGGCAAAGCCTACCCCCGTTTCCATCTCAGAACTCGTCTCACGCACGCTGGAGGCAAATCCTGAGATTCGCTTTTATGAGGCGGAGATTGAGACATCGAGAGCTGCGCGAACCACCGCAGGAAAGCTGTCTAATCCCGAGCTAAGCCTCGAAGTGGGGCAGAATCGCCTGTCGTCCTCGGACGGGAACTCGAATGGCCTCGCGTTCTCCGCTGCCCTTGCACAGCCTATCGAATGGCCGGGCAGACTCGGATTGCGCAAAGCCATCGCAAACCGGGACATCGCGCTCGCCGAACTGGGGTTGGAACGCTTCCGCTTTCACCTGGCTTCTCGTGTGCGGGTATTGGCCTACACTCTCGCTGCTGAGCAGCAAGTGTCAGATGCAGCCAGCGAGGTCGCTGCACGTTTTGCGGCATTGCGTGAGGTGATGGTGCAGCGCGAGCCTGCGGGCATCGCGCCGCAGTTGGAGATCGTCACTATCGAAGCGGCGGCATTGGTAGCAGAAACACGAGCCGTGAAAGCTGCCATAGCGGTGCAGAAAGCACTACTCGAACTGAATCAACTGATGGGCCGACGTGCCGACACCCCCTTGGTGGTCAAGCGGCCCGCATTCGATATGAAAGCAGCACCTGCGCTCGACTCACTTTTAGGGACGGCCATGCGGAACCACTATGAACTGCGCGTCCGCCGGGCGGAGTTGGAGCAGCAGGGCTTCAAGGTCGAGCTTGCCAAGAACGAACGCTATCCCGCTTTCACCATCGGCCCCTTTGTGCAGGTGCAGAACACGAAGCGGCAGGAAGATCAAACTGTTGCGGGCATCGGCCTGTCATTTCCTTTGCCGTTTTGGAAGTCTGGCAAAGCCGAAGTCACTTCTGCGCAGGCAAGACAGGTGCAGGCACAGGCCACGCTTAGCGTCGCGCAGCGCGAGGTGGAGCGACAAGTCACCGAGTCCATGTTGCTCTTCAAAACCCAGCAATCACGCGCCATGCTCTGGAAGGGGGACGCCATCGCGAAGTTTAGCGAGGCCGCATCTCTGGCAGATCGCCACTACCGTCTGGGAGCCGTGCCGATGAGCACCTTTGTCGAGCTACAGGACAAATATCTCGAAGCCGTCGAGTCCATCAGCGAGGCGCAGTCCCAGGCGCTCGAAGCCGCACTCATGCTCGAAGAACTCACCGGCGCTCCCGGTAGCCTGATCACCCTCACCACACCGAAATCCTAACCGCACACGCACCATGAAACTCTTGCTTCTCACTCTGCTCATTCCCATCGCCGCCGCGCTCAGCAGTTGCAGCGAATCCAACGCCAGCCCTTCCGCTGAACATGCCGCCGCGCCCGAGAACGGCGCACAGTTCAAGGAGGGCAAAGGCGTCGCCCTCACCACGCTGATGATGAAATCTATCGGTCTGCAAACGGCGGAAGTTCAGGAGGAAAAAATCGCGCCCGCTTTCACCATCAGCGTGCAGGCCGCGCAACGCGGCAACGAGATCGGCGGTTGTTTGACGGACAGCCAAGCCGCCCGAGTGCAGCCCGGCATGGAGGTTGAGCTCGGCACTGGGAAAGGTCGTGTACTTCGTGTGGAAAAGGCACCGTATGTCACCCTCGGCGACTTTGATGTCGCGCTGCAAACCGTCGCGCCCGTCGAGGCAGGCACCGCGCTCACCGCCACCTTCCGCTTCCCCCCTGGCGATGCCGTGACCGCCATTCCGAAAGGCGCGCTGCTCACCACGGCGGAGGGCACTTTTGTCTATGCCAAGAATGACGAGTTCTATCTGCGCACGCCCGTCAAGGTCGGCGCAATGAGCAGCGAGCATGTCGAGATCACTGACGGCCTCTATACCGGCGATGAGATCGTCACCGCGCCCGTCATGTCCCTCTGGCTTGCCGAACTGCAAGTCCTGCGCGGCGGCAAAGCCTGCACCTGCGGCCACTAGCACGTCATGCTTTCCCACCTCATCACCCTCGCCATGCGGCAGCGAGTCGCCGTGCTGCTCGCCATGCTCGTGCTCATCGGCATCGGCTCATGGTCGGCCATCCATCTGCCGATTGACGCCGTGCCGGACATCACCAATCCGCAGGTGCAGATCAACACCGCTGTCTCCGCCCTCGCGCCCGAGGAGATCGAGAAGCTCGTCACCTTTCCCATCGAAATCGAAATGGCAGGCCTGCCGCAGATGGTGGAGCTGCGTTCGCTGTCGAAATTCGGGCTGTCGCAGGTCACGATGATCTTCCATGACGATGTGGACATCTACCGCACCCGCCAGCTCGTCACTGAGCGTCTGCAAGGCGTGCTTGATGAACTGCCGCCCGGCCTCACGCCGAAGCTCGCGCCCGTCGCCACCGGGCTCGGCGAAATCTTTTACTATGGCCTTGATTACAGTGACGAATCGAAGACCAAGCCTGCCACCCGCGAGGCCCAGCTCATGGAACTCGCGCAAATCCAGGAGTATCAGGTGAAGCCCTTGCTGCGCGGCACGCCCGGTGTCGCGGAGGTGAACACCAGCGGCGGTTATCGAAAGCAGATCGTCATCCAGCCGGACGCCGCACGCCTCGCCGCACGTGGCCTCTCGCTGGACATGCTGGCGGAGAGCGTGGAGCAAAACACCCGCAACGCCGGTGGCGGCTACGTCGAGATCGGCGGCGAGCAGCTCATCATCCGCGCCGCCAGCCGTGTGAACGACATCGAGCAGATTCTCGCCATCCCGCTCAAGTTCGCCGGCGGTGTGAAGCCCATTCTCATCAGCGATGTAGCCACCGTCAGCATCGGCAGCGCCTTCCGCACCGGAGCCTCCACCGACGATGGCAAGGAAGCCCTCATCGGTGCCACCATCATGCTCGCGGGTGAAAACTCACGCCTTGTCGCCCAGGCCGTGCGCGCACGCCTTGTCGAGATTCAGCCCAAGCTGCCGCAGGGCGTCGTCATCCGCGCGCTCTACGACCGCAGCGATCTTGTCAGCCGCACCATTGCCACCGTGGAGAAGAATCTGGCTGAGGGCGCATTGCTCGTCGTCGTTGTGCTCTTTGCGTTGCTGGGGAACTTCCGCGCCGCGTTCATCGTCGCCCTCGTCATCCCGCTTTCCATGCTCATCGCCATGACCGGCATGGTGCGCTACCAAATCAGCGGAAACTTGATGAGCCTGGGAGCCATAGATTTTGGCCTCATCATTGATGGCGCGGTGGTTATGGTGGAAAACATCGTGCGTCATCTGGGCGAGCGACAGCACGCGCTCGGTCGCACCCTCACGCTCCGCGAGCGCACCGACGAAGTGCTCAAGTCCGCCAAAGAAGTCGCTAACCCCATGTTCTTCGGCGTGCTCATTATCACCGTCGTCTATGTGCCCATCCTCGCCCTGCAAGGCATCGAAGGGAAGATGTTCAAGCCCATGGCCCTCGTCGTCATGCTCGCGCTCGGTGGTTCGCTGGTGCTCGCCGTCACCTTGATGCCCGTGCTGTGCTCGTATCTGCTCGGCGGGAAGATTCAGGAAAAAGACAACTGGATCGTCACGCTCACCAAACGCCTCTACACGCCGCTGCTGCACTTCGGCCTGCGCTTCCGTTTGCTCATCGTGCTGCCCATGCTCGTCATGTTTGGTTCCTCGCTGTGGGTGCTTTCGCGCATGGGTTCCGAGTTCATCCCGCAGCTCGACGAGGGTGACTTCTCTTTCCAGTTCATCCGCAGCAGCAGCGCCGGACTTTCCTCAGCGCTCGATTTGCAGAAGCAAAGCGAGGCCGTCATCCGCCGCGACTTCCCCGAGGTGAAGGAAATTTTCTCCCGCATTGGCACCGCTGAAGTCGCCACCGACCCCATGGGGCCGAACGTCGCCGACACCTACCTCATGCTCAAACCTCGTGACCAGTGGCGCAAAGAGGATGGCAAACCCATCAGCAAGGAACACCTCGGCGAGATCATGCGGAAAGCGCTGCTCGATCAGGTGCCCGGCCAGAACATCCTTGTCACGCAGCCCATCCAGATGCGCTTCAATGAGATCATGGCGGGAGCGCGTGCCGACCTCGTGTGCAAAGTCTTTGGTGACAGCTACGACGAACTCGAACGCCTCGCAGGAGAAGTCCGCACCGTCATCGGCAGCATCCCCGGCGGCGGCGAGACCGAGTTCGACAGCATCGGCAAGAATCCCATGATCGAAATCCAGCCCGACCGCGAAGCCATGCGCAAGTTCAACGTCCATGCCGACGAGCTGAACCGCCTCATCGAAGCCGCGCTCGCCGGAACTGAAGTCGGCATGTTCATCGAAGGTAACCGCCGCAGTCCCATTGTCGTCCGTTTGGGTGAAGACCGCCGCAGCGACCTCGAAGGCATCAAACGCCTCGCCCTGCGCACCGACGACGGCGGCATGCTGGCGCTCAGTCAGGTCGCCAAGATCGTGCTCGTACCTCGGCCTGTGCAGATCGCCCGTGAAGATGCCCAGCGCCGCGTCAGCATCCTCATCAACGTGCGCGGACGTGACACGCAAAGTTTCGTCGAAGAAGCCACGCGCCTCATCCGCGAGAAGGTCACGTTCCCTGATGGCTACTATTTCGAGTTCGGCGGCCAGTTCAAGAACCTGCAAGAAGCCAAGGCCCGGCTCATGATCGTCGTGCCCCTCGCGCTCGCCTTGGTCTTCGTTCTCATCTTCCTCAGCTTCGGTTCATTGCGACAGGCGACCCTTATTTTCATGTGCGTGCCGCTCGCGGTCACAGGTGGCATATTCGCGCTCCATCTGCGCGCCATGCCCTTCACCATCAGCGCGGCGGTCGGCTTCATTGCCCTCAGTGGCATTGCTGTCTTGAACGGCATCATGCTCATCAGCTTTATCAACCAACTACGCAGCGAAGGGCGCGAGCTGCGCGAGGCTGTTGTCGAAGGCACGCTCACCCGTCTGCGGCCCAAGCTCATGACCGCGCTCGTCGCCAGCCTTGGCTTCCTGCCCATGGCGATTGCCACCGGAGCGGGGGCCGAAGTCCAGCGCCCCATCGCGACCGTCGTCATCGGTGGGATAGTCACGTCCACTTTCCTCACCCTGCTCGTCGTGCCTGTGCTCTATGACTGGATCGAGCGGAAAACCAAACCACCAACCAAAACACCATGAAAACACCGCTGAAAGTGTTGCCCATGATCGTCGCCATGCTCTATCCGCCCGGCGCTGCCCATGCTCGTCGTCCCCGTGGCACGCCGATGACCGGTGTCATTCAGAGCGTGGATCATTCCACCCGCTGGATCACGTTCGCCCGTGATGATTGCACCACCCTTCGTTTCGTTTACGGGAAGCTGGCAAGGTTCTGGCACGGCACGCCTGATTCCTCCCCCGCTGCTTTAAGGCCAGGCATGAGCGTCCGGCTCAATCGCCACAATCCTCTTTTCGGCCCTGACTACGCCTCGCGCCTCGTGCTGATCCATCCGGGGAAACTTTCAGTTAAATGACCTGCTTCGATCCATGAGCACCGCACAACACGACGAGTCTAAATCCAAATCCTGCGCCTCCTGCGAGCACGGCCATGATGAAACACCTCTGCCGCGCAATGCGCTCGTCATCGCCTCCGGCGCATTGCTGGGCGTAGGACTGCTGCTGAAATGGCTCAAGCCCGGTCCGTCATGGCTGCATGATGCCTGCTTTGCCCTCGCCACCCTGACGGGCGGCCTGCTCGTGGCACCTGCGGCATGGGGGGCCTTGAAGAAGATGCGGCTCGACATGAATGTGCTCATGACCGTGGCCGTGACTGGTGCGTGGCTTGTGGGTGAAGGGGCGGAAGGTGCCGCCGTGGTATTTCTTTTCGCACTGTCAGAGCTGCTCGAATCCTGGAGCGTGGGCAGAGCGAGGCGTGCCATCGCGTCGCTGTTAAAGCTCACGCCTCAGACCGCGCTGGTGCGGGGGGCTGATGGTGCATCCCAAGAGGTGCCGGTATCAGAAGTCGCTATTGGCGCGGAGATCAGCGTGCGCAGCGGCAGCAGTGTCCCTCTGGATGGTGAGGTCATCTCGGGTGACTCTGCGGTCAATCAAGCACCCATCACCGGGGAATCCGTGCCTGTGGAAAAGAAGCCCGGTGACACCGTTTTCGCGGGCACCATCAATGGCGAAGGATCTCTTGTGGTGCGGGTAACCAAAGCCTCCACCGACTCCACACTCGCCCGGATCATCAAGCTGGTCGAAGAAGCCGAGGAGCAGAAAGCCCCCACACAGCGCTTCGTAGACAAGTTCGCCTCCTTCTACACGCCCGCTGTGTTTGTGGTCGCACTATTGGTTGCTGTAGTGCCACCATTGCTCATGGGTGGCGCTTGGTCGGAGTGGACCTATCGCGCCCTGGTGCTGCTGGTCATCGCCTGTCCCTGCGCTCTCGTCATTGCCACCCCGGTCTCCATCGTCTCCGGCCTCACCGCGCTTGCACGGCGCGGGGTTCTCATCAAAGGCGGCGCGCATCTGGAAGCGGTGGGCAAGCTGCGTGCGCTCGCCGTGGACAAGACCGGCACCATCACACAGGGCAAACCCCAGGTCACCGGCGTCATCTCTCTCGGTGACATGAATGAGGAAGAAGTCCTGCGGCATGCCGCCGCCATTGATGCACATTCCGAGCACCCGCTGGCAAAAGCCGTTGTTGCTGCCGCACAGGCCAAAGGCATCTCGTGGGCGGAGTCCACCCAGTATCAATCCGTCACCGGTCGTGGTGCCACCGCCATCATCGACGGGCACCCGCACTTCATCGGCAATCACAAGATGGCGCATGAGCAGGGCGTGTGCAGCCCTGAGATCGAAGCCCGGCTCGCTGAAATCGAAGGCAAGGGCCAGTCCCTCGCCATCCTTGGCCATACTCCGCATGCAGACTGCGTGGGCAAGATTCTCGGCATCCTCGCTATCGGCGACACGATGCGTCCAGAAGTGTCCAATGCACTTGCCCTGCTGCACGAATCCGGCATCAAAACTGTCGTCATGTTGAGCGGCGACAACCAGCGCACCGTCGATGCCATCGCCAGACAAGCGGGCATCGACGAAGCCCACGGCGATCTCATGCCCGAGCAGAAGATCGAGCACATCAAGCGCCTGATGGCCGAGCATCAGTACGTCGGCATGATCGGCGATGGCGTGAATGACGCCCCCGCGCTCGCGCTCGCCAGCGTTGGCATTGCCATGGGAGCCATCGGCAGCGATACCGCGATTGAAACCGCTGACATGGCCTTGATGAAAGACGACCTCACCCGAGTGGCGGAAGCCATCGCGCTAGGCCGCCGCACCCTGCGCATCATCCAGTTCAATGTCACCTTCGCCCTCGTCATCAAGGCCATCTTCCTCATCCTCGCCTTCACCGGCCATGCCAGCCTGTGGTTTGCGGTTCTGGCAGACACTGGAGCCACGCTGCTCGTTATCCTCAATGCGCTGCGGTTGCTCGCCGTCACGCCTCTCCATGCCTTGCCCATCGCACCTGCTGATCGATTCGCACAACAACCCAAACCCTAAACCCACACACCATGAAAACAAGACTGCTGCTCGTCACGCTCCTGGCTCTCACCGCCGCGCCCGCCTTCGCTGCTGAAAGCGCGGAATCCCTCTCATTGGCCGCCAAGCCCATTGAATTCTGGCGGCAGCATATTCTTCTCGCGAATGCGAGCCACGCTGCTGGCGGTTTCGGCTTGGCCGTGGTGCTGCAACGCCACCTGACAGGCAAACCGGCGGTCAAAGTGCTTGGCTGGCTGCTGCTGGCATTTGCCCTGGTGACACATGCGATAGCCTTCCTCTAAAGACCTTTGAGGGCGCATCAAAAGATTGCGCCATCCAAGCAAACAACCAAAAAACGAAACAACACCGACACCCAACAACAAACACACCATGAAAACACTGCTGAACATCCTCATCATCGCCGCCCTCGCCACCACGTCCGCCTTTGCCGACACCAAAGTCAAAGCCGGCCCCCGCAAAGGTCTCCTGCTGGAACTTGGCGGCAAGCAGGCCGAGTTTTTTGTCGAGAAAGACCGCACCATCAGCATTGCCATTTATGACGCCGCGCTGAAAGCCCAACCGGCCACCACCGAGGTCATCACCGCCACCGCCGAAGCCCCGAGCGGAAAAGTGAAGATCGAGTTTGAGGCGAAGGACGGCAAGCTCGTCTCGAAAACGGCGTTGCCCGAAGGTGACGGCTATCAAGTCGTCCTCCAAGCCAAGGCTACGCCAGAAGCCAAATCCAAGAACTTCCGTATCAAGCTCCAGCTGCACACCTGCCAGGGATGCGGCAATGCTGAATACGCCTGCACCTGTGATGAGTAGTGCTGGTTGCCAGCCTGCTCTAGGTTATGATGCCAATGTCAAAGGCCTCAATAAAGTAGAGCGGTTGGCAGCGTTGTGGAGTTGCACCTGTTGCCCGCCACCCTCTACCGATACCCCAACCCAAATCCAAAGAACATCACATCCATGAAACTGACCCTCGTCCTTCTTTCCAGCCTGCTGCTCGGTGCTGGACTCGTCCCAGCCGCTGACAGTGGCGTTCCCGCCACCTACCCGCTGAAAAAGTGCGTCGTCTCTGACGAAGACCTCGGCACCATGGGCAAAGCCGTCAAGGTAACCCACGACGGCACCGACGTGTATCTCTGCTGCAAATCCTGCATCAAGGACTTCAACAAGGAACCCGCCAAGTTCGTCGCCAAGGTAAAGGCGGCAGAGAAGAAGTGAGCCGCCATGGCCCAAACTGGCGGTTGCAGAGCAGGCACTCGCTCTCATAGTTACCACCATCATGAAACACCGCTGGAGCAGACTCATCCTCGCCGCCATCTTTCTGATGGTGCAGGTGTCGGGTGTGTCTGCCTCCAGCACTTCATGCGTGCGGGGCACGAAGGCTAAAGCTGTCCATTGCACACTCGGCTGCTGCTCAGGCCCGGTTTGTGAATGCGGCATGGCTCCGGCTCAAAAGCCTGCGGAGCCTGCACCTGCGGCTCCCGCGCCGCAGAGCCAGTCCGTCAAATTCATGCCGCTGCCCGTGAATGTCATCATGCAGTCGTTCGCACCGCTCATTTTGCAGAAGCCGCCACGGCCTCTGACACTCGATGCCTTCCTCCCGCATTGCCCGCCTGCTCTGGCGCTGCACTGCGCCCTCCTCCTCTGACAAAAGCTCGTTTTCACAGGCGCATTGTGCCCGCATCCCGCGCGGCACGGACCCGAAACGAAGCATTTTTTCAATGAGGAGACCATGAAGACAACATCATCATTTGCTGCCCTGGCGCTGTCCCTGGCAACAGCACTCACGGCCAAGGCCGCAGACAGCACACCCGCCACACCGGCGCTCATCCAGCGGCTCGCCAAGGAAGCCGCCACCACGCATCCCTCCGTGCAGGCCGCCGCCGCACGCACGCAAGCTGCCGCCTCTGCCATCGGCACCATCCGATTGTGGGAAGACCCGCAACTCGGCCTCGGTGTCCTGTTTGCCAGCAACATGAACCGTCAGGGCAATGGCGACATCGGTGCGGGCATCGACCAGATGCTTCCACGTCGCGGGCTGTTTCGTGCTGAAAAAAACCGTGCGGCTGCCGAACAGCTCGCACTGGCGGCGATGCAAAAGCAGACGGCGAATGAACTGGGCCTCATGGTCGCGCAGGCGGTGCTGGAACTCGCGCTTTCTGACGAAGTGATCCGGCTGCAAGCGGAGAATGTGACCTGGCTGGAAACCATCGTGAAGACGGCTGAGGAGCGTGCCAAGAACCCGGATGCCAGTGCCACGGAGACGCTTCGCCTTGAGAGTGAACTCGCGGTGAAACGGCAGATGCTCGCTAGCGCACATCGTCAACGCGGTCAGTTCGCCATCACGCTCAATCTGTTGCTTGGCCGTCCGGCAGATGCGCCTTGGCTGCCCTTGTCCCTGCCGGTTCAAGCTCAAGACCATGCCAGCGCCACGGCGCTGAAAGTGCGGTTGGAAAGGGACAATCCCGCGCTTGCCGCGCTGCGCCATCAAATCGACGCCGCGCAGGCGGAGTCCATGGCTGCGCGTGAGAAACGCAAACCTGCCTTTTCGGTCGGCGTCCAGGTCAACACCTACTCTCAAGGCAACCTCCAGGACACGATGGCGATGCTGAACGTCAAGATGACGCTGCCGTGGCTCAATCGCAAAGCCTATCAGGCCGACATCGCCCGCGCTGACAAGTTACGCGAGGCCGCGCAGAGCGATCTGGCCGCGCAGCAACGCACGCTCTACACCCAGCTCTCCGCCTTCATCACGGAGGCGCGGAACAGCCAGCAGCTCGTGGCCGCCTACGTCACGGAAGTCGTGCCCAAGGCCGGGAAAACCGTTGAGTCACTGCAAAACGCCTGGGTCTCGTCCAAGGCAACACTGCTGGAGGTGCTGGATGCCCGGCGCGCGCTGCTGGAGGCTCACATGGAGCACCAGAGAGCGCTCGCCACCTGGCAGGTCGCGCTGCAAAACCTCACGGCGCTCACCGGTGGCTTCACTCAACCCTCACGTCCCTGATCGCATGAAAACGTTCGTTGCCCTCTTGCTCATCAGCGCCTCGCTCGCCGCTGGCTGGTTCCTTCGCGACATGTTTGGGAAGCAACCCATGATACCCACGGGGGCGTCAGCCGAGCGCAAGGTTCTCTACTATCAGAGCGCCATGCACCCATGGATCAAAAGCGACAAACCGGGACGCTGCACCATCTGTGGCATGGAGCTGACGCCCGTTTATGAGGGGGACAAGGGCTTTGACGCCGCTGGCGGCGATGCCGTGTCTCTCACGCAAAATCAAATACAGGTGCTCCATGTGCAAACCGTGGAGGCAAAGAAGCAGACGCTCACAAAATCACTGCCAGTCTCCGGCATCATCAATGACGACCAGCGTCGCCACCGTATCCTCAGCGCCTATGTGGATGGTCGCATCGACAAGCTCTTTGCCAATCATCACGGTGTTGAAGTCGTCGCGGGAGAGCCACTCGCGCAGCTTTACAGCCCCACACTGCTTCAGGCCGAGCGCGAGTATCGTCAGCTCACGGGCGAACTTAAAAAGAACACCGCGCTGCGGTTGCGGCAGTTGGGCCTCACGGAAAAGCAGATCGTGGCACTCGACTCCAAACCTGCGGATGCGTTGAACTCGGAAATTCTCGCGCCGCTCACAGGCACCGTGGTGGAGCATGATGTCTTTGAAGGACAGTATGTGACCATGGGGCAGAAGCTCTTTGCCATCGCCGACTTCAGCACCATGTGGTTCTTGTTCAATGCCTATGAGCAGGACATGCCATGGATCAAGATCGGACAAAAGGTGGAAGTCACCACACCCTCCGTGCCGGGAAAAGTCTTCACCGGTGAAATCACCTTCATTGACCCAAACTTTGATGAAGCCACACGCTCCACTCAAGTGCGTGTCGAGCTGCCGAATCCCATGGTCGAGGGCCGTCGCGAGCTGCTGCACCGTCTTTACGCCGAGGGACAGGTAGGCGTGGAACTGCCGGAAGTGCTTACCGTCCCGAAGTCCACCGTGATGCAAACGGGGCCGGAAGCTGTGGTGTATGTTGATCAAGGCGGTGGTGCCTACGCGCGAAGTGTGGTGAAGATCGGGCGGCGGGGCGACACGCTGCTGGAGGTGCTCTCTGGCATCAAGCCAGGTGACAAGGTCGTGACCAACGGCAACCTGCTCATTGACGGGCAGGCGGAGATGAACCGCTCCTTTATGACGCCATCGCAGCCCGCCTCACCGGTTGCTGCTTTGGACGCCACACAAAACAAGGCCCTCGCGAATTTCATCAAGGTGGCGGACGCCATGGCTGCCGCACTTTCCGCCGAAGACCTGCCCGCCTTCAACAAAGCCAGCGAGCCCGCCATGCGGGAGACAGAGATGCTGATCAAAGCTCTGCGCCCGCGCCCAGAACTCGCCGCCCTCCTCGACGCGCTGGACAAGACGCGCCATTTTCACGGCTTCAAAGACCTTAAAACCGCGCGTCACGCCTTCCACCCCTTCACCATGGCCACCACCGCCTTGCTGGAGCCCCTGCGCACGGCCACGGGCGTCCCCGAGTTTCAAGTGTGGGAGTGTTTCATGGTCGATCAGATCATCGAAAAGGCTCCCAGCATCGGGCATTGGGTGCAAACCGGTGGCAGGCCTGGGCATAATCCCTTCTTCGGCGCAGACATGCTGGAGTGCGCGAAGGAAGTCAAAGCGGGAGGCAGCCTGCCATGATCGAGGCCATCATTCACTGGAGCCTGAAGAACCGGTTTCTCGTTGCTTGTGCCGCCCTGCTGCTCATCGCGCTCGGAGTCCGCGCCATCTACCTGACACCAGTCGATGCGATTCCTGATCTCACCGAAAACCAGGTGCTCGTTTATGCGGACTTCATGGGCCGCAGTCCGCAGGAGGTCGAGGATCAGGTGACTTTTCCGCTTTCCACCGGGCTGCAAGGTCTTGCTGGCGTGAAGGAAGTGCGGGCCACCTCGATGTTCGGCTTCTCCCTTATCACCATCATCTTCGAGGACAGGGTGGACACCTACTTTGCACGGGCACGAGTGCTGGAGCGGCTGAACTACCTGCAAGCGTCCATGCCCGAGGGCGTGAAGCCGCAGCTCGGCCCCGACGCCTCCGGCCTTGGCTGGGTGTATCAATACTACTTCGATGTCGATGCCACCAAGGCCAAGGATGGCGGCTATGACCTGGCGCAGCTCCGCTCATTGCAGGACTGGTATGTGCGCTACCAGCTCGCCAGTGTGCAAGGCGTGGCGGAGGTGGCGAGCATCGGCGGTTTTGTGAAGCAGTATCAGGTGGAGCTGAACTCCACCCGAATGCGCGCGGTGAATGTCACACTCATGGACGTGATGACGGCGGTGCAGAACGCCAACCTCAATGTCGGTGGCAAGGTGGTGGAGGAAAACGGCGCGGAGTTTGTGCTGCGCGGCATCGGCCTCGTCACCAGCCCGGAAGACCTCGAACTCGTGACGGTAAAGGCGATGGAGGGAACGCCGATCTATCTGAAGGACATCGCCACCGTGCAGATCGGTGGTGACTTTCGGCGCGGCGCGCTGGACTTGAACGGGCATGAAGCCGTGGGCGGCACCGTCGTCATGCGCACAGGAGAGAACGCGAAGGCCGTGATCGAGCGCATCAAGGAAAAGATCGCGCAGATCGCACCGAGCCTGCCACCAGGCGTCACCATCAAACCCTTCTATGATCGCAGTGAACTGATCGACAACACCATCGGCACGCTCAAGCACGCGCTGCTGGAGGAGTTCATCCTCGTCACGCTCGCTCACATCATTTTTCTCTGGCACTTCCGCAGCATTCTTATCGTCACGCTGCCGCTGCCGATCTCAATTTTGATCTCCTTCCTGCTGATGAAGGAGTTCGGTATCACCAGCAACATCATGTCCCTCACTGGCATCGCCATCGCCATCGGCGTGCTGGTGGACGCGGCCATCGTCGTCACGGAAAACGTTATTCGACACTGCGAAGAAGCGGAACACAAAAAGGGCACGCGGCTTGATGCCAAAGAGACATGGGAAGTCACGCTCGTCGCCTGCACCCAAGTCGGACGGCCCATCTTCTTCGCGATGGCAATCATCATCCTCGCCTTCGTGCCCGTCTTTGCGCTTAGCGGACAGGAAGGGAAGCTGTTTCACCCGCTTGCCTTCACCAAGACCTTTGCAATGATCGGCTCCACGCTGCTCGCCGTCACGCTGGTGCCGGTGCTGTGCTCATTGCTGGTTCGCGGCCCCTTTCACGCCGAGGAAAACAACATGGTGATGAAGTTCCTCCTGCGTCTCTACGAGCCGACGCTGAACTGGGCGCTCAATCATCGCAAAACCGTCATCGGCATGGCGATGATGATCCTCGGGGTTGCTCTTCTTACCGCTTTTGGCCTGCCCCGCAGCACCGTGAAACAGATCCGCGATGCAGGCTATCCACGCCTCGCTGAGGCCGTCACCGGGTTTGGCAAAGAGTTCATGCCACCGCTGAATGAAGGCAGCCTGCTCTACATGCCGGTGATGATGCCCAAGACCGGCCTCAAGGAAATCCAGCGCGTCATGTCCTGGCAGGACACCGTCATCGCCGCCACACCTGAGGTGGAGTCCGTGGCGGGCAAACTGGGCCGCTTTGAAACCGCCACCGATCCCGCGCCCACTGAGATGCTGGAGACGACCATCATGCTCAAGCCCGAATACATCCCGGATGGTCGCTGGAGTGTGAAGCGTAATCCCTCGTGGCGTGAAGGGATGACGATCGAAAAGCTGAAGGCTGAACTGACCGAGAAAATGAAGCAGGTGCCCGGCTATGTGCCCGCTTTTCTCCAGCCCATTGAAAACCGGATACTCATGCTCTACACCGGCATCCGCGCCCAGGTGGGAGTGAAGATTTACGGAGACAATCTCGACAAGATACAGCGTAAGGCTTTTGAGATCGAAAAGCTCATCAACAGCATCGAAGGAGCCACAGGCGTCTCGCCCTCGCGCGTGCAGGGCAAGCCCTATCTGAATGTGGAGGTGAACCGCCATGCCATGGCCCGATACGGCCTCAGCGCCAAAGACGTGCTCGATGCCGTTGAGATCGCCATCGGCGGCAAGAATGTCAGCACCACCATTGAGGGCAGGCAGCGATTCCCCATCCAAATCCGCGTGCAACGCGGAGAGCGGGATGACATCGAAAAGCTCAGCGCTATCCTTGTTGCCGCACGCCAGGGCATGAGCGCCCCGGGTTCGTCTGCGACAGGTGGGGGAGGAGGCATGGCCGGTAGCGCCGCGCCAGCCCTTCCTTCCAGCATGTCTTCCAGCGCCTCCAGCCAGCCGGTGATCTACATTCCCCTCGGCATGGTGGCCACCATCACCCGCGAGGTCGGTGCCAACGAGATCGCCAGCGAGAATGGACGCCTGCGCTCCTATGTGCAGGCCAACGTGCAGGATCGCGACCTCGGCGGCTTCGTGCTGGAGGTCGAGCAGAAGCTCAAGAGCATCGACTGGGAAGGCATGACCTACAAGATGACCGGCGAATACGAGAACCAGCGCCGCTTTGTGCAGACCATGCAGATCGTCTTCCCGGTCGTGCTGCTCATCATCTTCGTGCTGCTCTACATCGTCTATCATAGCGCCCTGGAGGCCGCCCACGTCATGCTCGCCGTCCCCTTTGCCTTGAGCGGCGGCGTGCTTCTGCAAAAGTTGCTCGGTTACAACTTCAACGGGGCGGTCTGGGTCGGCTACATCGCTCTCTTTGGCACCGCCGTGCAAACCGGCGTCGTCATGGTCGTCTATCTCGAAGAAACGGTGAAGGCCCGCATGACCAAGCTCGGCAGTGCCTTCGCCTACAGCGATCTCGTGCAGGCCGTCAAAGATGGCGCGCGCCTCCGCTTGCGCCCCAAAGTGATGACAGTCGCCACCATCGTCGCCAGCCTGCTGCCCATCATGTGGAGCCACCGCCAGGGTTCCGAAGTCATGCAGCCCCTCGCCACCCCCGTCATCGGCGGCATGATCTCCAGCCTGATCCACATCCTCATCGTCACCCCGGTGATTTTCCTCTGGCTGCGTGGGCGTGAGTTCACCAAAGGCTCCCTGAACGAATCCTTCGGGCAAGCCTGAAGCCATGACCCAAACGGGGTCTTTAAGAACCCCGCTCCGAAACTGAAGATTCAGTCCCGCAGGCTGATATGCTTCGCAGGCAACCTCGCCTACCAGGGTGTGAGCGCAGGATTGATGCGATGCTTAGGCGGGTGAGGATGGACGAGGGATTTTAAACCCACACATTTTTACGCCAGGTCGATCCGATATTACAAACGGCTTATTTTCAACGGCTTATGCACCTTTAATGTAAAGTAGCAAAATGGCAAGATAGCGTGATGGCTACTTTGCTGGCGCGGTGCCGGAGGCTGAGAGATGGCGGCGTTCAGGGAACGGCAGGCTGACGCCGGCCGCTACACGGGGGCGATCCGAGTCAATCCGACTGGATCCAACCTCGTCTGGGATAGGGAGGGGGTGGATGGAGACAGCGGCGGGGCTCAACTTTCGGAGAAAGTTGGCCACGGTAGGGGCGATCCAGCCTGATCAAGGTTGATCAAGGCTTGGAAGAGCTTGAGGGAGGGCCTGCGAGTGAGGACACTCGCGCTCCACAGGGGGGAGCTGGGATCAGATCACAAGTCGCGGACGAAGATGTTCGCGTAGCTCACGGCCTGGGTGAGGTCGCTGAGGCCGATGCGACCTTTGAGGTTCATGTCGACTTCGACCTCGAAGGTCTGCGGGTTCTTCTCCTGGGCTTCGGTGATGAGGACTTTGGCTTTTTTGCCCTGGAGGGTGGCCTTGATGCGATACCAGCGGCCGGGCTGGATCTTGTCGGGCCCGAGCATGATGGGGGCTTTGCCGCCTTTGCCGAACATGACCAGGGGATGGCTGAGGCCGCGCACGCACAAACCGGCGGCGGGTATTTCCAAGTCGGTGGTCTTGGGCAGGTTCACGTCGCAGATGATCTCGCAGTCGCCATACTCGGCCTCGGTCCAGAGGGCGGGGCCGGTCTGGCCTTCCTTGAGGGTGATCTGCCAGTCGCTCGATTCCCACTTCAGAGGGGGGGTGGAGGGAGTGATCCAGTTCCGGAAATCGACGCCAGTGTAGAGAGGCTTCCACCCCTGGTCGGCGGGGGCGGTGAGGTCGGCGGGAGTGTTGGTGGAGGGCAGTTCCTGGATGCGCACGTTGCGAAACTCCACAGGGGCGCCTTCGGATTCCAGGGCGAGGTAGCCTTTGCGGTAGTTGCAGTTGTCACCGCCGCTGACGACCTTGCCATTCACGGCGAGCGTGAGTTTGCCGTTGTTGGCCTCGATGCGGTAGTGGTTCCACTCCGGGCTGGGCTTGCTGCGCTCCTCGCTGGGGAAGCTGCGCTGGCCATTGTGCTCGCCATGCGGTTCCATGGTGGCACCGTGGATGGGGAAGACATCGCCATGAGTGGTGAACCAGCGGGGCTTGTCGGGCTTGGCGTTTTTCATGTAGCCGTGGTCCAGCACCTGGACCTCGATGCCACGGAGAAAGGGCACGCCGGGGGCACTGATGGGGGTGCCCCAGATGAAGATGCCGGAGTTTCCCGAATCGCTTAGATGCCGCCATTCGGCCTCGAGGATGAAGTTTTCATACTGCTTCGCGGTGCGCAGGGCGCCGGTGGGTTTGCCGGTGCAAGAGATGACGCCGTCCTTGATGGTCCAGGTTTCCGGGGCGCAGTTGGCATTGACCCAGCCGTCCAGGCTTTTGGGTTGGAACATTGGCACAAAGGGCTTCTCAGCGCCGCAGGCACCAAGAACGACGACTAGGGAAAGGCAGGCTGCGGCACGGGAAAGGGAAGACGAAAGCATGGTCGGAAAATGAACGGGAATCAAACGCGCCCGGAAGAGACCTCCATGCAAATGGTTTTTCCGTTTGCCCATTGGTGCGCAGCGGCTTACTTCCGCGCCCGTTTCGTTTCCATTCCAGCCCCCTGCACGACCTGCCATGCTCGAGTTTTTCCGCCGCCATCGTGGAGCTTTCATGCTCTCCCTGACCGTCATTATTATCGTCAGCTTCGCCAGCTGGGGTGGCACGCGCACGGGCGGCCCTAAGATGGCTTCTGCGTCTGATGATGCTTTCACCATGTATGGTGAAGACTACACCGTCGGTGAGTTGCAGCGACTGGAGCGCACCGGGCAGGTCATCAGCATGCTGCAGATGTATGAGCTTTACTTCGGTCTCATGTCCGCGGCCCGCAGCCCGGACACCGGCGGTCGTGACTTCATCTTTAATCTTCTGGTGCTGAAGCGTCAGATGAAGGAACTCGGTGTGAACCCGAGCGATGCTGACGCCAAGGTCGAGCTGGAGAAGATTCCTGGCCTGCAGGAGAACGGTCAGTTCAGCCAGCAACGCGCCTTTAACATGCAGCAGAATCTGGGCATGTACGGCATGGGTGGCCAGGACATGCTTGAAGTGGCCAAGCTCAGCATCGGCCTGAACCGGATCAAGGACCTCATCGGCAAGAACTACGTGGCATCTCCGCTCGAAGCCGAGAAGGCCTATGCGAGCCGTCACCAGACCCTGAAGATCCAGACCATCAACTTCGCTCTTGATGACTTCAAAAAGACCGCTGAAGTCAAAGATGAAGAGCTACAGAAGTACTACGACGAAAACAAGGACACCTACAAAAGCGTCGAGAAGCGCGCGGTGAGCTATGTGCTCTTTGCCAATGTGGCTGATCTCGACAAGAAGCCTCTCGAAGAGCGCACGAAGCTGAGCAAGGCGCAGGTCGACAGCGTGAATGCATTCAGCACCGCTGCAGCCGAAGCTGGCGCAAAGTTTGACGATGTGGTCAAGAAACTGAATCAGAAAGCTGAGACTGCACCTCTCTTCGCCAAAGACAGCCCGCCAGAAGCGCTGAAGGGCGAGAGCGAGCTGGTGGATGCCATCTTTGTTCAAAGCAAGGAGCCTGGCAAGGTGAGTGATCCTGTAAAGGGCACGAAGGGCTGGTATGTTTTCACCGTGACCTCTGTGGAAGAGCCGAAGCAGCAGGACCTCGCCGCCGTGAAGGACAAGGTGAAGGAAGTGCTTGTCGGTCAGAAGGCGCAGGAAGCTCTTTCCAAGGCCGTGAACGAGGCCCGCACCGCGATTCAGGAAGGCCTGAAGGGTGGCAAGAAGATCGATGAGATCGCCAAGGAAAAGAAGCTCACTCTGGACGCGGTGAAGGACCTGACGGTCAACGAGCCTGCGGCTGATCTGCCGAACGCCGTGGAGATCGCCCGCGAGGCTGAAAAGGCGGCTGCTGGTGACGTGACCAAGGCCGTGAACACGGACAAGGGTGCCACTCTGGTTTATGTCTCCGCCAAGGAGCTGCGCAAGCGTGATGACAGCGCTGCTCTCCGCAAGAATACCGAGGACATCCGCACCTCTCAGGAGCGTGACCGTCTCTTCAATTCCTGGTTCTCCGCCAAGCGCGCTGAATCCGCGCTCAAGATTCATCTGAAGATGAGCGCCTAACAGGCGCCCGTCCTCGATTATCCTTCATGTCTGACACCCCGGCTACCGTGGACGACCTCTTTGACGAGGCGAACGGCCACTTGGCCATGGGAGAGCTTGAGGAGGCTGTGCCGCTCTACCGCCGCTGCGTGGAGCTGGATTCGCAGTTCTTTGATGGCTGGCATGCGCTAGGCATGGCGCTCATGAAGACTGGCAGCATCAAGGAGGCCATTGGCGCAGGTCTGATGGCCACGACGCTGCAGCCGAACGATCTGCTGGCGTGGACGGCGCTCAGCCAGATGTATGTGGCCGATCACCAGATTGCCGAAGCCGAGCATGCGAAGGGCAACGCGCGTATTCTTTCGCTGGGTGGCAAGGTGGTGAAGTGAGAAGGCGGAGAGTTTGAAAGTTTAAGGTTTCAAGTTTCAAGTTGGGGAGGAAGCTGGGTGCCACGCCTTTCGGGCACTTGTCGTCCTTTCAACCGCCTTTCATGAACGCCGCGTCTGCCAGTGATCTCCGCTCCCGCTTTCTGCATTCGCTTGCGGCGGACAGCCAGTTCTACCGGATGTTTGATCATCTGCCGGGCATCTCGTTCTTCGCTAAGAACCGGCAATTTCAGCTCATGTGTGCCAACCGGCACTTCATGGAGACCATGGGCTTTAAGAACGAGAACGAGCTGGTCGGAAAAGAAGATTTCGATCTGTTTCCCCGCCGTCTGGCCGAGAGCTTTCGCCGGGATGATGAAGAGATCCTACGCACCGGTGAACCGAAGCTGAACATCGTGGAGCTCTTCTTCAATCCTCAGGGCATTCCGGATTGGTTCATCACGAACAAACTGCCGCTGCGGGACAAGCGTGGCAAGCTGGTGGGCATCATGGGCAGCACGCAGAGCTATGGCCAGGCCATGACCATCGTGCATGCCAGCCAGCACATCGAGAAGGCGCTGGCTTACATTCGCGATCACTTCCGCACACGTCTCAGTGTGGAGGATCTCGCCGCGCAGGTTCACCTGAGTCCTCGGCAGCTTCACCGGAAGTTTGTGGAGACTTTTGGCTGCAGTCCGCAGACCTTCATCATGAAGCTGCGAATCCAGGCGGCTTGTGAGGCCCTGCAGCATGAGGACGCGCAGATCAGTCAGGTAGCCATTGACCTGGGCTTTTATGACCAGAGCGGGTTCACCCATCACTTCCACAAGCATGTGGGACTCACTCCGCTGAAATACCAGCGGCAGTTCCGGCTCGGAAGACGATGAGCCAGCCCTCGGTCTCTTACGCTCCCGCTTGATTGCGGCGCGGAGCGCACCATACTTCGCATCCCATGAGTCAAGCTCCCGCCATTTCCCCTACCCGTGAAAAAGATTTTCCTGAGTGGTATCAGCAGGTCGTCCGCGCCGCTGATCTTGCTGAAAACTCGGAGGTGCGTGGTTGCATGGTCATCAAGCCGTGGGGCTATGGACTGTGGGAAAACATCCAGCGCCAGCTTGATGTGAAGTTCAAGGAAACCGGGCACGTGAATGCCTATTTCCCGCTGCTGATCCCGCTGAGCTATCTGGAAAAGGAAGCCCAGCACGCGGAAGGCTTTGCCACCGAGTGCGCCGTGGTCACGCATCATCGCCTGGAAGTCCAGAAGCAGCCCGATGGCACCACGAAGATGATCCCCACGGGCAAGCTTGAAGAACCTTTTGTTATCCGTCCGACGTCCGAGACCATCATCGGCGCGGCCTTCGCACGCTGGGTGCAGAGCTATCGTGATCTGCCGCTGCTCATCAACCAGTGGGCCAACGTCATGCGCTGGGAGATGCGTCCGCGCTTGTTCCTGCGCACGGCCGAGTTCCTCTGGCAGGAAGGCCATACCGCGCATGAAACCGCTGCGGAAGCCATCGATGAGACGAAGCTCATGCACAAAGTTTATGCCGACTTCCTGCGCAACCATCTCGCCATTCCGGTGATCCCCGGCGCGAAGACGGAAAACGAGCGCTTCCCTGGCGCGGTCGATACCTACACGGTCGAGGCCATGGTGCAGGATCGCAAGGCCATCCAGGCTGGCACCAGCCACTACCTGGGCACGAATTTCTCCAAGGCCGCGAACATCCAGTTCCTGGGCCGCGACAACACCAAGCAGCTTGCCCATACCACGAGCTGGGGCGTCAGCACGCGTCTCATCGGCACGCTCATCATGGCCCATGGCGATGATGATGGCGTGATCGTCCCACCGCGTGTGGCTCCTCACCAGATCGTGATTCTTCCCGTCACACCGAAGGCGGACACGCGTCAGGAAGTCATTGACTCCTGCGAGGCTCTGGCGACCACGCTGCGCACCCAGACCTTCCACGGTGAGCCTCTGCGAGTGCACGTGGACAAGCGCGATCTTCAGGGCGGTGCGAAGAACTGGGAGTGGATCAAGAAAGGCGTGCCACTCCGCCTTGAAATGGGACCCCGTGACATCACCAGCCGCACCGTGGCTGTCTGCCGCCGCGACCTGGGACCCAAAGCCAAGGACTTCATCCCCAAGGAAGACCTCATCCGTAACATCACTGAGAAGCTCCAGGAAATCCAGGACGCCCTGCTCAAGCGTGCCACGGAGATGCGTGACGCCAACATGAAGAAGCTGGACACGCTGGATGAGTTTAAGGCCTTCTTCGCGGAAGGTGGTCCCGGCGGCTTTGCCCTCATGCACTGGGCGGGCAGCAATGAAGAGGAAGACAAGATCGCCAAGGAGATGAAGATCACCATCCGCTGCATCCCGATCAGCGATGAGTTTACCGAGGAAGGGAAGTGCTTCCTGACCGGCAAGCCCAGCTCACGCCGCGTGATCTTTGCCCGCAGTTACTGATCTGTTCGGTGCCCGGACGGTCGTGCCAGACCTCGCAAATCATCTCCCGCTTATCGGGAGATGACGTTGCGGAGGGATTCGCCCACACCCTTCGCGGCCTGACGGAGCTTGTCCTGCGTCGTCGCGGGGGCGGGCTCTGCCTTCCGTGCCGTCTGAGATTTCTTCGCTGGGGTGCCTGAATTGCTCGTCGTTTTGCGGGGGCTCGCCTTCGGCTTGGCCTTGGCGGTGCTCGTCGTGCTCTTGGGCTTTGTTGTGGAGCTTTCGGTGGACTTGTTGACAGTGTCCGGCTTGTCCGCTGACTTGGTGACGGTTTCAGCAGGCTTGGTCGCGTTTGTTTCTGCGAGCGTGATCGCCTTCATGACCGTCTCCTTGTTCTCCGGTGGGCTGACTTTGGGTGTCTCCACTTCGGTCACGACGAGTGGTGGGGGTGGTGGCGAAGGCTTGGCCGGGGCTTCGGCGATCACGGGTTCTGGCACGACTTTGGGGACGATCCTCCCCACGCCCGGAATGAGTCCATAACCATAGAACTTCGACTTGCTGGTCTCCTTCGGAACTGTCAGATCAAACACGCTGACCCCCGTGCGCTTCTCCCCCTGATACACGCGGCCGTCACTGGCGCCGAACATCAGCGGCCTGCCGGTCTTCTTCAGCTTGCCGAGATAGAGCATCACGTGTGTCACGGGAATAGTCCGCGGCGCTGTCTCATAGGTGCCAGACCAGAAGAGCAGGTCACCTGGTTGGAGACTGGCAAACTGAGGATGCTTCAATGTGTCCGCTTTTTCCGTGCGATGCAGGAGAGTGTTGTTTTGCACCCATCCACAGATCTCGTTCGACTGCCGTGGCACGCCTTTGAGGCCGAGTCCGTTGAGCAGATGGACGATGGTGCCTGAGCAATCCATGCCGCCTTGCTTCGGGTTGGACGAACCAAAAGTGTAGGTGAGATTCAGCTTCGTGAGCGCCAGGGCATCGCGGACGAGTTGCTGAACTTGTGGTGCATAGTGCTCGAAGCCATCAATCTCTTCGGATTCGATGGTGCTGACAGCCGCGACACGGGGCTCGCTTTTCGACCCCTCGTCGAGCGGATCCTCAACAGGTCGTGAAGGACCTGGCTTGGATGATTCTGACGATGCCGTGCTGGCAGCCGTCTTCTTGCTGGTGCTCTGCGCGGCCGCCACGGAGCATGCTGCGAGCACCATGAGCGACAAGAGGGATGATTTCATAAACGGGAAGTAGAATAACCTTTGGACCCGATGAGGGATTTTTCATTCAAATAAGAAACGCCACGACCGCCCCCCAAGGACCATCAAATGCACGTCATTGTAATCCGAATCTTGTCGAGCTTTTGGTTGGGTGATGCTGTGATGACGGATCGAACACGAGATATCAGGCAGGAAAAATTACCAGGCCAACCGGGTCGTGCATCCTGCATGGCCTGGGTTGCGCAATGCATGGAAACTCGTGAAGACTCGATGTGAATCGTCTGTTGTTATGGGTTATAATGTGTTGTTTATCAGTGATTTAAAATTTGGTGACCGATGGCTGGCATTGTCCCTGCATAGTGAACAGGGACACCCCCCATCGCCATGACGAGTTCCAGCCCCCCTCCACGTTACGCGCTGCTTCGTGCATCCGCGCTTACCATTGCCTCATTGGCGATGGCGATTGCGGTGACCGGCGCGGTGGCCCGCGCCACTGTGCTGGCGTGGGCCGTGGCTGCCATGGCGCTGATCACTTTCGGTGCCACCTATCATCTCAAACATTAAACCCTCACACACCATGACCACAATCCCCCATACTCAGAAAGCTCTCAGCAACACCGCCCAGGATTTCCGTGCCTTGGGTGAGGCCGCAAAAACAGATCTCAATCGTCTGACGAACGATGTCCATCAGCTGGCCAAGGCCAAAGTGATCGATCCGGGACTCCAGATGGTGACGGACGCCTCTCACAGGCTCGAGGCCCAGGCCCGTCGGTCCGCCGATGCCGCCAAAGTGCAGATCGCTCATCTTCGTGAAGTGATTGTTGAGCATCCAGGCCGCTCTTTGGTCGGGGCGCTGGCTGGAGGTATCATTCTAGGATTGCTGCTGCGCCGTTGATCTCATTCATTTTTCATCCGCAACCCCTAACTAGAAATGTTATGCTCCAGACATTTGCCATCCTTTTAATTATTCTGTGGCTGCTCGGGTTGATCACGAGCTACACGCTCAGTGGTTTCATTCATATCCTGCTCGTGGTTGCAGTCATCATCTTGCTTCTTCGCTTTGTACAAGGTCGACGACCTTTGTGAGGCACGTTGACATCAATTGCCGCACCCTCCTGACGCCATGAATATTCCTACAGCTCCCATCGAAGATGAAGCCATCGCCCGCAACTTCGGTTACTTCACTCTCATCCTAGGATTCGCCATTCTCACCTTGTCCTTCCTAAATTCTTGAAGCGTCAGCACGGTGTGAGGCTCGAAATTGAGAAGCATCGAGGAGAAGATTGAGGCGACCGCATCTGGCAGCTGATGCGATCAACAGTGAATTCCCTTATATCCATGCCCAAGCAATTGACCCCTCTCGTGTCCATCATTGCCGGAATCTGTGTGCTGATTTTCCCCGCATTGCTGAACTATGTGGTGGGCATTTATCTCATTCTCACCGGCGTGCTCGCCTTTCAAAAAGGCTCGTAACTCAGTTTTAGCACTAACGAACAAAGATGGTCTAACTCTCAAATCCCGAAAATCATGGACGCGACACAACAACGTATTCAGACCGTCTTCACAGCGGCTCTGGCAATTCTTGTCTGCCTTTTCTTGCTGCTGGTGACGAGTTGTAGCAAGAAGTCGGCAGACCTGCGGCCCACAACCGATGAGAGGATTGAAAACAAGATTGATGACGCTCTCGACCGCCGTCCCGGCGAGCCAGTGCTTGATGCCATTGAAAATGGTGCAAGAGACCCCCTCAGGGTCAACCCAGACACAAGTATCCAAAACAAGATTGATGATGCTCTGAACCGTCGTCCCGGCGAGCCAGTGCTGGATGCCATTGAAAATGGTACAGGAGACGCCCTCAGGGTCAGCCCAGACACGAGGACTCAAAACAAAATTGATGACGCTCTCGACCGCCGTCCTGGTGAGCCTGTGCTCGACGTCATCGAGCAAGGTGCCAAGGATGTCAAAAAGATCAAAACTGCCATTCAGGAAGCTGTGAGAGATGCGGACAAATGACGCCGCTAGTCTTCGGGCTCGGCTGGTGTGATGAAGAATCTCGCTAGTTGGCCCGGAAGTATTCGCGTCTGGCCGTCCTACTATTGTATCTTCCGGTCATCCTATGTTTCGATCATGGCACGGCTTGTTCCTTATTTTTTCCTCCACGCTGACGTTGCTGGTGATGGTCAGCATGACCTTCAGTGGTCGCATCGCCCGGGATGGCACCAAGATCATTGAGCACACCAATTTCGTCATCGGCACTTACCTCGAACTGCGTGCCGTTGTGTCTGAGATTGAGTCGGCCACCCGGTCGAGCTTGATCGTCGGTGAAATGCCGATGGAAGAGCCTTTGAATAAAGCGGAGGCTGAGGCTGCGCGAATTTTGACTTCCCTCGATGACCTCACCGTGGGCAATCCGGCCCAACATCAATTGATCGAGTCAGTGCGGGCTCTTGTGCAAGCTCATCTGGCGTCTCTGCGCGAACTGATCAGGCAGCCCCCCGGGCCCGAAGGGGATGCGGCGAGACGGGCCAGTGTGCGGCGTGGAGCAGATCTCATGAAAAAGCTACAGTCGGTCATCGACGAAGGCGTGCGGCACGAGCGGGAACTCTCCCAACTCCGCGATCAGAACGCGGCCAAGGAGTTTCAAAAGCAGACCTTCACAAGTATTGGAGGGCTCATCCTCGCTGTCGCCACGGGCTTGGCCAGTCTGCTTCTCCTGCTGCGGAATCACCGTGAAACTTTAAGACATATGGAGATCCAGCGGGTGACTGAGCAGGTGCGTGAAGCGGATCTGCAGAAGTCCAAATTCCTGGCCAACATGAGCCATGAGATCCGGACGCCGATGAACGCCATCCTCGGCTTTACGGATTTGCTCACCGGCATTGTCAAAGAGCCCCGTGCAGTGAAATACGTGCAGTCGATCCAAAGCAGCGGCCGGACTTTGCTGGAATTGATCAATGAGATACTAGACATTTCGCGGGTTGAGGCCGGCAAACTGGAGCTGCGGACTGAGCCCACGAATGTGCGCGAGATCGTGGAAGGCGTGGCGGTGATGCTGAAGAAACATGCCCAGGACAAGGGTATTTCTTTGGAGACCAAGATCATTGGGACCATCCCAGGATTGCTGGACATCGATCCCCTCAGATTTCGCCAAGTGGTGCTGAATCTGGTGACCAATGCCGTGAAGTTCACCAATCGTGGGGGCGTCAAAGTACTGCTGAACGCCACCCCTGCGGGAGATGAGAGCTGGGACATTGCGGTCACTGTCACTGATACCGGGGTGGGTATTCCGGAGGAGGACCTGGCCCGCATTTTTTCGCCGTTTGAACAGGCGTCCACGCACAGCCGCAGCGGGGCTCAGGGGACGGGACTGGGATTGAGCATCACCCAGAAACTGGTGGACCTTATGAAGGGTGAGATTCAGGTCAAGAGCACCGTTGGCAGTGGTTCGGAATTTGTGGTTAGACTTTCACATGTCCACGTAAGCAAGAAGGACGCAGATCTGCCCAGCAGCCGCAGTGCTGATTTCAACGAGCTCCGCCCAGCTTCCATCCTGGTGGTGGATGACAATCCTACCAACCGTGAGGTCATCGCGGGTTATTTCAATGACACTCACCACGAGCTTTTGTTTGCCCAGGATGGCATGGAGGCTCTGGAACTGGCCCGCCACGCGAAGCCTGACGTGATCCTGATGGACATCCGCATGCCGAGGATGGACGGCAAAGAGGCGCGCAGAATCCTGCGTGATGATGAAAGGACACGTGGCATCCCGGTGATCGCCCAGACGGCGTCCTCCATGCCGGAGGAGTCCGGGAAACTGAAGGAGATGTTCGACGGATATCTCCAGAAGCCCTTTAGTCCGCGGCAGCTTTTTGACGAGATCGAGCCGGTGATAGGTCATGCGACCATGCGTCATGCCACGGCGCGCCCTGCCAAGCCGGTGGATGGCGAGATCCCCAAGGCGGTGATCGACTCGCTGGATGCGCATACCTCGGCCTCCTGGCCAGATCTGGCACCACGCCTCAACGACCTGGCCAAGCGAGACATCCCGCGCTTGCTGGACACGTGCCCGATGCGCGAGATCGCCGCCTGCGGCAATGAACTTCAGGTGCTGGCCGCGCGGCATGACTGCCCGCCGCTCAACCGCTACGCCAGCGCCCTGACCTCCGCCGCGGAATGCTTTGAGGTCGATCAGGTGGAACGTTTGTTAGGCGAGTTTGACATCATCGCTGAGCGAATCACCGGCGTTCCCGTCCAGACTTCCGCGTCAACTTAGATCCAAGCCAGCGAATCACCCCCACCCCATTCTGACATGTTTATCGACGAGCATCCCACCATCTCCATCAATGCCCCGGCCAAAGGTGTGATCCTTGTCGTGGATGACCAGATGCGAAACATCCAGGTCGTGGGAACTATTCTCACCCAGGAAGGCTACGAGGTCATCCCGGCCAGCAGCGGCCCTCAGGCTCTGCAGCGCGTGGCGGCACGTCTGCCAGACCTGGTGCTGCTGGATGTGGTGATGCCTGAGATGGATGGATTCGAAGTCTGCAGAAAGCTGAGGGAGCACCATGACACAGCGGCCCTGCCGGTGATCTTTGTTTCCGCAGCGGATGATGCTGACACCGTCGTTCGGGGCCTGGAGGCCGGTGGCACTGACTATGTCAGCAAGCCCTTCAACCGCGCGGAACTGCTGGCCCGTGTGCGTAACCAGGTGGAGCTGAAGCGTGCCCGCGAAACAGCGGCGCGCATCCTGCGGGAGAGGGAAAGCATTGTCAGCATGGTGGCGCATGATCTCAAAAACCCGATCGGGGCGATCAGGTTTAGCGCGCAAACATTGGCGGAACTCAAGCCCGAGCAGAGACACACGGCCGAGGAGCTCATCCAGCACATCGTCGGCACCTGTGATCAGGTGGTGGATCTCGTGGATCGTTTCCTCAGCAACCGCGCCCAGGAAGCTGCCCAGGAGCGTCTGTATCTGGCAAGAATCTCCAGCGAGCAGGTGCGTGACATGATCATGTCTTGGAGGCAGACAGCGAAGCGCAAGAACATCAGCTTTGACGTTCGGTTTGAGGCTGAGGGTCAGCATGTGCGTGTGGATCTTTTGATCCTCGGGCAGGTGATCGACAACCTCCTGAGCAATGCGGTGAAATTCTCACCCATCGGCAGCCACATTCTGGCGGAACTGAGACCTGAGGGTGATCGCCTCGTCGTTTACATCCAGGATGAAGGTCCCGGGTTTAATGAGAGCGATCTGGCACGCATGTTCCAGGATTACATGCGCCTCTCAGCACGCCCGACGGCGGGCGAATCCTCCACCGGACTTGGACTCGCCATCGCCAAGCGCGGGGCTGATCGCATGAACGCACGCCTCGCGGTTGATAATCGCGCTGATAGCAGGGGAGCGATGGCGAAACTTGAGCTGCCTCTTTGGAGCGAGTCCTGACGTTATCTTTCTGCAACTCTTGAATCACCCATGGACATTCTGATCGTTGATGATGAAGCCAGCATCCGCCGGGCCACCAGCCTGGCGCTGGAGGCTGCAGGACACTATGTGGAGTCCGCGGAGAATGGCACTGTGGCGCTCCGCAGCTTGAAGGAGTCATCCTTTGATCTCGTGTTGCTGGACCTCTATCTGGGGGAGGAAAACGGGCTGCAGATTCTGGAGACCATCCGCCGTGAGCATCCTGGTGTGCATGTGGTCATGTTCACCGCCAATGCCACCATTCCAAATGCGGTCGAGGCGACGCGGCTCGGCGCGGTCGACTTTTTGGTTAAGCCATTCAGTCCGGACCAGCTTCGTCTGGCGCTCAAACGGATTTCCACCTTGCGCAGCTTGGAGCGCAAGGTGGAGGAACTGACCACAGAGGTCAGGCGGCAAACTCCAGCGGCAGACGTTGTCTCGCAGAATCCTGTGATGAAGCGCAGCCTCGATCTGCTGTTCCGTGCCGCAGACACGTCCTCGTCGATTTTGATTCTGGGTGAAAGCGGGACTGGGAAGACCATGATCGCCCGCGCCATTCACGAACGCAGTGCCGTGAAGGACAAACCTTTTGTGACGGTGAGCTGTCCCAGCCTGTCCCGAGAATTGCTGGAGAGCGATCTCTTTGGTCACGTCAAAGGTGCCTTCACGGGAGCTCTCAGAGACACCTGGGGCAAGGTGAAGGCTGCGGATGGCGGCACGCTCTTCCTCGATGAGATCGGTGAACTACCGCTGGAGATCCAGCCCAAGCTGCTGAGGCTGCTTCAAGAGCGCGAGTATGAGCGTCTCGGCGAATCCACGCCCCGCAAAGCTAATGTGCGAGTGATCGCCGCCACGAACCGCGATCTCAAGCAGTGGTCTGCCGAGGGACGTTTCCGCGAAGATCTATTTTACCGCCTGAATGTGATCTCCGCGGTGATGCCTCCCTTGCGCGAAAGGCCTGAAGATGTGGTGCCTTATGCCGAGAAGTTCCTCAAATTCTTCTCAGGCGAGTTCGGCCGGAAGGTGAAGGGCTTCAGCGCTGATGCCATGCGTATGCTGCGTGCGCATCCATGGCCTGGCAATGTCCGTGAGTTGCGCAATGCCATCGAGCGGGCAGTGATCCTGGCGGAAAGTGATCAGATCACCGCGCATGACTTGCCGGAAGCGGGTGGCAGCATCTCATCCAACGGTGCCGCTGCGGCGGCTCAGGTTGGAGCGCGCGTGAGCATCGAAGAACTCGAACGCGAGCACATCCGCCGCATCATTGCTTGCACGTCCTCACTGGACGAGGCCGCGAAGGTTTTGGAAATAGATTCAGCCACCCTCTACCGGAAAAGGAAGCGCTACCAAATCGAAGCGCCCTGATCCTTCCGAATCAGGGCGCTTGGGGTAGTTATAGGGCAATGAACGGGGACAACGGGTGTCCCGATCATAGGCGGATACCGACTCCGGCATTCACCGGCCGTGTTTGCACACGCACATTCGCATTTGAGTTGTTCCAATGGCGCTTATTGTTGCTCACGCGGCGGTAGTCACGGTCATGATCATCGCGGTGATGATTGTAACGTGCGGCGCGGCTATTGTAGTAGTGCGTCTGGGTATAAGTGGCTGGGTAGGCGCGATAAGGCGCAGGAGCCGGACGATAGCCATAGGTGGTGCGGTGCACCGGACGAGCGGCTGCATACCCGCCATCGTTGACGTAGGTGGTGCAACTTGGCAGAAACGAAAGTATTGCGGCGGCGGAGAGGACGAGGAGGTGTTTCATGGTAGGATGTTGGTTTGGACCACCGGTCAGCCCGGCGTCGGTGTTTGGACGTGATTGAGCCTCAACTGTGCCGCGTCGATGTGTGGAGTTATAAGGCATTGATTATGAGGCTTGTGGGGGTGTAGTTTCTTTCACGTCGAAACACTTAACTCATGCAAAGTGCATGGCTTTGAGGGCGGAATTCTGCCTTTTGCACGTCCACGCAGAGTTGTTGGCGGCTATCGTTCCAAACAACGCACATAGCGTCATCTGCTGCCCCAATGAGGTGCGCTGGGGCTTGATTCTAGTGACGAGCACAGGCAAAGAAGAGGGTTCCTGCCCATGCCCGAATCTTCCGCCATCTTCAGCAAACTCCGCGCCCTCCAACGGCGCTCCAGGAAGTGGCCGTATGCGGGACGCATCACCTTCGCGCTGGCCTTGATCGCCATGCTGCTCCTGGTGACGCAGGGGCATCATCTGGACAATCCTGCAGACATCACAGGCTATGACTTGCGGGGTGGCAAGCTTGTCTCGGAGCAGGGCGGCCCTCCTCCTGGTGCTGCCTTAAGGTTTGTCTCTGTCGTGCTGCCTTACCTCGACAAGTGGATGCTCGTGGGTGGCTTTGTCTTCATCACCATTCTGCTCCGGCAATGGGGAAACCTCAAGAAGCTGGTAGTTCCCACCTGGATCGCCGGAATTTCGGTCGCATCTTGGGCCGTGTGCACAGACATCGCCCACCAGCTCGGGGTCGCGCAGATGACCGAGCTGGGGGAACCCTTCGCATTCTCCGCTTATTGGGTGAAGCTCACGCTGCTCTCGCTGGCCATTCTGAGCCTGCCGGTGATGCTCCATTACTACCATCGGAGCGGAGCGTTGGACCGCTACACACTACGGACCTTCACCGCCCCGCTGGTGTTTTGCTTCATCGCCTTCACCTCACTCTGGCTGATCATGGATTTGCTGGATAACATGAAGGACTTCCAGGAGGCGGAAACCCCTGTGGGGCGTGTGATCCTGTTTTACCTGGGCATGCTGCCCTTCATCTATGTCTCAGTCATGCCTGCGGCGTTGCTCCTGTCCGTGCTCTACACCCTGACGAAGATGTCCCGTGCGAATGAGATCGTGGCAATGCTTAGTGCAGGCCGCAGCGTGTTGCAGATCCTGCAGCCGGTGCTTGTGGTGTCCGCCCTCATTTCGCTGACGAGCATGGCGGCGAACTACCACTGGGCTCCCCGTGCTGAGGGGAACAAAAAGGCGGTGATCCGCGGTCTCGATGCCCGGCAGAAAGACTCCATCCGCGAGGACACCATCCTCTATCGCAATCCCGTCACGAAGCGGCTTTGGTATGTGGCCTCGTTCCCGTTCTCGCTGCAAAACGGTCGTCTGCGCGGTGTGCAGGTTCGCGAGCATGATGCCAAGGGCGAGGTCGTGCATGTCATCCATGCGGACTCGGCCATGTGGTGGCCGGGAGGCAGATGGCGGTTCTTTGATGGCAAAGAGGTGTTCTTTAAAGACGGCAAGCCGGTGACCATTCGCGACTTCCCCAAGGATGATCAAGGCCGCAGCCAGATGGATGTGACCAACTTTGAGGAGACACCCTGGAGCATGGTCAGCGACTCGTTGAAGCCTGAGCATCTCGGTGTGCCGGAGATCATCTCCTATATGAAGGCGCATCCCAAAGATCCGAAGGAAAAACTGGCCCCCTTCAGGGCGCATTATCATCACCGCTTCGCGCTGCCCTGGCAGAGTTTCGCGCTAGCGCTGGTGGCGGCTCCGCTGGGCATTGCCTACTCCAGGCGCGGAGCGGTGGGTGGCATCGCCGGTTCCATCTTCATCTTCTTCGCCTTGCTCTTCCTGAACAATCTCTGCCTCAATCTCGCCAAAGGCGCCCACGTGGCAGCTTGGCTCAGCTCCTGGATTCCGCATTTGTTGTTCGGCACGCTCGGTCTGCTCCTGCTGCACTATCGCTCTCAAAACAAGGACCTGCCCAAGCTCTCGCTCGCCGGCTTGTTTGGCAGGAAAGCGCAGGTCGTGCGCCCAAGAAACCGTCGCGCGGCCTGAGCTGAGCCCTTTGATTTTCGTCCTCTCCACCGTCCATGATCCAGAACTGGTCCATCCGTTCCCGAGCCACACACTGCGCACATTCAGAGCGCGCCTTTGTCGAAGGGGAGGTCTTTCACACGGCCATCTATTTTGATTCGGAGGCAAACGGTTACGTGCGCCGTGATGTGGCCCTCGATGTGTGGAAGCAGGAGGTTGCCGAGCGCAAGCCCATCGCCTATTGGCGCACCACCTATTCACCCACGATCGTGGAGGCGAAACCGGAGGTCACCAGCAAGGAAAGCGCCATGGCGCTGCTGCAGCGCTTCATTGAGGAAGATGATCCGATGACCGAGAATGCGCGCTACATCCTGGCCCTCATGCTGGAGCGCAAACGCATCCTCAGCCCCACCGCGACGAAAGAAGTGGATGGCCAGAAGATGCTCTTCTACGAGAACAAGAAGACCGGTGATGTCTTCATCGTCCGTGATCCAGATCTGCTCCTCAGCGAGCTTGCCGCGCTACAGGACGAAGTGGCCATGCTGCTCGGCTTTGGCGGACCAGGCGCTGAGGCAGCCAAGGTTGCCGGGATGAAGTTTGGTCCTGATGGCAAGCTTGGGAAAGTGGACGAGGCAGCTCCTGAGATCTCAACTCCTGCGGCTGAAGGTTCCGCACCAACCGCTGACTCTACCGAATCTCCTGCTGATGGGCCAAGCCCGGAAGCGGAAGCATCCTCTGAAGATGAGGTGGCTGATGAAACCACTGAGTCTGATGATGCCGGTGAGGAGTCCATCGAGTCATCGGACGAGTTTGAAGAAGAGAGCATCGAGACAACAGAGACCTCCGAAGATCCTGCGAATGGAGTCGAAGAATCTTCTGAAGAGTCCTCAGAGCCTGAGGAGGAATCCGAAGCATTGATCGAAGACGATTCCGAGTCTGAAGCAGATTCCGCAGGTGCTGAAGATGACGAATCCAGCGAGGACTCTGATGAAGATGAGAAGCAGCCCGCTAACTCACCTTCCTGAAGGAAGCGTGAGTCGGCGGATGTTGGGGTGATAGACCTCGGACTCCTTCTGGTGCAGCCAGATGCTCATCCAGAAGAGCATGACCGCGCCGGCGGCCACGGCCATCACGGCGTGCCCTGAATACCTGCTGCGCTGCATCCCCAGTGCCACGGCACAGACACAGGCCATCGCGTAGTACATCCAGGCCGTGTCCTGACGAAGCTGTGTTTGTTTCTGGATGTCAGGCCCCAAAGAAACGTGACGGGTAGCCAGAATGCGCGGTGTGGCACTGAGACGAAAGTCCAGATAGGGCCACACGCTGGCGCACGAGAGGCCCATCAACGTGATGGCCAGGATGCGTGACTTCTTCTCCCGGGCAAAGAAGGCGAAGACCAGCACCACCAGCCCGATGCCCAGGCCATACAGCGGCAGCGACTCAAGCAAAAGGTGCGCGTATTCGGGATCGCGCACGCTTTGCCAGAGGGTGGTGAGTTCGCGCCACATGACCTGAGTCTAGCGAGGCCTCAGACGTGTGCGCGAACAAACTCTTTGACCGCTGCTTCCGTGGCGGCCAGCGGATGCGTTTGCAGCGGCTTGCCCTTCAGCGCCTCCAGGCTCGGATGCACCGGCTCGCTGCCGGTGGCTTCCTGGACGACTTCCGGGAACTTCGCCGGGCTGGCCGTGCTGAGCACCACGCTGACGCGGTCTTTCGCCATGTCAGTGAAGGCGCAGGCCGTGTGCGGATCCATGACATACTGCCAGTCCTTCCACATCTGCTCGATCGCCTTCGGGATCGTCTCATTGTCCATGCGGCTGCTGCGGATGCTGGACGCCATCTTCGGGAAGGTGACACGCTCACCGGCCTTCATGCGCTGCATGACCTCACGCACGCGGCCCTGGTCCTTGTTCAGCATGAAGTAGAGGTAACGCTCAAAGTTAGACGCCGCCTGGATGTCCATGCTCGGCGCATGGCTTGGGTGCACTTCTCCCTGCTTGTAGTCACCGGAGCTGAAGAAGCGATGCAGGATATCGTTCTGGTTCGTCGCCACGCGGAAGGAGCCGCAAGGCATGCCCATCTGCTGGCAGAGCCAGCCCGCGAGCACGTTCCCAAAGTTGCCGGTCGGCACCACAAACTCCACCGTGGCACGGGCCTCGGCAGGCAGGCGAAGCCAGGCCCAGATGTAATACACGCATTGCGCCAGCACACGCGCGACGTTGATGCTGTTCACTGCGGAGAGATTGACCGACCTAACGAATTCTTGGTCGCCAAAGCACTCCTTCACCACGCGCTGGGCATCATCAAAGGTGCCCGGCACGGGAATCGCATAGACGTTTTCCGCGCCCGTGCAGGCCATCTGGCGCTCCTGCAGAGGAGCCACACGGCCGTTCGGATACAGGATGAAGATCTGGATCCCATCCTGGCCCATGCAGCCATGGATGGCAGCACTGCCGGTGTCTCCTGAGGTGGCACCCAGCACGGCCAGCTTCTTGCCGCTGAGCTTCACCTGGCGCTTGTACAGCAGGCCCAGCAGTTGCAGCGCGAAGTCCTTGAAGGCCAGCGTGGGGCCATGCCAGAGCTCCAGCACATAGGTCTTGTCTGTGATCTTCTTCAGCGGTGCCACATCGGGTGAGTCAAAGCGGCTGTAAGCCTCCGTGGTCATTTCGCGCCATTCCTCCACCGGAATCTCGGGACCGAAAATGCTCAGAAATTCCGCCGCCAGTTCGGCATAGCTCAGCGTGCCCCAGCCTTCGAGCTTGTCCTTGATGGACGGCAGCTTCTCAGGCAAAAACAGGCCGCCGTCCGGAGCGAGACCGGCTTCGACAGCTTCAGTGAAGGTATGCGGGCGCGTCTGACCGCGCGTGGAGATATAAAACATGGCAGGGGGCGCATGGTGGCAAGACTGCCGCGCAAGACAAGCACGGAAGCCAGGGAGAATCATCTCAGTCTCGGGAGCGGTCAGCGTCCGCGCCGCGGGCGCTGGCCGCTGTGCTTCTGCACATGCGCCTGAGGGCCCTGGCCGTGCAAGATCTTGAAGCCGTCCTTCTCGATCACCGTGCGGAATTCCTCAAAGCAATCCTTCATCATGGTCTCATAGGGCAGGTGCTTGTTCGCCACCAGCCAGAGCTCGGCGCCGCTGCGCAGACTGCCGGCGGCGGTGGTGATGAACTTGACACCCAGCAAATGATCCGCGTCCCGCCCGTCATGGAAGGGCGGGTTCATCACGATGAAGTCATACTTCGTGCTGCCGATGCCGGAGGTGACATCACTCCAGGAAATGCGCGGCCTCACATGCGTGGGCACGTTGCCCAGATTCCGGCGCAGGCATTCCATCGCAGCTCCATCGGCTTCAAAACAGTCCAGGCTCCGCAGATTCGGGCACGAACGCAGCAGGTGATCACTCAGATAGCCCCAGCCTGCGCCGAGATCTGCCACCGCGCCATGGATCGTGGCTGGCAGGTGCTCCGTGAGCAGCCGGGAACCTTTGTCGATCTCATCCCAATTGAAGAGGCCCGGCACCGACCAGAATCGTCCGTCCAGCACGCGCTGCAGCGCCGCCGCTTCTTTCCACTGCGCGAGCTTCGCGGTGTTCCAGGGCTTGTTCTTCACCGCCCAAAACACGCGGCTGTGATGTTTCGAAACCGTCTGCGCCTCGCCCGCCACTTCCGTCAGTTGCTGCTCGGTGCGCTTCGCGCCCCAGTCATTGTGCAGGGCCACCACCAGCGTGCCGCCCTCGGCTAACAAATCATGTGCTCGCGCGATGTCACCCAGGATGCTTTCACGCTGCCGCTCAGGCATCAGCAGGATGGTGTCAAAAGGCCCCGTGTTGTCCCGGGTGATGGTATGACCAGCAGCCTCGAGAGCCAGCGCCCGCGGCTTCCACGGCTGCTCGCAGGTCAGCCGGCCCGTGAACCGCTCCAGCGCAGCGTGGGGCAGTGCCCGTAGAAATAGCACACGCCCCTCCGCCCCGATTTCAGGCTGGGTTTCAAGGACATAGGAGAGGGCGTCGAGTGCGTGCATTAATAAGTGAGTCTAACAAAAAAGTGTTCCAAAATAAATGACCAGGCTTCAAAAGCCAATGACCAAGGAATGACCCAAACCGCAACCCCCAAAGTGCGTTGAGGGCGTGCCTGGAACCTTGGTCATTGGCGCTCGGTCATTGGTCATTCCTCAAGGCACATCATACGTCGCCAGACCCGCGATATCAAACTTCGCCACGCCGGCTTCGTCCGCGATTTCATTCAGCGCCTCGACTTCCGCCGTGCTGAAGAGCAAACCACCGGCCTTCGCCGTGTGCGCTGCGTTCTGCGCCTCGGGCTGGCCGGGGAGCATGCAGTCTTCATTGCCGTGGCCGAGGATGTCATCGATCACCGCCTTCACGTTTTCATTGAACGTGCGGCCTTTGGCAAACATGCCGCTGCTGATCGCATCCGGATGGATGACCTGGAAGTAGAAGCTGCTCGTGCGCTTTTCATCAGCAGGGAAGGGCTGGCTCTTGATGTCGGGATGACCGCCACCGCCGCGCAGAGTTGGCAGGCTGCCGCCGATCATGCCGCCCATCACTTCGATGAGCAGGGACAGGCCGTAACCCTTGTGCGCGCCAAAGGGCAGGAGCCATGCGGCCTCGTTCGCATCCGTGGTCGGCTTGCCTTCTTTATCCACGGCGGCGCCGGGAGGCAGAGGCTTGCCTTCACGCTTGAGCTGCTGCACGCGGCCCATGGCCACGGTGCTTGTCGCCCAGTCGATCACGATCGGGAAACCGCAGGCGTCTTGAGTTGGCAGACCCCAGGAGTGCGGGTTCGTGCCCAGCACCGGGAACTTGCCGCCGAAAGGCACCACTTCACCGAGGGTTGAGGTGCAATTTGTGTAGGCGATGTAGCCCTTCTTCGCCGCATCCATCACATAGCCACCGCCCCAGAGATAGTGGAAGGCATTGTCCACGCTCACCTGGCCGATGCCGTATTTGTCAGCCATCTCCATGCAGCGCTCCATGGCGCGGAAAGCCACGCTCTGGCCCAGCTTCAGATTGCCATCCCAGGCCTCGCTTGCCGCGAATTTCTTGTCGATCACCTTGATCTCAGCGCCCGGCGTGCAGCCGCCCGTGGCACTGCCGAAAAGGTGGTCCAGATGCAGCGCCTTGATCGCATTGTGCGTGCGGATGCCATGCGCGCTGGCCATCTCGCAGAAGCGGGCGGCATCCTCCGCCTCGGCGGCGGTATAACCACGATGGATGTAGGCAGCGCGGACGAGAGCATTGTGAGCCTCAGTGGGGACGATGTGATAGGTGGTGGGCATGGCTGGAGGACGGACGTTCGGACGTGTTGTTTGAATCAGGATGCCCGTGAGCGCCAGCGGGAAGTTTGGTCCGAACGTGACCCAAAGCCGGACAAAGCCGAAAAACGAAGGATTGACCTCCCCGGCGGGCGCTGGTTTAGATGCGCCCCGCGCCTGCTCCAGGCACGGCATTCCAGACCTCAACTCCACCTTCCATCCCCATGGCACTCTCCGTCGGCACCCAAGCCCCTGATTTCACCGTCACCACCCTCGGCGCGAACGGCCCCGAGCTCTTCACGCTCTCCGAGCAGATCGGCAAATCCAACATCCTGCTGCTCTTCGTGCCCATGGCCTTCACCGGCACCTGCACCGCCGAGTTCTGCGAGATCTCCAAGGGCATCAACGAATACAAGAGCCTGAACGCCACCGTCGTCGGCATCAGCGGTGACAATCCCTTCGCTCAGAAAGCCTGGGCCGAGAAGGAAGGCATCACCCTCCAGCTCCTCAGCGACTACGATCACAAGATCACCACCGCCTACGGCGTGGCCTACGACCAGTTCATCCCGGCTAAAAACCTGATCATGGGTGGCGTGCCAAAGCGCTCCGCCTTCATCATCGACAAAGCTGGCGTCATCCAGTACTCCGAAGCCCTCGAAAGCCCCGGCGACCTCCCGAACTTCACCGCCATCAAAGCCAAGCTCGCCGAGCTGGCCTGATCCGCTTCTTCAGTTCTCCCTTCACCCCGGTCAGCCTCCGTGCTGCCCGGGGTTTTTCATGCCCATCTCCCCATTGATCTCTCCCGCCCACGCTCTCTCCCGACCTCCGTCCCACCCTCCAAACCGCGAACTCGCTTCTTCATCACTTGGTCATTGGACCTTCGTCATTGGTCATTCCCAACCCCCGCCTCCCAGTTGCATCCTTGCACCACCGCTCCATATCTTTGACTCCTCCAACCCATGCCCTCCCAGCCTCATTACGATCTCCTCTCCCTCGGTGAAGTCCTGCTGCGTCTTGATCCCGGCGAAGGTCGCGTCCGCACCTCCCGCCAGTTCACCGCCTGGGAAGGCGGCGGCGAATACAACGTGGCCCGTGGAGCCCGTCGCTGCTTCGGTCTGCGCACCGGCATCCTGACCGCCTTTGCCGACAACGAAATCGGCCGCCTCACCGAGGACCTCATCCTTCAGGGCGGTGTGGACACCTCCCTCATCAAATGGGTGCCGTATGACGGCATGGGCAAGCGCGTGCGCAATCCCATCAACTTCACCGAGCGCGGCTTCGGCGTGCGTGGTGCCAAGGGCAGCGTCGATCGCGGCTGGAGCGCCGCCTCCCAGATGAAGATCGGCGACTACGATTTCGATCATTTGTTCGGCACGCTCGGCTGCCGCTGGCTGCATACCGGCGGCATCTTTGCCGGCCTCAGCGAAGACACCGCTGAACTCACCGTGCAGGCCTGTGAAGCCGCCAAACGTCACGGTGTGATGGTGAGCTATGACCTCAACTACCGCCCCTCCCTCTGGCAGGAGCGCGGCGCCTTCGCCGGTGCCCAGGCACTCAATCGCCGCCTCGCCCCGTATGTCGATGTCATGATCGGCGTGCTCAGTGATGATCCACCGGTCTCGAGCGCCACCCCCACGGACCCCAACGACATCTTCGCTGCTGAGGACGCGAAGCTGCGCCCGATGATCCAAAAGCTCCTCGCCGAGTTCCCGAATCTCAAGACCGTCGCCGCCACCCTCCGCCGCGTCCACACCGCCTCCGTCAATGACTGGGGCGCCCTCTGCTACCACGAAGGCAGCTTCTACCGCAGCCGCAACTACCCGCGCTTTGACATCCTCGACCGCATCGGGGCAGGGGACAGTTTTGTTGCTGGCCTCGTCCACGGTCTGCTGGTGGAAAAGTGCCCGCAAAAAGCCGTCGATCTCGGCGCCGCCCACGGCGCGTTGGCGATGACCACCCCCGGAGACACCAGCATGGCCACCCTCCCCGAAGTCCAAAAGCTCGCCGAAGGCGGCGACGCCAAGGTGCAGCGGTAACCCGTGGCAGAGCCGCAGACGTACCACCCCATTCCGATGGGGTGGCGCTGCGCAATCACATGAAGTGCCTAACTACGCATTCATCAGCGCCTCAATCTCCTCCGCCTCGATCGGAATCGAAGCCATCATGTCCGTGTTCCGATCCGGCCCGATGAATACATTGTTCTCAAGCCGCACGCCCAGGTTCTCCTCACGGATATAAATCCCCGGCTCGATGGTAAACACCATCCCGGGCTGCACCGGCTTCCAGGTCAGCCCCACATCATGCACGTCGATGCCGAGGTGATGGCTCGTCCCATGCGGGAAATACTTCTTATACAGCGGCTTCTCAGGATCCTGCTTCTCCACCGCATCACGATCCAGCAGACCGAGACCGATCAACTCGGAGGTCATCATCTTGCCCACCTCCTCCTGATACTCGCGGAGGATCACCCCCGGGCGCAGCATCTTCCGGCATTCCAGGAAGATGCGCAGCACTGCATCATACACCTGACGCTGACGCGGCGTGAAGCGTCCATTCACCGGAATCGTGCGCGTGAGGTCCGCATTGTAGTTCCCGTAGTTCGCGGCGATATCCAGCAGCAGCATGTCACCATCCTGGCACTGGCAGTGGTTGGTGATGTAGTGCAGCACACAGGCATTCTTGCCAGTAGCAATGATCGGCGTGTAAGCAAAGCCGCGTGCCCGCTGGCGGGTGAACTCATGAATGAGCTCCGCCTCGATCTCATACTCATACACGCCCGGCTTCACGAACTTCAGCAGACGGCTGAATCCATCCTCCGTGATGCGGATCGCCTCGCTCAGTGCGCCGAGTTCTTGCGGTTGCTTAATGCAGCGCAGATCATGCATCAGCGGCGCCAGACGGCGAAAATCATGCAGCGGGTATTCCGTCTGGCAGCGTCGGGTGAAGCGCGTCTCCCTCGTCTCCGTGGGGATCGTCGCGCGCTGATGCTCGTTGGAGTTCAGATACACATGTTCGCACTGGCACATGAGCTGGCGGAAATGCGTTTCAAACTGGTCCAGCCAGTGTACTCGCTCGATGCCTGAGCGCCCGGTGGCCTGCTCCTTCGTCAGCTTCTCACCTTCCCAGACCGCGATCATCTCGCTCGTTTCCCGAACAAAAAGCATTTCACGCTGTTTTGGGTCCGGCGCATCCGGGTAAAGAATCAGGATCGTCTCCTCCTGGTCGATGCCGCTCAGGTAAAACTGGTCGCTGTTCTGCACAAAGCTCATGCTCCCGTCCGCATTCGTCGGCAGCACATCATTCGAAGTCAGAATCACCACCGATCGCGGCGGCAGCTGGGCATAGAGCCGCTGGCGGTTCGAGACATAAAGTTCGGCGGGAAGGGGAGTATAGCGCATCGTGCCCGAATTGGAGCGTGTAGCCCCGGCGCTGCCAAGAGATAAATGGGGGAGTGGGAGGCTCGCCCTCGGGAGAGGGATGCAGCTTGGTTCATTTTAGCGTGAGGAGTGTCAAAAATGAGCAAGGCTTGCCACGGTCATCGCCACCGGATTACGGTATGAGGCAGTTTCCCTATTTATGATCTGCTCGAACTGTCTAAAACGCATTCGGATTAGCCATCGCCCTGGTGTCTTTTTGGCCATCTCTGGGGCCATTGCATCAGGGCTGGTTGGGCCCTTTGGTCCGGTCATAGTGTGTATGCAATCATTTTGGCGATGGTTGCAATCATTCCCGCCGGCGGCGTTTGGACCGAGATGATTGATGCAAGCGCTTGGGTTTTCTCGAGAAAGGGGAGGCAGGGTGTCGAGTGTAAATCCTGCCATCACATCAATCCGATCCGCCCTTGGTCCTTGTGAAAAATGCCTGGATCTCATTCTCCCACCAGCGCCCCCACATGCGCCGTCACCGCACTGGCCAGCCCGCTTAAGTGATACCCACCCTCCAGCACTGACACCAACCGCCCCTGACAATGCTCATCGGCTGCTGTCATCAAGAGTTTCGTCAGTGTCACGAAGTCCGCATCCGTCAGTTTAAACTTCCCCAGCGGATCATCCACGCGTGAATCAAACCCGGCACTGATCATGATGAGATCAGGCTTAAAACTGGCGACGGCAGGCAGCAGCTTCGTCTCAAAAGCCTCCGTGAAAGCCTGCATGCCCGTGCCTGCCGGCAGCGGAAAGTTCATCGTGCTGCCCTTGCCTTTGCCAGCCCCCGTTTCCTCCGCATGCCCTGTGAAGGGATACCACGGGTCCTGATGCGTGCTGGCAAACAACACACTGCCGTCCTCATAGAAGATGTCCTGCGTGCCGTTCCCGTGATGCACATCCCAGTCCACAATCGCCACCTTCGCGGCCCCATGCTTCTTCTGCGCGTGCCGTGCACCGAGGGCGATGTTGTTAAACAAACAAAAGCCCATGCCCTGCGCGGGTCGCGCATGATGCCCCGGCGGCCGCACCGCACAAAAGGCCCGGCTGAGCAGCCCTGACATCACCGCATCCACCGCATTCAGCACACCACCCACAGCGCGGATCGCCACATCATAGCTCTTCGCACAGATGTCGGTGTCACCCGTGCTCAGCGCATCCAGCCCCTGCGCCACCTCATCGCGTGCCAGCTCGATGTAGTGCTTCGGATGACAACGCTCGATCTCTGGAAACTCCGCAGCTCGTGCAGGTATGGAGGCCAGCTTTGGCAGCAAACCGGACCCGGTGAGCGCCTTCATGATCGCCGTGTGGCGCTCCGGACACTCCGGGTGTCCTTGGCCTGGATCGTGATCAGCATAAAGCGGGTCGAGAAGGAGTCCGGTTTTCATGGGAGCATAGGCGGTAGCGAGGCAACGCCTCAAAGGAAGTATCACTCAATCTTCTTCGGAGGCTGTTGTTACAGGATTCACAGGATTCACAGGATGGACAAGATTAGCAGGAAAGGTTCCCTCCTGTAAATCATGCCCATCTTGTGAATCCTGTAAAAATGTCTGCTTCCATCTTCAAAGGCTAAGCCCTGCGGAAAAGAGGATTTACGAGATTTCAGGATTCACAGGAGATGTTTCTCCACTAAACACTAGGGACGCCCATTTTCATGCCCCTGACTCTCGACTCTCAGCTCAACACCGTGCCTGATTTGCCATCGCGCATGGTGAAGGCTCTGGAGAAGGAAGGGCTGACCATCGTGCGGGATGTGCTGCTGTGGATGCCCTTCCGGCATGAGGATCGCGCACGCACGGATCCTTCAGGTTTTCAGGCTTCGGAGATTCCGGTCTGCCATCAGGTGGTGGTGACGAAAGCCGGCACCAAATATTTTGGTAACCGTCGCGGGGCAGGGACCTTTGAGGCGCAGGTGGAGCCTTTGGGCGGCTCGATCATGGGAGAGCTCATGACCCTGCGCTGGTGGAACATGCCCTTCATGAGCCGCGTCATCGCTGAAGGCCAGCGCCTCATCATCTACGGCAAGATCAAGGAGTGGAAAGGCCGTCTCTCGATCGATCATCCCGAGTATGAAGTGATCGACGAAGATGAAGGCACCTCCATTCACTCAGGCCGCATCACCCCGGTGTATCGCCTGAAGGCAGGTGTGGCCCAGAAGACCCTGCGCACCGCCACCTGGCATGTCGTTCAGGCGCTGGGCGAGGACTTCATCCAGGACCTCCTGCCGCGTCCGAGTGAGAAGGGCGAGTTCGCCGGTTGGAGCCGGGCCAGGGCACTCAAGGTCGTGCACTTCGCCGAAACCATGGAGGATCTGGAAAAGGCCCGCCGCTATCTCGCTCTCGAAGAGTTCTATGGTTACCAGCTCCGCGTGGTGCGTCGTCGGCGTGCCGTGATGGAGTCCGGTGGTCATGCGCATGTGGCAGGACCGTTGGTGCAAGAGTTTGAGAAGGCACTGCCCTTCGAGATGACCGGCGCGCAGAAGCGATCCCTCCTCGAGATCCAGCGCGACATGGCCTCAAACGCCCCGATGAACCGACTGCTGCATGGCGACGTCGGCAGCGGCAAGACGGTCGTCGCTTTTGCCTCCATGATCGGTGCTGTGGAAAGCGGCAGGCAGGCCGCGCTCATGGCGCCGACGCAGATTTTGGCCGAACAACATTTTCAGAATGCCCGCAAGTGGCTGGAGCCGCTCGGCCTTAATGTGGCCCTGCGCACCGGCACAAGAGCCGAGGAGGGCGGTGTGGAGCTCTTCACCAAGAAGATGTCCGACAAAAACCAGATCCTCATCGGCACGCATGCGCTGCTGCATGATGAAGATCTGGTGAAGAATCTCGGGTTGGTGGTCATTGATGAGCAGCACAAGTTCGGTGTCGCTCAGCGCGCGCGATTGATTCAAAAAGGCAACACGCCCGACGTGCTCGTGATGACGGCCACGCCGATCCCGCGCACACTCACTCTCACGATCTACGGCGATCTCGATGTCTCCACGCTCGACGAGCGCCCCAAAGAACGCGGCAAGATCATCACCAAAGTCCGCCCTACCGCCAAGCAGGCCGAAGCCGCGAAGTTCCTGCGCGAGCAGCTTGAAGAAGGTCGCCAGGGATACCTCGTTTATCCACTCATCGAGGAATCCGAGAAGCTCGATGTCACCGCCGCCAAGAAAGGCCACGAAGAGTGGAGCAAACTGCTGCCGCATTTCACGGTCGGCCTCCTGCATGGCAAGCTCAGTGCTGAGGAGAAGGACCTCGTCATGCGCGAGTTCCGCGCCGGCAAGATCGACGTGCTCGTCAGCACCACGGTGATCGAAGTCGGTGTCGATGTGCCGAACGCCACCGTCATGTTCATCCACCATGCCGAGCGCTATGGCCTGGCCCAGCTTCACCAGCTTCGCGGCCGCATCGGCCGTGGCGAACACACTTCCTACTGCGTGCTGTTCGTCGCGGATAAAGATGACGAGGCCAAGAGCCGTCTCGCCATCCTCGAAGAGACCACCGACGGCTTCCGCATCAGTGAAGAAGACCTCAAGCGCCGCGGCCCTGGCGATGTCATGGGCAAGGCCCAGAGTGGCGCCGCCCCGCTGAAGTTTGCCGAGCTCCTCGCCGACACCCGTCTCGTCCGTCTCGCCCGCCAGCTTGCCGAAAAGTCCCTCGATGCTGATCCTCTCCTGCGCTCTCCACGCTTCGCCGAGATCCGCGGCTTCGTTTTCCAGGACGAGACCTCCCACGCGATGATGCAGTGACGAATGACGAATCCGAATGACGAATGCCGAAGTAACCCGCCCCATAAGTTGATGCATCTCGAAGATCGAAGCTTTCTGTCTTGACCCACGGAGTGGTTCCCTCCGAATAGCCAGGGGTGCAGCAAGCGTAAGCGAGCGAAACCCCTGGTCAGGCGTGTTCGATATCACCCTGAACATCAACTCCGTAGGAGTTGCCCAATGCAGCGGAAGCCCCTTCCATACGGGAGACTGGCGAAACATGCGATGTCCATGGCAGGCGCGTGGACGTGGTGTGCATTGGGGAATCCCTATGGGATTCGATGTTGGATGGAAATGTTGATCTTGATCTACCGGGGGTTCACCCGCTTCGCGGGATCACCCCCGGCTATTCACAGCGAACCACTCCGTGGTTCTCCAACCCCAAGATCGACTCTCATGGTATGAACTTATGGGCAACGCTCAGAGTAAGCCCAAGCCTGCCCTCTGGCTCTGAATTTTCGTCATTCCGCGCGGTCGGTTGCTCCCCAAACCCACCTTGACCGCGCCCCCCGCCTCGCCTTCTTCAGCCCCCCTATGTCCAGCGAGCAGCGAAAAGCATTTCCATTCTCCGAGTTTGAACCGAAGTGGCAGGGCGAGTGGGAGGCCAAAAAGGCCTTCCGCACGCCGAACCCCGGTGACGCCGATTTCGACGCCTCGAAGCCGAAGTACTTCGTGCTCGACATGTTCCCCTATCCCAGTGGCAACGGCCTCCATGTCGGCCACCCGGAAGGCTACACCGCCACGGACATCATCGGCCGCTTCAAGAAGATGTCCGGCTTCAATGTCCTGCACCCCATGGGCTGGGACGCTTTCGGCCTGCCCGCCGAGCAGTATGCCATCAAGACCGGCACGCATCCCCGCGTGACCACGGAGGCAAACATCGCCAACTTCACCAAGCAGCTCAAGAGCCTGGGCTTCGCCTATGACTGGGACCGCGAGGTGAACACCACCGACCCTGGCTACTTCAAATGGACGCAGTGGATCTTCCTGAAGCTGTACAACTCGTGGTTTAATCCGTCTACAAAGCGAGCTGAGCCTGTTTCAACTTATCGCTTTCATCCCGATGACGATTTGCTTGCTCCTGGCGAAGAGTTGGATGGCAAGGTGCCTTCTGAGCAGAATAGAATCGAGATCAACAAGGTGAGAGCTGAGAAGCAACGTGAGTTTCTCGATAGCGTTCGTCTCGCCTTCGTCTCCTCAGCACCGGTGAACTGGTGTCAAGAGCTGGGCACCGTGCTGGCCAATGAAGAAGTCGTGGATGGCAAAAGCGAGGTCGGCGGTTTCACCGTCGAGCGCCGCCCCATGCGCCAGTGGATGCTGCGCATCACCGCCTTTGCCCAGCGCCTGATCGATGAACTGGACGGCCTCGACTGGCCGGAGAGCATCAAGCTGTTGCAACGCAATTGGATAGGCCGCAGCGAGGGTGCGCATGTCACCTTTAAGGTGGCGCAAGCTTCCAGCTTGCCGCCGGACAAGCAGGATGCTTGTCCCACCATCACCGTCTTCACGACTCGCCCAGACACTCTGTTCGGCGCGACTTACATGGTCATTGCCCCAGAGCATCCGCTGGTCTCTCAGATCACCACGCCCGCTCAGCTTGAAGCCGTCGAAGGCTATCAGAAGAGTGTTGTCTCCAAGTCCGACCTCGAGCGCACCGAACTGGCCAAAGACAAGTCCGGTGTGTTCACTGGCGCTTACGCCATCAATCCCGTCAACGACGAGCAGATCCCCATCTGGATCGCCGACTACGTCCTCATGGGCTATGGCACTGGCGCCATCATGGCCGTGCCTGCGCATGACCAGCGTGACATGGAGTTTGCGAAGAAATTCGATCTGCCGATCACGACCGTTGTGGAGCGCGAGTGTCCTCACTCGCCTTCCGAAGAAGCCAAGGCTGCGCCTGCGGGTGAGGACACCCGCACTCCATGCTTTGCGGGCGACGGCATCGCCGTGAACTCGGGATTCCTGGATGGCCTGACCACGCCTGACGCCAAGAAAAAGATCGCTGCATGGCTGGAAGAAAAGGGTCTCGGCAAAGGCACTACCAACTTCAAGCTGCGTGACTGGCTCTTCAGCCGTCAGCGCTACTGGGGCGAGCCTTTCCCGATCGTCTGGGAGGATGGCAAGCACCGCAGCATTCCCGAAAGCGAGCTGCCGCTGGTGCCGCCGACGCTGGAAGACTTCAAGCCAACAGGCACACCCGAGCCACCGCTGTCCAAAGCCACGGATTGGGTGCGCTACTCCGACACCGCGACACGTGAGCTCAACACCATGCCTCAGTGGGCCGGATCATGCTGGTATTACCTGCGTTACTGCGACCCCAAGAACAGCGAGCGTTTCATCAGCGAGGCGGCGGAAAACTACTGGATGGGCGGTGGCAAGCCCGGTGGCGTTGACTTGTATGTCGGCGGCACCGAGCACGCTGTGCTGCATCTGTTGTATGCCCGCTTCTGGCACAAGGTCCTCTTTGATCTGGGTTACGTTAGCACGCCGGAGCCTTTCCAGCGCTTGGTGAACCAAGGCCTCATCCTCGGCGAAGACGGCCAGAAGATGTCGAAGTCACGCGGCAACGTGGTGAATCCGGATGACGTCGTGTCCGAATACGGCGCGGATGCGCTGCGCCTGTATGAGATGTTCATGGGCCCGCTGGAGCAGGTGAAGCCTTGGAGCACTTCTGGAGTGGTGGGGCAATCTCGTTTCCTCGCCCGCGTTTGGCGTCTGGTGATGGAGCAGAATGATGAAGGCACCTGGAGTGTCTCCACCGCCTTGCAGGATGTTCCGTCTAACAAGCAGGTCACTAAAGCTTTGCATGAGACCATCAAGAAGTGCGGCGAGGACATCGAGAAGCTCAGCTTTAACACGGCCATCAGCGCGATGATGGTTTGCACCACCGCCTTCACGGGCGCTGAAGTGAAGTCTGCAAGTGCCATCGTGACCTTCCTGAAAGTGCTCAGTCCCTTCGCCCCTCATCTGGCCGAGGAACTGAACGCCCAGATCCGCAGCAAGTTCCCGGGCCTGGCAGCTCCTGGCTTTCTCAGTGATGAAATCTGGCCGAATTATGATCCCGCCGCCCTCATTGAGGACGAAGTGGAAGTCGTCTTCCAGGTGAATGGCAAGCTGCGTGACAAAGCCCGCGTGCCCATTCAGGCCACGAAAGAGGAGATCGAGAAGATCGCCCTCGCCAGTGCCCGCGTGCAGGAGTTCATGGAAGGCAAGACCCCGAAGAAGGTCATCGTTGTTCCCGGCAAGCTGGTGAACATCGTCGTGTGATGCTTGACCTCATCTCTTAAACACAATGAAGGGAGGCCTCACAGCCTCCCTTCATTGCGTTGAATCGTTGTTAGTTAGGTGAGTTACTTGGCCTTCTCAGCCACCTTGTTCAGGATGCCGGCGAACTCAGCGGCGGAAACACCACCCACCTGGCTGATGAGAGCCTTGCCGTCTTTGTCGAGGAACTGCACATGGGGGATGCCCTGCACTTGGTACTTCTCGGCGGCAGCGGCGTTGGCTTCCACGTCGGTGTCGAGGTAGGCCCAGACGAACTTGTCCTGGAGGGGCTTCACCTCAGCACTTGGGTAGACCGTCTTCTTCATCGCCTGGCAGGGCGGGCACCAGGCGGCGGAAAAGACGAGCACGACAGGCTTGCCTTCTTTCTTGGCTGTTTCGAGGGCGGCCTTGTAGTCAGTGCCAAACTTGGGGCTGCCAGCCGGGAAATCGGAGGCCATGACAGGCAGCATGATTGCGGCGGCAAGGAAGGTGAGGAGCTTTTTCATATCTAGATGAGTTGGGGGACGAGGATAAGACGTAACGGACAGTGATTTATTCCAACTGCAAACGCGCCAGGGTGCCATAAAGGCTGCCAGATTTGGCCAAAAGTTGATCATGCGTGCCGCGCTCCACGATGGTCCCGCCCGAGAGCACCAGGATCTGGTCACAGCGCCGGACCGTGGACAGACGATGGGCGATGATGATGCTCGTGCGGTTTTCCATGAGCTTGTCCAGGGCGTCCTGCACCAGGCGCTCGCTCTCGGCATCCAGGCTGCTGGTAGCTTCATCCAGGATCAGGATGGCCGGGTCTGCCAGGATGGCACGGGCGATGGCGATGCGCTGCCTTTGCCCCCCGGAAAGCTGCGTGCCACGCTCACCGACCAGCGTGTCATAGCCCTCAGGCATCTTCTCGATGAACAGGTGCGCGTTCGCCTTCTTCGCCGCTTCGATGATTTCCGCCTCAGAAGCTCCAGGGCGGCCATAGGCGATGTTGTCGCGAATGGAGCCGCCGAAGAGCAGCACCTCCTGCGGCACCAGCGCGAGGTTGCGGCGCAGCAAGGGCAGGGGGAAGTCCTTCGTCGGCTGGCCGTCGATCTTGATCTCGCCCGTCAGGGGCTCATAAAAACGGAAGAGCAGGGAAACGGTGGTCGACTTGCCCGAGCCGCTAGGGCCGACCAAGGCGATGCGCTGCCCGGCCTCGGCCTTGAAGCCAAACTCCTGCAGCACCATGACCTCAGGGCGTGATGGATAGGCAAAGGACACGTCCTTCACCTCGATCTCGCCCCGGAAGCGCCGCGGCTCCGCGATGACCTCATGCGGCTCTTCCGGCAGTTGCAGGAGTTCGCGTACCCGGTCCGTGGCGCCGAGGGTCTTCTGGACCTGTGTGATGAGTTCCGGGAACTGGGCAAACGAAGCCGCCATGAGCGCGCTGGCTCCCCCGAAGAGCGTGAGCGTCGTCGTCTCGATCTCGCCCGTGGCCAGCATGCGCAGGGCAAACCAAGCCACCGCCACCAGCGCCACACTGAAGGAGAAAATGATGAAGGAGATAAAGGCCGCGCGCATCGGGGCCGCGCGCAGCGCCATGGTCAGAAACTCCTGAAGCCGCTGGCTGTAGCGTGAGGATTCGTGTCCCTCATTGGCAAAGGCTTTCACGCTGATGACGCTCTGCAAACTCTCCTCCACAATGACCTGCGAGGCCGCCAGATGATCCTGGGTCTTGCGAACCAGGCTGCGGATGCGTGAGCCAAAGAGAGCGATGAGCACCAAAGCGACCGGGATGGTCCCAATCATCACCAGGGCCAGTTTCACCGAGATGGAGAAGAGGAAGCCCAGGCAGCCCAAAAGAATGACCGTATGCCGAATGAGATGCGGGATGGTGAGCACCAGCGTCTCGCGCATGGAGTCCACATCATTGGCCAGCCGCGAGCCGAGCTCGCCCACACGGTGCTGGTTCAGCTCACCCATCGGCAGGCGGATGATATGGCTGAAAAGCTCCTGCCGAAGGGTGGAAAGCGCCCGCTCCGCCGCCTTAGCAAAAAGCATGATGCGGAAGAAGGCCACCGTGGACTGCCCGCCCACCACGAGGATGAGCAGCAGCACCGTATGATTCACCTCAGCCAGCCACTCAGGGCCGCTGGCACCTGCCAGGCCCTTGCCCACCACCTTTGCCAGGAGCTGCACAAAGGCGATCGTCAGGCAGGAGGTCAGCGCCAGGGCCACCATGGCCGGGATGAAGACATTGAAGTGCGGGCGCAGGTAGCGGAGGAAAAAGGCGGCGTCCCGCCAGGCAGAGCGATCCCAGATTTTCTTGGTGGCAGGGGCGTCAGGCATTCGTGGTCCGGATTGGGGGAAGATGGGTGGGGCGGGGATGCTAGAGCAGGTTACGGCACTGGCAATGCATTGTGCTCAAGAAGCTCCTTCACAACGCATTTACTTGCAGCCGGGGACTCTTCCTATCAAACTGTCGCGTGATGATTTCCGCCCCCCTTCGCGCCGCCACCGGCCTTGTCCTCACCTCTTTGCTGCTCGCCTCCTGCGACTCGGGCAGCAGCCGAGTGCGTGGTGTCCCGCGCAATCTGCCGAAGATCGAGCTCTACGGCAGCTCGCAGACGCCCACTCACAGCATGGCGCGCAATGATTACCCCTTTGAGCCTGGTAGTGGCAACTATGTCACCTCCTGGGCTTCGGATGGTCGTTCCAATTCAGAGTCTGACTACTCGTCATGGCAGTCCTCGCATGAAGGCAGCGTCTCGCGCAAGCAGCCATCCCCCGTGAAGAAGGTGACCTCTTCCTCGACGAAGAAGAAGTCCACGGCTTCCTCCAGCAAATCAAAATCCAAAAGCGGCAGCAGCAGCAGCAAAGGCGGTGGTTCCTACACCATCAAGAAAGGTGACACGCTGGGTGCCATCGCTGCCAGGAACGGCACCACCGTCTCCAAACTCAAAGCCGCCAACGGCATGACCTCTGACATGATTCGCGAAGGCAAGAGCCTGAAAATTCCGAAGTGATCTCGCACGCATGAACCGACTGCTTGCCGTCCTGCTCATCACATGGTGGATCAGTCAGGTGCCCGCCTGGGCCCTTGGCTTCAACACCGTCGTCATCGATGCCGGTCATGGCGGCAAGGACGGCGGCTGCGTGCATAACAGCCTCATTGAAAAACGTCTCTGCCTGGATGTGGCGCTGCGTCTGGAAAAGGCGCTGAAGGCCAGGGGTATGCGCGTGGTGATGACCCGCCGCACGGACCGCTATGTCGAGCTCAGCGACCGCGCCGCCATCGCCAACAAGTACGGCAAGGCGCTGTTTGTGAGCATTCATTTCAATGCCTGTCGTGATCGCAGTGTCAGCGGCATGGAGGTGTTCTATCGCAGCTCGTCCGGAAGGTTTGCGGCCTCAAAAATCCTCAACAGCATGGATGCCAACCTCAAGGGCGTGAAGCGCGGTGTGATCTACAAAGACCTCAAGGTCCTGCGTGCCACACGCATGACCGCCGTGCTTGTGGAGGGCGGCTATTTGAGCAACAAAACCGAGGCGCGCCGCTGTTCGGATGCTGATCATCGTCAGGAGATGGCCACAGCCATTGCCAAGGGCATCATGGCCTCCCGCTCATGAGTATTGAAACCACCGCCCCATTGACCGTCCGCGTCACGCCAAACGCTCGTCGTTCCGAGATCATGGGCTGGGGCATGGATGAGAAAGGCCGGTCCGTCCTGCTGCTGAAACTCGGCGCGCCCGCCATCGATGGCAAAGCGAATGCAGAGTTGGTTAGGTTCATCGCCGAGGTTCTGGACTGCCCGAAGAGCAGCGTGACCTTGATCCGCGGCGAAGGCAGCCGACAGAAAATGCTGGAGGTGCCTGCCGCAGCACTTTCAAAGTTGCCCTCGAAGTAGAACTCTTTGGATCGAGGTGCGGCACCGTAGGATGACCGTGTCTCGCTCGCCCAACAGGCGAGACCGGTCGTCCCGAGAGATGTTGAGCACACTCAGAATCCGCGAAGAGCATTGAGCATGTCGTTCGGAGATGATCCCAGTTGTCCATCTTGTGAGGGACGGGCGGGCTGCGCCACGCCCATCCTACGAGTGTGTGCCAACACATCCATCCATCAGCCTCAAGCGCATCTGCCCCAGGGCCGCCGCTTCGCTCGGCGAATGCGTGACATGCAGCACGGTCAGCGAGTGTCGTGCCTGCAAGGTGCGCAGCAGTTCCATCGCTGTGCCGTGCGTGGTTTCATCAAGGGCCGAGAGAGGTTCATCCAGAAGAAGCACTCTTGGTTGGGCCGCCAGGGCACGGGCGAGGGCCACGCGCTGCTTCTCGCCGCCTGAGAGGTTGTCAGGCAGACGATCCAGCAGATGGGCGATGCCAAGCTCCTCGACCAGTTCTTGAACGATCTTCGCGCCATCCTTCATCCCGCGCATCTTGAGCGGGAACAGGATCTGCTCACGAACACGTTTGGCCGGAAAGAGCGCGAGATCCTGAGGCACATAGCCGATGCCGCGCTGACGAGGTTCCAGAGCGGTCACGTCTTGCGAATCCAGGAGGATACGACCGCTGCGCGGTTTCCGCAGGCCGCAGATCAGCTCCAGCAGCGTCGTCTTGCCACAGCCTGTGGATCCCATGAGCACCGCGTAGGTGTTGGCCGGGATCGAGAGCGACACGTCACGCAGGGCAAAGGTCGCGCCAGGTGCGGTCCAGGAGATGGAATCGAGGGTGATCATGAGGCACTCATGGTTAGACGCGTTCACCCGAGGCGCGCACGGCGACCAGGACGAGGACGGCGATGACGATCATGCCCAGGCTCACCGCCACGGCGGACTCGAGATTCCCCACGCTGAGCTCCAGCCAGACCGTGGTGGGCAGCACCTCCGTCTTCATGCGCGTGGCTCCGGCGAAGACGAGGATGGGGCCGAACTCCCCCAGGCTGCGTGCCCAGGAGATGCAGAAAGCGGCCAGCATGCCGCGTTTGGCCGCAGGCAGGGCCACATGCCACAGGGCCTGGAAATCCGTGGCTCCAAGCGTCAGCGCCACCTGCTCAGGTCTCGGCGAGAGGTGATCAAAGGTCCCGCGCATCGTCCGGATGGCAAAGGCGGCCGCGACCACAAACTGAGCAAGAACGACACCCGCCACCGTGTAGGTGAACGGGATGACTTTTTCGATCATCTGACCTAACGAAGTTTGAAAAAAGATCAGCAGGCAGATGCCGATGACCATCGGCGGTAGGACAATGGGGATGTCCAGCGCCGCGTCGATCCAGGTCTTGCCCCGAAAGTCATGCCTGGCCATGAGATAGCCCACGGGAATGGCCAGCAGCAGGGCAAAGCCCGCCGCCACTGTGCAGGTCAGCAGGCTCAGGCCGGTGGCATGGCGGATCTCCGGCTTCATCACCGTCTGCAGCCAGGCCTCAGGCGTGCTGTAGGCCGCCGTGGCGGCAATGAGCAGGAACCAGAAGAGCAAATAGCCTGCCGTGATCAGCGTGAGGGTGATCCAGAACAGGCGGCGCATGGCAGGCTGGGCGCTTGGCTTACGACTCGCTGCTGGCCGGGGCAAAGCTGACGATGGTGTCCACGCCGATCTGCTTGTCGAGATGCGCGCGCAGCTTGTCCATGCCCAGGCCGGATTCAGCGGAGATCGGGAAGATCTTGGTGCGCTTGAAGCGGTCCTTCAGCCTCACGAGGTGCTCCTCAGATTCCGGCACATCCATCTTGTTTGCCACGATGATCCACGGGCGCTTCGCGAGCTCGTCCGAGTAGAGCTTCACTTCTTTACGCACGGTCTCGAGATCGGAGATTGGATCACGGCCTTCCGTGCCCGCCGTGTCCACCACGAAGAGCAGGGTGCGGCAGCGCATGATGTGGCGCAGGAAGTCATGACCCAGGCCGATGTTCTCGCTGGCTCCTTCAATAAGTCCTGGAATGTCCGCCATCGTGCCACGGCGGTGTTCACCGAAGTGAATCACTCCCACCAGCGGCTTGAGCGTGGTGAAAGGATAGTTGGCGATCTTTGGCTTGGCGGCGCTCATCTTGGAGAGCAGCGTGGACTTGCCGGCATTCGGGAATCCGACGAGACCTGCATCCGCGATGCTGCGCAGTTCAAAGTGGAAACGTCCCTCTCCTCCAGGCTCGCCCGGGGTCGTTTCACGGGGCGACTGGTGCGTGGATGTCTTGAAGTGGACGTTGCCCTTGCCGCCCTTGCCGCCTTTGCAGAGGACGAAGGTTTGGTGAGGCTCGGTGATATCGGCGATGATTTCGTAGCGCTGGGCGAGCTCGCCGGTCTCCGGATCTTCCTCGGTGACGATACTTGAGATCACGGTGCCGACGGGGATCTTGTAGATCACATCCTCCGCGCTGCGGCCTGTGCACTGATTGGCACCTCCTTTGTCACCATCCTTGGCCAGGAGCTTGGTGGTGAAGAAGAACTGGCGCAGGCTGTTGGTGCTGGGGTCGGCCTGTAGCACCACGCTGCCACCCTTGCCGCCATCCCCGCCATCGGGGCCGCCTTTGGGGCGGAATTTGCCTCGGTGGAAGTGCATGGAACCGTCGCCACCTTTACCGGCGCGGGCGAAAACTTTGATCTGATCGACGAACATGAACGCGTTGAGTAGCCCCAAAATGAGTCCTGCACAAGGCGGAAGGCAGACTTGCGCTGGCACCAGCCAGAGGCTCCAATACGGCTCATGAGCATGATTGTCTGGCTAAATGGTTCCCTGGTGCCTCTGGAGGAGGCCCGTATCTCCCCTTTGGATCATGGTTTTTTGGTGGGCGACGGGGTCTTTGAAACGCTGGTGGCCCGTGGTGGCCGCCTGTTCGCGGCTCGAGAACATTGGGAACGGCTGGTGCATTCCTGCGAGATCATGGGGCTGAAGCCGACGACTGAAGAGGGATTTATCGGGGCCATGGAGGCCGTCCTTCAGGCCAATGAACTCCTGGATGCCCGGGTGCGCTATACTCTTAGCAGCGGGGACGGACCCTTGGGTTCTGACCGGGGAGATGTGGGAACGACCGTGCTCGTAACTGCTGTACCTTTGAAAGGCTGGGGCCCGACGGAGAAGGTATGTCTCACACCCTGGCCGAGATTGGAAACTGGCGCTCTGGCGGGAGTAAAAAGCACCTCCTATGGCGAAAACGTGCTGGCTCTAGCCCACGCCAAGGCTCGTGGCTGCGGCGAGGCTCTGCTGGCGAATACCAAGGGCGAATTGTGCGAGGGCACGGGGTCGAACATCTTCATCGTGACGAATGGGAGGTTGATCACGCCTCCCCTTTCTTCCGGTTGTCTCGCCGGAGTCACCCGCAGGCTGGTGCTTTCCGCCTGTCTAAGGGCGGGAATATCCTGCCATGAGGAGGCAGTGTCCGCAGAGGCTCTCTCGACCTGCGAGGAAGCTTTCCTGAGCTCCACCACTCGTGACGTGCACCCGATCATCGAGATCGATGGACGCGAACTGACGGCTCCAGGACCCATCACTACCCAGGTGCAGACGGCCTTCGCCCATCTGGCTGCCTCCATGCGCTGAAAATTCGGAGTTGCCGCCGGGGCGGATGCTTGGTGGAATGGGCTGGATGATTTCCAGCCACCGATGTCTGGCCGCAGTGCTCCTGCTGGCCGGTCTGCTCACCTCTTGCAAACAGGGCAGGCTCGCGCCCTTTCACCGGCCCCTGGAACCGGTGGAGCCCTTTGGTGTGGTGCAGACGCAGCAGGGCATGGCCTCCGTCTACACGGACCGGCGCACGGCCAGTGGTGAGCGCTTTCGTTCCACCGCCATGGCGGCCGCGCATCGTTTTTGGCCCATGGGCACGCGGGTTCGTGTCACTCATCTAGGCACAGGGCGCTCAGCCATCGTGCGGATCAATGATCGCGGCCCTTTCATCAAGAGTCGGATCATCGATCTCACGCCGGCAGCGGCGAGCGCCATCGGGTTGACCAAAAAGCAGGGCATCGCCCGCGTGAAGCTGGAGCGGCTGAAATAGGGCAGGGCATGGTGAGGCCATCTCGCGGCACCTTTTTCAAGCTCGCGCAGTTTCTTCTTCCCAGCACCGAGGGCTTCCACGTAATCTTGGTATCATGTCCAACCGCACCTGGCATCTCATCAAGGCCTCGACCAACGAGGAATACGGTCCGCTTTCACAGGACGCACTCATTCAACTGGCCTCCGAGGCGAAGATCTCGCCCATGGACAAGCTCTCTGAGGATGGTCGGCAGACTTGGCGACGCGCCCCCATGGTGAAGGAACTGCTCATGGACTGGCTCATCCAGATGCCAGACCAGTATCTCTACGGGCCCACGAACGTGTCCACGATCCAGGAGTTCCTCGCCACCGGTCAGGTCGATGGAAACGTGACCGTCATCAACTGTGCGGACAGCACGGAGTCCCGTCTTTCCGAGCTGCCCTTCTTCAGTGCCAGCCCGCATCACATCCGCAGCGCCCACACCACCCTGGTCGGGGCGCAGTGGCCTGAGCTTGATAAGGGCAGCAATGACCACCTCTTGCAGCAGCGGGTCCAGGTCCTGGAGCGCCAGCTCATGGAGGCGCAGACCATCATCCATCAGTATGAGCAGAACTACAAACTGCTCAGGCAGCAGTTCGTCGAGACCACGGGGCGTGATCCTCTCTGACGATGGCGGCATCTGAATCCTCTGCCAGAACGAATCTATTCGGCACGTTTGCCCTTCCTCAGGTCATTCGGGCATCTCCGAACGTCATCCTATTCCCATCCTCCTCATGAAAAAAACCATGCGTCTCCTCACTGCCATTTTTGCCGGCCTCTTCGGCAGCGCTCACGCCGGCCAGGGCGAAAAAGTCGACTACCCTGCTCCCGCTGTCTCCGGCGTGAACCAGGACGGTGCCACGGTGAACTTTGCCGATGTCTACAAGAAAGGCCCGACCGTGGTTTTCTTCTATCCCAAGGCTGACACTCCTGGCTGCACGAAGCAGGCCTGTTCCCTCCGCGATGGTTTTGCGGACCTGAGCAAGGAGGGCGTGCAGGTGCTGGGCGTGTCCTTCGACAAAGCTGAATCCCAAAAAGCCTTCAAAGACAAGTTCACCCTTCCGTATGACCTGATCGCCGATCCTGAGGGCAAGATCGTCGCTGCTTTCAAAGTGGAGAAGATGCTGAAAGGCGTGCTCTCCCTCGCCAAGCGCAGCGCCTTCCTGATCAAGGATGGCAAGGTCGTCTGGCAGGACTATCAGGCCAGCACCGAGGAACAGGCCGCTGATATCAAGCGCGAGCTGGCCAAGCTGAAATAACAAACATTGGTACCGGTGGTCGGTTGCTTGCAGCCTTTCGCCTAACGTTTAATAGCGCAATTTTTAAGAAGCCTTCAAGGTCATTCCTTGGAGGCTTTTTTGTTAACGGAGATGTCAAACTTTCGTCTCGCCAAAGCAGGGTTGGTTAGGTTAAAAGATGTCCCATGATGAGCGTAGCAGGGTTCATTTCTGTCCCGGTGCCAAAACGAAGCATCGGGGCGGGAGACGCTCACCACGACCCCTAACTCTGTTTGAGCCATGAACATGCTGTCTCTTCCTCGTTTTTACACGCTGCGTTTTCCTGCTCTTTTACTCGCGCTTTTCGTCAGCGGAATGGTGTCACTGCATGCTTTCAATCCGGATCCGGACAAGGTGGTCGTCCAAGTGGGGAAGAAAATGAAGATCAAGGTCAAGGGATCCAATGGTGGTGCCAAGGTGCACTTGACGGATGTTTCCGATTCAGGGCTGGTGGCGAACGATCTGAACAACGGTGATGCACGTGATGGCACAGGTGCCGTGGATGTGGAACTGACGGGCGTCGCACCTGGCGATACGACGCTCACCTTTTCCGGGACCAATAACGGCGGCAATGTGGTCGGCGCCGTCACGGTGAAAATCGTCCCGGCCGTGGACACCTCCGCGCAGAATACTCAGGTGGCTGAAGGTGGAGACCCAGTGAACACTAGCAATGGGGAGTACTTTGCTGATGAGGGGGTGGATCTCAATCTCGGGGGGCCCATGTCACTGGTCTTCAGCCGCTATGTGGCTTCTTCGCTTTCCGAGGACAACCCGGCCCACGATGTGCTGCCCGCGAGTCTGGGGAGGAACCGCTCGCACAATTTCAACTCCCGGATCCTGACGCCCTTTCCTTTGATCAAGCGATTGGCGCTGCCCTCCGGACGCGTGCTGCAGTTTAACAAAGTCGGCACCAAATGGGTGCTCATCAGCCCCCTCGATGTGCCGTTTCAGCTCATCGAGATGGGAGGCAACTTATTGTTAGGTCATCCGCAGACGAAGCAGATCTGGACCTATGACGGTACAGGCAGACTGACAAAGATCGAAGATGGCAAGGGCGCTGTACACACGCTGAGCTACACGGGAGCAAACCTGACGGGCGTGAGCGACGGCCTCGGGCGCACTCTCACCCTCACCTACACAGGCAGTCTGATCACCAAGATCGCTGATCAGGCAGCGCGCGAGGTAAACTACACCTACGTCGCGGGTGTGCTGGCCACGGTTCAGGATCACGGGGGGCAAACGACGATCTATGCCAGTGACATTGCGGGACGGCCCCTTTCCGTGACCCATCCGCGGGGAAACACTCCCTTCATCCAGAGCTACAACGCAGGTGGAAAGGTCGTCAGCCAGACCATGGGCGGGCATGTCAGCACCCTGGTCTACAATGCCGGGAGCACAGCCTTCACGGATCCTGCGGGAAACACGCTGACCGATTTTTATGATAGTGACGGACGGCTGACCAGCCATGTGGACCAGGACGGCATGCCCATCACCATGACCTATGACAGCACCGGACGACGCACGTCGGTGACGAATCGCGAGGGGAGCAAGACCAGCTTCACCTATCATGCCGCCAGCGGCGAGATGGCCTCCCTGGTGAATCAGGAAGGACGGGCCACACTGTTTGCCTACACGGCGCGCACCGTCAGCGGGCTGGTCTTTTATGACCTCACCAAGATCACCTTTCCAGATGGCGCGTCACGTGCCTACAAGTACGACGCCAAGGGGAATCTCCTCCAGATTACTGACGAGAACGGCAAGGCCTGGAAATACACCTTCAACGCCAACGGCCAGGTGGTGGCGGCCACCAATCCGCTCGGGGGTGTCACGACCTACGGGTACAATCCGCAGGGCCTCCTCATCTCTGCCCAGCCGCCGGACGTGGGTGCCACGCAGTTTGGGTATGATGTTCCGCGCGGACTTCTCAACCTGATCACCCGTCCAGGCGGGGCATTGGTGACAATCGCCTATGATGCCCGGGACCGTGTGACCAGCGTCACCGATCCGCGTGGCAAAGTCCGTGGTTATTCCTACAACGCCAACGACCGCGTCACCAAGATCACGGACCCGGACACGAATGAGACCAACATCACCTATGATGTCATGGACCGGGTGCTGAGCATCACCGATCCGCTGGGCCACGCGGCCAGCTTTACGTATAATTCCATCGGCCGCCTGGCGTCGGTGCAGGATCCGAATGGCAACACCATCACCGCCACTTACAATGGCCGGCAGATGGTGGAGAGCATCACCGATCCGGGCAGTCAGGTGTGGGCGTTCGACTATGACGAGGAGGGCCGCGTGGTCGGGATGTATGAGCCTGCTCTGCCGAGCCCCGCTAACTCGTCTAGCCGGCGCAATCGCCTGGGCAGGCTGGGCGAAGCCACGGACGCTGATGGCGGCACCGCTCGCATCGTCCGTGATGTGATGCAGCGCATCACCGCCACGGTGGATCCGATGGGACGGCAGACTAACTATGGTTATGACAAGATGGGCCGCCTGCTCAATGTCACCGAGCAGGGTACGGCCTCCGCCAAATATGACCGCGATGCTCTGGGCAACATCATCAAGATCACCGACCCCAACGGCGGTGTTTGGGCCACCACCCGCCTGAAGTCCGGCCAGGTGACCAAGAACACCGACGCTCTCGGCAAGAATACGACCTATACCTATACCAACCGTGGCAAGCTTTCAGGGGCAGTCTTTCCAGACACGACCACGACCACACTCAGCTATGATGCGGCGGGGAATCTGACTCAGCAGCAGTTCAGCCACGCTCAAGGGCCTAACCTTCTCTACGGCTATGACAACCAAAACCGCCTGGTTTCGGCCAACGGCATCACCTTCGAGCGTGATGGTGCCGGCCGGCTGATCAACTGCCCGCAGGGCGGCATGGATTTCGAGGCCCACTACGATGCAGGAGGCAGACTGACCTCCGTCGAATACCGGGATGGTTCATTCATTGTGACCTATTCGTATGACACGCGCAGCCGGCTGGTCCAGGTCACTGACAGCGTCAGCAATGTGGACGTGGATTTCAGCTACGATAACCAGGGGCACGTCACCGGCATCACTCGCACGCCGGGCATTGACGCCACCTTTACCTACAGCCCGGCAGGCCGCATGACGCGGATTCAGGAGGGGACAGTGCTTGACCTCAAATACAGCTACAATCGCGCGGGCGATATCATCACGCTGGACAGCACGACGCCCCAAGTGCCGGCCGTGACGGCGGCGACGCAGACCTTCAAGCATGGCAAGGCTGGCGAGATCACGACGGCGGGTTATACGTATGATGTGCTTGGCCGCATGACGGCCGCGCCGGGGAAGACCTTCACCTGGAACGGTGTCTCAAACATGGTCTCTTATTTGGGTGTGGATTTGGCGTACAATGGCCTTGGGCATCTCGTCTCGCGCACGGCGGCCGGGAACACCACGCACTATCAGAGGCACTACGCGCTGCCTGGCGCGCCCATTGTCTTCATGGATGCCCCAGGAATCTCGCCTGATGTAGCCTACGTTTGCACGCCGGACGGCAAGCTCCTCTACAGCGTGAACATGACCACGCAGAACGCCTCCTTCTTCCACTTTGACCTCATGGGCTCCACCCTGGCCGTGACGGATGAGACGGAGATGGTCATCAATGCGTATGCCTATGGTCCCTATGGGGAGGTGCTGGGTGCCCTGGCCGGGCCCATCCAGCAATTCACCTTTCTGGGCAGACACGGCGTGCGGACGGAGTTCGATCTCTACCAGATGGGCGCGCGCTACTACGATCCGGTCACCGCTCGGTTTCTTTCCCGTGATCCGATGCCACCGCGAACCGAGGATCCTGAGTCGCTCAACCGCTATGGCTATGCGGCTGGCAATCCACTGCGTTACCTTGATCCAAACGGCTGCAGGGAGGCTGACGTGTCCGAAATCGCCGCCCAAGTTTCCGGCCAAAGCATCGTCAATGGTTACGCCATTTATGCCTATTACCGTCTGTTCTGCGCGGTCGCCGGCAATGATCCGGACGATTCAGATTACGATCGCTTCAAGCTTGTCCCCTGCAGGATGGAGATTCCGCCGCCGCCCGCACCAGACGCCCCAGATGTGCCTTGGACCGAGTCTGACCGAGTGCTGACCGATGAGACGGACTTTTACCCACCAGGTCCTGGCGATGTGGTGGAGGCTTTCCCAGGGGTCGCTGTGAATGATGGCGAGGGGGTGTTTGTGGATCCAGTGGACACCCTCTTTGGCGGTGCTGGCAATGATAAGATCACGGGGCCTGATGAAGGGGCCGGAGACGGATTCGACATCGGGGCATTTAGCGGGGGTGGCTACCTCAGCGGTGGAGTCAATGTGGCCGCGGGGGACCTTGACGGCGATGGTCGGCCGGATGTGGTCACTGTCGCCAATACCACCGTCGCGGAGAACACGGTCGATGGTGACGCCGCAGCAGCCCAGGCAGTCCAGCAGGCGACCCTTGATTTTATGATCAATACCTATCAGGCCCTGCAATCAGCCAAGACCGCGATCCTCATCGAGATCGGTGTGAAAGGCAATGGCGATCCCGGACACCAGAAGCGGCTCGATGCCATCAAGGCCATTGATGAAAACAAGAAGGTCCTCAAAAAAGTCATCAAGGGGCTCGGAGGCACCGTGCCGAAGTAATTGCCTCCCGCTTCGCCTACCCTTTCATCCACTCTTTCACCAGCACCCTCTCCACGGTCATGAAAATACTTTTCCTAACCGCTCTGCTGCTCTTGCAGCCGCTCGTTTCGAGCGCGGTGATCATCTCCTATCAGCATGATGTCAGCGGCCGCCTCAGATCGGTGAACTACAACGGCACCAGCCGCACCGACTACGCCTATGACAAAAACGGCAGTCTCCTGAGCCGTATTAACTCGGTCACGCCACCAGCGGCTGCGGCACCGCAGATGGCAGGCAATTACAACGGCCTCATCACGCATCCATCCAGCAATGCTGGCAACACCGGCATCATCTCGTTGAAGATCCTGGCCAATGGGACCTTCAGCGGCAAGGTAACAATCCAGGGCATCGCCTATGGCTTTGCCGGCAAGTTCCTGGCGAACGGCCAGCTGGAGGGCATGAACATCATCATTGTTCGCAAGGCACCGCTCGTGAACTACACTCTCGCTCTCGCTTTGGATGTGACCGGCAGTGTGCCCTCCATCAGTGGCACACTCTCCAGTGAGTTTGAAGGCAATCCATTCAACTCGCAGGTCTCCCTGAACCCGGACATCTTTAACACGGGCGGGCAGGTCATCGGCAACGGTCTGGTGGGAAAATACACCCTGATCCTTCAGCTGGGCTTCGGGGCGGGAGCCCCCAAAGGCGTCAGTTATGCGACCGTCAGCGTGAGTAACAAAGGCGCGGTGACCCTGGCGGGCAAGCTAGCGAACAACATCGCCATCACCCAGGCATCGCAGATTGTCGGCCAGAATGTATGGCCGCTCTATGTCGCGCTGCACGCGAACAAGGGCTACGTCGCGGGCAATCTGAAGTTTTACTCGCCCGATTTTCCGGGCAGGACCATAGGGGGCTTCGCGAGCTGGCTCAAGCCTTTGACGACAGGCACCTTCCATCCGGCGGCGTTTGCCGCAATCCTGAATGCCACGGGCTCTCTGTATCTGCCGCCTACTGTCGGCCAGCGTATCATTGACCTGAATCCCGTGAGTCCGAATGCCGTTTTCTATGCCAGCGAGGGGAACCTAGCCGGTCCGTTCCATCGGAACATCACCATCGATGCCGCGAACAAGGTGACTGCACCGGTGGATCCCGTCGCCTTGAAACTGACGCTCGCCGCGCCTACGGGCGTTATCAGCGGCACCTTCAAAGACGGCACGATCACACGCACGTTGGGCGGCGTGTTTCTCCAGGACCACCTCTACGGCGCCGGGTTCTTCTCCGGCAGCACCCAGAGCGGCAAGATCGAGATCGAGGAACTGCTGGCACCTTGATTCGATGCCGTCTTACAGGCCCAGCGCGATGAAGAGGGCCAGATGCAGTGCTCCGATGTAGAGGAGCCACGCCTGGGCCCGGCCGTAGCCGAGGCTGCCGCTGGTTTCGGTGGCCGTGTCCGCGGTATGTCCGAACCAACGATCCTGATTCTTGTAGAGCATCACGCCAAACGGGATCATGATGAGTAGGGCGATGACAGCGAGGACTCGCAGCAACAGCAGACCTTCCGGAGCCATCGCCGCCAACAGGGGAGAGAAGTGGGGGTTCATGACACCACCTTTCCACCTCCAGGAAGAGCGACCAGATACAGATGGTCCAAATTAGGACCAGTACAGATCTTCGGGCCTGCTAACGAACTAGGTGGCGAGCATCTTTGCCAGGCTGCCAAGCACCCGGATCGCACCTTCGAGACGTGGTGACCAGCGCTCTCCGCAGGAGATGCGGATGCAGTGATTGTAGCGCTCTTCGAGCGAGAAGAGATGACCTGGCGCAATGCTGATCCCCTTGGCCAGGGCACGGTCGTAGAGATCGAGGGCATTGACCTTCGGGGGCATGGTGACCCACAGGAGGAAACCACCTTGAGGGGCTGTCACCGTCGTCCCCGCAGGAAAGTGCTCCATGATCGCTCGCCGCATTCGAGTCACATTGTCGCGGTAGATTTTGCGGACGCCGCGTAACCAATGATCATATCCACCTTCCGCCAGGAAGCCGGCGATGGCCAGCTCCGGAAGCGTGGGCGTCGCCAGGGTGTGGGTCAGCTTCGCCATGCGCGTTGCATGGTAAAAGCGCCCTGGGATGGCCCAGCCGACACGATACCCGGGGGCCAAGGTCTTTGAAAATGAACTGCAAAAGAGGACGAGACCGGAGTCATCAAAGGATTTGCAGGTTCTGGCGCGTTTGGGGCCGAAGGGTAGCTCTCCAAACACATCATCCTCAATCAGCGGAATCTCGCGCGACTTCAGAAGCAGCACCAATTTTAGTTTGGCCTCATCGGTCATGGAGGAACCGAGAGGATTGCTGAAGGCCGGCAGCACGATGCAGGCATTCACCTGCTGCTTCCTCAAGACGCGCTCAAACGCATCAAGCTTCATTCCGGTGAGCGGAGTTGTGGGGATCTCCAGCACGCGTAAGCCCAGTGTTTCGAGGACATGCAGGATGCCGAAGTAGGTGGGCGACTCGACTGCCACCACATCGCCCGGCTGAGTCACGGCGCGCAGGCAGAGCATGAGCGCCTCCGTCGCACCGCAGGTGGTGATGATCTCCGCCGGAGCCACCACCGCGCCGCCCTTCATCATGCGCTTGCTGATCTGGCGTCGGAGCAGTTCGGATCCGGGGGGCAGGTCATACGTCACTCCGCGCGCACCGGCGTGGCGCGCCTTCTCGGAAAGCATGCGGTTCAGCTTCACCGTGGGAAGGATGTCAGCGCTCGGCACCGCGCCTCCGAGGGCGATCAGATTTCCTGAAGCTACGGCATCAAAGAGGCTGGCGTGCATGTTTCCCAGGCTTCCCGACATGCGAACTCGCGGCGGCGCTGGAGCGTCTACTCTCGCCCTAGAAGGCTGTTTGACAAAGAAGCCGGACTTGTGTCGTGGTTCCACCAAACCGCGTGACTCGAGCTCCACAAAAGCCTGCACAGCCGTGCTCATGCTCACACCGTGCTGATCACAGACGGCACGCAGGGATGGTGTCTTCTCACCCGGCCGCAGCACGCCGTCAGCGATCAGCTTTCCTACAGCATCAGCGATTTGGAGATACAGCGGCGGCGGTGTGGGCTTGGGAGGCGGCATGCTTCACGAAATGATGCCGGGGACAGCCTTGATCTCCGGAGGCGACTGCTCTTTCCGGCCAAAGAGCCTGCCGACTACCCGGCCAATGTCATCCACAGCCAGATAGCACATCGGCACCAGGAAGAGGGTGATCACCGTGGCGAAAAGGCTGCCATAACCCATGGCCACGGAGACGGGGGTGAGGAACTGCGCTGTGGTGGCCTGCGCGGCACGATTGTTGCCAAAGATCAGCACCAGGAAGTGACGGATGCCAGGAGGACAGGACTCGATGAACTCACCCATCTGGAAGATCAGCGGCATGAGGCCCACGAAGGTGGTGATCTGCGTGAGGAAGATGGCTCGAAAACGTGAGGCACCGCCTTCCTGAACCGCCAGCGTCAGGTCGCCGCCTTCGTCACGCAGTTGGTTAATCCGGTCCACCAGCACCAGGGTGTCATTGACGATCACTCCTGACACCGCGAGGAAACCGCACACGCTCATCAGGCTGAGCGGCATGCCGTGGAAGACATGACCCAGTGTGCCGCCGACGATGCCGAAAGGAACAACCAAAAGAACGACAATGGGCTGGCTGTAGCTTTTGAAAGGGATGGCCATCAGGCTGTAGAGGCCCAAAACCACAATCCCGAGCGCCCACCAGCCTTCCGCCGCGCTCTCGCGCTCAGCGCGTGCCTCGCCCTCAAAGCTCCAGTTGACGTGGGGATGATGGCTCAGCAGTTCGTCGAGGAAAGGTATCATCTCACTGCGCACGACTGCGGGATTGGTGGTGGCCTTGTCCACGTCCGCCGTGATGTTCATGGCACGCCGGCGGTCCACACGCTTGATGCTGGTGAAGCTCTTGCCCACCTTGGCGCTGGCGACTCGTGCGAAGGGGATCTCCAGGCCCGTGCTCGTGCGCACGCGCATGGTCTCCAGCGTGGCGAGGTTTTTCCGGTCCGCCTTGGGATAGCGGAGCATCACCTTCACCTCATTGCGCCCGCGCTGGATGCGCTGCACCTCATCTCCGAAGAAGGCCTGGCGCACCTGGCGGGCCAGATCATTGACCGTGACGCCCATGGCCTGGGCTTCAGGTTTGAGACGGAGCTGGATCTCATTACGTCCCGTATCGAGCGAATCACTGACGTCGAACACTCCAGCACGAGTGGAGAGCTGGGCTTTGATCTTGTCAGACAGCTCGAGCAGTTCGTCGGGATTTGTGCCGGAAAGCTGGATGTCAATGGGATCACCCCCACGACCAATCTCAGCGCGGAAGTTCAACTCCTCGGCACCGACGATGGGACCGATGCGCTTCCGCAGGTCATTCGCCATGTCGAGGGTGTTCACCTGCAGGCTGCGCTCTTCGGGACCATAGGTTTCGAGCGTCACCTCGCCAATGTGGGAACTGGCGCTGCTGCTGGAGCCCGAGGAAGTCATGCGCGTGGTGCCGGTGGTGGCGATGATGTGACGAATCACGGGCCGTCCATCGGGACCGACATACTCTTTGCGCATCTGCTCCGCTGCTTCGTGGATGCGCTGGATGTGGCCGTCAGTCACCTCAAAGGGCGTGCCGTCCAGCATCGTCAGACGTGCTTCGATGCGCTCACTCGCCACACGCGGGAAGGTGGTCCAGGGGATGCGTCCGCTGAAGAAGTATCCACCCAGAATGCAGATGCCTCCGAAGAAGATGGACAGCATGATGTAGCGGTGATGGACACACCAGCGCAGGGATGGCCGGTAGATGGAGTCCACAAAACGCTTCAGCGTGCGCTCCGACCAGCGATGCACCGGATAGAGGATGTCTGAGGTGCCGCTGAGGAAAGGCACCGGATGCGCGAGGTGGGAAGGAAGGATGATCTTCGTCTCCACCAGCGCGATGAGCATCACCACGATGAAGATGATGGCGATGGGCTGGAACATGCGTCCAAAATCACCGCCCCCGATCGCCATGGGCAGGAAGGCCACCACGGTGGTGAGCACACCAAAGGTGATCGGCACCGCCATCTGCTTCGTGCCCTCGATCGCCGCATCGAGAGGCGACATGCCTTGCTGTCGCAAGGTGTCCACATGCTCGGAGATGACGATGGCATCATCCACCACAATGCCCAGCACCAGGATGAAACCGAACAGCGAGGAGATGTTGATGGTGATGTCCAGATAGGGCATCAGCGCGATGGCGCCGAGGAAGCTTGCCGCCATGCCCACGGCCACCCAGAACACCGCATCCAGCCGCAGGAAGAGGCCCACGCAAAGGAAGATGAGGATGAGACTGCTCTGCGCGTTTTGCAGCAGCAGGGAGATGCGGCCTTTGACGATCTTGGAGCGGTCGTTCCAGTATTCGATGTGGACGCCGTCCGGCATGCGTTTGCGCGAGCTTTCCACATACTCCTTCACGCCTTCGGCAATGTTGATGGCATTCTGGCCGCCTTCACGCATGACATTCACGACCATGCAGCGCTGGCCGTTCAGGCGGGCCATCAGCGGGTTCTCATTAAACCCGTCCTGAATCAGCGCGATCTCGCCCAGCGTGACCTTGGTGCCATCAGGCCGGGTGAGGATGACGATGCGCGCATAGTCTTCACCGCTGTAGGCCCGGCCACGTGTGCGGATGGAGACATCCCCCGCCTCGGTCTGCACCACACCGGCGGGCAGGTCCACCGCACTGCTGCGGATGGCGGCGCTGATGCGTTCGAGATTGAGCCCATACTTGCGCAAGGTGGCCTCGGGAATCTCAATGGCGATCTCATAGGAGCGCACGCCGCCGATGTTCGCATGGCTGATGCCCGGCAGCGCGGAGATCTCATCCCGCACCTGCTCGCCGAGCCGGCGCAGATCGCGCTCGGCCATGTCAGCCGCGAGCACCACGGTGATCACAGACTGAAAGCTGTCATCGAGCTGGATGGTGGGCTTCTCCGCGAGCTCTGGAAAGTTCGGGATGGCATCGAGATGGATCTTCACGTCCTCCAGGATCTGACGCGGATTGCTTTTCTCCTCGCATTCGATGGTCACGGTGCCGCCGTTGGAGCCTGCGTTGGAGTAGATGTGCTTGATGCCGCCGACCTGCTGCACAGCCTCTTCGATCTTCATCACGATCATCTCCTCCACTTCCTCAGGCGCTGAGGCAGGGTAGGGGACGGTGACGGAGATCATGCGCGAAGGCATCTCCGGGAAAACCTCCAGCGGGATCTTCTCCTTCCACAAAGTCCAGATGCCCGCCACCATCACCGCGAGCATCAGAAGATTAGCGGCGACGTGATTGCGGGCAAACCAGTTAATCATGGGGGCGGTTGGAGTGGCGCGGGTGGTTCAGCGCCAAGCCTGAGCGTGCCGAGATGGCGCAGCCGGGCAAATGGCGAATGAGGAAATCAAAAATGAGGAGGCCGAAGAGCCGCTCTTATTCCTCAATACGTGCGAGATAGGTCAGTGAGCGATCTTCTCCACGCCGGGCAATGACGATGATCTGCTTCCGCTTCTCGCCGACATATCCGGTGCTGGTGATGCGGCGCAGCGTGTCCTCACTGGTGAGGATGCTCTGCAGTTCACGGGCCCGGTCACCGCTCAGATTGAGCATGCGGTAGGCTTCACCATCGGAAATGCGCTGGTCATCTTCCGTTCCGGGAATGCCGTCCGAACCGTCCCGCTTGAGGATGAAGCTCTCCACCTCTTTCTCACCAGCTCCGGTCACGGCGATCAGGGTTTCTTTGAAGGCTGTGCGCAGGTCAATGGTGCCATCTCCATAGACGCTGAAAAACTCGCGCCAGTCCGGCTTCAAGCGGTCCACCACTCCCATGCCGCGGACGAGCAGCATCTCATCTGTGTGCGTGAAACCCGTGTTGCGTGGGAGGTCGTAGAACCCCTGGCCTTCGTAGTACTCCTGCTCGGCGCCATTGGGGCGGCCATCGTCATTGCGGTCCACCCAGTCGGCCAGAGACTCCGTGGCAATGCTGGCTTCATCGCCATTCAGACCCCAGCGCATGAAGAGAGCATAGATGGCCTGGCGCAGGCGCTCATCAGTAACGAGATTGATGGGTATGCGTGCGCCTTCATAGTTGATGACGACATCAAAGCCGCTGTCCGTGCCCACCTTTTGCTTCAGTGCCTTGTCGCCGCGGCGTATATCTGGATGCAGACCCACCGCGAGCCCGCTTTCAGCGAGATGCAGTGCACGAAACTCCGCCGCATCGATGATCGCTTCCGAAGCGCTGAAGCTCAAATACTGGGACAAGCCCATGACCACCATGGACATGAGCAGGAGCGCCCAGATCATGAGCATGAGGGCCGAGCCCTGTGTATGCCGGCGGGCCCCCGCGTAGCACTGCAGTGAGCTGGCTGCATGATCGGTCATGGAGCAATGAATTTTCATGATCTCCATGGGTTACTGCGGCGGGTTTGGGGTTCGGATAGGAGGGTTTGTAGTGGGTGTATTCGGGGTGGTTGGAGTGCCGTTATTTCCTCCTGGATTACCCCGACCCCCGCCACCCTGGTTGTTCTGATTGTTGTTAGACGTGGAAGTGCTGGTGGCACCTGGAGTTCCGGTGCCTGCCACCAGCACCAGGGTCGGCACGCTGTAAGCCATGCTGGTGGGTATGGTGCGGTCCTTCATGACGAGTTCGATCTTGATCAGGTCAGGCCACTTGCTTTCAGACCATTCTTCGACCCAGGTGTCATCCGCCTCCTTGTAGAAGAGCCACTTGAGCGACACCACATTTGGCAGCAGCGGCATCCAGTAGCGGCCTTGCTCATCAGGAGCCGAAAGTCCGGTCGTTTCCTGGCGCATGGACAGGCCGCTTTCATCCGTTTGCGGGATCAAATCCTCCCGCGAAAGGCACATGTAGTTCATGGCAGCACCGTTTTGATCTGTGGCTCCGTTGGGATCAGGACGCAGGCCCAGGATGGTATCCTTGTAGGAAAGGGGATTGAAGCCAAATCCAAAACTGTGAGGCGCTCCCGTGATGGTCAGTTCCTGAGCTGAAGTGGTGGGCGAGTTCGGATCCAGCAGAGTCAGTGTAAGCGTGGCTGTGCTCGGCATAGTGGTGAAGGTCTTGCGGCAGATGTCCAGCAGGCGGTTGATGGAGTCGTTCTCGCGCTGGATCACCTCGATCTGCGCCGCAGCCTTCACGCTGCCCTGGATCAGCGCAAACAATGTACCCGTGATCATGCCCAGGATCGTCATGGCGATGACGATCTCCATCAAGGAGAAACCAGGCCGGCTGTTCCGGTTACCTTCTTCTCTGTTGCTGCTGCTGGGGTTTGTAAACATAGACGTCCACGGATTCTTCCCTCAGCTCATTGCCCACGGTATAGGTGGCGATGACCCGAAGGTTGTACATATCACTCAGGGGATTCCCGTTGGTCATGGTCAGGCTCACAGGCTCCACCGTGCTGGCGTAATTGACCCCGGTAACGGTGTCTGGCTCTGTCCAGACCATCTCAGTCAGCGGCTTGCGCTTGAGCACCTCGACCGCCGTCCGCAGATGACGGCGGATGTTCTGATCGAGGTTCAGGATGTTCGCCACCTCCATGGAGGCATTCAGCGTTTGCGCCAGCCCAAGAACACCAATCGCAAAAATGGTTAGGGCAATGATCAGCTCGAAAAGGATGTAGCCATGAATGGCACCTCTGCGTGCGCGCTGCGCCAGATGATGGGCTTTCGTTTTCATCGCAGATCGACAATCTCCCTGGTGATGTCGGCGGTGAGCGCGTTGAACTCGATGTCAAAGACCGCGCTCTCCCGTTCGAGACGAAGCTTGAGCGGCACGCAGATGCCGGTGGGCTGAAACACCCAGAGCTTGACGACGTCTCCGCTCATGAGGGTCTCCTGGATCTCATTCCAAAATTTGAGCGAGTAGTGGGTGTCGGTCGGCAGTTCGTAGTGCTCCTCCCAGTTGTCATTCAGCTTTGGCGCGGTCGGAGCCAGGGGCAGATCTGTCTTGGGTTGCTCACCCGCGCCGCCGTCCAGATCACCGTCATTGTCATCCTCATTCGGATTCAGGCGAAACTCACCCGTCTCCGCCCGGGCAAGGAACTCAGTCAGCTCCGCCAACTGGAGATAAGGGCTGGTGTAACGCGAGGCGACAAAGCCGCGCTCGTGGAAGGCCACCTGGTAAGGACGCTTTTCCTGCATGGCGCGCAGCCGCGCCTCCTTGGCAATACGCACCAGCTCGATGACAGGCTTCCGCGCGATCTGCTCATCCCGCCAGCCCTTGAACATCGGGACTGCTGCGGCGGCGATGATAATGATGATCGTCAAGGCGATCACCACCTCCACCAGCGTGAAAGCTGATCCCCGGCTCCAAACAGAGGTCCGCGGGTGTGTTCGCGGTCTCTGTGAGATGGAGCTGGAGTCAGGATTCATGAATCAGGCCCTTACTTCGTGATCTGCGGCCAGTTGCCCACATCATCCTCAGTGCCGTCAGCGCCGTCTTTGCCGATGGAGTAGACGTCATAGGGCTTCTTGGACTTCTGGGCTGGGTAACGATATCTGTATTCCATGCCCCAGGGATCTTTCGGCACGGCTTCCAGAAGCTGGGTCCATTTTTCAGGCCGAGGTTCGGTGTCAGGTCTGTCGACCAGCGCCTTCAGGCCCTGCTCCGTGGTGGGCGCGCGCATGTTGCGGGCCTCATAGAGCTGGAGCTGGGTCATGATGTTCTGGAGATCGCTTTCCACACGGGTTTCCTTGGCCACATCGACGTTGCCTTTCAGCATGTAGATGGAGCCGGCGGCCAGGATGGAGATGATGGTGAGCACGATGACGATTTCAATCAGGGTGAAACCGGCGCGAGCCAGACGACGTGAGGTGGGGAGGTTCGGGGTCATGAAGTTAATGGGACACGAGATTCTGATGGGAAAGAGGGCGGGTGAAAAGACTGAAATGAGGGTGGTTTAGACCCTGCCGCGGATGCCGTTCACAGAGGAGAATACGGCGGAGATGATGGAATAGGCCACGACACCGACAATGACGGCCATGAAAAGGATGATGATCGGGGAGATCATGGCGGTCATGCGCTTGATGCGTTTGTCCAGCTCCTTGTCATAACGGGTGGCGGCCTTCTCCAGGGACTTGCTCAGCCCGCCGGTCTGCTCGCCGACCGCAATCATGTCCACCAGCATCATGGGAAAGTGGCTGACCTTTTTCAGAGATGAGGACAGTGAGCCGCCTTCCGCCACGAGGCCTGTCACCCTGGCCAGCAGGGACTGGATGAAGACATTCGCGGAAATCTTGGAGACCAGCCGGATGCTGTTTAGCAGCGGCACACCATGACCGACCAAGCTGCCCATGCTGTGGGCAAACTGGGCGTAGAACCGGGTGGCGAGCACCGGACCAAAGAGCGGTAGATTGATCTTGGTCCTATGCCACCACATGAGCCCCTTGGGGGTTGAGATATAAGCCTTGAAACTGAGTGAGGCGATGACGATCACGGCCAGCATGGCCCACCACCACTTGGCGAAAAAGCTGTTGAAGCTGATGAGCATCTGAGTGGCCATCGGCAGTTGCTGGTTGTTCTTGTCCAGCAGGTCTGTGATCTGCGGTACCATCACCGTCATGAAGACGATCATGAGGACAATACAAGCCCCGACGAGGAAGGCCGGGTAGATCATGGCCTGCGTGACCTTTGACTGAAGCTCGGCAATCACCGTCAGGTTCTGTGCGAGACGACGAAGGATGGGAGCCAGAGATCCGCTGACCTCACCTGCAGCGACGAGATTGCAGTAGAGCTCATCAAAACTTGGCGAGGCCTTCTTCAAAGCCTTCGAGACCGTGGAGCCCTCGCGCAGTTGATCACGCAGAATGTTCGAGACCCTCTTCAGCGCCGGATCTTCCTGGCGCTCCGTGATCACACGCAACGCCTGGTCGATCTGGAGTCCGCCATCCAGCATGTCTGCCAACTCTTCCGTGAACAGGATCACCTGGCTTCGCTTGAGTTTGGCCGGCGTGTTGTCCGCAGCTTTGGCCGCCGCATCGCTGGCCGTTTTCGCGGTCTTTGATTCCTCTGCGACTTTGACAGGGGTCAGGGACTGCGACTCCAGCTTTCGGTAGGCCTCCGCCCGTGATCCCACGGCAAGGCTGCCAGACACGGTCTGGCCGGAGGTGTTCAGGGCGGTGTAAGCAAAGTTGGGCACAGCAGAGGGTCAGCGGTGAACGGGCGGCGGGGAACAGTCAAAGAAGATATTAGTAGCAGAGGGATTACTCACTCGCGGCGGTCACGGTCATCACCTCCTCAAGGGTGGTGATGCCTTCGGAAGCCTTGCGGAAACCATATTGGCGCATAGGGACCATGCCGTCTTTCAGGGCCTGGGCTTTCAGCTCCATGGCGGTGGCGCGCAGGTTGATTTTTTCCTGGAGGTGCTCGGTCATCATGCAGATCTCCATGATGGCGAGACGACCGGTGAAGCCGGTGTTACGGCAGGAGCGGCAGCCCACGGGACGGAAGAGCTTGGACTTCCACTCCATCGGGAAACCGATGGCCTTCAGGTAGCTTTCCTCGTGCTGGGAAGGCTCCTTGCAGTGCGGACAGAGGGTGCGGACGAGTCGCTGGGCCTGGAAGGCGCGCACCGAGGAAGAGACCATGAAGGGCTCGATACCCATGTCGAGCAGACGGGAGATGCCGCCGACGGCATCATTCGTATGCAGCGTGGAAAGCACCAAGTGACCGGTCAGGGCACCGCGGATGGCGATCTCAACCGTCTCCTGGTCACGCATTTCCCCGACCATGATGACGTTCGGGTCACCGCGGAGAATGGAGCGCAGGCCTGCGGCGAAGGTCAGATTGATCTCCGGCTTCACGGCGATCTGGATGATTCCGTCGAGCTTGTTTTCGACCGGGTCTTCGATGGTGACGATGCGGCGCTCTTTCGTGTTCAGTTCCTTGAGCAGCGTGTAGAGCGTGGTGCTCTTCCCGGAACCGGTGGGACCGGTGATGAGGATGATGCCGTTTGGCGCGGCGATGAGCTTGCGGAACTTGGCCTCGGTCTCGGGATCCAGGCCGATGGCACCCATGTCGAATTTTTTGCGCGTCAGCAAACGCAGCGCCACGGACTCGCCGTTTACGCTGGGGATGGTGGCCACACGGACGTCGATGGGTTCACCATCGAGCTCGAGATTGATACGGCCATCCTGCGGCAAGCGGCGCTCGGCGATGTCCAGATGCGCCATGATCTTCAGGCGTGAGATCAGGGAGGCCTGGAGCAGACGCATGTTCGGCGGCACTGGTACCTCGATGAGCTTGCCATCCACGCGATAGCGGATGCGCAGATCTCGCTCCAGGGGCTCCACGTGGATGTCCGTCGCACGTTCCTTCAGGCCTTCGCGGAAGACTTGGTTCACGAAGTTCATTACCGTCGCCTCTTCATCGGCCTCATCCAGGATGGTGGTCTCCTGCTTCATGTCGTCGTCCTCCTGCTGGCCTTCACGGCCCTCCAGGAGTTCTTCGAAGTTCTCAGCACCCACGCCATAGCCCTGGTGCAGTGCTTCCAGGATGCGATGACGGCTGGCGACCTTCCAGCGCACACGCTTGCGGAGTTCCTGGCCCACGGCCTGACGGGCACCGAGGTCAAAGGGATTGTAGGTCAGCAAGGTTGCCTCCACGGCGCTCACATGCTCAGGGTAGATGCGGTGGCGCAGCGCCAGCTTGGCCGGGAAACGATTGTGCAGACCCTCCTGCGGCTCGCCGTCTTCCTTCGCATAAGGCATGCGCAGGGCGTCTGCCAATTGGGAGAAGAAGGTTTCCTCATCCACCACATTGGCGTCCAGGACTGCCTCGATCAGCGGCTGACGCTTGTCCGTGGCATCGTCCAGGGCATGTCGGAGCTTCGCTTGGTCACGGCAGCCAGCATTTTGGGCTGCGGAAAGGAGGACGTCAGGAAGCGAGGTGGATGTCATGCAGATGGGGGCGGCTTTAGAACGCTGGAGACAGGGCGGAGTTGCGCCTAAGTTTGAATGTTTTCGCCCTGGGAAAGCCCCAGAGACAGCAAGAGGCCGGGGGAACTTGCTTGCGGACACCGGCATCCGCGCTCCTGTCCAACGCCTCATGACCCTCATTTCTGGAACCGCTGTCGCTGAAAAAGTCCTCGAAGAATGCCGCCGTGATATCGCCGAACTGGCGAAGCTCGGCAAAAAGCCCGGCCTGGCCGTGGTGCTGATCGGGGATGACCCGGCCTCCCGTGCCTATGTGCGCTCCAAGGACAAGAAATGCCGTGATCTGGGCCTGCATTCCGTGAAGCTGGAACTCCCGGCCGAAACGACGCAGGAAGAGCTGCTCGCCCATGTCGAGACCCTGAACCGCGACCCTGCCATCCACGGCATCCTCGTCCAGAGCCCGCCGCCGAAGCACATCGACGAAGCCGCCATCGTGCGCGCTATTGATCCCGCCAAGGACGTGGACGGCTTCCACCCGATCAATGTGGCCAAGCTGGCTCTTGAAGACTCCTCCGGCTTCGTGCCGTGCACGCCCCTGGGTTGCCAGAGGATGCTGGTGGGTGCTGGCATCGAGACCAAGGGCGCGAATGTCGTCGTCGTGGGCCGCAGCATGATCGTGGGCAAACCCATGGCGCTTTTGCTCATGGCGAAAGGCGTGGGTGGTGATGCCACAGTGACGGTCGCGCACTCCCGCACGAAGGACCTGCCTGCCATCTGCCGTCAGGCAGACATCATTGTCGCGGCCATCGGCCGTCCGGAGTTCATCAAGGCCGAGCACGTGAAGGAAGGCGCCGTCGTGATCGATGTCGGCATCAACCGTGTCGAAGCCCCCGGCACGGAGAAAGGCTACAAGCTCGTCGGCGATGTGGCATTCGATGAAGTGGCTCCCAAGTGCCGCGCCATCACGCCCGTGCCCGGCGGTGTCGGCCCCATGACGATCGCCATGCTCATGGCGAACACGATCAAGGCTTGCCAGCAAGCCAGCGCCTAACCAAAAGAGCATTCGATTGAGGTCGGGCTTGTCATTCGGATCTCCCACAGATTCAGGGAGGCCAGCAGATTGGGTATCGGCTCTGTTCATCCAAGAAAATAATCTGCTGGCCTGCCTGAATCTGCTGGAAAGTCATTCAGAGATGGATTTGACGGAGATCGTTATCTTGATGAGCTTGCACCAGAGCACACCATTGATTGGAGCGAGTATGATTAGACGGCACATTCGCAAACCTTCCGCACTGTTGCGTCGCCAACCCAAAGATAGACTGGCATGACGGGGGCAGATACATCAGACAGCCTCCACGAAGAGGAACTTCGTCATGCCGCCAGCCGCCTCTGCACGGCCTGCGGCATGTGCTGCAACGGCGTGCTGTTTGAGATCGTGCGCCTGCAGCCGCAGGACAACATGCGGGATCTGGAGCGGCTGGGCATGGAGATCTATCGCAAGAAGAAGGAACCTTACTTCAAGCAGCCCTGCCGCTTTCTGGATGACTGCACCTGCACCATCTACACCCAGCGTCCCAGCCGGTGCCGCCACTTCGAATGCCGTCAGCTTAAGCTCCTGGCGGCTGGAGAGATCACGGAGGGCGATGCCATGGAGAAGATCACCCAGGCCAAAGCGCTGGTCGCGCAGATCCACGCGAGCCTGAGTGCCCTGGGTGACGATGCCCGGCAGGACTCTCTGGAGGAGCGCACCCGCCGAGTGCTGGAGCTTCATCCTGATGCACCGCATCAAGAAGAGTCAGCGGCTTTGAAGGAGATGCTCAATCGTGAGTTTCGGCTGTGAGATGGTGCAGTGTAGCGGAAGACGTGAGTCTTCCGAAGGCGGTGGGTTTCGCCTATGAATCCTGTGTGCGCTCATCCCACGAAACTCTCACGAGTTCCGCTACACGAGGCGAAACACCTTCTGCGAATTCTCCCAGAGGACCTTGCGTTCCACCTTCTTGTTAGGCGAAAGCTTCCGGATCGCCGCGATGGTCTGCGCGCCCTGGCAGCCAGGCCCCCGGCCGAAGTGGTCCGCGCAATCGCTGCCGTAGAGGATCTTGTCCTGATGCCGGTCAAAGAAGGCCGTGGTGTGCTCTTCATCGCGTGTCAGCGCCAGCAGCCCGGAGCCTGCCGACATGTCCGCATACATGTTGGGGTAGTCAGCGAGGTAGCGATCGGTAATGCCGCCGGGAGTGACCTTTGAACCGGCCTTGGGGTAGAAAACCTTTTGTTCGTGGGCTTTGTCGATGTTTCCCCAGAACGTCTGCGCATGGCCGATGAAGATCGTCTTTGGATACTTCTCCAGCATGGTGTGAAAACGCTCGTAGCCGCGATTGTAAGTATTGAACTGGAAATGCAGCAGTATGGGCACGTTGTAGGCGGCGGCCAGTTCATAGAGCTTCTGGCTCTGCGTTGAATCACACTCCACATCGAACTTCTGCTCGCCAATGATGCACGCACCGAGCTTCAGCCATTTCTCGATCTCGGCAGGCGCTGAATCAATGTCCGTGACCTCATTCGCCCCCCACAGATAGGCCTGCGGATTCTCCTTCGCGATCTTCATGCACGACTCATTGCTGTAGCAGCGAGCCGCGAGTCCATTGGACTTGCCCTTGTGTGTGGATTCACGCTCCATCGGCGTGCCCGCTGGCAGCAGGATCGTCCGTTTCACCCCCATGGCCTGCTGATGAGCGATGAGATGCTCATCACTGCGATCATGATAATGCGTATGCTGATGAATATCAAAAATCGGCTCCGCTGTCGCCTCGGTCGTCTGGCCAATCACAGAAGCAGCAGCGCTGGAGATGGCCATGGTCAAGAAGGTGCGCCGGGTGGTAGAGGTCATGCAGAAACCAACGCGGCTTAAAGCCCCACTTCCTCACCAAGAGTGACCAAATCCAAAACACGAATGCTCCACTTTCAGCCCAACACTCCATGGAGGCAGGGTTGGCCCACAAGGCCCCCTCTGCCTAACTCCGAACTCCGCCTTCCGCTCTCCGACCTCGGTCCACCCACCGCTCCAGCCACGGCACCAGGACGACACTCCCGATGATGATCGCGGCTCCAATGTAAAAACCCGTGCTCATGTATTCCGACTGGCCGAAAATCAAGGCGGCGAGGGCGATGCCATAGATGGGTTCCAGATTGTAGATCACGTTCACCGTGAACATGGACATGCGTTTCAGCACATCCATGTAGCCCGCATAGGCCCAGACCGTGCAGATGGAGGCGAAGAGGAAGAGCCAGAGCAGGTCATCCAAGCCCGGCACGGTGACATGACCATGCTCAAGAGTGAGCCAGCCGATGATGGAGACCCCACAAGCGCCGCTCATCTGGTAGGTGCCCATCACTGAATAGTGGCAACGGGCCACAAGCTGCTTGCTGATCACTGCGAACAACGCCGCCAGAAACGCCGCACCAAGCGCCACGCTGAAGCCTAACCAATAGCGAAACTCCACCTCATAGATCAGCCACACCGCGCCAACGATCACCAGCCCGACCACCAGCTCCAGAGGTCGCCAGCGCCGGGTTTTGTTGATCCACGGCTCGATCAAAGAGCACCACAGCATCCCGGTCGGCATCGCCGCCAAGCAGACGGACGCTGTCGAAAGACGTGCCGAGATGAAAAAGAGAATCCAGTGCATTCCCAGCAGTCCGCCCAGGAGCACCATCCTCCATCGCTCTGCTTGGGAGAGCGCCAGACTCTGCCCCTGCCACCGGGCGACCAGCATGAATCCCACGGCAGCCATCGCCGTCCTCCACACCAGCATCTCGATGGGTGCGAGTTCTATCAGCTTGCCCAAGATGGCCGTGAATCCCCACGCCACGATGACGAGGTGGAGTTTCAGGTAGTCGCGCATGGGGAGTTGGGTGCCTGACGGATGTTTTGCCTTGTCAGAAACAAGTCGTGCCTATTACGCTCGCCCTACATGACTGCAACCGCCACTCGTCTGCTGTTAGCTGCTTTGATTTTGCCCGCACTGTTTGTCCAGGCCCAGCAGGAGGTCTTTCGTGTGTGGAAAAGCACGGACGGACGAGAGGTGGAGGCTGCCTTTCTAGGCGTTGAAGGTGCCAGCGTGAAGATCAAAGGGCGCAATGGGGCGGTCTTCTCGGTGCCGCTGGAGCGCCTCTCGGCTGACGACCAGGCCTGGGCCAAGGCGCAAACAAGCAGTGCACCAGCAGCAGCACCAACGGGCGTGGCAGGGGCCTCAGAGTCACCGGCCGCTGAGGCCACCTGGCCCAAAAGCCTGGGCATCGCGGACAAGCCGGTGGTCACGGTCGTGAAGGAGGACGAGAAGGAGAAGAAATTCATCTATCGCTCCCCGCATTATGAGTTCGAATGCGACTCCAAGCTGGGGGCGAATGTGGTTCGTGAGTTCGGCCGCTTGTTTGAGGCCACCTATCTGCTGAACTGCAAGCTGCCGCTGGACCTGAAGCCCAAGCCCGAGCCTCTGCGGGAGTTCTTCCTGGCGAAGCTCTACACGAATGAAGAGGACTACATGAAGGAAGGCGGCGTCCCTGGATCTGCCGGGGTGTATCAGCGCGGCCAGAAAGCGCTTTCCGTGCCGCTCAAAAGCCTCGGGGTGAAGATGGTCGGCAGCCGGGTCAGCCTCGACAAGGCGGATGACAAAGCCAATGCGACGCTCATCCATGAGATCACCCATCAGATGATGAATCATTGGTTAGCGATGCTGCCGGTGTGGTTCATCGAGGGCAGCGCTGACTACACAGAGCTGCCCGAGTATTTCCCCACCGGAAGGTTTGCCTGGACCGGCATGCGGAAGAGGCTCACGGACTTCGCCCGCCAAAAGAATCTGTATGAGCCGGGTCCCTTCAAGATGCTGGATCTCCAGGAACTCATGGAGCTCAAAGGCGGTGCCTGGGCCGCTGCGCTGACGCTCAAAGTGAAGGCACCCAACGTGAGCGGCGGCGAGGCAAATCAATCCAGCCAAAACTACGGCTCCGCAGCCCTGCTGACCTACTACTTCTATCATCACGACGACAAGGGCGACGCCGCCCATGTCATCGCCTGGCTGCGGGATCTGGAGATTGCGGAGCGTGGCTTTGATGCCAAGGCGCTGATCGAAAAACATCTCATGCGCGGCCGCAGCTATGCGCAACTCGCCGAGGAGGTGAAGAAAGGCCTCAACAAGGCAGGCGTGGATGTGGAGTTTGATCCCCCAGGCAAAAATCCGGCGACATCGGACTCGAACTGAAACCGCAGCTCAAATATCCTCCGGATCATACTCCGCGTGAATCTGCGGCACATCGACGGTCAGCACTCCGGTGAGCAGATCATAGGAGAAGTGAAAGCGGCCACGCACCCGGTCCGTGTAGTGCTGATCGGAGCAGCCGAGGTTGGTTTCCTCCGTGAAGGCATAGGCGAAGCTGCCGCGCAGTTGGTTAGGGGATTGGTGTTCGTAGCGGAGATCGGAGCACTCCGCCTTATCATCGGTTTTGGGTCCGCCGTGGGTGCAGACGGAATGAAAGGGGAGTTCCCAAACTCTCTCAGAGATGGCTGCCAGAAGCCGCTCCGCCAAGACCTCGTCCGTCCCGCTGGAGAGGAGGGGCGGGAGTGTCAGGGGAAGTGTTTCACGGTCACGGGGCATGGGATGATGGCATCACCTGTGGCGAGGAGAGAAATGCGTGGCAAGCATCATAAAGGTATCGGATCACGCGTGAATGATTGCGCTGAGGAAGCCGTATCGAGAAGATGCGCCCGCTCCTGTTTGCTGCCGTTCTTTCTCCGCTTCTTCTCATGGCTGCGGACATCGCCCTTCTGCGTGGATTGAGCCGCACGGATTTGCTGCAGGTGAAGGATGCCAAGGGGGAGGTGATGACGGCGACGAAATCCGAAGAGTGGGAAAGTCGTCGTAAGGAAGCGAAGGCGGCTTTTGAGAGCGTCTCAGGCAAGCTGCCAGGGGATGACAAGCGCTGCCCGCTGGAGGTGAAGGTCGAGGAAGAGGTGGACTGCGGCACCTACATCCGCCGTTTGATCAGCTATCAATCGAGTCCCGGGGGACGTGTTCCGGCCTACCTATGTTTGCCGAAAGCGGCGCTGGCGGGGAAGGCTGCTCCGGCAGTGCTTTGCCTGCATCCGACGGAGAACAGCATCGGGCACAAGGTGGTGGTAGGACTGGGTGGCAAGGAGAACCGTCAATATGCGTCCGAGCTGGCGGAGCGTGGGTATGTGACCCTGGCACCGAGCTATCCGCTCCTGGCGAAGTATCAGCCAGATCTGAAGGCCCTTGGCTTCAGCAGTGGCACGATGAAGGCGATCTGGGACAACATCCGCGGACTGGACCTCTTGGAGTCGATGCCGGAGGTGAAGAAGGAAGCGGGCTTTGCCACCATGGGACATTCGTTAGGCGGGCATAACAGCATCTTCACCGCGACTTTCGACACGCGGCTGAAGGTGATCGTGACGAGCTGCGGCTTTGATTCCGTGCTCGACTACTATGGCGGCAACATCAAGGGCTGGGTGCAGGAACGCTACATGCTGAAGATTGGTGACTACCTGGGGCATCCGCAGGATGTGCCGTTTGATTACTACGAGCTCATCGCGGCTCTGGCTCCACGACGTGTTTTCATCAATGCGCCGCTGCGGGACAAGAACTTCAAGTGGGACAGTGTGGATCGCGTGGTGGCGGCGGCGAAACCTGTGTTCAGCCTCTTCGGTGTGCCGGACAATATCACGGTGCGGCATCCGGACAGCGAGCATGACTTTCCGGACCAGGAACGGTTCGAGGCTTATCAGGTCATTGAGGAGGTGCTCGGCAAGCCATGAAATCATGATGAATCGCATACTCTGGGGAATAAGAACACCCCTTGCTTCTCTCAAGCCTTCATGAGCCGCCTTATCTCCCGACGTCACGTTCTTCATCGTGCTTCTGCTTTATGGGTTGGCGGAGCCTGCTCACCTTTGTGGGGAGAAACGCCATTGTCGCTGGGATCCAATGCGGATCTTGGGGGTCGCTTGCTGCTACCCGCGGAAGATGAGTGGAACCGGGATGTGTCGGGGGATGCGGTGGATCCGAGGAGTGACGCCATCATTGCCAGCATCGGAGCGGACAAGCCTTTGCATGAGGACTTCGGGATCGTGTGGAAAGGCGCTCCAGGAGGCATTCCTTACTATGTGGTGAAGGGTGATCAGCCGCGTGTGCCAGTGAGTTTTCATTATGCGGATGAGAGTGATCCGGGGCCCTATCCCATCCCGCCGGATGCGTGGATCGAAGGCGGTCCAAAGTCCGAAGGTGACCGGCATGTGCTCGTGCTGGATCGTGATGAGATGAAGCTCTATGAGCTGTTTCATGCCTTCCCAATCGATGGCGGCAAGTCATGGAAAGCCTCGAGTGGAGCCGTCTTTGATCTGAAGAATCCCAAGCAGCGTCCGGCTGGCTGGACCAGTGCGGATGCGGCTGGACTGCCCATTCTACCAGGGCTGGCGAGGTATGATGAGATCTGCGGGGCAGGGGTGCTGCGTCATGCGTTGCGCTTCACGGTGAGGAAGTCTCGTCGCGGCTACGTGGCGCCTGCCTCTCACTTTGCCAGTCCTCACGCCGATGAGAACCTACCGCCGATGGGCATGCGGGTGCGGCTCAAGGCCAGCTTTGACACCACGCGCTTTCAAGGGCCGGCGAAGGTCATCCTGGAAGGTCTGAAGAAGCATGGCCTCATCCTCGCGGACAATGGAGGTGACTGGTTCATCAGCGGTGCTCCGGATGACCGCTGGGTGCATGAGTCACTGCTGCCCATCCGCCAGGTGAAGGGGAGTGATTTCGAGGTGGTGAAGATGGGTGAGGTCATCACGCGCTGATCTAGCTTCAAGGCTGGGGCTTCGGCTTTGCGCTGAGCTTAGCCGGACAAGTTTGGAAAGGCCGCTGGCAGGCTTTCCGAACGTAGGATGACCGTGGCAAAGGCCGGTCGTCCCTCAGCAGGTCGAGCGAATGAAGAAGCTCCGAATGTCTCCTTCACGAAGCTCGCAAGTGATTGGAGTTGATCACCTCGTGGTGGACGGGCGGGCTACGCCACGCCCATCCTACAGTGGGCGGCGATCCGGGAGCCAAGCAAACTTATGGGTAAGCTCAGGGCTTGGCCTGGGCCACTTTCACGCCGCTCATGGGGTGCGTCGTGACCACTTGCCACGCTATTTCTTGCAATAGTTGGTTAAGCTCGGTCATCTGCGGCCAATCTTTGAGTTTGGTTGGGACTGGCAGGCCCACGGGGGTGCGCTGGTAGATGGCGGCGAAGTGGCAGTAGCTGACGAGCAGGGCCATGATGTCGGAGGGATGGCCGTGGTCGTCACGGAACATCTCGCTCTGCTTCGTGAGGCCGGGGGCTTTGCCTTCGGCGACACGCTCGCGCAGGGCATACACCGCAGCGCTCACGGGAAGGATGTGGACGGTTTCATGACCGACATCTGCGTTCAAGGTGGCGACTTGTGACTCAAGCTGCTTGAGCCAGCCGTTGTGATGCACATCGCGCATCTGGCGGATCTCATCAGCCGTCACGGAATCACGCATGGCGTTCGTGAACTCGCCGCTCTTGCCGTCCCGTGGCACCCAGGAGGACTGTACGAGCACGCGGAGCTTCGGATTCTTCTCAAGTCCGAGCTTGGTGAATTGGGTAATGCCTTCATCTGGCAGGATGAGATACGGAGACAGCGTGAGCACGTCCACGATGCCTTCCTTCAGAGCTTTCTTGGCCTGGTTCTGAGCATCTGGGAGTTTCCAGTGCTGGATGACTTGTGAACCGCCGATCATCTGCTGCCCGGCCTTCAAATGCGAAACACCCGCCGCATCAGCGAGCTGGGGAAGCCAGTCCGCGGTGTAGATCATGTAGCTGTGCGCGCAGACAAAGACCTTCGTGCCTTCAGCGCCCGGGGCGAAGGAGGCGGGCTTTGAGCTGCTTTTGCTGCCACCGTTTTGGGCCATGAACTTGTCCTTGGCCTCTGGATGCTTCTCCACATAGGCCAGCGCCTCGTTGATGGAGAGCTTGCCGTCCTTGTCCGTGTCCGCATCCGGGAACATTGTGAGTGCCTGCGCTAGCCGGGTCTCAATGCCTGTTTTCTTTTCGGCCACCTGACCGATGAGCTTGTAGGCCCCAACGGACAGAGCGGCGAGGGTGAGGCAGAGGAGGGCTTTCTTCATGGGGTGCATCTAAACTCAGGCGTGAGCATGCTTTTTCAAGGTGACTTAGCGGGCCGCTGTATATGACACGTCAGTGAGAAAAATCTTCACCCTTTCCTCACCAATCTGGCGGAGGTCGCCGGCTATTGCTTTTCCAGCATCGCTTTGGCAGCCAGGATGGCCGGCACATTGGCGAAAGCCGGGTCGGCCAAAATCTTCTGGAGGAGTTTCTTGGACTGCTCCGTGCGGCCTTCCTTGCGATATAGCTCCGTGAGGTAGAGCAGGGTGCGGACCTTGTCCGCATTGATCACGTAGAGGGACTCCGCATGCTCGAGGAGGTCGATGGCCTCCCCATTTTTGCCCTCACTGGCGGAGAGCAGGGCGGTCAACTCCAACAAATGCGGCTTGTTACGAGTCTCGGCCAGTTCAGAGAGCGCCTGCTTCAACTCCTGGCTGCCACGTTCCTGATACTTCATGGCAATGCCCTGGTAGAGCGCGTAGTCCCGGCCGCGGCCGTCATCGCCCATCGTGCTGCCAGGACCGCGCGCATAGGGACGGTAGAGAGGGTCACCGCAGAGCACATTCATCCAGGAGAGCACCGGAGTCGCGTTCCAGGCAGCCTCACCGACGGTGTAGCCTTCCATCAATCGTTGGTTCAGCACATCAAAATGCACCGTCAGACTGAGATACGGCTCGAAGACATTTCCCAGTGACACGGCGGCTCCATGCTTCAGAAGCGGACCCACCCAGTGGCGGTCCTCAGAGCGGATGGCGGCAGCACTGTAGCTGTGCAAATGGCATGCGATGGCTCCTGGCATGAACTTGAAAGAGGGGCTGCCGACCGCACCGCCAACCGTGGCGGCATACCAACCGAAGTAGAATGCTGTGTCTGGCAGCGGCCAGTGATCGGGAATGAGCGATTCCTCCTTGTCGATGAAAACGGGGACGCCATGCTCACGAAAAAGGATGGTGCTGCGCGCCAGCCAGTCCTCGCCTTCCTGATAAGCGCCCGACTTGAGCGCTAGGTCGATGACCGCACGTCCGCGCAGTCCTTCTTGTTCGGCGTGAAGAGCGTCATCGATCATCCGCTTCACCGTGTCCGCATCAGGAGCATCCAGACGGCCGACGATCAGCATGCCGGGCGCACCTTGGAAGATCTGGAAGCGCACATCCTGGTCGAAGTAGGGGTTCCGGATGGCCCCGGCGAGCGCTGCGCTGGGCATGCCGAGGGTGGCAAGTTCACTGTCCACGCTGGCCTCGTCCTCTTTGGCGGTGGCAGGCTTTTCCTGCTCCCGGCGGATCTGAAAGGGCACGCCGCGCATCAGGCAGACCACACGGACTCCGGACTCCCCCACCAGCATGGCCTGGCGCGGTTTTGAAGAGGAGGGGTCGGTGATCTCACTGAGAGCCAGCTTCCACCACCCACGCCGGACAAAGGTTTCAAACAAAGGTTTGCGGATCAGCTTCTCATACTGCTCGCGTGAAATGCTGTCTTCCAAAGGCAGGTCGAGGCCGATCAGCCGGTCCTTCGGGATGCCACGCTTTTCAGCGTAGTATTCGGCCAGATCCCGCGACTGGGAGAAGTCCGGATTGTAGACCACCACGGTCTCGCCAGAAAGGTCGAGCGCAGGTTTCGCCTCCTCTTGTTCCTGAGCAAAGGATGTTAGGCTGAGAAGCAGGGAAGCCAGAAGAGCCGGGAGAATCATCCGCCTGGCTCGTGGGTTTTTCTGGCGTCCTGCTTGTGTCATTCGAAGAAATCAATCCCAGCTTAGTTCCATGCCATCATAGGCAATTTTGACATTGGCTGGTAGTTTGGGCTCCTCGCGTGAGTGCATGATCTCACACTGCAGATGGGTGAAGAAGGTCTGTCGGGGCAGGACCTGGCCCTGCACTTCCAAGGCCTCGGCAAAGGTGAGGTGAGTCGGGTGCTCTGTGTGCCGGAGTGCGTCGATGATCAGGGTGTCCACGCCCGTCAGTGCGGTCAGTGTTTCGGGAAGCAGCACCTTCACGTCAGGTATGTAGGCACAGAGCTTTTTGTTATGCCGGCTGAAGAGAAACCCAATGGTCTCCACCTTGCCATGCTTCACCGGCAGCGGCGTGACCAGGGTCTCACCGAGATGAAAGGGGCCGTGAATGGGTTTGGGGAAGGGCTTCAGGTAGCCGCGGTAGTGATTCGCGGGATCAAAGGCGTAGCTGAACATCCGCTGCAGCACCTCCAAACAGGAGGGCAGGGCATACACCGGGATGAAGACCTCTGGCGGGATGGTGAAGCGGCGCAGCTCATCAAAACCAGTCAGGTGATCCATGTGCGGATGCGTGAAGAGCGCCGCATCCAGATGGCGGATGCCTGCGCGCAGGCATTGCGTGCGGAAATCCGGACCGGTATCCACCACCCAGGCCATCTCCGGCGTACGGATCCAGAGGCTGGAGCGAAGGCGATTGTCACGTGGGTCCGTGCTGCGGCAGGTCTCGCAATCACAGCCGATCATCGGCACCCCGACCGAGGTGCCGGTGCCGAGAAAGGTGAGGCTGAAGTCCGACATCCCTTTTTCCTTAACCACGGAGAGCGCATCAGACATCACGTTTTTTTAGCGAGTGTGCACTTCGTCAGTTCTTAAGCCGTTGCCGGATGATCCGCACGGCCTGGGCATTGGAGCGAAAGGCAAAGTCTTCCAGCGGTACTTGATCCAGCGGGAGGGCCATCCATTCGGAGACCTCGGATTCCGCAGGCAGCACACCATCGAAAGACTCGAGCCGGGCCAGATAGAAGAGGTCGATCGTGGGCCAGACAAAGCCTTGGAATAGATAGCGGTTTGGGAGGGATGCCACGTAGCTAAAGGACTCAGACGTAACCGTTAGGCCGACTTCTTCATTCACCTCGCGGGCGCAGGCATGCTCGGCGGTTTCCGCCCCCTCGATCACGCCGCCAGGCAGACCAAGCTTCCCCAGGCCGGGTTCGTGCGCCCGCCGGATCACCAAGAGGCGACCCTGGGAATCCAGGAGGATGGCGCAGGCAGCAGGGATGGGGGTGACGAAGTGCCGAAAGCCGCATTTTTGGCAGACAAACTCGCGCTCGCTGCGCGGAGTGAGGTCGGTGGCACCGCAGTCGGAGCAGTGGCGAAAAGGATGATCCATCAGCGCATCCTGCCGTGCTTGTGACGGGTGCGCCACAAATGTCTTTGCATCACCTGACTCATCATGTATCACGACTTAAATTCACACCATTCATGGGCGAAAACACCGGAACTAGGAAATTTAGACGCGTTGTACTCAAACTTAGCGGTGAGGCTCTCCGAGAGCCCGGCAGCACCGACAACATCTGTCCTCCCATTGTTGAGGACATGGCGGCCCAGATCAAAGCCGCGCATCAGACAGGACTTGAGATCGCACTCGTCGTCGGTGGTGGCAATTTCTGGCGCGGCGTCAGCGCGAGCAACAAGGGCATGGAACGTGCCACGGCAGACTACATGGGCATGCTGGCCACGGTGATGAACTCGCTGGCCCTGCAGAGCATGCTGGAGGCCATCGATGTGCCGACACGCGTGCAGAGCGCCATCGAGATGAAGAACGTGGCCGAGCCTTTCATCCGCCGCGTGGCCATGCGCCATCTGGAACTGGGCCGCGTGGTCATCTTCGCCGCTGGCACGGGCAATCCTTTCTTCTCCACCGACACGACCGCTGCACTGCGTGCTAGTGAGATCGGCGCGGATGTGGTTTTCAAAGCCACCAAGGTGGACGGCATCTACGACAGTGATCCGAACAAGAATCCAAATGCAAAGCGCTATGAGTGCGTGAGCTATCACGACTGTCTGACCAAGCAGCTCAAGGTCATGGATGCCACCGCCTTCTCACTGTGCGAGGAGAACCACATGCCGATCGTGGTCTTCAGCATGAATGAGCCGGACAACATCCGCAAAGCCCTGGTGGGCGAGCCCCTGGGCACGCTGGTGAATGCAAAGGGCTGTCTGTAAACTCTTCCTCTTGCATGGTCTCCATCCTGCCCGAAGCATGGCGGGATGAGCGAACCATTTTTCGAGCCTGAGCCCTCCCTGATCATCACCTCTGATGATCACTTTATGCGTGAGGCCCTGCGCCTTGCCCGCAAGGCAGCGAGGCTGGACGAGGTGCCCATTGGTGCCGTCATCGTGCATGAGCAGCGTGTCATCGCCCGCTCCTGGAATCAGGTGGAGACGCTGAAGGACGGCACCGCACATGCTGAGATGCTTGCTTTGACCCAAGCCCAGAGTGCCATGGAAGACTGGCGGCTTTCTGAGTGCGATCTCTATGTGACCAAGGAGCCTTGCCCCATGTGCGCCGGAGCCATCGTGCACTGTCGTGTGCGACGTGTGATCTTCGGTTGTCCCGATGTCAAAGGTGGTGCGGCGGGTGGTTTCTGGAATCTGCTGCAGGCGCCGAATCTGAATCATCGCTGCGAGATCACACCGGGAGTCTTGAATGATGAATGCGTGGGCATTCTCAAGGAATTCTTCGCCGAGGCACGTCGTCGCAAAGCGGCAGGGCTTCCGCATAAGAAGGGCGCTGCAAGCCTTGATCCACCGTCTTCGGATCTACCGATCTTTGACGGGCCCTGACTTCACTCGTGATGCCGCAGATGCTCGGGTAGAGGATTCGTTTCCGTCACATCATGCACCTCAACAATCTTGCCGTCGTCCATAGCAGCGATGCGGTCCGCATGAGAAAAGATGCGGTTGTCGTGAGTGACGATGAGCACGGCGCGATCCGGGCTGCGCGCCACCTTTTCAAACAGTTCCATGACCAGCGTGCCGTTTTTGGCATCCAGCGCCGCCGTGGGTTCATCACAGATGATGAGCCGGGGCTCATGCACCAGCGCGCGCGCGATGGCAACGCGCTGCTGCTGGCCACCTGAGAGTTGGGTAGGCCTGTGCTTCGTGCGGTCGCCGAGACCCACTTGATCCAGCACCTCACGCGCCCGCTTTTCCGCAGCGCGTGTGGACTTGCCCTGAATGAGCAGCGGCACGCTGACATTCTCGGTGCAGGTCAGGGTCGGGATGAGATTGAAGGCCTGGAAGATGAAGCCGATCGAGGTGGAGCGAAACTTGGTCGTCTGGCGCGTGCTCATCTTCAGCAGGTCTTGATCGAAGACGTTCACCTCGCTTGAACCTGAATCCACGGAAAGCGTTCCCGCGATGATGCTCAGCAGCGTCGTCTTTCCACATCCCGAAGGTCCCACCAGCATGGTGATGTCCCCGCAGCGCACATCGAGATCAATGCTCTTCAGCACCTGCAGCCGCGAGCCACCATCGCCAAAGGACTTGTTCACGCTGCGCAGGCGCGCCGCGAGAGCGTGAGATGTTGGGGCAGGTGCGTCAGGCATTGTTAGACGAAGAGACTAGCCGCGGAAGACCATCGCCGGTTCCAGGCGTGCGACGCGCCAGATGCCGAGGAGGGCGGAGAGGCCGCAGATGAAGACGATGACGCCGAACACGATGGGCGGGACGAGCTCGGGCATGTAGAAGGGCGGCTGCTCGTTTTTGAGGGCCGGGAAGGCGAACATGGCGGTGAAAAAGAGGCCGATGCCGTAACCAATAAATCCGACGGTGAAGGCCTGGGTCAGCAGCATGAGGCACAGCGTCCAGGTGGAGGCGCCCATGGCCTTCAGCGCGCCTAGGTGCTTCATGTGCTCCAGGACGAAGCTGTAAAAAGTCTGGCTGGAGATGGCGACACCGACGATGAAACCGATGGCGACGGTGATGCCGAAGGAGAACGGAATGCCGGTGTTCTTCACATACCACCACACCGTCGAGGTGTTGAAGTCCTGATCATCGCCAAAGGAGAAGCCGCGGTTGAGGTAGGCTTTCAAACCGGTCTCGCGGGCGATGTCCTGGGCGCATTGAGTTTCGCTGATGCCTTCACGCGGCGCGGCGATGACGGCGGAGAGCATCTTGCGCTGAGGCGGAGCATACTGCAGGGCACGCTCATAGGTGGTCCAGACATAGGGGCCGCCGGTGAAGCTCTGCACTGTATCGGCGATGCCGACGACACGGGCTTCCTGGTCATTGATCTCGAAGGTGTCGCCGAGCTTCACCTCCTTGCCACGCTCTTCGGCGAGTCGCTTCACAGCGAGGTCGTCAATGATCACGGCGTGAGGAAGTCGCAGATCATAGACGTTGCCTTCTTTGATCTTCACGGGCGCACCCGCAAAGGTGGTGGCATCGATGCCGATCATCTGGACGATCTTGAAGCTGCCGTTGGCGAGGCGCGCACGCAGGATGTTCGAGTAGATAGGAGCAGCCCAGGCGACGCTGTCGACACTGCGCACGCGGGCCACATCGGTATCGAGCAGCGGGTTGGTCTCGTTCACCTGCTCCACCTTGGCCTCGACGACCCAGATCGGCGCGGGCACGTTTTTCAGAGTGGCCGTGGTCCAGCTCATGAGGCCGCAGAAGACGGCGCTCTGCTGGGCCATCAAGAACGTGGCAAAGACGATGCCCGCCACGAGCATGAGGAACTTGGCGGTATCGCCAAACAGCATCTTGAGGGCGAGGCGGAGCATGGGGGGCAGGGGACTTACGCCTGTGGCATAGACCTGGGATGACCGCCAGTGCGTTTATGGATGACCATGATGAGTGGGCAGGGCTTGACCTTTCACCTGTGAAGAGGGCTTTTTGACAGGATTAACAAGAGAGACAGGATTAACAGGAAAGAACCCTTTTGTTGAACATTGGCCTATCTTGACTGCCCGAGACGCATGTCCATCCACACGGCAGCGAGCAGGACGGTTCCACGCACGACCAGTTTATACTCGGGCGAGACGGACATGAGGGTCATGCCATTGAGCAGCGTGGCCATGATGAGGGCACCGGCTAGAACGCCGAGCACACTGCCACGGCCACCGCGCAGGCTGACTCCGCCGATGACGCAGGCGGCGACGGCATCCAGCTCCATCCACTCGCCCAGATCCGTGGTGGAATTCCCCGTGTAGGAGGTGAGCATGAAGCCGGTGATGGCCACGATGCCGCCCATCATGGCAAAGGCGGTGATGACCACGCGGTTCACGGGCACGCCGGAGACGAGAGCGGCTTCGGCATTACCCCCGATGGCGTAGAGATGCCGGCCAAAGGCGGTGTGCTGCGTGAGCACGAAAACCACCAAGGCCACGGCGGCGAAGATCAGGGCCGGGAGCGGGATCCCGCGAAATTGGTTCGTCACGACCACGAACAGCAGGATCGCCTGGGAGGCGATGAAGACGCGCATGAAGGAGGATTCACCGTCCGCGATCTCAAAGCCATTCGCGCGGCGTTCCTGGCGGCCTTTCAGCGTGGCCCAGACGAGCACGGCGATGATCACTGCCGCCACCGCATATCCAGCCAATGAGGGCAGGTAATAGGTGCTGATGAGCGAGTAGAAATTGGTCTGGCCACCCGCCACCACGGGGACGGTTTGATTCTGAATGACCAGCCAGAAGAGGCCGCGAAACACCAGCAGTCCGGCCAAGGTGACGATGAAGGCGGGGATGCGTTCCTTCACGATGAGCAAGCCTTTTCCCCACCAGATGATGAGGCCCGCCAGCAAGCCTACCCCGAGCGCGAGTGGCGAAGGCCATCCTGCTTTCGTGGTCAGCACGGTGGCGATGCCGCTAAGCAGAGCTAAGCCGCTACCCACGGAGAGGTCGATATGCCCAGGCAGGATGACCAGCAGCATGCCCATGGCCAGGGTGGCTGTGATAGACAGCTCGGTCATCAGCAGGGAGAGGTTTCGCGAGTCGAGAAACTTGGGCTCCACGACACCAAAGAAGGCGCAGATCCCCAGCAGGGAGAGGGCGATCGAATAGTCTCGGAGGGAAAAAGAGCGGGGCATGGCTGAAGACGCGGGATGGTTTAGCAAATGGCGCGCGCCTTTGTCACGGGGAAACCTTATTGATCGGCGTTGCTGCTGGCCGGGTGTTGAGAAAGGCCATGGCCACGGCGGCGAGGCAGGTCGAGGCTGCGAGCACCCACAATCCTGCGCTATTGGAATTAAAAGCACGCTCGGCCCACTCCCGCAGGCTGGGGGCGCAGAAGCCGCCGAGGTTTCCGATGGAATTGATCAACGCAATACCGCCTGCGGCTGCGGCACCGCTGAATCTCTCCGTGGGAAAGGTCCAGAAAACCGGCTGCACGGAGATGAAGCCCGCCGCCGCCACGCTGAGTGCTGCCAGTGCCACCACGGCCTGTGGTTGTCCCGCCAGGGCCAGACCTAGGGCAGCGACCAGCAGCACGCAGACCGCGCCTTTCTTTCGCCGCTGGCCGCGCACCACTCTCGGCACCGCATAAGCCGCGCACAAGGCGCACACCCAGGGAATGGCCGTGACGAGACCCACCGTGAGTCCTGCGGATTTTCCGAGCAGCCGCTCCACCTGGCTCGGCAGGGCAAAGATCACCCCATAGACGCTGATCTGGATCAGGAAATAGATCAGGCAGAGGTGCAGCACTCCCCGACTTTTCAGCAGGTCGCGCACGCGATGAGGACCGGCGGCGGATTTCTCCGCTTCCTCAGCATCCATGGCTGCCTGTAGCGCGTGTCGTTCCTCGCTCGAAAGCCAGGCTGCCTGTGCTGGCCGGTCAGTCAGGTAAAAATAGGCCCACACGCCCACGATGGAGGCGAGCAGGCCCTCGATGAGAAACATCCACTGCCAGCCGCGCAGACCGAACAACCCATTCATCTCCATGAGCCAGCCCGAAGTGGGCCCGCCGAAGATGAAGGCCAGCGGCGCGCCGAAGTAGAACATGCCCAAAATGCGCCCGCGCTGCGCTGCCGGGAACCAGTAGGTGAGATACAAGATCACTCCCGGGAAGAAGCCTGCCTCCGCTGCGCCGAGCAGAAGTCGCATGATGTAGAAGACTGTGTCACTCCAGGCATACATCATGGCCGCCGAGATCACGCCCCAGGTCACCATGATGCGCGCCAGCCAGCGCCGGGCACCCACCCGGTGCAGGATCAGATTACTCGGCACCTCCAGCAGCGCATAGCCCACGAAGAACAGACCGGCGCCAAACGCATAAGCCGCCGCGCTGAGCCCGGTGTCCGCCATCATCGCCACCTTGGCGAAGCCCACATTCACGCGGTCCAGGAACGCGAGTACATAGAGCAGCAGCAGAAAAGGCACCAGTCGGCGGGTGGCCTTCACCAAGGCGGAGGCCAGAAAGAGGGGGGGCTCGGAGGTCAGAAGTGGTGGCGCTGGCATGGTGGGCGGAGGTGGCGTTTGCAGGGGCTGGCCCAGAGAGAAAAGGAAGTTCGGGCCGCTGCCCATCTTTTTCTGCCCGGGGGATGACTGTTCAGTGCGTCTCTGGGCTTGACGGGGCGGTGAGTAGTGAGCAATTGAGCACTCCCCAATTTTCCAGAACAAGCCCGACCTGACCTGCCTGTGGCCAAAAAAGCATCCTCCAAGCCTGAAGATACCTCCCCGATTCTCGCCGATAGCGCCCCTATCGTGGAGAAGCCGGTGGATGAGCATTACAGCAATTGGTTCCTCGAATATGCCAGTTATGTGATCCTGGAGCGCGCTGTGCCACATGCCCATGACGGCCTGAAGCCAGTGCAGCGCCGCATTCTGCATTCGATGGATGAACTGGAAGACGGCCGCTACAACAAGGTGGCGAATGTGGTGGGTAACACGATGAAGTATCACCCGCACGGTGATGCCAGCATCGGTGACGCGATGATCCAGATCGGCCAGAAGGACCTGCTGATCGACACCCAGGGGAACTGGGGCAACACGCTGACGGGCGACAACGCCGCCGCTCCGCGGTACATTGAGGCCCGCCTTTCCAAGTTCGCGCTGGATGTGGTCTACTCACCGAAGGTCACGGAATGGGCGGCCAGCTATGACGGGCGCAACAAAGAGCCTGTCACTCTGCCGGTGAAGTTCCCGCTGCTGCTCGCGCAGGGCGTGGAAGGCATCGCGGTCGGTCTGAGCTGCCGTATTCTGCCTCACAACTTCATCGAGCTCTGTGATGCCAGCATCGCCGCGCTGCGTGGCGAGGACGTGAACCTGGTGCCAGACTTTGCCACCGGCGGCATCATGGATGCCACGGACTACAATGGCGGCCTGCGTGGCGGCCGTGTGCGCGTGCGTGGAAAGATCGAGATCAGCGGTCCGAAGAAGAACATTCTGCGCATCACCGAGATTCCTTTTGGCACCACCACGGGCAGCATCCAAGACAGCATCGTGGCCGCGAACGAGAAGGGGAAGATCAAAATCTCCCGCGTGGATGACAACACGGCGGAGCATGCCGAGATTGTTATCCAGCTTCCACCGGGCGTCGATCCTGACCAGACGATCCAGGCTCTCTATGCATTCACGGACTGTGAGGTGTCCCTGGCACCAAATGCGGTCGTGATTCAGAACGACAAGCCACGATTTGTGAACGTCAACGATCTGCTCCGTGAGTGTGCCGAACACACGAAGGACATCCTGCGTCATGAACTGGAGATCCAGCTCGGTGAACTGGAGGAGAAGTGGCACTTCAGCAGCCTGGAGAAGATCTTCATCGAGAATCGCATCTACCGCCGCATTGAGGAATGTGAGACCTGGGAAGCCGTGATCGAGGCCATCTGGAAAGGCCTGAAGCCGCACCTGGGCCTGCTGAAGCGTGAGGTCACCAATGAGGACGTCGCCCGTCTCACCGAAATCAAGATCAAGCGTATCTCTAAGTTCAACAGCTTCGAGGCCGATGACATCATCAAAGGGCTGGAAGAGGACATCGCGGACGTGCAGAAGAATCTGAAGCAGCTCACGCGCTACACCATTCTGCATTACGAGCGGATCAAGAAAACCTATGGCCCAGGCCGCGAACGTCGTTCCGTGATCAGCAGCTTTGACCGCGTGGCCGCATCTGAGGTCATCCTGGCGAACGACACACTCTACCTTGATGCGAAGGAAGGCTTTGCCGGCACGGGACTGAAGAAGGAAGGCGAGCCGCTCTGCAAGTGCTCCACGCTGGATGAGGTTATCTTCTTCACCCGCGATGGCACCGTGACCATCACCAAAGTCGCGCCCAAATTCCACGTCGGCAAGAATCCCGAGTACATCAACCTTTTCAAAAAGGACGAGGAGGCAGTCTACACACTGATTTACCGCGATGGCAAAAACGGTCCTGTGATGGCGAAGCGCTTCCGCATTGGCGGCTACACTCGAGACAAGCAGTATGCGCTCACGCGCGGCACGCCGGGCAGCATGGTGCTCTTCTTCTCACGTCATGAGACTGAGGAGGCCAGCAACGCGCAAAACCTGCTGGTGCACTTGAAGCCAGCGCTTTATCTGCGCCAGACGCAGCTCAAATTCCCTGTGGCAGCACTGCCCATCAAAGGCCGCGACAGCCAGGGCAACATCGTCACCAAGCATTCTGTGGATCGTGTGGTCAACGAGAGAAAGAGCGCTGAATAAACAGCATCGTCCGCGTGAAGCACTGTAGTCCTCTCGCTCGGTCGAGAGGATGGGCGGGTGTGTTATCAGACGTATGTTGTTCACGCTTTAGCGTGTTCAATGAAGTTCAAAGACACGCTAAAGCGTGAACAACATACGAGCGCATTCAAGGCTACGGAGACTTCGCGAGGGTAGACAGATTGATGGTATGGATCTGGCGTCGAACTGAAGCGCATCAGGACTACGATGCTGCCGCCAAAAGAGACCGTGCATTGCCGGAACGGATGCCGCTTAGCTCATCCACCTTCAACACAGACTCCTGCATCTTCAGCGAGGCAGATTCCCAGTAGAAGAACGGCGCGTGGCTGCCGAAACACACCTTGTCGGCAGGCCAGGTGCTGAGCAGGTTCTCAACTCCGCCGACTCCCTCGATCATGGCGATGTCGACCCACACCTTGGTGCAGCCACGCAGGGCTGTGGTGATCATGGAGGCGTTGGCATTCAGCACCATCACGCGTGCGTCAGGCACCTGCTTCATGGCTTCAGCGAGTGGCTTGAGATCCACGGGCGGGACCTGCATGAGCGGGGACTGAGAGCGTTGATCTTCGAGTTGAGCAACGATCTGCACGCACAGCTTAAGCTTGGTGGCTTCATCCAAGAGTCGGAGGAACACGTCATCGGCAAGAGTGTAGCCATGATGATTGGGGTAGAGTCGGATCATCGGCATGCGATGCTTCTCGGCACAGATCCGAAGGTCGGACTGCCAGGCGGGAAGACGTGGGTTCACGCTACCGACAGGGTGAAGGCGAGATGAAGCGGCACAGCGTTTCACCAGGCGCTCATTCACGGCGCCGATGTCTCGGTGAAGCAGGGCTTCAAACGAACCGGCCCAGGCTTCGCTGATGTCCCGCTTAGTGAGAAAGGCTTCGTCGATCTCAGGAAGCGCCCGTGTGGGATGCGGGCCGAGGTGGAGATTGCAGTCGATGAGTGCGGAGGACTTCTCAGCGGCTGCGAGCAAAGGGGCGGCGGAGACGGCGGCGGCTTGAGTGAGGAAGAGTCGTCGGTTCATGCCTGGATTCCTTTCGCCTTGAGGATGGGGAGCATCAGGTTGCGGAGGTTGTCACAGAAGATCTGCTGCTTGTCGGCATCGCTGATCTGCGCGCCGTGGACTTTGGCGAGTTGACTGGCAAAGCTGCGGCCACCGCTGTCGCTCCCGTAGATGATGCGGTCCGCGCCGAGTTCACGCACGGCCATCTCCGTGATGCCCCAGGTCGGATCACTGCCGGCGAGATCGGCGAAGAGATTCTTCTGCTCGCGAATGGCGCGGATGCCGAGTTCCCAGGTGCCGCCGGTATGGCCGCAGATGATGGGCACTTCAGGGAAACGCTTCGCCAGGGACACGAGATCATCGGGCGTTGATTCGCCGGGGTAGTTGGCCGTGGTCTTGAACCAGGTGTGCTGGAAGATGACGGCCTTCAGCTCGGCGGCACGCTTGATGATGGGATCGATTATCGGATCGTTGCAGCGCTGAGAGACCCAGAGCTTCACGCCGACCATGGGTCCGTTGGTCACGCAGCGCTCCAGCTCGCTGAGGCTGCGCTCCACATGCTTCGCACTGAGATAGACGAACCCAAAGGCACGGTCCTTGTGCTTCTCCAGGGCGCGCAGCACATCGTCATTCTGCTTCACCAGATCATCGGCGGAGGGCTCCTGCGCCCACTTCATGCCCATGTAGACACACAGGCGCTCGATGCCGACACGATCGGCATATTTGATGAGACTGCCGAGCCGTTCATCAGGGGTGAGTCCGGCGACTCCGCTGAGGTGGCAATGAAGATCCCAGATGCGCATGGCATCTTAACGCAGGCTCACGCTGATGTCCGTCATAGAGACTTTGGCGGCACGCAGTTTTTTGTTCGTGCTGGGGATCTGCTTATCACCATTGAGTGAATCATCGACATCGCCCTCTGGCGAGAAGCGGATGGAGACTTTACCCTCGAGCTTGCCACCTTCAAAGTTGGCCCAGCCACCGTAGTCCCAGCCGAAGCCGTTCACCTGGTAAGGCTTGCCGTTGACCTTTTCGAGTTCGGCGATGCTCATGCTTTTGGTCAGGCCGTTCGCAAACTTCCAGCCTTTGCCGATGATGCGGACATCCCAGATTTCCTTCTCGTCACCTTCAGGATTAAAGAGGATCTCGATCTCCCGTTCGGTGCCGCCGAAGAGGCGCACGCCGTCGATCTCCTCGCCTTCCGCTCCCGGGATTTTGACGGCCTTTACCTTGCCACCCCCGAACATCGTCTTGAGGCCAAACAAGGTCATGCCTTTCTCAATCGGCCCGACTCGCTCGCCGACGATGATGGTGTTGTCATCGAGAGGGATCTCGGCATTCAATGAGGAGGAGAGGCCCAAGGCCATGAGGCAAAGGAAGGTGAAGCGGCGCATAGTGAGTGTTTGAGTAGACCTTACGATGAGGGCTGCCGTCAAGGTGCAAACGGAGAGGGCAAGCGGTCAAGATTGTCAAAGGTGAAGGAGGTCAAGAATGGTGAGCCACGCGCATTGTGATTGTCTTGACCAGGCTTTGAGAGAACGCTGTTTCAAAACACCGAGAGCACGGATGGCTGCGGAGTTACCTTTTCCAGGTCTCTGTCTCTTGCGTTCCTCTTTTCTCTCGCGGTGTTCTTCAAGAGTCACCGCAAGAGAAAGGAGGAACGCTAGAGCCCAGAAGTCACCTTCACCTCACGCCGCCACTTCAATCCGGCTTCTCCCACCCGAACTGCGGATCACGCGCACCTGCGTGGTCAGCCGCTCTTTGAGCAGATCGACATGGGAGATCAGGCCGATGGTCTTGCCGCGCGAGCGCAGATTCTCCAGCGCACTCAGGGCGATCTCGAGAGTGCCCGAATCCAGGGTGCCGAAGCCTTCATCAATGAAGAGCGAGTCGATGGGATATCGGCGGCTGGCCAGTTCGCTAAGCCCGAGGGCCAGGGCGAGGCTGGCGAGGAAGCTCTCGCCGCCGGACAGGCTTTCCATGGGTCGATCCGCGTTGGCTTGGTAGAGATCGACAATGCGCAGATCAAGTTCGCTGCCCTCCGCCGCCATGAGACGATACCGCTCGGCGAGCACGCAGAGATGCTCATTGGCGAGACGGATCAACTGCCGCAGGGTCAGTGACTGCGCAAAGCGGGAGAACTTGGCACCATCGGCTGAGCCGATGAGTTCTTTGAGGCGTCCCCAGCGCAGGGCCTCCGCCTCCGCTGCTTGCAGTTCGGCTCCGCCTAACTCGCGGCGTTTCCGTGCGGCATCATCACTGCGAATCTGCTGCTCCATGGAGCCGAGCTCGGTGCGCTTGGTGCCAAACTCGGCGTTCAGGCGCTCGGCTTTGGCTTCAAGCTCCTGCAAGGCTTCCAGGCCAAGCGCGGGCTTGCCTTCGAAGGGTTTTTGGCGGAGTTCGAGCTGCTCCAGTTTGGCTAGGGCAGCCGCTATCTGGGTTTGCAGGGTATTGAGCTTGGCTTCGGTCTCGCGCCAGGTTTTCTCGGCTGAGGAAACTTTGGCCTCATGCTGCTGACGATCCTCGATGAGCGATTTGCCGCCTAACAGGGTATTTAGAGATGCTTTGAGTTCGTCTGACCTGGCTCGGAGGCTGACGCCTTCGGCTTTGAGCTCTTCGATTCGTTTGGCTTTGGCGGATTCTTCTTGTCTGGCAAGCTGGATTTCGCTCTCGAGTTTCTGGCCAGTGGACTGTTTTTGGGCGGCTTCTTGTTTCTTCTTGGTGAAGAGAGTGGCGCGCTTTTCGAGGGTATCGAGATCGAGTTCGACGTCTCGTGGAATGAGCTTTTTGGCCGGTGCGTTATCGGTGTGGCCAGCAGCACAGGCTAGAAAGCCTATGCTACGTCGGGCTTTCGCTTCTTCGTCATTCCATTGGGCGAGCAGGGCATCCTCGGGCGCGTTCAGGTCCGTCATTCGCTTCCGGATCTCGTCTCCGCGTTTTCGTTCGGCAGCAGCTTCGGTCTCGGTCTTCACCAGATCGCGATCAAGGGTCGCTAGATCGCGATTCAGTAGATCGTGCTGCTTCTCCAGGGTGGTGAGGAGTTTGCGGGCGGTGTGAAGTTGTGATTCGAAACTCGCCTCACTTGAGGCGAAGGGATGCTCCGTGGCACCGCAGAGAGGGCAGGGTTCGCCGGGCTTCAGATCGTGGCGATGCTCGTCAAAACCAGCCACGAGTTCGGCCTGTCGCTTCACTTCACGTTGGGCTTCGAGAGCTTCCGTCAGTCGTGCCAGCTCCGCGCGAGCCTGGGTGGCTTTCGCAGTGCCTTCAGTAGCTTTTTTGGTTAGGTCGGTGGCTTGGGCTGCGGACTCGGTGAGGCGTTGATCGAGTGTCGCGGCTTCGGTGTGACGCTTCTGACCTTCGGCTAGTTTCTCAAAGGCTGCGCGCCATTCACGTGCAGCCACGCGCAGATTGGGGAGTGTTTCGGCAAGCTCGGCATCAGCGGCGTTTTGCTTCAGCCATGCTTCCAGGGCGTGTGCGGTCTCGACGTGGGTGGCAAGAGCCTTCTCGGCTGATTCACGGCGCGCGGTCGCTTCCTTCTGTTCCTTGGCCCAGGTTTGATACATCGCGCGGCTTTCGCCAAGCTGCTTTTCAAGCTGGTCACTCTGCGCGGCCATGCCAGCCGCTTTCTCCCAGATGGGCTCACGCTGGGAGCGCTGATGCTTGGCGACATCGACGAGGTCTTTAGTCTTGGTGACGGCTGCCTCGGAGTCGATGTGGGATGCCTTGAGCAGAAGGCTGGACTCCTTCAGTTTGGTCAGTTCAGCGACGATCGCGGCGTGCTCGCGCTGCGCATGGAGTTCGCGGGTGGCGGCCTGGCTTTCGAGGTTGAGTCGTTCAGCGGTTGAACGGGCCTCCGCGAGATTTGATTCGAGCCGTGTGCGAGCTTCATCATCCAGGATGATCACGGCGCCGAGGTCGGCCTTGAGACGCTGCGCGGCTTCGTCCTTGGTCTTGTAAGTGTCAAAGACGAGGATGGACAGATCGCTGTAGATCTCCGTGCCGGTGATCTTCTCCAGCAGTTCAGCACGCTCATTGGGCTTGGCCTTCAAGAAGGCCGCGAACTGTCCCTGAGCAAGCAGGACGGACCGCATGAAGCGCTGGGCATCGAGTCCGGTCTTCTCTTCAATGAGCCGGTCGATCTCGCCCGACTTCTCGGCAAGGATGTCTCCGGTGTCCGCCTTTACCAAGCGACGCTCGACGGGTTGTAGTTTGCCATCGGCCTTGCCACGCGCACGACGCATGCGCCAGATGGCGCGGAGCTTTTCGCCATTGGCTTCAAAGTCCACCTCGGCATAACACTCGGCGGTGTGGCGGCTCATCATCTCCTCCGCCCTGTCATTGCCATAGCGGGCCGCGCGGCCGTAGAGCGCGAGAGTGATGGCATCCAACAAGGTTGATTTGCCCGCGCCGGTCGGGCCTGCGATCAAGAAGACACCCGCCGAGTTCAACGGCTCCACATCAAACCGCACCTCATGCGTGCCGCTGAGGGAATTGAGGTTTTGGAGTCGGACGGCTAGGAGGCGCATGATGGATCAGTTTTCGCAGTTATGGTCACAGTGAAATCCTTCTCAGCTTCCGGCCCAGATGTCATGAAACTGAGCGCCTTTAAACTCGATATGCCAGGCATATCCATCGTTGTCCTTCGCTTCCACGACGAACGCCCATCGCGTCTTGTCCTCATCTTCACCATCGATCCAAACATGAGGATTCCGAATATCAGCAGCAGTGACAGCATCTGGCTTGCTGTATTCAACCAAACGACTTTCGGCTATCTCGATGCACTGGCTCAATACAGTCAACGCCCTCGACGCCCGTTCAAGGTCCTCGTTACACAGGCGACCTGGATTCCCCGAAGCTGGAGTGATCGCCATAAACATGGGAAGGCCCATGAAGCGGGCATTACTTTGAGGAATGGGAACCACAAAGCCGTGCTCGGGATCAAACTTGAAAATGCTTTGGGCTAATTCATTCGATGCTTTACGGCCCTTGATCACCTTGCCCGAAATCACAACAGTGATGGCAATGACCACGATCAGGATCCATTTAATGGCGTTACGCATGGGTCTGTCTAACAGGTGTTTGTGCTTATTGAGTTACTACATGCTCCCGGATCGCTAGCAGTTCATCAAACACAGCGCTGAGTTCTTCATCCTCGATCTGCTTTTCCTTGAGGAGTTCGCGGAAGACGTCGCGGGGTTGGAGTTCGCTGAGGGTGGGGGTAATGGGCTGCCAGGGGGTAAGTTCGGTGGCGGGGAGTTCGGCGAGAACTTTTAGGACATCGAAGCGTGATGCGGCTGCTTCGCGGACCTGGCGGTCGAGATCGGCTTCGGGGGTGTCGAGTTTGACGGTGACTTCGGCCCAGGCATCGGCGGGGATGGTGGCGAGGTCAGCGGCGAGGGTTTCGCGGTTGGCTTTGATGCGAACGAGGGTGCGGGTGACGGGGACGGGAGGCATCTCAAGCTTCATGCCTTGGGAATCGATGATGACGACGGACTTTGCGTCGGCAGCTTCGGAGAAGCTGAGGGCGAAGGGGGAGCCGCTGTAACGCACGGTTTCCTGACCACCGACTTTTTGCGGGCGGTGCAGGTGGCCTAACGCGGTGTAGTCAAAGCCCGCGAAGACATCGGCTCCGACAGCGCCGAGATTGCCGATGTGGATGTCGCGTTCGCTATCGGTGGTGGTGGCACCGAGGGCGGTGAGATGGCCCATGGCGATGATGGGGCGATCATTGGCAATCTCGCGACAGGCGGTGAGCTGGGTAGAGTAGTGATCGCGAATGGCGGCGCAGACTTGCTCATGAACGGCGCTATGAGACTCGCCACTGCCGGCTTGGCGGAGATCGCGTTCGCGAAGGAAGGGGACAGCAGCGACGACGGCTCCTCCGAGATCGACGATGTTCGGGCCAGCATGACCGAAGACATGGACCTCGAAGCGGCGCAGCAGTTCGCGAGGGGCGTTGAGATGCGAGGCGGAGTCGTGGTTGCCGCCGGTGATGACGGCCTTGACCGTTTTGAGATCGGCGAGGCGCTTGAGGAAATCAAAGTAGAGCGCGACGGCATCCAGCGGCGGATTGGCAGCATCAAAGACATCGCCACTGATGAGGAGGGCATCGATCTTCTCGGCCTGCAGTGTCTCGATGATCCAGTCGGCGAAGCGCTCATGCTCGGACAGGCGGTCACGCTCGACGAGTCGAGCGCCGAGGTGCCAGTCAGCGGTATGGAGGATGCGCATTCATCCTCAAATGAGCGTAGGCCCCTCGTATGGCAAGCAAAGACCGAGCGGCGAACGCAACACTGGGACGAATGGCGGCGTTTTGTGCGGATGAGATCAGCTCTTCTCCTGACCACCCTTTGCCTTCTCAGCGGCAGCCTTTTCGCCGAAGAGTACTTTTCGACCGACTCGCGCAAGCTTTCGCAGGCAGGCAAGGCTGTGGTGGTCACCGACCTTTCGAAGATGGAACCGGCGACAGCGCTGATCACGGGCAAGCGGCAGAAAGGGAAGTGGAAGATGATCCCTTTCACGACGGCGGAGATGAAGGGCACGGCGCTCTCCATTTACAGCGCGACGAATCCGCCGGTGATCAAACTGCCGCTGGCGGAGAAGGGCTGGCATGGTGTGTATGTGGGACTGGCGACGACATCGGGCGGATTCAACATCGGCGGCAATGGCATCAAGGCGAAGCTGAGTGACGAGCCGGTGTTTCGTCGCATGGCGAACAATCTGGCGCTGCAGGAAAACAGGAGAGCCGTGATTCAAGAATGCTTTGTGACGGTGGCGGAGTTGAAGGGGCAGTCGCTCGAGATTTCGCCCATGCCTGGGCTGCCTGCGACCGTGTGCTATGTGAAGCTGGTGCCCATGACGGAGGCGGAGGTGAAGCGCAGCCAGGAGAAGTCGAAGCATCGCACCTCCATCGCCACCTTTGACGGGCATAGCTGGATCTGGCCGTTCCGGCCCACGACAGCGGAGGAACTGGCGGAGGAGTTTCGTGGCTATGAAAACACGGACATCGGCAAGTGGTGGTTTCAGGTGACGGGCAGTGATCTGGTGTGCTACCCGAGCAAGGTCGGCACCTATGCGGGCGAGGGGACCGTGGACTTCCCCACGGGCGCGTATTCCATCTACACGAAGTCGTTGGAGACGATGTTCAAGAAGGGGATCAATCCGCTGAAAGTGGCACGTGATGCAGCGAAGGCGCAGGGCACAGAGTTTCATGTGATGCTGCGCCCGGCGGGCTGGGTGGGATCGATGCCGTATGAAGAAACGTTTAACAGCAAGTTCTACTACGCGCATCCCGAGTGGCGCTGCTATGACAAGGATGGCACACCGACCTTCTTCATGAGCTATGCGGTGCCGGAGGTGCGGAAGCAATTGATCGAGGTCTTCCGTGAAACGCTGGAGCTGCAGCCCGAAGGCGTGGGCTTTGTCTTCAATCGTGGGATGCCGCTGATGCTGTGGGAGGATGCCTTTTGCAAGCGCTTCAACGCAATGCATAACGCGGATGCGAAGACCGTGGAGGATGATGATCCACGCATCCATGCCACGCGCGCGGCGATCATGACGGACTTTTTGTTAGAGGTAAGAGCGTTGCTGGATGAGACCGCGAAGAAGCAGGGCCGCACAGAGCGCTACAAAATTTCGCTCGGCACCTTTGCGAAGGAGCCGGACAACGTGCGCTGGGGACTGGATCTGCCGAACTGGATTCAGAAGGGGCTGGTGGATGACATCGCGACGACTTGGTTTGCCTATCACACCTCGTTCACGAAGACGCCGGGACAAATCGACATGGAGTACTATCGCCGCATCACCAAGGGCACAAACACGAAGGTTTATCCGATGGTGATCGCCTGGAAGACGGGCAAGCCGAAGGAACTGTGTCAGAAGGCGGCGGGGTATCTGGTGAACGGTGATGCGGGAGTCTCCATCTGGGATCCGCAGGTGATGAAGGGCTGGCCGGGAGGTGAGCCGGGCAATGTCTTTGATGTGCTGGGCAAACTGGGCAGCAAGGACGACCTGCTGCGCTGGGCGAAGACGGGGACGCCTGAGCCGCTGATGATTCCGCTCACGCGACTGGATGAAAACCATTTCAGTCGCTGGTTCCCGAACACGGGGTTTTGAGAAGGACTGAATTTTAACCGCAGATAACGCAGAGGGCACAGATGTCCTGAACCCGAACCTTTATGAAGCTGACGCTCTTTTTGTTTTCCTGCATGGCGGTGATCGCGCAGGCGGATCCTGTGGTGCAGAATCTCTGGCCAGCGACACCTCCGGGACCGGCTTCGCAGGTGCAGGGAGAGGAGCGCGATCTGACGAAGCCGGAGGACAAGCTCATCGCTGAGAAGCGGATCATCAAGCTGGGGCATGTGAGCACGCCGCAGATGCATGTGTATCTGCCTGCGAAGGAGAAGGCGAACGGTGCTGCGGTGCTGGTGTGCCCTGGCGGTGGCTTCACCATTCTGGCCTGGGATCTGGAAGGCACGGAGGTGGCGGAGTGGCTGAACTCGCTGGGGTATGCGGCCATTGTTGTGAAGTATCGCGTGCCAACAGGCATGCTGGGAGATGAGCTGGATGAGTCTGGTATTTCGCCACGTCGTTCGTTAGGCCCGCTCATGGATGCCCAACGGGCGATGAGCCTGACACGCGCTCATGCGAAGAAGTGGAACCTGGATCCGAAGCGCATCGGCATCATGGGTTTCTCAGCGGGTGGTGCCACAGCAGGACTGACGACGGTGCACGGTGAAAAGCGGGTTTATCCGAAGGTCGATGCCACGGACGAGGTCTCATGCAGGCCTGATTTTGCCATGCTCATCTACCCGGCGGGCTTTGCGGACAAGACCACGTGGGCACTGCGATCCCACATCAAGGTCAGCAAGGACACGCCGCCCGTGTTCTTCGTGATGGCGGAGGATGATCATGTGGACTGTGACAACTGCACGGTGCTCTTCACGGCCCTGAAGCATGCGAAGGTGCCCGCTGAACTGCACATCTATACGCATGGCGGTCATGGCTATGGGCTGCGTTCGACGGATCTGCCGGTGACACGCTGGTCAGCCCGTGCGGCGGAGTGGTTGCAGGCGATGAAGTTTGACCGGAAGGAGCCGTAGAGCCATGCGAGGTGAGATCGCCACCTTTGAAGTGAGATCGTTGCCTGCACTGAAAGATACGGGACCCACGTTGGGGTCCGACATGGAGTGAGGGGGCTATCTGGCGAGATTCCAGGGGAGCACTCGCTAAGGCTCGGCACCCCTTCGCTATGATGCGGAAGGCACGTTGGCCTTCGATGCCTGGAAGGTGCGAAGGCTTACAGATATCCAGAGTGGGTTCGCTAAGGCTCGCCAGTCCTTCGCTATGACGCGGAAGGCACGTTGGCCTTCGAATTTAGGTCAGCGAAGCGGGGGCTATGATCCTTTACTTGGATGCGGAAGGGACGTTGGCCTTCATCCGGTCTGTGAAGTTGCGGCGGATGACCTGATCAGGCGCCGGCAAGGGCGGAGCCGCGATTGAGGAGGTCGAGGAAGCGCTGCTCGAAAGGTTCCTCGGCGCCGCACTGCATGAAGTCGATGCGGTGGGAGGCGCACTCGCGGGAAAGCTCGTCGCAGAAGGCATCGAACGTATCGGTGTAGCGCTGGACATCGCGACGGGTGAGCCAGAAGCGGCGGCGTTCGCCGGTTTCGACTTCATCGAGCTCGACCTCGCCTTCCAAGCTAGGCACGCGCTCCTCGGGATGGAGGATCTGCAGGAAGTGGCATTCGCCGGGCCAGGTGGCGGCACGTTTGATGGACTCAGCAGCGGTGGAGACATCACGACCAAAGAAGTCAGAGATGACGAAGATGACGCCGTAACGCTGGCGGGTCGGATGGAAGTCCGCGAAGCTGCGCTGAAGATCCGTGAAGCCGCCGAACTTTAGGCGTGAGGCGGTCTGGATGATCTTCTCGATGTTTCCCTGGCCGCGAAGAGGCGGAAGCTCCTGGCGGATGGTATCGCTCATCGAATAAAGGCTGACGCGCTGCTGACCGGCGAGGCCCAGGTAGGCGAGGGCCACGGCAAAGCGGAGTGCTTGGCTGCGTTTGGCACTGTAGGGCTCGGCCATGGAGCCGCTGGTATCGATCAGGAGGTGCAGGTTCAGCTCCTGAGTTTCCTCGTAAAGCCGAACAAAGAGTTTGTCCAAGCGCGCGTAAAGGCGCCAGTCGATGGCGCGGTAATCTTCACGCGGGGTGTAGTGGCGGTAGTCCTTGAACTCACGGGTGAAACCCGTGGAGGGAGTGGACTGCGATCCACGGCGGCTCAGGGCGCGACGCTTTCTCAGCCGGATGGCCAGGGAGCGAAGTCGATCGAGAAAAGCTGCGTCAAACAGCTCTTCTCGGGCGAGGGCAGGTGAGTCTGGCACGGCGTGGTAAAGGAGGAGTGGCCGGCCGTGGATGGTGAAGCGGGAAGATCCTGCTTATTATTACGAGCCAGGGGGCTTGGCTGGAGCTTCCGGTGTGGCGGGAGCGGCTGGAGCAGCGGGTGTTGGCGCTGGTGCCGGAGCAGGAGAGGGAGCCGGGGTTGGAGCCGGTGTGGCGACTGGCGCAGGAGCCGCAGGTGCTGGCGTCGGCGTTGGCGCAGGAGGGGCATCCTCAGGACCGGTCTTCATCTCGATCTTCGGTGCGGGAGCCGGGGCTGGGGCTGGTGCGGCAGGAGCTGGAGCCGGGGTCACCTGGATGGAGGGAGGGGCCGAGGGCGGAGGTGTCGGCAGAGTCGGTGTGCCTGCAGGCTGGAGATTGATGACCGGAGCGTTGGCGTCAGCCGCGGCGGAAGGCATAAGTGTGGGGGAAAGAGGACCGCCATTGCCGGAGTTGAGCTTGATCTGGGGAGCGCCAGGAAAAGGAGTGGCAGGGGTTTCAACCTTGGGCTTCGGCGGACCGTCGACTTCCTTGGTCGGCAGCTTGGCGGCGATCCACTCAAGGCGAGCTTCGCCTTCTGGAAGGAATGGATTGTCAGCGCTGATAGCGGCGAACTTGGTCGGGAGACCTTCATAGATCTTCTTGGCCTCGTCTTCCTTGCCTTCAGCCCAGGCGATATCGCCCAGACGAAGTTCAGCCAGGGCGGCGAGCTCGGTCTTGCCGAACTCGTTCACCACGCGCTCAAAGACAGGCTTGGCTTCAGCGCGCTTGTCGAGAGCTTCCAGCTTCGTGCCAAGGCCCAGGAGAGCCTGGCCCAGGAGCGGATGGCTGGTCTGGTTCTTCACGAAGTCCTGCAGGACTTCCACGGAGGTGCTCTTCTTGTTGTCGTCCCAGAGCAGCTCAGCCTTTTTCAGCATGGCATTGCCAGCGGCGGAGCTGCCTTTGTGATTGGCGACCACGGCGTCGAGTTCCTCGACGGTCTTGGCGGAGGCAAAGGCTGCGCCGGCTTTTTCCGCCGCCGCATTGCTGAAGTGACGAGCGATGCCGTAGGCGGCGATGACCACCACGGCCACCAGGAAGAGGATGAGCAGCTTCTTGAAGTTCTTATCGAGAAACTGCTCCCAGGCTGGAAGGGCAGGGGCGGCGGGGACTGGCTGAGTGGGGGCTCCGTGAGACATGAAACGAGGTATCTATCTAAAAAGAAGTTAGGCGGCTGGATGGGGCGGGCTGCGAGGATGGATCAGGCACCCACTTTCGCGCGGGCCTCATCGGCCAGGGCGGTGGAGAGGTAGCGCTCACCCGTGGAGCAGGCGATGGTGACGATGAGCTTGCCAGCGTTTTCTGGACGCTGGGCCACGCGAATGGCGGCAACGACATTGGCGCCGGTGCTGATGCCGACGAGGAGGCCTTCCTCCTTGGCGAGGCGGCGGGCCATGGCGAAGGCGTCGTCATTGTTCACTTTGACGCACTCCACGATCTGGGCGTTGCCAGCGGCGTCCTTGAGGTGAAGGTTTTTCGGGACAAAACCAGCGCCAGTGCCTTGGATCTTGTGCGGGCCCGGCTGCACGGGTTCGCCAGCGAGAGTCTGATTGATGACCGGAGAAGCCTCTGGCTCCACGGCGATGGCTTCGAAGCTTGGCTTGCGGGGCTTCAGTGCTTCACAGACACCGGTGATGGTGCCGCCGGTGCCGACTGCGGCCACGAGGATGTCCACAGCGCCATTGGTATCGTCCCAGATTTCCTCGGCCGTCGTTTTGGAGTGGATGGCCGGGTTGGCGGCGTTTTCGAACTGCTGCGGCATCCAGGCATTCGGGGTGGCTTTGAGGATCTCTTCCGCCTTGGCAATGGCGCCCTTCATGCCCTGGGCACCGGGGGTCAGCACGAGGTCAGCACCCAGGAGGGCGAGAAGCGTGCGGCGCTCCACGCTCATGGTTTCAGGCATGGTCAGGATCAGCTTGTAGCCCTTTGCCGCGGCCACAAAGGCCAGGGCGATGCCGGTATTGCCACTGGTCGGCTCGACGATGACGGTTTCCTTGGTCAGGATGCCACGCTGCTCGGCGTCCTCGATCATGGCCATGCCGATACGATCCTTGACGCTGCCGAGGGGATTGAAGAACTCACACTTCAGGGCCACAGTGGCATTCAGACCGGCGGTGACCTTGTTCAGCTTCACCAAGGGGGTGCGGCCCACGGTTTCGACGATATTGTTGTAGATCTGGCCCATGATAAGGAGGTTCGGAGAGGTTGAAAAAACGGGGGGATTCAGCGCGCGCAGGCATCCCTAGCGCGGGAGAGCGAGGTTATAGGAGGAAGCCCGGAGGCTTGCAAAGGAAAAATCCGCAGGCTACGTGTGGTTCAGGCAGCTTTCCGAAGCTGGCCCCGCGCTTCGTTTGCATTCGCTGGAAATCTGCGCGATGCCGACGTAATATCACCCACCATGTACCTTCCCGGCATCTTTCGCGCCCGCACCCTCCATGCGGCCCTGATCGGCACCTTCATGACAATGGCCAGTCTGGCGCAGACTCCTGCCCCAGTGCCCGCGCCGCCTGTTCCGCCCAAGCCGGGTGAGGAAGCCGGCAAGGCCAAGATCCCCGAAGATCTGCTCGGTGATGAGCATATCCGTGAGGAATTCGGGGTGAACCAGTTCACGACACCGAGCATCCGCAAGCTCTTCGAGATGCTCGATGGGCTGGGCAAACTCTCCTACGATGCGCTCAAGCGTCCGATCACCCGCAAGACTCCTTCAGATCGTGTGCTTGTATCTCTTGGACTCGGCAGCCTCATCGCCGATGGCTTTCTCATCGTGCAATGTGAGAAGGTGGAGGCCATGGAAGACGTCGGTCGCGCTCTCATCAAGTATGCCAAGGTGCTCGGCACGGGCCAGCGCATGAACCGGCACACCCAGAGCCTTTTTGAGCACAGCATCGAGGGCAAGTGGGACCAGCTACGCAGTGAACTGGCGTTGACCCAGGCGGATGTGGAAGCTGAGATGGTGCAGCTTCGTGATGTGGACATCGCTCATCTTGTCAGCCTCGGCGGCTGGGTGCGTGCTTTTGAGATCGCCACCCGCAGCGTGGCGGATAACTACGCGCCGGAAAAGACACAGCGCCTGATCCGTCCGGACATTGCTGAATATTACAGTGCCAGCCTGAGCAATCTGGGCGCCGCCGCCAAGGAGAATGAATCGCTCAAGGCCATCCAGACTGGCCTCAACGAACTGGTGCCGCTCATGGGCGGACCGGATGCGAAGAGCCTCACGGAAGAGCAGGCCAACAAGCTGGCGGATAAAGCCGCTGCCCTGGCAAAAATTGTCACCGAGCCTATGAAGGGATGAGCCAAACGGCGCTACCCCACGTATTGCATTTCGAAGTCAAAGTTCATGTCCAACCTTACTCAGGATCAACTCGCCCAGGTCGAACTATGGGCCTCCGATGGAGCCACCCTCAATGATGTGCAGTCACGCTTAAAGAGCGAGTTTGGCATCTCTCTCACCTACCTCGAAGCCCGCCTGCTGATGGTGGACGTGGGAGTGCGCATCAAAGATAAACCCCGTGAGCAGCCGAAGGCCGAAGCGCCCGCCGTCGCGGCCGCGGAGCCTCCCCCTGACGAATCACCCCAGGCGGAAGTGCCTGAGGAGTATGGAGATGGTTATGATGTGATGCCCGCCGGTGAAGCAGAGGCAGGCCCTGGCAGTGTGGTCACTCTCACGGCAGATCAGATCACCGCGCCTGGCGCGTTGATGTCTGGCAAGGTGACTTTTAGCGACGGTCAGACGGCCAACTGGTCCCTGGACCAGTTCGGACGACTGGGCCTGGGCGGTGCTCCGCAGGGATATCAGCCGCCGAAGGGCGACATTCCGCAGTTCCAGCAGCAGCTCGATCTCATCATGCAACGGGCCGGACTCTAAGCTTGCACGCCTAGCTGGTGAAAGGAACGACGATATTTCATCGTTCGTTAGGTGCGTCCGGAAAGTGCCCCAATGCTTGGGCCTTTCTCATCGTTCTTTTCCTGGCTGGCTGCGCTGTTTCACAAGCAACAGTGGACTCGCCGGCGCTCTTTGAGGGCAGTTTCGACGATCCGGCTGTGGCCAAGCGCGTGGCTGGCATGATGAAAGGCTCTCCGTGCGCTCTTCAAAGAAGATGGCTGTGACTGCATCGAGGCGCGGTTCAAGCTCAACCTAGACGCCGGCCTGCCGAAGGCCGATGGCATCGTGCGCGGGTGGTTTGATGGCAAGCTGGTGATCAAGCACACAAACGTGATTCTGCGCTCGACGGACTTTCCTAACATGAAGTTCAATCAGTTCCTGACGGCACCCTGCTTCGGCCCAAGCCTGGTTCCCCAGGCACAAAAGCTGTGGATTAATGAGATGGTGGTAGGCCGCAACCGTGCGGCTCCTCTCGACACAAAAGTAGGGTATGGATCGTTGACGTGACGTGCTGTCGTGCTGAAGACTACGGGTCATGAATGACTCCATCGCTCCCGGTGCGCGTGAGTTCCACACCACACGTTGGAGTGTGGTGCTGGCTGCGCAGCGTGCGGGACATGGAACTACCGGCCATCAGGCCTTGTCCGACCTCTGCCGTGACTACTGGTATCCGCTGTATGCTTTTGTCCGGCGGCGCGGGCACGCGGCGCATGATGCGCAGGATCTGACTCAGGCGTTTTTTGCCTCCCTGCTGGAAGCCGGGGCCACGGCGGCAGATCCGAAGCGCGGTCGGTTTCGCTCCTATTTACTGGGGGCTTTGAAGCACTTTCTGGCAAATGAGTTTCATCGGGCGAACGCGCTGAAAAGAGGCGGCGGACAGGAGGTGCTGGACTGGGATGCGCTGGACGCCGAGTCACGTTACGCGATCGAGCCCCGGGATGAGAACGATGCGGACGCTCTGTATGACCGACGCTGGGCGATGGATGTGCTGGAGCGCGCGATGGGGCGTCTGCGGGCTGAATTCACCGCGAAGAAGGATGAAGGCACCTTTGAGGCCCTCAAAGGAACCTTGAGCGGTGTGGAGCAGGCCCGGGAAGAACTGGCTCAAAAGCTGGGCCTGTCCGAAGGTGCCCTCAAGGTGGCGGTTCATCGTCTGCGGCAGCGCTACCGGGAGGTCTTGCGTGCGGAGATTGCCGAGACGGTGGATTCGTCCGCGGAGGTGGAAGATGAAATGCGACATCTGATTTCGGTGCTGCGCGCGATTTGAGAGATGCGTATCCCTGGTAGTCACGGTTTTCATGAGCCATGGTGCATGACGCGCTGACACCTCCCCCCCATGTCCGATCCCTCCAACTCACTCTCATCTCCCGCAGGCTGGCGCTTTGATCATTCGTATGCACGGCTGCCGAAGATGTTTCATGAAGCCGTGGAACCCTCGCCGGTGCGTGAGCCGAAGATGATCATCTTCAATGATGGGCTGGCGGCCGAACTGGGGCTGGATGCGGGGCTGGCGAATCATCCAGCGCTCTTTGCGGGCAATGAGACGGCACCGGGAGGGCAATGGCTGGCCCAGGCGTATGCGGGACATCAATACGGGCATTTCACCATGCTGGGGGATGGTCGTGCTCTTTTGTTAGGCGAGCATCTCACCCCGAAAGGTGAGCGTTTTGACATCCAGCTCAAGGGGCCGGGACCGACGCCGTTTTCGCGCAGGGGAGATGGTCGTGCGGCTCTCGGGCCGATGCTGCGGGAATACATCATCAGCGACGCGATGCATGCGCTGGGCATTCCGACGACGCGAAGCCTGGCTGTGGTGACGACGGGCGAGGTGGTGTATCGCGAAGGGACGATGCGCGGGGCCGTGCTGACGCGGGTGGCCGCGAGCCACATCCGGGTGGGCACTTTTGAGTATGCGGGAGCTCGTCATGAGCTGGAGCCGCTGCGTGCCCTGGCGCATCACACGCTGCGCCGGCACTATCCGGAGATCGCGGAGGTGGAGAGGCCCTATGCTGCTTTTCTCGAAGCGGTGATCGAGCGGCAGGCAGCCTTGATCGCGCAGTGGCAGCAGGTGGGTTTCATCCATGGAGTGATGAACACGGACAACATGGCGATCTCGGGCGAGACGATCGACTATGGTCCCTGCGCTTTCATGGATGCCTATGATCCAGCGACGGTGTTCAGCTCCATCGACCGTCAGGGACGCTATGCCTATGGCAAGCAGCCCTTCATCGCGCAGTGGAATCTGGCGCGGTTTGCCGAGGCCCTGCTGCCGCTGCTGCATGAGGACGAGAAGAAGGCTGTGGAGATCGCGAATGAAGCGATCGAAGGCTTTGAGCAGCGTTTCAAGCGTCATTGGTTAGGCGCGATGCGGGGCAAGCTGGGGCTGCTGACGGAAGAGGACGATGACGGGGCTCTGGTGCAGTCGTTGCTCGATTGGATGCTGCAGGCGAAGGCGGACTTCACGAACACCTTTCGTGATCTGAGCCGTGCTACAGCGGCGGCTGAGATGCCGTCAGAGCCTGGGCTCCGTGAGTGGCATCAGCGCTGGCAGGCTCGCCTGGGCAGGCAGCCACAGACAAGGCAGGAAGTCGTCAGCTGCATGCAGCGGCACAATCCCGCCTTCATTCCGCGGAATCACAAGGTGGAGGAGGCTCTCGCTGCGGCGGCGGAGAATGATGATCTGGGTGAGGTGGAGCGGCTGCTGGCGGTGCTTTCAAAACCATACGATCATTCGAAGACGCATCCGGGATATGACAAGGCTTCGGGCGAGGAGAGCTACCGGACGTTCTGCGGAACTTGAGTGGCTCTCACCCGCACTCGTCGTGAATCCAGAATGATATGGGGATTCAGGCTTGTGGGAGGATCGCGGAGACTTCCCCATTGGAATGGGGTTGTACGAGGGAGCGGGAAATAGTGCTTTTCACTTTCGGCACTTTTTCCGTAACCTGGGGATGCTGGTCTTTCAGGAACTCATGGAAACCTATCCCAACACTCCATGAACACTCCGAACTCCTGCCCGAAATGCGGCGCTTCACTCCCGGCAGACGCCCCGGATGCCCTTTGTCCTGCCTGCCTCATGTCGGGGGCGCTGAGGTCGAACTTTGAGACGGTGAAGCTGGCGGCACCGCCGTGGTCACTCGGGGGTCACGTGAAGTACTTTGGCAACTACGAGCTGCTGGAGGAGGCGGCCAAAGGCGGGATGGGCGTGGTTTGGAGAGCACGGCAGCAGGCGCTGAACCGCACGGTGGCGGTGAAGATGATCCGCAGCGGGGCGTTTGCCGACAAGGACGAGGTGCAGCGGTTTCACGCGGAGGCCCAGGCGGTGGCGCAGCTCAAACATCCGAACATCGTGAACATCCACGAGATCGGCGAGCATGAGGGGCAGCACTATTACTCGATGGACTTCATCGAAGGCGGCACGCTGGCGGATCAATGCCACGGCAAGTCGATGAAGGTGCGTGAGGCTGCGGAGCTGCTGCACACGGTGTGTGAGGCGGTGCATTTCGCGCATCAGCGGGGCATCCTGCATCGGGATCTGAAGCCGCAGAACATCATGGTGGATTCCGAAGGGCGTCCGCATGTGCTGGATTTCGGGCTGGCGAAGCGGATCGATGAAGATCAAAGTCTCACCATGACTGGCGCGGTGCTGGGCAGCCCGAGCTACATGGCGCCGGAGCAGGCGCAGGGGCGCAATGACCGTGTGGGGCCGCACACAGATGTGTATGCGCTAGGCGCGATCCTTTACCAGATGCTGACGGGCCGCCCGCCCTTCCTGGCACGCACAGCGGCAGAGACGATGATGCAGGTGGTGCAGCGGGAGCCTGCGGCACCTTCGCGGAGTAATCCTGACCTGCCGCGTGATCTGGAGACGATCTGCCTGAAGTGCCTGGAGAAAGAACCCGCGCAGCGCTATGCCACGGCGCGTGAACTGGGCGAGGAGCTCGGACACTTCTTGAAGGGGGATCCCATCTCGGCCCGCCCAGCCAACTTTGCTCGCAAATATGCCAACTGGCTGAAGCGGCATCCTGCCTGGCTGGCGGGCGCGGCGGCGCTGGTGGTGTTTGGTCTGCTATGCACGATCTTCTGGCTCTACCAGGAGAATGCCTTCATGCGCGCTCAGCAGATGAATCCCACGTTGAAGCGTGAGCCTGGACCTTTGTCACGATCTTTGTTAAACTGGTTTGGCATGGGGTCCCTGCTGGTCATGACGGCGGGGCTGTTCGTCAATGGGTGGTTCATGAGTCATGCCCGGCGCACGACGCTGCGTGGCATGTTTGACCAGTCGAGATTTGTGTCTGGTTCTCCAGTGCCTAACTATGTGAGGGTGGTCGAGGTTCTTGCGGGACTGGGCTGCATCCTGTATGGATTGGTGACCATCGCGAAGGTGATCGAAGCCTATGCCTGGGAAGGTGGCGCGCCTTTGCCGAACGTGCCGCGTGCGATTCCCACGGGCTACCTTCCTGTGGCATTCTTCATTGTGTGGCTGGGGTTCTGGATGATCGTCACCGCGTGGCTGAATCGTGAGCGTGGTCTGCATGGGGCTCCGGTGCGGAGACTGGATGGAGCGACACAGATGGAGATCCGCGAAGCTGTGGCGACAGGCGATGCCTCGGCAGCGATCCAGCTTTATCACCGTGCCGTCCCGGAGGCGGGGATCCTGGAGGCGCGTGAACATGTGAACCTGTGCATCAATGAGCTGCGGACGAGTGATCCATCCAAGTTTCAGGAGCACTATCAAAATCCGCGGCGTGCTCTGACTGTGCGGCCCCGAGCGCTGGCGGCGGTGCTGCTCGTCACCGCTGTGCTGTGGCTGGTGCTGAAGCCTGCGGCACCGGCGCAGACCGCATGGTATCTGCTGGGGGGCGCGCTGTATTCCGTGACGGCACTGGTGGCGGCACACATGAAGGGTTTCCTGCCACGCTTCCTGAGCTTCATCGGCTGCTCTCTGGTGGTGTTCGCGGGCGGCAACAGGATCTTTGAAAAGGATCTGCCTGGCCACATCTGGCTCATGATGGCGGGCATGGTGGCGGCGATGATCGCGCTGCGTCCTGGACAGAAGCGCGAGACCAAATGAAGGCCGTTGTTGCAAAGGAGGTTAGCTTTTTCCCTGGACAGACCAGCGTCATCAAGATGGAATGCACGGCCTACTCGTCATGACGCTCGAACAAACCATGGATCTGCTGGCCTCCAAGGGCACCGAGCAAACCAAGAAGACTTACCGGCGGCATGGTGCGCCGGAGCCGTTTTTCGGCGTGAAGATCGGCGACATGAAGCCCATCTTGAAAATGATCAAAGGGGACCAGGAACTGGCGATGCAGCTCTATGACACAGGGAACTCGGACGCGATGTACATGGCAGGACTCTTGGCAGATGGCAGCAAGATGAAGCGCGCGCAGGTGGAGCGCTGGGCGAAGAACTGTGTGTGGCACATGCATGCTGGAAGCACGGTGCCGAATGTAGCGGCGGAGCATCCGGAAGCGATCGAGATGGCCTTGAAGTGGATCGACTCATCGAAGGAACTGATCGCCACGGCCGGCTGGGGCACGCTTTCGGCACTGCTGTGCATGAGGCCGGATGAAGAGCTGCCGATCCAGGAGATTCAAGCGCTGCTGACGCGAGTGGTGAAGACCATCAAGACGGCGCCGGACCGGGTGCGCTATGCGATGAACAATTTCGTGATCTGCTGCGGCACGTACGTGGCACCGCTGGCGGACAAGGCGATGGAGGCGGCAAAGAAGATGGGTGTCGTCGAAGTCGACATGGGGGACACGGATTGCCAGGTGCCGGATGCGGCTGCCTACATCGTGAAGAGCCGTCGTGGACTGCCGGTGGCGCCGAAGCGCAAAACGACCAAGTGTTGAAATGACACGCCTCGTGATGCGTTCCATGAGTTCTCCATGTCACGTCTCCTTTTTCTCTGTGTTTGCCTCGGTCTGTCGTCACTGCTGAACGGTCAGGAGCCAGCCCCCAAGGCCAAGGCCCCCGATGCCATGGACAAGATGGCGGCGGGGCTAAAGCCTTCCCGAGTACTGGTGTACAAGAAGGTGGCGGATCGTGAGCTGCAGATGCATGTCTTTGAGCCTGAGGGCTTCAAGACCGGAGACAAGCGCGCGTGCTATGTGATCATTCATGGTGGCGGATGGACGGGGGGTGCTCCACCGCGCATGTATCCCTTTGCCGCGCATTATTCAAAGCAAGGGCTGGTCGGCATCAGCGTGCAGTATCGTCTGCACAGCGCCAAGACCGGCGTGAGTGTGTTTGACTGTGTGAAGGATGCGCGCTCGGCAGTACGCCACATCAAGTCGCACGCGAGTGAGTTCGGCATCGATCCTGAAAAGATCATCGTCAGCGGCGGATCCGCAGGTGGACACCTGGCGGCGGCGACAGCGTTGTTCGACAAGGTGAATGAGGCGGGCGATGATATCTCCATCTCAGCCACGCCAGCGGCCTTGGTGCTGCTGTTTCCGGTGATCGATACTTCGAAGGAAGGCTACGGGCAGGCAAAAATCGGAGAGCGCTGGCAGGAGCTTTCTCCCGCGCACAACGTGCGTGCCGGCCTGCCGCCGACGCTGATCTTTCATGGCACGGGTGACACCGTCACTCCATTCGCAGGAGCGAAGACTTTTCATGAGGCGATGCTGAAGGCAGGCAACCGATGTGAGCTGGATGTGAATGCCGGCGGCACGCATGGCTACCTCATGCGCGACAAGGTGCTTTACGAGGACACGATGAAGAAGACAGATGTCTTCTTGAAATCGCTGGGGTTGCTTCCATGAGACTGGTCCCGCCCTCCGCCGGTTCAAAAGGTCATCCTTATCGGGTGCCTGTTTAGAACTTGGGTTTGATGAATCTTATCCTGTAGTTGCCACCCAGCGTTTCGGTGCGCCGATAGTCGCAGTCGTAATCTTTGAAAAGCCGCACCTTGCCGCTGGGTTCCTGAGGGATGCTGAGGAGGTGAGGGCCCTCGGCATCGAGCCATTGGATGATGTCAGGCTTGTCATCCTTGCCGCGGATGACCTTGCCACGAATCCCGTCTGGCAGCAGCACGACATCGCCACTTACCTCGACTTCAAATTCATTGCGCTTCATGAAAGACGGGGGGCGCTGGCCATGGAGCTGATCCCAGGGGACCTGGCCCACGCCCAATTGATCGCGACGCAGGTTGCCGTAGAGTTCCAGGCTGGCCATATGAGCCACCAGGAGCTTGCGCCGGGCATCAAGGGCCAGTGGAGGCTGGCGGGAATCGATCCACCGGTTGATGGCCTCATGACGCATGGCAAAGGCCGATTGCGCGCGGAGAAGCTCCGGATAGACCTTCAGTGCCTCGGCTTCAAACTGCTTCCGATCTTCAGCCTTGTCCGTGAAACTGTCATTCACATTGTAGAGGTGGGGATCCAGGTAATGGGCGAAGAAGCGGCGCGTCTCCATCACTCGATTGTAAGCCGCTGCCGCAGGAGCGCCTTGTTTGACGACGGTGCCGTCCTCGGCGCGGATTGCATTGGCCGCCGCATCAGGCAGACGCCCCAGGCTCTCCCTTTCCTCGGAGGCCGGGAGCGCGGTCTTCTGACCACGATCAAAGGCACGTTGGCGGGCGGACTGCCTGGAGTCAGCCGCTTTGTCAAAGGCATGGTCGGAGTCAGTGACGCCGGGAAGGATCATGCCTTTGCGGGGACCTTCCCGGGCCTTCTCGGTGCTCTTCCGGATTTTCTCGCGAATCTTTTCCCGCGCCTCGGCCGCTTTATCAAAAGGGTTTTCGTTCTGGGCGTGAAGGCCCCAAGCCAGCCATAGACTGGAGAGTAGCAGAGCAGGGAAGGCTAAACGTGGCATCGGGGGCACGACGGCGTCACTTTTTTATCATGTTCCTGTCTCGGTCCGCAATGGTGATCTCAGGCAGAGTGAGCTCAAGGTGGCTATTAGCCTGCTGCTAATGAGGGCACTCGGATACCACTATTTGTCATCCACTCGGAGAAAGGTTGCTTTCCACCCCCACGATCTCTCATACTTACACGCCATGTCTTCCATTTTGAACCGCCGCCAGTTCGTTCACAGCACCGCCATCCTGACCGCCGCCGCCAGCCTGCGGGCCCAGCAGAAAGCTGATTCCAATGAGACGCTGCGCATCGGCCTCGTCGGCTGTGGTGGCCGTGGCACGGGCGCGGCGAACCAAGCGCTGAGTGCTGAGTACAATGGCAAGATCGTGGCCATGGCGGATGTGGACATGAAGCAGATCGATGCCAGCGTCGCCTCACTGACGCAAAAATTTCCGGATCGTGTGGATGTGAAGGCCGACAAGAGATTCATCGGTCTAGATGCCTACAAACAGCTCATCGACAGCGGTGTGGATGTAGTGCTGCTGGCCAGCCCACCGGGGTTCCGCCCCATGCATCTGCAGGCGGCCGTGGAGGCCGGAAAGCACATTTTCTGCGAGAAGCCGATGGCGGTGGACAGCGTGGGCTATCATGTGGCCATGGCCGCGGTGAACAAGGCTAAAGAGAAGAAGCTGAACTTGGTGGCTGGCTTTTGCTGGCGCTACAGCACTTCGCGCATCGAGGCCTTCAAGCGTGCGCTTGGTGGTGATATCGGTAAGATCACCAGCGTCTATGCGACTTACCACACCGGCCCGGTGAAGCCAATGCCGCCTGCCAGCGGCCGCCCGGAAGGCATGAGTGATGTGGAGTGGCAGGTGCGGAACTGGTACAACTTCTCCTGGCTCAGCGGCGACAGCCTCGTCGAACAAGCGGTGCACAGTGTTGATAAAGTTTGTTGGGCCATGGGCGACAAGCCGCCGATGTCCTGCATCGCCACCGGTGGACGCCAGATCAAGGCTGAGGACGGCAACATCTTTGACCATTTCCATGCCGCGTATGAGTGGGAGAATGGCCTGATCTGCAACATGGCCAGCCGCCAGATCAAGGGCTGCCAGGGACATAACCAGGACGTCATCCGCGGTGAGAAGGGCACACTCGTCATCGGCAAGGGCGGTGATCCTTTCATCGATGGCGAGAAGCGCTGGCGCTTCCGTGGCGATGAGAAGAACATGTATGACCTCGAGCACGAGGCTCTCTTCAATGCCATCCGCAAGGGAGAGGTGATCAATGACGGCGACCGCATGATGCTTTCCACCATGGTTGGCATCATGGGGCGTGAGGCGGCCTACACCGGGCAACTCATCACGTGGGATCAGATGCTGGCCTGCACGCAGGACCTGGCGCCGGACACGCTGAAGTGGGGAGATAGCTTCAAGCCAACCCCGATGCCGCTGCCCGGGGTCACGAAGTTCGAGCTTCCCGAGGTGAAGAGGTCTGGTGGGGAGCCGAAAAAGGAAAAGGCGTAAACCAAGAGAACCACCTGCCTTCAACCCTCATTGAAGGCAGGCTCACTCCTGTCGGCAGATGAGATGTTGTGGCCGCTCGATGTAAAGGAAGACGTACGTCTTCCTTGAGGGGTGTTCCCACCATCCGCCCCGCAAGGCCCAACCAAATGTGTTCTTGCTCGCTATCCGGACGCCTTTCCCCCAGTTTGATCAAGGAGCCTTTTTCTTTTTGTGGGTGATGGCGCCTTGGAGGGTAGTCTGGCCTTGATCGCCGGTGAAGGTGACTTTGGAGGTCAGGGTGTCCTTGCCCTCATCGGCGAAGGTGTCTTCCACGGAGATGTTGCCGGAGCCATTGCCGGTGATGGCTTTGAGCGTGAGGGTGAGAGGCTCCTCGATCAGGCTGCTTTCGAAACGCAGGGGCTGGCCATCGCCACCGGTGAGGATGGCTTCAAAATTATCCGTGGCGGCACTCCGGGTGTAGGTCCAGGTGAACTTCTGCGTGTCACCGTTGATCGTGCGGGAGCCCTCGATGGAGAAGGTGTCCTCGGCATCCACGCGGCCAGTCCAGCTTTCCTTGACGGTGACAGGCTCGTTGTTTTCATTCTTCAGCTCCCCTTCGGCCTCCCATTCGCCGATGAGGTGCTTGAAGAAGGGATGCTGGTTCAGGTCGGCGGCCGAGGCTTGCGACGTGAGAAGCAGGCTGGCGGCGAAAAGGGCGGAGAGTAGATGCTTCATAAGATGTCGTGGATGAGGTTACCGAGACCTACAGAGGAAAGGCAAGCCACAAGTGACACGGCAAAAAAACGCCCAGCGAAGGTTTGGCATGCCACGTTTTGACAGCAGGGCCCTCCGCTGCCTCTTTGGCGGCATGACCCTCGCTGATTTCTGCGCCTATTGCCTTTCCCTGCCTCAGGTGGAGGAGACCACACCCTTCGGTCCTGACACGCTGGTGTACAAGGTGGGTGGGAAGCTGTTTGCCCTCACTTCACCCGAAGAGTTTCCGGCCAAGGCAAACCTGAAATGCGACCCTGACCGGGCCATTGAGCTTAGGGATCGCTATGAGGAGGTGCAGCCGGGTTACCACATGAACAAGCGGCATTGGAACACGCTGACCCTGGAGGGTCGGCTGCCGACAAAACTCGTTAAAGAACTGACCGACCACTCCTATGCGCTGGTGGTGGCCTCCCTGTCACGGAAAATGAAGACGGAGCTGGGATTGGAAGCATCTTGAGTGAACAGCAAAAATCCCCTCGCCACGCCATCACGAGGCGCTAGTCTCAACACGTGAGTTACCAGGTTTTCGCCCGCAAATATCGCCCCAAAACATTCGCCGATGTGCTCGGTCAGGAGCACGTTGTCCGCACCTTGAGAAATGCCATCGCGCAGGATCGTCTGGCGCATGCTTATCTCTTTGTGGGACCCCGTGGAACAGGCAAGACGTCCACGGCGCGCATTTTTGCCAAGGCCCTGAACTGCCCGAACGGCCCGAGCGTCGACTTTGATCCCGAGGATCCTATCTGCAAGGAGATCGCTGAAGGGAACAGCCTGGACGTGATGGAGATCGACGGTGCCAGCAACAACGGCGTGGATCAGGTCCGCGACCTGCGTGAGAGCGTGAAGTATGCCCCCTCTCGCTGCCGCTATAAGATCTACTATATCGATGAGGTGCACATGCTCTCCACGGCGGCCTTCAATGCGCTGCTGAAGACCCTGGAGGAGCCGCCTCCGCATGTGAAATTCATCTTCGCCACGACAGAGGCAAACAAGATTCTGCCGACGATCATCAGCCGCTGTCAGCGCTTTGACCTGCGCCGTATCCCACTGAACATCATCGCCAAACACTTGCTGCACATCGCCAATCTGGAAGGCGTGGATCTGGATGAGAAGGCTGCCTTTGCCATCGGCAAGGGCGCTGATGGTGGCATGCGTGACGCGCAGTCCATGATGGACCAGCTCGTGGCCTTCTGCGGCAACAAGATCCGGGAGGAAGACGTGCTGGAGATTTTTGGCTTCACCTCCATGCAGACCGTGGCGGGCATGGTGCAGCATCTTTTGGAAAGTGACACCGTGGGCGCGCTGCAACTCGTCCACGACACGAGTGAGGCTGGCAAGGATCTCGGCAAGCTGCTGAGCGATCTTATCCAGCATATTCGCACGCTTTTGGTTAGCCAAGCTGATCCTGAAGCAGGGGCGGAGGACCTCGAGCCGGAGGTTGCGGATCGTGTTTCCGCACAGAGCCAGATGGCCACGACGGAGCAGCTTCTGCGTGTGGTGGATGGTCTCGCCGAGGTGGATGCGCGCATGCGCTGGGCCACGAACAAGCGTCTGCATCTGGAACTGGGTGTGATCCAGGCGGTGCAGCATCTGAATGAAGTGAGCCTGAGTGATGTGATCGAGGCTCTGGAGAGCGGCACCGCTGGTGGATTGCCAAAGGTGACGCCGCGGCCGGCGCAGGTCACGACGCCCCGTGCAGCGGCTCCGGCTGAAAGAGTGAGTGTGGCTCCCACAAGAACAGTGGAGCCTGCTCCTGCGGCGGTGGCCAGAGAGATTGCAACGCCTGTGAGCACGCCGCCTGTGGCGCGTGAGCCAGTGATTGAGAAGGTGGCTGAACCTGAGCCGGCCCCTGTGGTCGTGACCAAGCCCGTGGAGGCTCCTGTGCCTGTCGTCAAAGCGGCACCAGTGGTGGCTCCCGAGCCGCCGATCATTTCCGCTGATCCTGAGAGGAAGCCGGCTCCGCTGGCAGAGACGGAGGACATCGATCTAGGACAATTTTGGGCTGACTTCACCAATGTCATCCAGGAGCGGCGAGCGCTCGTCGTGGCATGGCTGAAGATCGGGACGCTACTTTCCATCTCCCGTGGAGTGGTGAAGGTCGGTTTCCCGATCACAGAAGGCTATGCCCGCGAGAGCCTGAACCGCGACAACCAGCGCAAGTTCCTAGAGGCGGTCGCCGCGGAATTGCTCGGCACGGCGGTGAAGTTTGAACTTGTTCCTGATGCTTCTCTGGCCGCGCCCATGGCCACGGAGATGGGTTTTGACCTGCTGGACATGCCGGAACCAAAGCCTGCCTCGGCACCTGAAGCCAAGGTGGATACACCGAAGGCGGAGAGCAAGGGGACCACACCTGCGGCCAGTGTGCCAGGGGCTGACGCTGCTGCGCCCGCCGGAGACTTTCAGGGGGATCCGCTGATCAAGGCGGCCGTGGAGAAGTTCAAGCTGAAGCTGGCGGCTAGGGCTTGAGTGGTTCTCGAGAGAAGGAGTACGTCGTTCATCCTTTAGCGTGTGAATCAGAGTTCATAGAGCACGCTAAAGCGTGAACAACGTACCTCTGTCAACGTGCGGTTTGGCGTGGGGAAGGGAAGTCTCTCTCGGTGATCGGGACAGGCCTTAATCCATCGTTGGTTGGGCTAGGCTTGTCCTTGCTGGCGCCGCAGGTGAACTGGTCGAGCAGTTCCTGGCGGCGTTTCTCAAGCGGGAAGTCGCGGTAGGTTTTCACCAGCCGGGCGCGGCGGTCGAGGTCGCTGATCTGCGGCGTGGTGACCCTGTTCGGATCAAAGGGCGCAACACGCTGCTGATCCAGACCGTCGAACTCACGAGTGAGGTCATCTCGACGCTTCTTCTTGCCGGCGAGCTCGGCCTCGGCAGCACCGTTGGTACGCTGGGCTTTGTTTTGCAGGTTTACCATACTGGTGGCGAGCTGAGCATCCTGCTGCTGGAGTCCGGCGAGCTGGACCTGAATCTGCTGCATCTCCATCTGGATCTGCGGATTGACCTGAGGCTGCGTCGGCTGTGACGGCATCGGCTGCCGCTGCGGCTCGAAGGCCGGGTTGGTGGTGCCGCGCTGCGGGACGCCACGGGGAGGGATTCGCTGTTGTTGGTTAGGTGGGAATGTGGGCCTGCCTCCGCCCCCGCCGCCCTGGTTCATCAGGGTGGAGAGCTGCTGAAGCCTGGCCTGAAGCTGGCGCATCTGCACGGCGATCTGCTGGCGCTGCTGCGCGAATCCGGCGAGCTGTACGCGCAGTTGTTGATCGACTTGCGTAGTGCCTTGCAGCTGCTGGATCTCGGCATCGAGACCTTTCACCTCGCGTTCGATGGCGGCCTGACGGACTTGGATACGGCCGCCCTCTTCCTTGCGCCGGGCATCCGCTTCAGTGAGGAGCCGGTTGTGCAGGCCCTGAGAATCGGAGTTGAGTTTGGCAAACTCTGCGAGCACGCGGTCGCGCTCCTTCTCACATTCGCGGCGGAGTTCATCGCCAAGGGCGCCGAGAACCTCCTTCTCAAACGAAGCCGCCTTCGAAGTGCCGATGTCGGCCTTCCAGGGGCCAAGCATTAGGCCGAGCGCAAGGCCGAAGGTCTGTGCTGTCTCGCGAGAAGCCGGGCTGACCGCTCGATTGGCATAATGGATGGTGGCCACCGCAGCGGCGTCTTTCATGGCGTGGGTAAGCTGGTGCTGCACGAGGAGCATCGAGAGCCGGGCATCTGCCGCACGATCCAGGATGGGGCCTTGCGGTTTGGCATCCACCACTTCAGCGAGTGTGGTGGTCGCTGCATCATAGCTGCCTGCGCTTATCTGCGACAAACCCTGCGCGTAGTCAGACGGTGCCCGTTCCTTCCCCTGCACCTTGGGGGCGATCAGTCTGGCGCGTGCCCAGGCGGCCTTGGCCTGTGACGAACTTCCCCAGGCTTCACGAAGCAGGGTGCGGACGAGGCCGTGCAGCACCTCATCGCAAGGCTCAAGTTCAAAAACGACCTGGTCCCTGGTGCCACAGGTGACCTTGAGAATGCCGATGAATGGCTGGCTGTCCGGCGCATCGATGGAGACATCATAATCACCGACTGCGAGGTCCTTCAGCACAAGGTCGCCCTTGTCATTGCTGACGAAGGGTTGGTTAGGGGGTGCGGTGACCTTGGGTGAGGAGGGCCGGAGGACCATCCTGGCATTGCCAGCCGGAAGCCGCACGCTTTCCTCGGGCCTCTCGCCCGTGCGCACGCGCTTCACGATGAGCACGGGCACGTCACAGCGCTCGCGCTTGGCGGGCGGCTTGGTGAGGATGAAGTCGTGGACGTATTCTAACGAATTTTGCGGCACCTTGAAGCCACGGCGCGCATCCTCGGTCTTGAAGCCGGCGCTGGTCACGCGATAGGCGTAGTCTGCTGGGGGCAGGTCCTTGATCTGGTAATAGCCGCCGGGAGAATTGGCAGTGACGGTGGCGACGACGGTGTTTCCCTTACCGCTGAGGAGTTCGATCTTGGCGCCGGGAAGGGGGCCGAGGTTATTGCCCTTTTCGTCCTGGCCGTAGACACGTCCGTGCACGGCCGGCAGAGGGGCGGCGATGGATGGCGCCACGAATCCCAGGAGCAGGAGGTGGAGCAGAAGCAGGTGCGTTTTCATGGAGTGTTGTCAGGGACGAGGCGGACTCCGATCACACCCACTGCATCGGTGGCATCCGTGGTGGTAAGACGTATCTTGTAAGTGAGCGTGACATACATGGTGCCCGTGCCGGCCTGGGCCACGAAGGCGGGACCATTGAAAGCAAAGTCGGCGGCCATCCAGCCCGCAGGAGGACCTGCGACGAAGTCCGCGCCGTGGATGGGATCGACAGGGTAGTTGGCGAAGTTCACTGCGGTCATGCGATCAAAGCGCAGGGGCATGTCGATCAACAGCAGCGGTGAAGCCTTGTCGGCCGGCAGTGGATTCACGGCGGTGTGGAGGCGGAAGAAGGGCTGCGCGCCAAAGGGGAAGGGCACGAGATTGCCTGCCATGTTTCGGCGGGTGGGGCCGCTGCTGAGCTCGGCACGGGCATCAATCTCCGCCGTGGTGGCAGGAGACGATCCGCCGACGAAGCCGACATGAGCCACGGCACGCAAGCCATTGGCGGCGGCAGGAATGGGGACTAGCCCTTCAAAGCGGATGGTGATGACCTCGGCACCATCGCCTGTGGGACGAATGGCGGTGCTCCAGGAGGGCAGATGAATGGCGGCGGGGATGTTTTCGTGACTGGCGAAGAGCAGTCCGAAATGGCTGCCGTGCTCGGCAACAAGGCTCCAGGCATTGCGGATGGCCAGGGGATCTGCCAGCGGCATACCTTTCCATGGCAGAGGCAAAGCCGGCAGAGGTGGGGTGACCTGGAAGGATGGAGCGGAGGCATTGCCCGGCGGGAAGGGTTTTAATACACCGCCGCGGCGTGTGCCTACCGATGCCACGGTGGTGCCTGATGGGAAGAGCGGCAGCAGGGAGCCATTCGCCGCTGTGATGACATTCCCGAAGGTGTCCAGCGCGGTCACACGTGGCTGCACATAGAGATAGAGGGCCTCCGCGCCGGTGAGCATGGCGGCGATGTTTGCCCGCACGATGGTCGGCGTGATACGGCTGACGTGGGTATCCACTCCCGGTGGAATGGGGCCTGAAGGCGTGAGTGGAATGCTGGCCAACGGTGTGGCAAACACCGGCACGGGCTTGTGCGGCAGCACGCCAAAGAGATCGATACGCCAGGCGGCGATGAGCTCCGTGCCGCCGCTGACGGTCCAGTCCACCGTGACGGCATCACCATCACGCACGATGGTGGTGGCGGGATCGATGCGCACACCGCTGATCAAGGGTTCCACCGGAGGTGGCAGCGGGAAGAGCAGGGCGGCCAGGATATCCAGCAGCGAGAGGAATCCGCCGCCTCCAGGTGGGGGTGGGTAGCCATCGGGGATGAAGATGCGCACGGGAGGCCAGAGCGGCGGCGGTGGCTCGATAATGACCGGCGGTAGCGGCGGCTCAGGGGGCAGCGGTGGCAGCTTCTCCGGCACGCTGGCAGACGGTGTGCCTGCCAGCCAGACAGATCGTTCGTTAGCCGTGGGAGGCGTGCGGACGATCTCGCCATTTTCATCGAGATGAGCGGAAGGTGTGAGCCAGACCGAGGAAAGCACCTGGGCATCACCGGCGTTCTTATCGCTATCATAGACAGGCTGCGCATCTGCCTCGATGGCGACCCGTTGAAGCTGGGCACGATCAGGCACGCGCTGTGCTGCCGCACCGCTGCCCAGGATGCCGATGCCGGGCTGCGCCAGGGATTCACGGGTCAGGGGATTGATGGCGAGCTCGAAACTGGCGAGTTCGTAGGTCTGAGGTCCGGAGGCGTCCTGCAGCGGGCTGAGTTCGGAGCTGAGCAGGAATTTTCTAGCTCCGGCGAGGAGGTAAATGGGGTGCCTGGTTCCTGGCTGGGCACCTGCGCCGGTTTGGAGCGTGACGTGGACGTTCTGAACGAGGGTGCCGGTGATGGGGGCGGGCTTGAAGGACGGGCTGGACTCCTCCCACCAGGGAAAGGCGCCGGTGACGCGGCCGCTGAGCGAGCGCACGAGTTCACTCTCGGCTCTAAGCGCGGCTTTCTCTGAATCGCTGGGGGAAGGCTTGGCGGCGTGAGCTTCATACTCTGGCAGCAGCTTCATGAGCTTGTCGCGACTGGAGGCGAGCTTCTCCTGAGGCCGGGCATCGACGACGCCATTCGCCGCGAAGAGCTTGCCATTCACCTCGATGCGATAGCCTGCGAGGGTCCAATCTGTGCGGCCCTGGGAGGCAAAGCCGATGCGCTGGAGATCACCGCACTTCAGGCCGGTCAAAAGCTGCTGGCTGGTGTGCAGGGTATCGAGTCCAGGATCATCACCTCTCGCGGTGAATTCGAAGGAGGCCATCTGTCCGGGCTGGATGTCCGTGGCTCCGTCTACGAGCGAGGATTTCTGCGGACAGGCCGCGAAGGCGGCATCGTGCTCAGAGCCGCCGAGAGGATGGAGACGCAGCGGGAAGCCTAACCCGAGATGCACATCGACTGGCTCGGACAAGGACTCGCCCTTCATGCCGGCACCGAGGGTGATCTTGATGGTCTCCACAGGTTCATCCGCATGCAGCGCACCCATTTCAAAAGGTGTCTGGGGCAGGCCCTGATGCACGATGGGCTGGGGCTGCTCCTCAGATGTTGGCTGTTCGGGGGTCTCTGGTGAGGTCGGCGATCCGGATTGAGCAGGAGTGGATCCCGGTGAGATGGCCGCTTTCAGGCGGGCGAGCAGCCCTGGATCCACCTGGGTGACGTAGAGCGCTGCCGCGCCGACGAGTCCACCAAGGACGAGACCGAGGATCATGCCTCCCCAACGTGATGGCGGTCTGGAGGCTGGGGAAGCAGGAGGGCCGTTGCTCATAACAGGGGGAACTGAAATCAAACTGGCACCGTGCAGGCCAATGCCTGCTCCAGATGAGATCAGAATACGTGCCCCGCCCTCAATGAGGCAATGCCTATTATGTCAGAATTCGTTGAGCCACCTCGCCGCTGACGTTCGTCAGGCGGAAGTTTCTACCACCATAGTGGTAGGTGAGCTTGGTGTGGTCCAGGCCGAGCAAGTGGAGCATGGTCGCGTGCCAGTCGTGGATGTGCATGGGATCGACCACGGCCTTGTAGCCGGTCTCGTCAGTCGCACCATAGGTTAGGCCGCCTTTGACTCCGCCACCGGCCATCCAGATGGAGTAGCCCTTGTGATTGTGATCGCGGCCATCGCCGCTTTGGGCATAAGGCGTGCGGCCAAACTCGCCGGCCCAGACGACGAGGGTGTCTTTGAGCAGGCCGCGAGCCTTGAGATCCGTGAGCAGGGCGGCGATAGGCTGATCGGTAGCACCGCAGGCGGTGGAGAGCTGATCGCGCAAGCGATTGTGATGATCCCAGTTCACGGGGGATGCGACTTCGATGAAGCGCACACCGGCTTCCGCGAGACGTCGTGCCAGCAGGCATTGGCGGGCGAACTGGTCCTTGCCCTGGCCGATACCGTAGAGCTTGAGGATGTGCTCGGGCTCGCCGCGCAGGTCGAGCACATCGGGAACTTCGGTCTGCATGCGGAAGGCGAGCTCGAAGGACTCGATGGCACCTTCGATTTCGGGATGATGACCATCGCGCTCCATCTTGCGTTCGTTGAGGCCGCGAATGAGATCGAGCTGCGCGCGCTGGAGATCACGCGGGATGTTCTTGTTCTCGATGTTCTTCATCGGCGGGCCGGGAGCCACGTCCTTCTTCAGCAGGGCTGCGTAGAGATCCGGGAGCTGGCTGCCGCCGATCTTGGTGCCCTGGCAGATGGCTGGAAGGAAGGCGCTGCCGTAGTTTTGTGCGCCGCCGTTATCCGCCGGTGGATTCAGCGTGATGAAGCCGGGGAGGTTTTCATTTTCGGTGCCGAGGCCGTAGAGGCTCCACGCACCGATGGATGGCCTAACAAACTGAAAGCTGCCGGTGTGCATCTGACCGAAGGCCTGCGCATGATTCGGCAGGTCGGTGTTCATCGAATTGATGATGCACATGTCATCCGCGTGCTTGGACAGATGCGGATAGAGCGTGGTCATCCACTGGCCGGACTGGCCGAACTGCTTCATGGGATGCACGGGGCCGAAGAGCTTGGCTCCGGAGGAATCACGACCAAGCGAGGCGGGCTTGCCATCACGGGCGGCGAGCTCGGGCTTGTGATCAAAGAGATCCACATGTGAGGGGCCGCCGCGCATGGTGAGGAAGATCACTCGTTTTGCACGGGCCGGGAAGTGCGGGGACCTTGCGGTGAGGCCGCCTTTTCCCTGGGCCAGCGCGGTGAACGCCAGCCAACCGATGCCCGAGGACATGGTCGTGAGCATGTCACGACGTGAGAGAAAAGGATTCATAGGTCTGAATGCTTGCTGGTTAAAACGTCCACGCTGGCAGGTTCTTTGCGGATCACTCCCGCTTCATCAGGAGATATTTCAGGAGTTCGAGAGTTTTGCGCTCCGGCAGCGCTTCCAGCAAGCCGGGCGGCATGAGAGAGGCGGGTAGCTTCTGGCGCTCTTTGATGTCGGCTTTGGAGATGATGACGGACTCGGTGACGGTGCGTGCGGTGATGGCCGTGTCGGTTTCCTGCTCAATGACACCCGAGATGACGCTGCCATCCTTTTTGGTTAGGATGTGGAGCTGGAAGTTATCGCCCACGACGGCATTCGGATCGATGATGTTCTCGAGGAAGTAGTCGAGTCCATTGCGCCAGGATCCGGCGAGGTCGGGACCGAGCTTGCCGCCGACTCCACCCATGGCGTGACAGACGGCGCAGACCTGCTTGTAGGTCTCCTCACCCGACTTGGCATTGAAGGCCCACAAGGGGGCGGATTCATAAGCCTTCTTGATCTTGGCGATGCTGGCTTTCGCGGCTTCGCTGGACTCGTTGACCTTGCCCCAGGTGGCATCGAGCAGCGTGTTGATCGCCGTGTTATTCAAGCTGCGCATCTGACGAATCTGCAGGGCACTGAGATGCTTCTTGTCGAAGGTGCCGGCTTTTACCGCCTGGAGCAGAGCCTTGGCGAGTTCAGGTCGGCTGGTGAGGGCACCAAGAGCGGCGCTTTGATTCGTGGTGTCGAGTTTGGTGAAGAGATCAATAAGTGCTGATGCCATGGCAGGATCGCTGGAGCGGGAGAGCAGGGGAATGACGGCGGTGGTGAACTCGGGCTGGTTCAGCAACTTCACGAAGATGGGGGTGGCTTCAGCATCGCCGACGCGTTTGAGCAGATCGAAGGCACTGCGGCGTTGGAGGAGAGGCGTGGCTTCGTTGGCGAGGACCTCACGCATCTTGGCGAGGACGGCTTTGTCACCGAAGAGGGCGGAGAGCTGGTCCTTGGTGGATGAGGCTGGGAGAGAGATGGCTGGCCAAGCTTTGGGCATCGCGGCCTTGGCTTCGTCCTTCAAGCCAAAGGCGAGGATCTGTAGGTCGCGCTCTGTTTTGATCGTGGGCACGAAGGCGTCGCGGCCTGCGGGTGTGGTGCAGGCATACCAGCGGATGGAATCGGCGATGGAGGGGAGCGGTGTCTTGTCGGCGAGAGCAAGTCCGCGCGACCAGTCTTCGTCAATGACACGGCCCAGACCGAACCAGATCATCTTGGGGAGGAATCGGTCGTCTTTGTCTTCGCCATGCATGGCGAGGGCTGAGGCGATGTCCCACACCGTGTTTGAATCTAGGTTAGGCAAGGCGGAGGCGAGGGCGAGGCGAACGGTGGGTGAGGGGTCGCTCTTGGCGAGATTGAGCAGGGTCTCGCGGCTGAGCTTCGGTTTGCCGGGTTCTTCGGTAGCGAGCTGGATGGCCCAGGAACGGACGATGTCATCCGCATCGTTGACCCGAGTCTCCAGGAAATGATCCAGTTCCTTGCCCTCCTCATCCATGCCAGCAAGAACCCATGGGGCTGACCACAACAGGCGCAGCTTTTGCGAAGTGGTCAGGCGGGCGTCACCGGCGAGTTGCTGGAGCAGGCGGTGCGGGCGCTCTCGCTCGCCATAGTTGCCACCGCGTTCCTGCATCAAGCGTCGTGCCGTTCGCGCATACCAATCATTGTTCGCGGAGGCATGTGACACCTTGTGGCCGGTCTGCATGAGCAGGAAATCAGCATCCGACATGGAGCTCATATCCACTTTCACGGGCTTGTAAGTTTCTTTCCAAGAGATGCGGTAGATGCGGCCGTTGCTGCGGTCCCATTTCTCGTCCTCGGGGTTGTGGCAGTGCTGGGTGTCGGTCCAGTCGATGACGTAGACGGCACCGTCAGGGCCGGTTTGCAGATCGACGGGGATGTAGGTTTCATCGCTGCTGTAGAGGAGATCGTAACCGGCGTGGAAGGTCTCGTAGCCGCTGCCGGTGCGGACCATGTGCTGGTGGTTGATCTGGTGGCCGTGCAGATTGTGGGTGAAGAGATGGTCGCGGTAGATGGCGGGCCAGTTGTCGCCATTGTAGATCAGGGTGCCGACATGCGAATGACCGCCATAGACGGCGGTGGTGCCGGGCTTTCCAGCACCGCCTTCGCCGCTGTCGTAACGGGCGGAGGCGGGCAGGTAGTTTTGCAGGTCGGGAGTAAAGCTAGGCGCTGTGGCGGAGATAAAGGGGGCGTATTTGCTGTTCGCCTGGTTCCAAAAATGGCCGTTGCGGATGGCGTGGGTGGTGCCGCCTTTGCCGAAGAAGCTGCGGCAGTGGGTCATGAAGAGGTGACCGTTGCTGTTGTAGTCGAGGCCCCACTGGTTGCTGCCGCCGTGGCAGAAGACCTCAAAGGTATGGCGCAAGGGATGATAGCGCCAGACTCCGGCGTTCATGGCGACACGCTGTGCGTTAGGCGTGCCGGGCTTTCCGATGAGTGACTGCGTGAAGACGCCTTGGTTGCCGTAGAGCCAGCCATCAGGGCCCCAGGTGAAGCTGTTGAGGGTTTCGTGGGTGTCCTGGTAACCCCAGCCGTCCAGAAGGATCTGGGGCTTGCCGGGTTTGTCATCGGCATCCTTCGGGATGAAGATAAGATGCGGGGCGGCGCCGATCCAGATGCCGCCGAAGCCAACCTCGATGCCGCTCACGAGGTTCAGGCCTTCACAGAAGACTTTGTGGGTCTCGAAGCTGCCATCGCCATTTGTGTCTTCGAGGATGCTGATGCGGTCCTTGCCCTGACCTTCGGGCTGGCGATTCGGGTAGCTGAAGGCTTCGGCGACCCAGAGGCGGCCTCGCTCGTCAAAGCAGAAGGCGATGGGTTGCTTGATCGTTGGTTCGGCGGCGATGAGCTCGACCTGAAAGCCATCCTGGAGCTTCATGGCTGCGGTGAGCTTTTGCGCCTGGTCGTTCTTCACTTCGGAAGGCTTGGAGGAGTTGGGGAGGAGATGCCAGAGGACGGGGCTTTCATCGGCACGCTTGGTTCGGTCACTGCTGATGCTGAGGTTGATGGTTGCAAAGGAGGGCTTCTCTTCGTGGAAGACGAAGTCGTCGAAGTTCACGTGGCCCCAGCCCGCGGTGCTTTGATCGGTGATGCGGATGAAGATGCGCTTGCCGAGCACGGGCTGGAGATTCACAGCCACACGCTTCATGTCCTCCTTGTCTTCGCCGCTGGCGCTGAAGAGGATTTTGTTATCCGACTCGCTGACGATCTCGGCCTTCATGCTGCGGCCTGCGCCGATGAGGAAGCTGGCCCAGGGGTGAGTGGCGGTGAAGCTGGAAGAGGTGAGGGTGCCTTTGCCTTTGTCGCCAATACGCTCGTAGCCGCCTAACCAATATTTGCCAGCGTGTCGTGAGTTGCCGCGTTTGCGGACGGCGACCGTGTCGCCTTCGATGGGTTGCTTGTGCCAGGCATTGCCTTCGGCTTTCCAGCCTTCGAGGGTGCCTTTCTCGAAGCCGAGATTTAACTCAGGGGGAGGGAGGACGCTGTTCGTTGTTCTTGGTTCTTCGTTCTTTGTTGTTGGTTGAGAAAGCCCTTCGCGTTTGGGGAGTTCGGTTTTCCCGAGATGAGTGAGGTGGATGTGGCGGAACTGGACTTTGGCGGGGCCGGGCCCGCTGTGGAGCTGGAAGGCGAGCTTGCCGCTCCATTCGGCGGCTTTGGCCTCGTGATCATCGAGGACGCTCATGAGGGTGCCATTCACTCGCACCTCGACATGCGAGGCGGTGGCGGTGATGCGATAGGTGTTCCAATCGTTGGGCTTGATGATGCTGGCGAGGCTCTTGGGTTCGGCGAAGACATCGGTCCAGCGGCGGCCATCGGGGGCGATGCTGACGCGTGCACCGCGCTCGACGAGCAAGGCGCGACCGTGTTCGTCGTAGATGCGGCCAAGCCAGACGGCGCCTTGATCGAGGTCGGCTTGGTAGCCGCTCGCATGACCATCCGGGCTCTGCTGGCAGCGATACTGGATGCCGCTGTTCGCACTGGGGCCGCCGGTGATGCGGAACTCGGCGGTAAGATCGAAGTCATGCACCTCGCCATCCCAGAAGATCCAATCGTTGGTTTTGAGTGTCTGATTGGCGGGGATCTCGCCGGTGATGGCTCCGTCCTCAATGCGCCAGTGCTCGGGCTTGCCGCTCCAGTGGTCGAGTGTCTTGCCATCGAAGAGCATGGCAGGCTCCGCCGCCTGGAGGGTGGCTGCGGTCAGCAACAAAAGCAGAGGCTTCATGGTGGTCGGGGACGGTTGGACTCGTACTCTAGCAAGCATTACAAAGGAATCCGAGCCTGAAAGTAACGGACATCTTTTGGGTGGTATCAGACGCGGTGGGAATGTTCTGGTCTTATATACGGACCAGCAAGACAGTGATAGCCAACGCGTATTTGTCACATGCCGCTTCATCATCCAGCGAGTCGTCGCGATGTTTTGCAGGCCGGAGCGATCAGCTTGCTCGGCCTGGGGATGAATCATCTCACGGGATTGCGGGCGCTCGCGGCACCTGGAGCAGCGGCGACGGCACCGCGGGCGAAGTCGGTGATCTACATCTTCCTCTCGGGTGGCCTGGCTCAGCAGGAGAGCTTTGATTTGAAGCCGGATGCGCCGATGGAGGTGCGGGGCGAGTTCAAGCCGATCCGCACCCGCACTCCGGGCGTGCACATCTGCGAGCATCTGCCGCGCTTGGCAAAGCTTTCCAACAAGTGGTCCCTGGTGCGGTCGCTGACGCATGGGAACAGTGATCATTCCCAAGGGCATCATGTGATGCTGACGGGGCGCACGGACATTCCGCTTGGCTTTGATCCTTCGAAGCCGAAGAAGTCGGACCATCCGAGCATCGCGGCGCTGGCCACGGCTTTGCTGCCAAGGCGGCCGGACAATCTGCCGCCTGCGGTGGTGCTGCCGGACAAGCTGGTGCATCGCACCGGGCGCACGCTGGCGGGGCAGTTTGCGGGCACTCTAGGAGCGCAGCATGATCCGTGGTTTTTGGAGATGTCGCCCTATCATCCGAAGCACTATGGGGCCTTTCCGCAGTATCTGTTTCATCATGAGCGGGGCCTGGAAGCGGATGAGACGCTGCACTTCCGCGCGCCGCATCTTTCGCTACCGCAGGGGCTGTCTTTGGATCGCGTGATGGATCGTGTGTCGCTGAGGAACTCGCTGGAGCAGCAGACGGAGAACCTCACGGAACTGGCCGGTGACACGGCTTTTGATTCGTATCGGCAGGCGGCGGTTTCCCTGCTGGGGAACAAGAAGGTCCATGAGTCCTTCAGCCTGGACAAGGTGGACCCGAAGATGCTGGATCGCTATGGCAGACACAGCTTTGGCTGGAGCCTGCTGATGGCGAAGAGACTTCTCGAAAGCGGAGTGCGGATGGTACAGGTGAACCTGGGGAACAATGAGACCTGGGACACGCATCAAGCGGCATGGCCGAACCTGAAGAACTTCCTTTTGCCGCCGATGGATCAGGCGGTGAGCGCGCTGATCGAAGATCTGGATGCCAGCGGTTTGCTGGATGAAACGCTGATCGTGATGGGTAGTGAGTTTGGCCGCACGCCGAGGATCTCCTCCATCACCAAGACGGCGCTACCGGGGAGGGATCACTGGGGGCATGTGCAGAGCGTGATGCTGGCAGGTGGGGGCATCCAGGGCGGGAGGGTGATTGGCAGTAGCGACAAGATCGCGGGGTATCCGGCGAGTGATCCGCAGACGCCGGAGAATCTCTCGGCGACCATTTATGAGGCGCTGGGGCTGCCGCGTGAGCTGATGTGGCACGACTTCACGGGAAGGCCGCAGCCGGTGTATCATGGTTCGCCGATTCCGGGACTGGTGTAAGCCCGCCGTCGAGCACATGCACTGCGCGGAAAATGGTTCTTCGAGATGTCATGAGTCGTAGTACGTGTCATCTTTCAGCTCCCACCTCATGCGCATTGAACTTGTAAACACTGGCGACGAACTCCTTCTTGGGGACACCATCAACACCAATGCGGCCTGGCTTGGCCAGCAGATTGCCGCGCTCGGGCTCATGGTGTCCCGGCATCTGGTGGTTTCTGATGGGGCGGTGATCAAGGATGCCATCGCGGAGGCGGCGGGGCGCTCGGATGTGGTGCTGGTATCCGGCGGGCTTGGCCCAACCAATGATGATCTCACGCGTGAATCGCTCGCTGAGCTGCTGGGGCTGCCTTTGGAGCTGGATGAAGGTATCAAGACGCATCTCGAAACCTATTTTGCGAAGCGGAACAAGGTGATGTCGTCCTCGAATCTGAAACAGGCAATGGTGCCGCATGGGGCTGTGGTGTTGGACAATCCTTTTGGCACGGCGCCGGGGTTGTATTTTCCGGCGGAGCTAAGCCATGCGCGCGGCTGGGACACGCATTTCTTTTTGATGCCTGGGCCGCCGCGTGAGCTGAAGCCGATGATGGAGACGCTGGTGGAGCCGAGGTTGCGCGCTCTGCTGCCTGATGGCGCGAGCCGGGCGATTCGTTACTTCAAGGTCACGGGGCTGGGTGAGTCTGACATTGTGGAGCGTGTGGAGAAGAAGCTGGAAGCGGTGCCTGGGCTCATCTTGGGCTACTGCATCCGCCAAGGGGATGTGGACGTGCGGCTTTCGGGACAGCCTGGACCGGTGGAAGCGGGCACGGCGATTGTGAACGAGCATCTGGGAGATCACATCATCTCCACGGATCGTCGATTGATGGAAGAAGTGGTGGTGCGCGCTTTGGCTGAACGGGGGCAGTGGCTGGCCACGGCGGAGTCTTGCACGGGGGGATTTTTGGCGAACCGCATCACGGATGTGAGCGGGGCCTCACGTGTTTATGGGCATGGCTTCATCACGTATGCGAATGCGGCGAAGGAGAAGCATCTCGGTGTGTCCACGGATCTTTTGGCGGAACATGGTGCAGTGAGTGAACCTGTGGCGCGGGCGATGGCGGAGGGGGCTTTAGAGGCTTCCGGTGCGGATCATGCGTTGTCGTTGACCGGCATCGCGGGGCCGACGGGTGGGAGCGAGGACAAGCCGGTGGGGACGGTGTTTATCGGGCTGGCGTCGAAGGATGCGGAGACGCGGGTGATCAAAGCTTTCTTCCCGGGGATGCGGGACCGGTTCAAGCTGCTGGCGAGTCAGGCGGCGCTGGACCTTTTGCGCCGCCGTCTCTTCAATTTACGACTAGGATAAACTGAATCAGGCGGCCAGAGGGGCGTCGAACCAGCGGTTGTGCTCTTTGATGAGGTCGACGAGACGCTGGACGGCTTCTTCCTCGGGGATGTTAAACTTCACGGCGGTCTTGCCGACGTAGAGATTGATCTTGTTAGGCGCGCCGCCGACGTAGCCGAAGTCGGCATCGGCCATTTCACCGGGGCCATTGACGATGCAGCCCATGACGGCGATGCGGACGCCTTTGAGGTGGCCGGTGGCTTCGCGGATCTTCTGAGTGGTGTTCTGAAGGTTGAAGAGCGTGCGGCCACAGCTCGGGCAGGCGACGTAGTCGGTCTTGAAGATGCGGACGCCGGCTGCCTGGAGGATGTTGTAGCTGATGCGCAGGCTCTGTCCTGGGGCGGATTCGCCCTGGACGATTACGGCATCACCGATGCCATCGCAGAGCAGGGATCCCATGTTCGTGGCGGCGCGCAGGAGGTTGGCGAGGAAGTTCGATTCGTCGGAGGCATCGACGCTGGCGGTTGCGGGCGTGAAGGTGTCCTTGAGCAGGATGGGGTGTCGACTATCCAACTTTGCGGCAAGAAGACGGTAGGCGTGAATGGGCAGGAGCGGGCAGCCATCGGTCACCGTGACGAGCTTGGCTTCGACGGAGGTGTTCACGGCTTGAATGGCGGCGTCATCACGTGGATCAAGAGCGACGATGCCTGCGTCCTCGATGACGACCTCGGGTTTGTAGTCGCCGAGCTTGTCGATCTTGTGCGCGAGGGCATCCCATTTGGCGCGGGAGGTGTAGACGGGCACGGTGGCGCCCTGGCCGACTTCGACGCTATTGATCAGAAGCCGGTTCGTGGCACGGCGGCTGTAGCTGAAGGGATCGTAGCTGATGGGAGGTGCGTCTTTGATGACAACGTCTTTGTCCGAAGAGACCTGGCTCTGCACGGAGGCGACGAGGGCGCGTGCGACGGGGATTTCGTGGATGGCATCTTCGGTCAGAGAAACTCGGATGGTATCGCCAATGCCGTCAGCGAGGAGGGAGCCGATGCCGATGGCGCTTTTGATGCGACCGTCTTCGCCATCACCAGCTTCGGTGACGCCAAGGTGGATGGGGTAGTTCCAGTCGCTGCCGAGGGCATTGAGGTGCGAGACGAGTAGGCGATAGGCCTCGATCATGACCTTCGGGTTGCTGGCCTTCATCGAGAAGAGGAAGTTATGGAAGTCGTTCGCGCGAGCGATGCGGGCGAACTCAAGAGCGCTCTCCACCATGCCGTGCGGGGTATCACCATGACGGTTCATGATACGGTCACTCAATGAGCCGTGGTTCGTGCCGATGCGCATGGCGCGGTTCAGGCGCTTGCATTGATCCACGAGAGGCACGAACTGCGCCTCCATGTAAGCGACTTCCTCGGCGTATTCCTCGTCGGTGTATTCCTTGACGGCGAACTTCTTTTTGTCGGCGTAGTTGCCGGGGTTCACGCGGACTTTTTCGACCCATTTCACGGCCTCCATGGCGGCGTCGGGTTTGAAGTGGATGTCAGCCACGAGTGGCACATCACAACCGGCAGCGCGGATGCCATCGCGGATGTTTTGGAGGTTCTCAGCGATGACGCGGGTCTGGGCGGTGACGCGGACGATCTCGCAACCCACACCGGCGAGTTCCAGAGCTTCCTTCACGCAGGAGTCGGAGTCGCGCGTATCGCTCGTGAGCATGGACTGCACACGGATGGGGTTGCTGCCACCGATGCCGACGTTTCCGACCATGCAGACGCGGGTTTCACGGCGCTGGTAGTGATACAGGTCGGGGCAGTAACGAAGGGCTTGGGTGGGGGTCATCGTGAAGCTGCTATGAAACCCGAACGGGGGCGGTGTGCAATGGGGAAGGTGGGGTTGAGTGAGGGGGAAGCGGGAGTGGAGTATTGGAGTGAGGGAGTATTGCGGGGGAGAGGTGTTGGCGTGAGGTCATTGAGCACGCTGAAGCGTGAACAACGTACTTGATGAGAGTGGCTGTGGGTGGTGATTCAATCCTCGGCACATAAGAAAACAAAAGGGCCGGGAGATGAATCCCGGCCCTTGAGAGGGGTTGATGTGCTGGCGGCGAAGGTTTATTAAGCCTTGGCGACGGCGTCGACGATCTTTTGGGCGGCATCGGTGAGGCCTTCGGCGCTGGTGATGGCGAGGCCGCTTTCAGCGAGGGTCTTTTTGCCGGCTTCGACATTGTTGCCTTCCAGGCGGACGACGAGGGGGATGTTCAAGGACACTTCCTGCGCGGCGGCGATGATGCCGTTGGCGATGATGTTGCAGTCCATGATGCCACCGAAGATGTTCACCAGGATGCCCTTCACGTTAGGATCACCGAGGATGATTTTGAAGGCGGCTGTGACCTGCTCCTTCGTGGCGCCACCGCCGACATCGAGGAAGTTGGCAGGCTCACCCCCGTGAAGCTTGATGATGTCCATGGTGCTCATGGCAAGGCCGGCACCATTGACGAGGCAGGCGATGTTGCCATCGAGACCAATGTAGCTCAGGCCGAACTCGCTGGCGGCGACTTCACGAGGATCTTCCTCGGTGGTGTCACGCATGGCGATGACTTCCTTCTGACGATAGAGGGCATTGTCGTCGAAATTGAACTTGGCATCCAGAGCCACGACTTGGTTGTCGGTGGTGATGGCGAGCGGGTTGACCTCGACGAGGGAGCAGTCACTCTTGATATAGAGATTCCACAAGGCGCTGAAGAGCTTCACGGCCTGGTTGGCGAGAGCACCGGTGAGACCGAGCTCAGCAGCCACCTTGCGGGCCTGGAAGGACTGGAGGCCGATGGAAGGATTGACGAACTCCTTGATGATTTTCTCAGGGGTCTTCTCAGCGACTTCCTCGATGTTCATGCCGCCTTCAGTGCTGGCGATGAGGGCGTGGCTGCTGCTGGCACGATCGAAGAGGATGGCGAAGTAGTATTCCTTGGAGATATCGACCGACTTCACGACGAGCACCTTGCTCACCAGCTTGCCTTCCGGGCCGGTCTGATGGGTGACGAGGGTCTGGCCGAGCATCTTGCCCGCGATCTCCTGGGCTTCAGCAGTGGTATTGATGACATGCACGCCACCTTTGAAGCCATTTTTGAAGGTGCCTTTGCCACGGCCACCGGCGTGGATCTGGGCTTTCACCACGAGGCCTGCGCCGCCCAGCTCAGCGGCGATCTGGCCAGCTTCCTCGGCGGTGGAGGCGACCTTCCCGGGAGGAGTAGCGACGCCGAATTTGGTGAAGAGTTCTTTGGCCTGGTATTCGTGGATGTTCATGGGGGAGTGGAGAAAAGGCGCCAGGGAAGCGGTTCGAAGCTACGAGTCGTTCCAGAAGAGGCGCGCGAGCATAGAAGGGCAGGGCAGGCGGTCAAGCTGGGCAGGATGAATATTTGAGGGGAAGCTGGAGTGGTGGAGGACTGGAGTGGCGGTGATTTGGCACCGGGGAGGGTTTTAACCGCAGGTGACGCAGTGAGCTCAGATGGGCTTTGAAGGTGTTTTTAGCGGGAAACTTGGGGGTGGTTGTGGCGTTTGATTGAGCAGCTTTGTCTGTCAGAATGCCACACACTCTATGAGAACCTTCATTTTGCTTTTCGGTGCCTTACTTGTTCTGGGATCTGCCACGCTGAGCGTGGGGCAGGAGGTGAAGAAAGATGGAGTGGAGGCCGCTGGTGGTGCGACGCAGGAGGCCCTGGAGGCGGAGTTCATCAAGACGATGACGAATGCGACGATGAGTGGGCGCTGGTCGGGCATCCTGGAGGGTGAGCTGACACCGGAGAAGACGGACAGTTATGAGATCATCAGTGTTGCGAAGGTGAATGGCGACAACTGGCTGATCAATGCGCGCATCCGCTATGGGAAGCTGGACCTGGTGGCGCCGATTCCGCTGCAGGTGAAGTGGGCGGGTGACACGGCGGTGATCTGTGTGACGGACATGCCGATCCCGGGTAGCGGGACTTACAGTGCGCGTGTGCTCATTTATAAGGGAACGTACGCTGGCACCTGGAGTGGTGGCGGGCATGGTGGACTGATGAGCGGGTTGATCGCGCCGACGAAGAAGTAAGGGAGGCAGGCAGGTGGTGCGTGCGCTGGTTCAGGAAATTAACCAGGGGTCTCTGTAAATCCAGCGTTGCCTGTGGGTGGCATCTCCGCATCATCGGCCACCACCATGAAAATTGTCCTGCTCGACGCCCACACTGCCAATCCTGGAGATGTCTCCTGGTCCGCCCTGGAAGCCATCGCCCCCTGTGAGATCCACCCACGCACACCTTTGGCGGAGACGGTGGCCCGCTGTGCGGATGCGGAGATCGTGATCACGAACAAGGCACCGCTGACGCGCGAGATCATCGGGGCGCTGCCGAAGCTGAAGTACATCGGGGTGACGGCCACGGGGTATAACATCGTGGATGTGGCCGCTGCGAAGGAGCGCGGGATTGTGGTGGCGAATGTGCCTGGATATGGATCGCCTGCGGTGGCGCAGCTGGTGTTCGCGCTGCTGCTGGAGCTGGCGAATCATGTGGGGCATCATGCGCAGACGGTGCGCGAGGGACGCTGGGCGGCCTGCCCGGACTTCTCCTATTGGGACTTTCCGGTGGTGGAGCTGCAGGGGCGCACGCTCGGCATTATTGGTTATGGCGACATTGGCAGTTCGGTGGCGCGCATTGCGCTGGCTTTTGGCATGAAGGTGCTGGCCAGCAAGCGTGAGTGGAAGACGCCACCGCCTGAAAGTGTGACACCGGCGAGCATCGATGAAGTGTTTGCGCAGAGTGATGCGATCTCGCTGCATTGTCCGCTGACGGATGCGACGAAGCATCTGGTGAATGAACGCACGCTGGGGCTGATGAAGTCCTCGGCCTTCCTGATTAACACGGGACGTGGACCGTTGATCGATGAAGAAGTGCTGGCGAAGGCTCTGAATGAAGGTCGTATCGCGGGTGCGGGTCTGGACGTGCTGAGCGTGGAGCCACCAAAGCCGGGACACCCGCTCTTCACCGCGAAGAACTGCCTGATCACGCCGCACATCGGATGGGCAAGCCGTGAGGCACGGGTGAGGCTGATCGATGCGACGGCCTCCAATTTGCGTGCATTCCTGGACGGGAAGCCGGTGAATATGGTGGGGTGAAGCGGAGAGCGTAGAAGATAGGGCGAGGAGTGTGACGTCAGACCCGGGGCATCTTGCCTGGGGGGCGGCCCAGAAATTTGCGCTGAACACTATCAGCCAATGTGACAAATGAACAGTATCTGTTACTGTTCATTTGAATGATGGACCTAAACCGCAAACTCGAGATCTTGGCGGATGCTGCGAAGTATGATGCTTCGTGTGCAAGCTCGGGCGCGGCGAAGAAGGATTCGCGGGGGAGCACTGGGGTGGGATCGACGGGCGGGATGGGGATCTGTCATAGCTTCACGCCGGATGGCAGGTGTGTGTCACTGCTGAAGGTGCTGCTGACGAATGTGTGCCTCTACGATTGCCACTACTGCATCAACCGGCGATCGAGCAATGTGCAGCGGGCGAGGTTCACGCCAGAGGAGGTGGTGAAGCTGACGCTGGATTTTTATAAGCGGAACTACATCGAAGGGCTGTTTCTGAGCAGCGGCATCGTGCGCAATGCGGACTTCACGATGGAGCAGGTGATCGAGGTGGCGAGGCAACTGCGGGAGGTGCATCAGTTTCGCGGCTACATTCATCTGAAGACGATTCCGGAGGCTTCGCAGGAGCTCATCGAGAAAGCAGGACGCTACGCGGACCGGATGAGCATCAACATCGAGCTACCAACTCAAGAGGGGCTGGACCGGCTGGCTCCGGAGAAGAACCTGAAGAACACCACTCAGGCGATGGGTGGTATCCGGCAACGGATTGAGGAGACGGTGGCAGCGAAGAAAGAGGTTCAGCAGGTGCGCAATCGGCCTCGGACTACAGCGCCGGTGTTTGCCACAGGGCAGAGCACGCAGATGCTGGTGGGGGCGGACAGCTCGGATGATGCACTGGTGCTGGGGCGGGCGGATGAGCTGTATCGCGACTACCGGCTGAGGCGTGTCTATTACAGCGGGTTCAGTCCTATTCCGGAGCCGAGTGTGCTGCTGCCGATCAAGCCGCCGCCGCTGGTGCGGGAGCACAGGCTGTATCAGGCGGACTGGCTGCTGCGGTTCTATGGATTCAAGGTGAAGGAGATCGTGCCGGTGGCGCATCCGCATCTGGATCTGGAACTGGATCCGAAGCTTTCCTGGGCGCTGCGAAATAGACAGATGTTCCCCGTGGATGTGAATCGTGCGCCACGTGAGCTACTCTGGCGCATCCCTGGGCTGGGCACGGTGAATGTGGCGCGCATTCTGGCAGCACGTCGGCATGGCCGGCTGCATCTTGCCGACCTTCAACGCATGCGGGTCAGCCTGAAGAAAGTGATGCCTTTCATCATCGCCGCAGACCATGCACCGCTGGTGGCGCTGCTGGAAGGCGATCAACTGAGGCAGCGCTTTCTTCCGGCACCGAGACAGCTCGAACTGACCTTTAACAATCCACCCTCTGCGACGCCGGACGATGCGCTGATGGCACGCAGCGGACAGCTTTAACCCCATGATCAGCGCGCTCATCGAGCCCAACTACATGGCCTGGCGTGAGAAGGCCCGGCAGCTGCTGGGGGCGCATGTGCGCCCGCATGAGGTGGACTGGTGTGATGCCACAAAGACTGGGAGCCTGATGATGGAAGAGCCGAGTTTGCAGCGGTTTGCCGATACCAGCGAAGTGAAGGTGCCAGCGGAATTTCTGAAGCTGGCCTCCACGGTGTGCGCGCACTCGGATGAGCGTCGTTTTGCGATCCTCTATCGACTGCTGTTTCGGATCACGCGAGGGGGGGAGAGGCATCTGATCGATCATCCGGCGGATGCTGACATGACGCTGTGCCGGGGCTGGGCCAAGTCGGTGGGGCGGGACATCCACAAGATGCATGCGTTTGTGAGGTTCCGGCTGGTGGGGGTGAATGAGGAGACGGGCAGGGAGCAGTTCGTGGCGTGGTATGAGCCGGAGTTTCGGATCGTGCGCATGGCGAGTTCGTTCTTTGAGAAGCGGTTCGCGGGCATGGACTGGTCCATTTTGACACCGGATGAATGCGCGCACTGGGATGGCTCTGAGATGACTTTTGGGCCTGGTGTGTCACGGCTGAGTGTGCCGGATGCGGATGCTCACGATGACCTGTGGCGCACCTATTACCGGAGCATTTTCAACCCCGCACGGCTGAAGATCCAGGCGATGAAGTCGGAGATGCCGATGAAGTTCTGGAAGAACCTGCCGGAGAGCACAGTGATCCAGGAACTGATCAGCGGAAGCTCACGGCGGGTGCAGGGCATGATGGAGGTCGCTGAGAGGCCGGTGAAGCCAATGCCGAACAATGAATACATCAAGGCCCTGCATGCGAGACGCATGCAGGGCCTTGGAGAATCTTGAAGTGGCCTACGCTATGATCAGCCAAGTGAAGCCGTGGCTTCCTTGCCGGTCAGCACGCGTTGCGACGGTTCTTTGATCTCGTGGACGATGCCCACGAACTTCAGAATGCGCAGGACGTAGTAGGTGGGGTCGATCTCCCACCAGAAAAAGCCCTGGCGTGCGCAGTGCGGGTAATAGTGGTGGTTGTTATGCCAGCCTTCGCCCAAGGTCAGGATGGCGAGGATGAAGGAGTTCTTGCTGGATTCGCCGGTTTCATAGCGGCGCTTGCCGAGCAGATGGCAGAAGGAATTGATGGCAAAGGTGGTGTGATACAGGATCACCGTGCTCACACAGAAGCCCCAGAGGAGGCCCGTCCAGCCTGCGACCAAGTAGCAGGTCAGTGCCAGCACGGCAGGGGGGATGAAGTGGTATTTGTCGATGAAGACGAGCTCAGGGTACTTGATGAGATCCTTTACGCGCTTGGAGTCATAGTCGTTGTAGTCCGGGGCGAGGATCCAACCGACATGAGCCCAGTAGAAGCCTTGCTGCTTCACGGAATGGATGTCGTCCTCCTGGTCGGAATGCTGGTGATGATGGCGATGGTGAGCAGCCCACCAGAGCGCGCCTTTTTGGGCGGCGGAACCACCCAGCCAGGCCAGAACGAACTGGAACCAGCGAGAGGTTTTGAAGGAACGGTGGGAGAAATAACGGTGGAAACCACCCGTGATCCCGAACTTGCGGATCAGGAAAAAGGCGGCACAAAGGATGACGCTGGTGAGGTCAGGTTTCACCAGAAACAACGCGCAAATCGCAGCGATGTGGATGGTGAAAAAGAGCAATGCTCCAGGGCTGGTGTAGGCGGCGACGGCGGTTCTAGGCACGAGGTGTCGAGTCTGGTTTGGGGCTGGGGGATTCGGCTATATACTTATTTACAATCGAAAATCAACTCCAGGATATATCGATGGTTTGACACAAAGTCGTCACTTGAACAAGTTCGGGTCAGGTAACGATGCCTTTCACGAGGTGTCCGTGGACGTCCGTGAGGCGGTAGCGGCGGCCCTGGAACTTGTAGGTCAGGCGCTCATGATCAATGCCCAGCAGGTGCAAAATGGTGGCGTGGAAGTCGTGAATGTGGAGACCGTCACGAGCCACGTTGTAGCCAAAATCGTCCGTTTCGCCGTAGACACTGCCCGCCTTGACGCCGCCGCCCGCCATCCAGGCGCTAAAGCAGCGGGGGTGGTGGTCGCGACCGAAGTTCTCCTGAATCTTGCCCTGGCAGTAGTTCGTCCGGCCGAACTCCCCACCCCACACAACGAGGGTGTCATCCAGCAAACCGCGCTGTTTGAGATCCTTTACCAGCGCGGCGGAGGCCTGATCGGTCTCTTTACAAAGCTTCGGCAGGGCATTCGGCAGGCCGCCATGATGGTCCCAGTCCTGGTGATAGAGTTGGATGAATCGCACACCTCTCTCGGCCAGACGGCGGGCCTGGAGGCAGTTCGCCGCGAAGGTTCCGGGAGTCTTCACATCGGGGCCATACATGTCCAGGATGTGCTGCGGCTCGTCACTGACGTCCGTGGCTTCGGGGATGCTGCTCTGCATCCGGTAGGCCATCTCATAATGATCGATCCGGTTTTGGATCTCAACATCCGGCGCGCCAGCAAACTGGTGTTCGTGGAGATCCCTGAGCCGGTCCAGCATGAGGCGGCGGCTGGCAGTGCTGATGCCCTCCGGATTGCCGAGATAGAGCACGGGGTCCTTGGCAGCGCGGAAAAGGACGCCTTGGTGCTTGGTTGGCAGGAAGCCGCTGCCCCACAGGTGAGAACCGAGCGGCTGGCCACCCTTTCCTTTGGTGATGAGCACCGTGAAAGACGGCAGGTTGGCATTCTCAGCCCCTAGGCCATAGCTCATCCATGCTCCCATGCTCGGCCGGCCCGCGATCTGGGAGCCGGTCTGGAAGAACGTGACCCCAGGGCCGTGATTGATGCTCTCCGTAAACATGGAGCGGATCACGGTGATGTCGTCCGCGATGCCTGCGGTGTGGGGAAGCAACTCGGAGAACCACCCGCCCGCCTGGCCATGCTGGGTGAACTTGAAAGGCGAGCCCACCATGGGGATGGAGGACTGGTTGCCCGACATGCCGGTGAGCCGCTGCGTGCCGCGGACAGAGTCAGGGAGCTGCTCACCGTGGCGTTTGTTCAGCAGTGGCTTGTAATCATAAAGGTCGAGGTGCGAAGGACCACCCGACATGAAGAGGTAGATGATTCGCTTGGCCTTCGGCTGCCAATGCGTGGAGCCAAGAGAGCCGAGGTCGACGGCCGGTGCTGCCGCACCCTGGGCTTGCTCCTTCATGAGCATCTCAGCCAGCGCCATCCCGCCGAGGCCAGAGCCGAAGCGGTTCAGAAGGTGGCGGCGGTTGAGGGGAAAGTTCATCGGATTCATGGTCGGCAGAATTAGCGTTTCACGACGCTGGCATCGTGGTTTAGCAGGGCTTGGGCGAGGATGGTGGCGGCGGCGGATTCGGGGATGGGCATCGTCGAGTCGTGCGGGGTGTTGCCCGGCTTGAGGAGGGCTTCGGCGTCGGCGGGGAAGGCTTTAAAGTGGGTGAGTTGCTCCTGATACAGCTGGGTGCAGATCTCTCGCTCTTTGGCGTCGGGGAGACGGCTGAGGCAGCGCTGGAAGCCGAGGTCGATCATTTGGATTACGTCGCCCTTGGTTTCTCGATGAAGGATCTCGCCCAGGACACGGGCGGCTTCGACATACTGGATGCCGTTGAGAAGGATCAAGGCCTGCAGGGGCGAGTCGGTGCGTTCGCGTTTAGAGAGGCACACGGCGCGGCGCGGGGCATCAAAGGCGACCATCGCGGGAGGCGGGCTGGTGCGGCGCCAATTGGAGTAGAGGCTGCGGCGATAGACGGTGTCGCCTTTGCCTGGCTCGACGGGTTTGAAGGCCTCGGTCATCTCATAAGGATGGACGGGCGGACCACCGATGGTGAGCTTGAGGAGTCCGGCGGCGGCGAGGGCATTGTCGCGGATCATCTCCGCTGGCAGGCGAAAGCGCGGACCACGGGCCAGCCATTGGTTCTCGGGGTCGTCGGCCATGGTCTTGGCATCGGCGAGGCTCCGCTGGAGATAGACACGACTGGTGACGATCTCACGCACGAGAGCCTTCATGTCCCAGCCGCTCTGGATGAACTTCACCGAGAGGTGATCGATCAACTCGGGATACAGCGGCTTCTCACCCTGGCTGCCAAAGTCCTCGGTGGTCTTCACGAGGCCACGGCCAAACAAACTTTGCCATACGCGGTTCACGGTTACCCGGGCTGTCAGAGGCTGCTCGGGTGCGGTGAGCCAGCGGGCGAAGCCTAGGCGGTTCTTCGGTGAACCCGAGGGGAAGGGGGAAAGCCAAGCTGGAGTCACCGGGCCAGTCTCTTCGGCGCGCTTGTCATATTCACCACGTGTGAGGATGTAGGCTTTCTTGGGTTCCGGCAGCTCGCGCATGACCATCATTTCCTTTTGGGCATCTTGGAGCGTGTAGAATTCGGTGCGGGCGGCTTGGAGCTCAGTGCTTGGCGGTCCGCCGCGGGAGACATCGACATTGAAGATGCGCAGGTCATCGATCATGCCGCCTTTGAAGCCGCGATCGCGGAAGCGTTCGCCGAGGCTGATGTTATCGCCACCACCGCCAAGGATGGTCTTCGTGAGTGCATCGCGGATGATGTCCACCTCGGCGAGTTTGCCATTCACATAGAGATGCAAGCCTGAGGCGCGACTGCTGCCATCATGGGTGATGACGACTTGTGTCCATTCGTTGAGCTTGAGCGGTTCCTTGGCGCGGATGGAGATGGCATTACCGGGCCAGAAATGGATGAGCGACCACTTGAGTTTACCTTCTTCGATGAGCAGTTCGTAACCACGGCTCGCGGCATCGGTCCAGGCTCGCGAACGATGCAGCACCACGGCGCGATCTTTGACGTCGGGAGTCTTCAACCACAGCGAAATGCTGAAAGGCTCCTCGCGCTTGAAATTACCCAACGGGGTATCGACCGCATCATCACCGGTAAACTGAAGCGCCTGGCCCATCTTGCCTTCGGCGAGCTTGTTTTCGCCCTTGAGTGTGGCGGAAGCTTTGGCGTCGGCAGAGTGAAGCGTATCGGTGAGCTTGTTGTTCTTGAGTTCATCGAAGGTGAAGTGGGCAAGTTCGGCTTGGGCGAGATTTGGAGCATCGAGAGTCTTGCTTGTGGCTTGTTTCTCCAAGGTGGCGACCCTCTGCTTCAGGGTGGTCATCTTGTCTTTCGTCACCGCATCCATGAGCATCATCGCGGGCGTCGGTGGAGATGGCGTGAAGTAGGAGTAGAGGCCTGCTTCGTCGATGTTTTGGAACATGGAAAAGAGGCCGTAGTACTCACGCTGCGCGATGGGGTCGAACTTGTGATCATGACAGCGTGCACACTCAAATGTGAGGCCCAGAAAGGCGGTGGCCACGGTCTGCACGCGGTCGGCGACATACTCGACGCGGTATTCCTCTTCCACGCTGCCGCCTTCGCTTTCTTGTTGGTGCAGGCGGTTGAAGGCGGTGGCCAGCACCTGCTCATCGGTGGGGTTCGGCAGCAAATCACCAGCGAGCTGCCAGGTGATGAACTGGTCGTAGGGCAGGTTGTCATTGAAGGCCTTGATGACCCAGTCGCGCCAGGGCCAGACCTCGCGCTCGCGGTCGACCTGAAAACCATAGCTGTCGGCATAGCGGGCCATGTCCAGCCAGTCCACGGTCATGCGCTCGCCATAGTGCGGCGAGGCGAGAAGACGGGTGACGAGCTTGTCGATGGCCGCCTTGGAATCCTCTGCATGATCCGATACAAAGCTCGTCACTTCCTCGGGTGTGGGTGGCAGGCCGATGAGATCAAAGGAGAGCCTGCGCACCAGTGTCTCTGGTGTGGCCTCCGGCTGTGGATTGAGCCCACGTGACTTCAACCCCTCAATGACGACAGTATCGATAGTTAGGCCCTTGAGGGCTTCCGGCTTTAGCGGGATGAACGACCAATGGGCCTCGTATTCGGCCCCTTCGCTGATCCACTGCCTGAGCGTCGTGATCTCGCTGGGCGTGAGTTTGCCCAGCTTGGACTTCGGGGGTGGCATGGCCTCATCAGGATCATCAGAAAGGATGCGCTCCAGAACCAGGCTCTTGTCAGGCAGGCCGGGCGTGATGTGTCCATCTTTGACGGCAGCTTCGCGAACATCGAGCCTGAGATCAGCCTCGCGCTTCTTGCTGTCCGGCCCATGACAGTGGAAGCATTTGTCCGAGAGGATGGGGCGGATGTCCCGGTTGAATTGCAGCTTCCCAGCCGCCAAGGCCGTTCCGGAGAAGGCTATAAGCAGGGCAAGAACAGGGGCTGGATATCGACGACGCATCACTCTCAGAGTACGCCGAACCTGCATGCCCTATTCCGGCAAGTCTGTGTCTGATCGTGACAAACTCACCCCGCCGACTCATGTGATCCGGTAGGGCTGCACAGATTCAGAGAAGCCCTTCAGCTGCATTAATGGCAGCGCATGACTGGTGATGCTGCCATTCAAAACCTCCACGGTGGCGGGATCGGCGATGATTTCACCCGGCTGGGCGATGCTGCAAAGGCGCGATGCAAGGTTCACATGGTGGCCGAGAACCGTGTAGTTCAGACGTTTGTCAGATCCCATGCAGCCTGCGACCACCATGCCGGTGGCCAGGCCGATGCCGGTTTCCAGCGGATGCTTGGCGGACGCATTCAGCTCGCGACGCCGCACCTGCATGGCCTGGGCGCATTTCACAGCCCGCACGGTGTCTTCCTCCGTGTCTTCAGGCGCGCCGAAGAGAACCATGATGAGGTCGCCGACGAACTTGTCCACCGTGCCGCCGTGAGCATACGCCACCTCCGTGAGTGCGGTCATGTGCTCGTTCAGAAGTTCGATGACATCATGCGGCGGCATCTTTTCCGTCAGTGCTGTAAAGCCGCGGATATCACAAAAGAGCGTGGTGACCTGCCGCAGTTCACCACGCAGCGCCCCGGGATTTTCGATCAGGCGATCCGCAATGGTCCGGTCCGCCACGGAATGCAGCACGCTGCGGTATTTCTCCTGCAGAGCCAGTCCGGCAGCCATGTCATTGAAGGCATGGGCTACCTGGCCAAACTCATCCTTGGTGACCGGAACACGCACATCGTAGTTTCCACGCTCGATCTCCTGCGTGGCGACGACCAGCTTGCTCACAGGTCCGGAAAGCCCCCGTGAGGCCAGCGTGACCCACAGCAGCGCGATCGCCAGGGCCACAGTGCCGAGCGCAATGGCGCTGCGGCGCAGGTCCTTGATCTCCGAATGAAGAGCGGCCAGGGAGTAAAAATTCACCTGCGCGGCCTGGGGAAAAGGGCTGCCGGGATTCAGCACGCGATAGATCACCCGGTGCTGCACGCCATCGATGGGCAAAAGGACCTCCCGACGCTCCTTGTCCGAACGCTTCATCGACTGCTCCACAGCCGCGGCCACAAGAGGCTTCACGTTCTCCGGCACAGTGCTGGAAACCAGCTTTCCCTCCACATAGATGCCTCCCATGATCTCACCAAACTCACTGCGCCTCGTTTGCTCATAGAGCACTCGATCCGCGAGGGCGGGAAGCGGCAGTCCAAAGACAAAGGCACCCAGGAAGCTTTTCGTGTCAGGATCGCGCAAAGGAGTGACGAAGATCTCGCGCACCTGCTCGCCACGGCGCTCCCCGGCTTCAACGAGGAGATAGCCCACCTGCTGTTCATGCAGTGCCTCCTCAAAATTGCGCTTACCGAGCCAGGGAATACCCTGCGACTTTCGGCTGACGAGGTCCCCGTCCACGGATACGGTGGTTACATCGCCGGGGCCTGGGCGTGGCTTTGAATTTGAGACAAATTTCCCCTTGGAGTCAACCAACGCGATGAAGGGACTGGTGCCTCCGCCGGGTGGACCCCCGGGACGTTGGAAAAGATCTCGGCGCTTGTTGAAATCGTCCCGCCGAGGATCCTGGATTTTTGTATCTGGGCCTGGACTCGATGGGGGACGATGCGATGCCCGTGCATCCAGGCGGACTGGGAGCGTGCCAAATTCACTTTGCAGACGCTCTTGGGCGAGGGACTCCAGCATCGGGCGGAGCGTGACCCCGGCCAGATGAAAATCCCCCTGCTTCATGCTCCCGATCACCACCGGACTTTGCGCCAAGCGGTCCAACACAGCGGACAGGGCCTCAAAGCGCTTGTTTTTCGCCTGGGTGACGGCGCTGATCTGCCCCTCAAACTGCTCCTCAAAAAGCCGCTGGTAGGTGGCGCTGAACTTCCACTCCGAAAGCAGCAGCGAGCCAATGGTCACCCCTGCCACGATCGGGAAGATCGAAAGGATGAGCTTGGCCCTGAAGGTGGAGAGGAACTTCACGCACGGAGGATGGTCTGAAATCTTCAACACCGCGTCCAGCAGAAAGTTCGGAGGTTCCCTGATCAACAGCGGAGATTTTCAGCGGGGGATGACTCGGCTGCTTGACCCTCCCCCAGGTGCCCCTACTATCGCGCGCCCTATTGCTCCGAATGCCTGCTTCTGAAACTCTCTCCCAGCTCGAACTTCGTGTCCTAGAACTCGTCCGCAATGAGGTGCTTCAGACGCCTCCGGGCTTCACGGTGGAATCCGACCTTTTCGAAGCGGGTCTCGACTCCATGGCCATCATGCAGCTCCTGCTGTTGCTGGAGGAGCATTTTGGCGTGGCCATCCCGGTGGGCAGTGTGTCCCGGGCGAACTTCAAGAGTGCCCGGGCCATCGGAGCGCTGCTTGTCGCACAGGGATATGAGGTCATCGTGGGTGGTGAGCCCGAAGCCGCCGTGACCGAGATGACCAAGGTCGAAGCCGCACCCGCTGCGCCAGTGGTTCCCGCGCCTCCCGCCTCCCCGCCAGTTCCTCAGCAGAAGCTCAGCATCCTGCCGCTGCGGGACTGTGACTTCTTCACCCATGCCTTTGACGAGATGCTGCGCAAGGCTGGGCAGGGCGGCCACATCGCCCATTCCTTCATCGAACTAGACCGCATCCCGGATGTGGATGCGCTGAAAAAGCTGCTCGTGGAGCTTCCGGGGCACTTCCCGTTCCCCATTTTCACCGCGCAGTTGAAACAGCCGTCCCTTTTCTCGCTACCCCGCTGGGAGCCTGCGCGCTTTCCGCGCCCTCTTGAACTGCATGCCTGGTCCCAGACGGGATCTCCGGGCAGGCTGTATGATCATGGCGCGGTCGAGTTCCAGGATCTGCAGACTAAGCTGGATGACATCATCAACACCTCCCTGCCGCAGCATGACGACGGCTGGATCAACGTCCGTTTCGATCTCGTTGAGAAAGCCGACGGCACCTGCGTCTTCGTCTTTTCCTGGAGCCATCTGATCATGGACGGCATCGGCGCGGAGTTCTTCCTGGTGGAGTTGAACCGTTTGTTAGGTGGTGGTGGCGAGCCTGTGCCCGCTTTCGATCTCACGGACATCTATGATCCGCGTGGCTGGGGTGAGCGCTGGAAGACGGCGAAGGTCATGCCGACCTTCTTTGACACGGTGATGAAGAAGCCTTTTGAGGCCCTGGGCTCGGCAAAGCTCTCGGCAGGCCGCGCGCACTTCCAGGTCATCACGCTCTCTGAAGCCCAGACAGTTGAAGCCGCGAAGCGCAGCGCGGAGATTTCCGGTCCGCTGATCAACATGCCGTTCCATCTGGCCTGCGCGATGCGCGCGCACAATGCCGTGTTCTCTCATCGTGGAATCACCCCTGAGTCTCTCATGTGCTGCGTGCCCATCCAGGTGCGGAAAAAGGGCACTCGCGGTCCGCTGTTTCAGAACCATCTGACGATGTTCTTCTGCAATCTTCTGGCGCAGGATCTGAGTACTCTCGAGGCTTCCTCAAACTCGCTGCACCAGCAGCACACCCGATTCATCAAGGACAAGATCGGTGATGCCTTCCGCGATCTGATGTGGATGATGCGGCCCATGCCGCCCTGGCTGCACATGTTCTTCATCAATTTCAATATGAAGGGCAAGTTCAGCTCCTTCTACCATTCCAACACCGGCGTCTTCGCCCCCGAACTGACACGCTTCGCTGGCGCGACAGTGACGAGCGCCTATCATGTGCCGAGCTTCTCCGATCCGCCTGGAACTGGCGTCTTCGCCAATGAGAAGAACGGCCGCCTCGTGCTGACACTGTGCTGGCGCGAAGGCACAATCAGCGAGCAGGAACGCCGCATCTTCACGGGTCAGCTGATGGGAGATCTTGGCGTGGCTTGAGAGACACCGCCCCGCCTTTTAAAACGATCAAGCCCGCCTCCTTGAAGGAAGCGGGCTTGATGTTTGGACTTGCTAGACGCTGACTTACTTCACCACGGGCGTGAGCACCATGTTGCGGTAGTCGACGTTGGTATGGTCACCCTGGAGGTAGAGGGGGCCGGGCTTGAATTCATCGCTGGTCATGGCACCGCCGGTGCAGCCGAGCACGGGCTGGTTGTCGATGATGGTCTTGCCATTGAGGATCACGGTCAGGTGACGGTCCACCAAAGTGATGTCCAGCGTCTGCCATTCGCCAATCGCCTTCTCAGCATTCACGCTGGGAGTGATGCGGCTGTAGAGAGCGCCCATGTGATGGGAGTCCAGCGGCTTGCCGAAGCTTTCCATGACCTGCACTTCGTAGATGCCGCGCAGATAGATGCCGCTGTTGCTGTTCTCCTGGGTGCGGACTTCGGTCTTCAGATTGAAGTCTTCGAACTCAGCATCGGTGCGCAGGTTGCCAAAGTGCTTGTCCTTCTCCTTCACCACACGGTTCTGCAGGATTCCATCCACCACGCTCCAGCCGTTGTCGGCTTCCTTCAGCAGGCGCCAGCCGGTGAGGTCCTTGCCGTTCAGAAGCTGGATCGGTGCACCATACTTTACTTTCGAGAGATCAGGCTTCGCCGGGATGGCAGGGATGCGCTTGCCGGTGAACTCGGCGGCCTTGCTCACTTCCTTGCCTTGCGCGTTCTTCTTGGAAGTGCTGAGCTTCAGTTCATCGCCTGCTGTCTTGGCCGTGATCGTTTCAGTCGTGACCTTGCCTTCTTTGTTCTTCTGCTCACGGGTGACGATGAGGGTGTCGCCCTCGACCTTCGTGGAAGTGGTGGGCACCACGCTGCCTCCGCCCCAGAGCACGCTGGAAGAGAAGTCGCCGTCTTTCTCTTCCACACCGAGCCAGCCCGCGCCACCGCCAGGGATGGTCAGAGCCCAGCGGCCAGTGAAAGCGGATTCAGCACTGGCCAGGGAGGCAAGGCTCAGGGTGAGGAGAAGGGAAGTGGCGAGGGGTCGGATCATAGTAGGGTTGAGAAGGGTGGAAAGGAACGCTCCAGTTGTCGATCTTTATCGCAGATCAGCTTCACCTGAGGATTCACTCTCGACAAAAGTCAGCATGGCCGCTTTGATCCGCGCGCCATGCCTCTTTCCCTTGATGATATTCTGAACGCCGCCGACGAACACAAAGCCAGCGATGTGTTTCTGATGGAAGGCGAGCTGCCCCGGATGAAGATCAACGGCCAGCTCATGCTCTTTGGCGATGAGCCCATGCTGCTGAATCAGATGGTGGGACTTTGGCAGGCCTGCGGTGTTTCACCTGAGGGTGACAACGACAAGGACTCCGGCCTCGTCTCCGCCAGCCATACCCGCTACCGCGTGAACCTGCACAAGGCCATCGGGCGCCTGGGCGTGGTCATGCGCCGCATCCGCACGGATCTGCCCGTGCTGGCAAATCTCGGCGTGCCTGACTGGCTGCTCACCAAATGGGCGGCGAAAACACGCGGACTCATCCTGGTCACCGGCCCCACGGGCATGGGCAAGAGCACCACCATGGCCGGCTTGCTCCAATGGATGAACGAGACCAGCGCACGCCACATCGTGACCATCGAGGACCCGATTGAGTTCATGTATCCGAGCAAGTCCAGCATGTTCACCCAGCGCGAGGTCGGCCGTGACACTGCGACCTATGCACGCGGCGTCCGTGCTGCCATGCGTCAGGCTCCAGACGTCATCATGGTCGGTGAGATTCGTGACCTCGAGACGGCTATCACGACACTGCAGGCCAGTGAAACCGGGCACCTCGTCCTCGCCTCCATCCACAGTGACAGCGCCGTGGATGCCGTGGACCGTCTCGCCCATCTCTTCCCACCGGAACAGTCCGCGCTGGGCCTGCACCTGCTTTCCCAGCAGCTCATCGGCGCACTCTGCCAGAAGCTCATCCCACGAGTCGATGGCGCCATGCACCTGATCGTCGAGTATCTCGAAAACGGCGGCGCGGTGAAGCAGTGGATTGCCAAGCAGGACATCGACAACATCCGCACCTACATGCAGCGCGGCAACGACCCGAACTGCTGCACCTTCCTAACCAACATTGTGCGCGCCTACGAGGCCGGCTTCATCTCCGAAGCCGAGGCCATCAGCGCCTGCGGCAACGAGGTGGAGTTCAAGCGTGCGGCCCGAGGCATTTCGTGATCCTCGTTGGCGTAGGATGACCGTATTCCGCGAAGCGGAATCGGTCGTCTGCGGATCTGGCAAAATGTGGAGATCACGCCTGCAAATGATCCACGATGATCTGGGACCACGCCTCCAACTGATCACGCATCGCTCGGAGCTCGCCCAACGTGTAGAACTGCAGGTCCTGGATGGCATCCTCATTCGAGCGCACCTCGTTGCTGCTGAGTTCAAAACGGTGCACCACGCCGAGGTGGACGCTGCCGACCTCGCTGGAGTCATCGTTGATGAGACCAATGACTTCCTGCGTGTGCGTGCCGCCGATGACGAGTTCCTCGGTGATCTCACGCTCGATACTGTTGAAGTACATCGACTCTCCCAGTCCATCGTGGCTTTGGTCCACGGGATTGATGTGACCGCCGATGCCCACACTGCGCTTGGCCACGAGGCGCTTCTCACCGCTTTTGCCACCACGTGTGTAGCAGAGATAGCGACCATCATGATGGAAGATGGAATAGGGGATCAACTGCTTGTGAGTCGGGTCCAGTTCCGCCGCGGGGCGCTCCATGAAGAAGTTTGCGCCTGGAGCCAGCATGGCTGTCAAATAACGATCCACCTCAGGTTGGAAGCCTTGGAAACTGCCGAGTTGGTCGAGGAGGGCGCGGGTGATGACGAGAACGTGTTCCATGAGAGAAAGAGGTTTGCGAGAGTGCGCGGCATGGGAGCCTGGTCAATCACGCAGCGCTGGAAGCGGGAGTTTTTCAGGCGATGAAAACGCTTCGGGCGCTCACTTCACCTCTTTCGCCGGGAGGTCGCCCAGTTGAAGCGTCGGCACCTTGGCGTCCGCGCTCACATTGAGGCTGACCCAATGACCGGCGACTCCGTGAGAAGGGAATCCACAAGCGAGGGCATACTCACCGGCCTCATCCGCAGTGAAGCTGAACTCGGACTTGCCCATGGTCTGACCCACGAGGTGCTTGGTGCTCGCGCCGCCTTTGAACCAGGGCTCGGGGATCTGCAGCTTCTTCGTGTCCGGTTTGTCGATCACGATGGCGCTGTGCGGCACGGGGCTGGGATTGATGAAGGTGACGTTCACCTTGGTGCCCAGAGGGATGGTGAGGATGGCCTTGCCATGCGAATAGCCATTGAAGTTCATGCCGTAGTTCGCGGCATTGAAGGTGGCCACCAGGGTGACCTTCACGCTGTTAGGCTCGGTGCCGGGACGCAGTAGATCCTCCGCCGTGATGCCAGCAAACAGCTCCTTCTTCAGACCAGGGATCTCCATGCTGTGGTCGTGACCTGGAGGTGGCGCCGCAGGTGTCTGGGCCTGAAGGCTGGCAGCAGCGAAAGCGAGGGAAAGGCAGAGCGGTCGGAACATGGTTCGGAGGTTGGAGAAAGGGAGTCGTCAGGTCAACGCTGATTCGGTTGCAACCCTTCCAGTTGATGGGAAAATGTAAGGAGAGGACATGAAAGCCCAAAGAGGCTCAAGCCCGCGGCTTCAGATCACCCTCAATGTCCTGCCGGTCTTCGCGGTTGCGGGCCTTGATCTTGTGATCGCGCTTATGAATGCGCTCCACCGTCATCTGGCGCTTTTTCTGGCGCTGCTTGAGCTTGGCGATCTCATCCTCCAGCCGCAGGAAACCTTCCAACCGAGCCGGGTCCAGCGTCTTGTCCTCCAACGCCGCACGCAGCGCGCAACCCGCGTCCTTGCCGTGCTTGCAGTCGTGATATTTGCACTGCGATGACAGCTCTTCGATGTCGACAAACGACTCGCGCAGGATGGTCTCGTTCGTCCACATCTGCACTTCCTTGATGCCCGGATTGTCCACCAGGATGCCACCACGCGGCAGCACGATCAACTCACGTGCCGTGGTGGTGTGGCGGCCTTTGCCGGTCGTCTCATTGACATCACCGACCCACTGCCATTCGTCGCCGATGATCTCATTGATCATGGCCGATTTGCCGACGCCACTGGAACCAATCAAGGCCACGGTCACACCTTTCTTGAGGTAACCCCGCAGAGCCTTGAGCCCCTTGTTCTCAAGCACGCTGGTGATGTGCACCTCGCAAGCCTCATGCAGTTCACGGATCTGTGCGGCCGCCTCTTCATTCTCGGCTTTGGTGAAGAGATCAGACTTGTTCAGCACCACCACCGCCTTGGCACCGCTGCGCTGGATGAGTGTGAAGTAGCGCTCCAGACGGCGCAGGCTGAAATCCGTCCCGGGCTCGGTGATCACCATCACCACATCCACATTCGCCACCAGCACCTGCTCCTCGCTGCTGTTGCCGGAGGCCTTGCGTGAAAAGCATGTCTGACGTGGCAGCCGCGCGCGGATCACGGCATCCGTGTCCGTCACATCCAGCGCTACCCAATCCCCGACCGCAGGAAGCTCGGCATCCGTTTCAGCATCGTGATAAACCTTGCCGCCGAGAATGCAGTCCAGCTCATCAAAATCCTTCTCATCAAAGACGAGGCAGCCATAACTAATTTTGTTGTCACGCAGCAAGCGTGCAGGCTTCCAGCCCTGCTGCGCATAGGGAGCGAAGGCCTCCTCGAAATGGCTGTTCCATCCGAGGTCTTCGCGGGTTATTTTGCGAGGCATGGGTGGAACAGCTAAGTGCCAGATGAGTTCAGATCAAAGGAGCGTGTCGTAGGACCGGCCTTCTTTCTTCTCGTAGAAGTTGATGAAGGCGCGGTTCACGGTGCCAAAGCCGCCCGGTGTCGGGTAGTCGCCGCTGAAGTACCAGTCGCCAAAGCTAGGTCCACCGGCCAGATCCAGCGCGGCATGCAGGCCGGGAATGGTCTGGAAGATCACCTCGACCTTGCCCTTCCACGGCGTCTTTGGCGGTGACACAAGCTGCGCGACCTTGGCAGAGATCTCCTCGTCGGTGAACGGTGCGTAGATGGCCTTCACTGCATTGCGCATCTGCTCACGGGGCTTCTTCAGCTCAGCCAGACAGGCTTGGTGAGTCTCATGCAGCACGTGGCGCAGGCCGCGCTCCTTCAGAAGCTCCACGGCGGCCTGGAAGGCGATGAACTTGCCGAGTTCTGACATGTCGATGCCGTAGCAGTCGGGATAACGAATCTGCGGCGCGGTGGAAAGCACCAGAATGCGCTTCGGCCCTGTGCGGGCCAGGATGCGGAGCAGGGAAGTCTTCAGCGTGGTGCCACGGACGATGCTGTCATCAATGACGACCAGATTATCCTTCTCTGTCACCGAACCATAAGTGATATCATAGACGCTGGAAACCAGCTCATCACGCCCGGCGTCAGAAGCGATGAAGGTGCGCATCTTGATGTCTTTGTGCGCGATCTTCTCCGCACGCGGCCAGTTGCGCAGAACGAGGTCATCCAGCTTCGCTTCATCGAGCTCGCCCTTCTTGAGCATCTCCATCAGCGCTTCCTTCACGGACACACGACGGCTTTTGCGCAGGCCGTCCAGGAAGCCGAAGTAGGCCGTCTCAGCCGTGTTTGGAATGAAGCTGAGCACCGTGTGCTCAAAGTCATTGTCGATGGCTTCGACCACCTGCTCCACAAGCTGTTCGCCGAGGCGCTTGCGCTGCTTGTAGATCTCGGAGTCATTGCCACGGGAGAAGTAGATGCGCTCAAAGGAGCATGGCTTCGGCTCACGCACCTCCGTGAACTTCTCCATGGTGAAGGTGCCGCAGGACTTCATGACGGCCACATGCGCCGGAGGCAGTTCCTTGACGTCTTCTTCAGGCACTTCGAGCACGGACATCAGTGCCACGCGCTCGGAGGCAAAGGCGAGGATCTCGTCATTCTCATAGTACCAGCACGGGCGGATGCCGTTCGGGTCGCGCATGACAAAGAGGTCACCGCTGCCGATCACACCCACGATGGCATAGCCGCCATCCCAAATCTGCGCGGACTTGCGGATCATCTCACCCACGTCCAGACGCTCGCTGATGTGCTTCGGAATCTCCGTCCCTGGCATGCCGCTGTCGCGCAGTTCATGGTAAAGCTGCGTGTGCGCTTCATCGAGCTGGAAGCCGATCTCCTCGAGCACGCTCTGCGTGTCCGTGCCGAAGACCGGATGCTGTCCGCGCTGCATCATCACTCGGTTCAGTTCACCAGAGTTGGTTAGGTTGAAATTCCCCATCACCATCAGGCTCCGGGTCGGCCAGGTGGTGCGACGCAGGTAGGGGTGCAGGCAGGCTTTGCCAAGACCGCCGGAGGTGCCGTAGCGGAGGTGGCCAATGTTGATCTCACCGGCGAGTTCGAACTCACGCTTGATGGCCTCGGGATCTTCTTCAAAAGGCAGATGCTCCACGCCCGTTTCGTGGCGCTCCTCACGGCGCTGGCCGTCGATCTTGCGGGCGATGCGTTTGTAGTCCTTGCGGATGCCGGCAAAGACTTCACCCATCTGCTCCACGGACACGTCGAAGCGTTCACGGAAGAGGTAGGGAGTGCCCGCTGGCATGTCCAGCTTGCAACAGCCAATGCCGATGCCGTCCTGTCCGCGGTTGCGCTGTTTCGCCATCAGAGCGGCCAGCAAATTGAAGCCATAGAGGGCGGTGCCGTAGTGCTCCTGGTAGTAGGCCAGGGACTTTTTCAGTCGGACGACGGCAAGGCCGCACTCGTGTCGGATGGGATCGCTCATTCAGGGGTGGAAGAGCGATTACCCTTGGCAGTGTTTACAGCGAGCGCAAGGGGGGAGCATGGACCAAATTTGCGGCTATTTTTGGCAACAGAGTGCCTCAAAAGGACCGTCAAGGGCAGAGATGGGATTTTCGCCACGCCAGAACTACGCTCACTCCAGCTCCGGAGGTACATTTCCGTAAGTCCACGGCTTGGCGAAGGGCGGTGCTTTGGGCGGTTCAGGAGCAGGGGCGGGCTTCATCTCCCGCGTCAGAGCGACCCCCGTTTCCGCAAAGGTGCGTCCGGCGGTGATCACGAGGTTTGAGTAGGATGTGAGCCTCGTCTCATAGCCCCCGCCATTTTGCCCAAAAGCCTCCTCCGTAGGCACATAGCCCACAATGCCGTTCGCCAATTCCACGGGGAAGGTGAAGGCAAAGGGGCTGCCCTTTTTGATATCCAGCCCGAACTGGCAGAAATACTCCGCCGGATCGCTCACAAAGGCGGCCGGCCCCACCTGGATCACCTGCACCTCAGCCTCCACCTCCGGCGTGATCTTGCACAGATGGTCCAGCATCAGGATCTCTTTCGCGAACATGTAGTTCGTCACGTCACCCACAGGCTTTCCAGCTTCCACCGCAGCGAGACTGTCTTGCACCCGTTTGGTCGAGGGCTTCCTGCGCGGAATCATCATCGTCTTCTGGCGCACATCCAGCACCGCCTCCGTGGCCTTCGGCATGGTTAGCAGCACGCGCACCGCCTCCGCCCCCACACGACCACCCACGAGGCGCGACCATTCCTCAGAGGCCGGACGGCGGTTCGGGCTGAGATTATCCACCTGAGTCACATCGCCACAGGCACCCTGGAGGAAAACCACCGGCGCGTGAGTGTCCAGCGCTCCTTGGATGGTCTTCTCCAGGTAGTGAATCCAGTTCGCCGAGATCCCGCCCGGGTTCGTGGTGGCATGGCAGGCATAGTTCACGATGCTGCCCATCAGCTTCCCGTTCATGTCCCACACACCGATCACCCCGACCTGCGGATCGATGGGGCCCGCATACTCCAGGATGTCTGGATTGCCCGCACCCGGGTGACTCCAGCTCTGGCCGTTTTTCATCCGCAGACGGCGGTTGAAGGCCACCTTGTCCTCATGGCCGAAACCATAGCCGACCTGTGCCGGCTGCTTGGTCAGCATCGCCGCCTTCACACCAGCCACGATCTCACTGGTGACCCGTGTGAGAAAGCCCGGATCCGCGCAGGAACTCTCTTCATAAGCCAGTCGCTTCACCAAATCCGAAGCGCCCTCATATTCACCGGGCATGACCATGCCGACCGGCCCCGATGAGTGCGAATGTGAAGCACCGATCATCACACAATCGCCCGGAATCTTCAGGTCCTTCGCGATCTTAGCCCTCGCATCCAGCACGACCTTCCTCGGCACCACCAGAGTATCCAGCCCGATGAGCGCCACCTTCTTCTTCCCATCGTCAAACAGAGCCACCCGCACCTTGCAGGCATCGTGAAAGCTCAGGTGGTAGTTCTTCCCATAACCGCCCGGCTGCTCCATGCCGATGTCTGGCGTGATGTCACGCTCGGCGAACCCTGCCTGAATGCTGGAGGTCAGCGGCGGCGGCGACGCTGCTGGCTGGCCATTGGCACCAGCACCACAGATCGCAATGAAAAGGAGAGGCAAGAATAGACGGGACATGCCCTCTACTACGGTCCTCACGTCAACGGTGACCAAGCCTCGAATGCACGAATGACATGCGGATGTGACCAGAGTGTATGGGCTGAGCGTGGAACTCTACAGTGGCATTCACCATCGGGGAGGCAAAATGGACACTAGCCCGGAAGTGAGCTTGCCGAGGGTGCCGCCTGGAATGGGCATGGTGAAGAATCCTCCCCCGCGCTGCAACCCAGGAACGAACAAGCCTTGAAAATACACCTTCCGAGGCGGGCCGGAGAAACCTTCTGCCGGGCCTAACAAGAAACTTCCCGTGAAGAACCCCGTGGGGCGGTAGATATCCAATTGAAACTTGCGCTTGTTCTTCGAAAAGACGGCACGTCCAGCGGCGGTGATTTGGAAGTACTCTTCCGCCAAATCCAGAGCCTCTGCATATTCGGGTGGCAAGGCAAGAGTGACCCTGGCATTGACTAGATCCTCCGCATGGGTCAGCAAAGGCGTGGCTACACGAGGTTGATAAAGCACATCCCCTTCAGCATGGAGATAGCTTGGGGCTGTGAGATGGGGCATCCATTGAGAGCGTGGGGTGTTCACGGGATCCCACAGAATGTCGCCTGAGATCACAGGCTCTGTCAGACGACCTTCGGTCGAATTGGAAAGCCTCACGACCCCGGACAGGATCTCACCTTCCTTGCTTGGTGGACGATAGAAGATGCCATGCAGACTAACCTGGATGTCACTGGGTTCGCTCGTGACCGGCATGGACATCGTGAAGCCAGTGCCATTCAAAAGCGTTCCCACGGCGTTCAGCCTTGATAGCTTCTGCACCGGTCTCAGAGTCATGAAACTGGTGCACGGCATGTCCACACCCGCGTCGTTGCCATAGTTGTCCAACAGGCAAGCAAACGGTCCCCGATGCCGCAGAGGATCCACCAAGGCGAAGTCCCTTTCCGGACGGAGATCGACATAGGGGAGCACGGATTCTTCATCGACGCGGATGAGTTCGACGGTGGCCGCGATGTGAAAGTACTCGGTCCTCTCGAAGGTGACCTTGAGCTCTTTGAATCCCGGTGGCGGAGGCAGCTTTAGGACCGAGGTCAGCGATTCGTCCTGCCATTTCAGGGCTGAGGGAAACCTCCACTGGGACATGCCCAGACGAAGCAATCCAGAAAAGCTGCCGCTCATACTGGCATGCAGTTCCAGATAGCCGCCCTTCGAAATGAATGGGTCTGCCCCGGAGTCGGGAGGGATCTCGCACGCATACAGTCCCGGATGAACGAAGGTGCTTGGCTTCGCCGGATTTTGCACGGTCAAAAAGCTCGTAGCTTGAGCTAAAAGCCTGGCTCGATCCCAAATCTCCCAGGTCAGCGGGTAAGTGCCGGCAACACTGACCGTGCCAGTCACTGCCACGCCCACCGGATCAAATGTCAGCCCGAGTGGCAATCCCCGAACACGTGCTGATTGAGTCTCAGAGTCATACCAGGCGAGATACCGAGGCCCAGCCTCCACATCGTCTCCCACGTTCACCACGACATCACGTGGGGAATTGACGAACATGGGTGCAATCCTCGCAAGATTGTCGACCGTATCAGAACTCAGAACCTGGGTTGTTACATAGTCACTTCCGACACTGATGAGAGCCACCATGCTTGCAGGCACAGCCTGTGGATGGCTGATGCTCAGCTGCCTGTTTCTCACTCCCTGGACACACCAGCTTTCCACCAGATCGTCGTTGGGATAGCCAAATATTCTGTCGTTTCCGCGCCACTGAATCTGCGCAGGTCCCCAGACACTGGCATTGACAATCAAAGGCTTGTCATAGTGCGCCTTCGAGGTGACTTTCAAAACCTCATCGTAAACCACCACGGGAGTCGGATCACTGCGCCATTGGCGGAGACCTGCGCGCACGTGCACACGGTAGTAACCAGCGTGGCTCGGCTGCATGGAGTTAAGGTTAAGCACCGGCTGATTAGCCCCAGGGATGGCCCGGCCATCCTTGAACCATTGATAGGTCAAACCTGGTTCTCCTCCGGGCTCAATCACCTCAAGCTGGGCATCCGTTCCAAGATGTGCCAGCACTTGAAGAGCTGACAACCGGGCCGTTTCCACCTCCTCTGAGAGGCAGTGCCCCACGGCCATGGCTGATATCCATAGGACTAAAATCACTTTTCGCATTCCCTTCAGGGCTATCAATAAACCCCTCATCTGCCCAGCAAATACCGTTGATGTGGCGGCATCTCGATCATGTGAGTGACAAAAGTCACCGCACCCGCTGAAACTCCGGCAGCATGATCACCGTCCAAAGCGTGTCTGCGATGCTCTGCTCGCTTAGCTTCTCGCCCAGCGCGCCCGTGATCTCGGCCAGTTCGTTGGCTGAAGGCTCACGGCACAGTGTGGCGCGATACAGCCAGCGCGTGAAAGCTACCAAATCCTTCCATTCGTTCCGGCTCAGAAGGTTGTGCGCGCCGCGTGCCAGGGTGTCCGTGAGGATGGCTCCATTGGAGAGGTCGATCGCCTCCAGCGTCGTCAGGTCATCCGGACGCATGGACACAATCTGATCGCGGTTAGGCCGGCCCAGGGTGCGCATGAGGAAGTTGCTCTTCACCAGGCTCGCGCGCACAGGGTCCTTCGTCTTCTGTCCCGCCTGAGCCAGCAGGGCAGGGACGCTGCGGTTCAGAACCGTGGTCCACGCCGCCACAGGCTTCACCAGCGTCACCGGCTTCCACCCATCCTTGGGTTGGGCGCCGAGCCGCCCCTCTTTGCCCTCATTCGCATTAGGATGAAACTGCCAGCTCGAATCGGTGACGATCTTGAGCTCGCGGCCATCCTCATGCCGGATGCGTGATTCAAAGTAAGCACCCGCCGCGTTCGGTCCCTTGCCAGCATTCTTGGCGATGATGGTGATGTTGTTCGCTCCCTCCACCAAGGATGCATGCAACGGCACCGCCTCAAACTGCTGCCACTCATCTCCCGAACTAACTTTGCGACCATTGACGTAGAGGATGAAGCTGTTGTCCGCCGTGACCACCGCGCTCGCGCTCGTCACCGGCGCATCAAGCTTGAAGGTCTTGCGCAGCATCACGGTGTCACCGGCGGGCGGATTACCCTTCTTCGCGCTGTCGCCCCAGATCCACTCAGCGCCAAGCTGGATGTCCTTCGTCACCTTCGGGTCCACTTTCCCTCGCATGATGGGCGCATCCATCTTTGCTGGAGCGGTGCCCGTGAGATGCCAGATCACATCCAGGAACTGCTCCGCGGTCAGACGTCGGCTGCGTGGACCGGCATAAACATAGCCGTGATCATCCGCCCCTTTCTCCACCACCTCGGACCGGCCCTGATAGGCTTTGCTCCCGGCGATGTGGGCCAGCGTCTTCTTCAAGTCATAGCGGTTGTCGCTGAGATAGGTGGCCAGGTAGTCGAGCAGGTCGGAACTCCAGGGCTCTGTCTGCATCGCATCCAGCGGATGCACAATGCCGCGTCCCATGAGCCGATGCCAGAGCCGGTTCACCAGCGTGCGTGTGAACCGGCCATTCTGCGGATGTGTCATCAGACTCGCGAGTTGTTTCAACCTCTCCGGCTGCGTTGCCTTCGCATCGATCTGGCCTAACTCAGGAAACAACCACGAAGCCTGCGCCATGCGCCCCGTCGGCTTGTCACAGCGGGCGATGTCCAGCGGTCGTGTCGAGTAGACGGCCGCCAACCCGTAAGCCTCATCCAGCTTCCACCGGTCAATGAAGCTGTCATGGCAGGAGGCGCACTTCATGTTGATGCCCAGGAAGCTCTGCGAGACGCTCTGCGCGAACTGGATCTCCACCGTCTGCCCCGCGCTCACATCGCCGCGCCACTTGATGCCGTCGATGAATCCCCGGCTGCCATCTGAAGGCGGAGCGATCAATTCGCGCGCCATCTCATCCGCGGGCTTGTTGGTGATCAGCGCATCATACAGCCACTTGCTGATCTGCTTGCGACCACCCGTGATGAAGCCCGTGCCGCCATAGTCATTGCGCAGCAGATCGTTCCAAAACGTCAGCCAATGCTCTGCATACGCGATGTCGTTCGCCAGCAGTGCCTCGACGAACTTGGCGCGTTTGATCGGCGCGGTTTCCGCCAGATACTTGTCCAATGAATCCGTCTCAGGCAACAGGCCCGTCAGATCCAGCGCAGCACGACGCGCAAACGTCGTATCATCGATCTCACTCGGCAGCGCCTTTTGATGGTCCTTCAGATACTTGTCCAGAATGCGGTCAATCGGGTGATCCCGCCCCACCACCGATGCCGCCGGAAGCTCTGGATGCCGTGGCGCCAGTTGCGGCTCATACGAGGCCTTCTTGAAGGCGAATCCCTCTTCCCACGGCAGATCCTCGGCGATCCAACCTTTCAACAAAGCCACCTCCGCCGTGCTGAGCCGGTCGCCCTTCGGAGGCATCTGCTCATCCGAATCCGTGGAGAGAATGACCTCGATCATCCGGCTCTTGTCAGCCTGCCCCTTCGTGATAACCGCCCCATTCTCACCGCCTTCCAAAAGATCCGCCCGCGTGTTGAAAGAGAAGCCTCCCTTCTTCTTGTCCCCCGCATGGCACTCCGCGCAGTGCTTCCGCAAAATGGGCACGATCTCATGGGAAAAATCCACCGCGCTCGCAGTGGAGGAGATGAGGAGCAAAAGGGGAAGGAACCGAGGCATTCGCCCTGTTAAACGCAGTGCACAGGCCTGAATCTTACCATTGGCGAAAAGGTTCAAGCATCTGACCTCTGTCGCAGATTCATCGAAGGCTTGGTCTTGACCTCCTGGAGGGTCATGTTGAAAGCTAACCTCCTCATGGAACTCATCAACACTGCACTCGATGTCCCGACAGCTGTCGGGCCGTATTCCCAGGCCGTCCGCAGCAATGGTTTTCTCTTCTGCTCCGGCCAGATCCCCATCAACCCTGCTTCTGGCAAGATTGATGTCACTGACGTGGAAGGCCAGGCCGAGCAGGTCCTCGCCAACATCCGCGCTCTGCTTGCTTCCCAAGGCCTGGATCTCACCCGTGTCTCCAAAGCCACCGTCTTCCTCACCAGCATGGCGGATTTTCCCAAGGTGAATCCGATTTACGAAAAGGCCTTCAGCGGCCACAAGCCCGCCCGTTCCACCATCGCCGTCGCAGGTCTGCCTCTCGGCGCCCTCATCGAGATCGAGGTGATCGCGGAACTGTAGTCGTATTCCCGGTCACTCCACCGCAGAGAGCACGGAGGAACACAGAGGTCTTGATCAAGGTCCATCTGTGCCCTCCGCGTTGTCTGCGGTTAAGATCAGGGCACGGACAACGCTCGTATCTCCTCTCATTTCGCCACAGGCTGCTTCATCCGGAAGCCCTGCACGCGCCCATCGCCACGGTAGAGGTAGATTTTCTCCACGTCCTCTTGCTTCATCACCAGCCAGGGCGAGAGCAGATTACGACCGTTCTTGGTGAAGACCAAGTTGTCCGCGAGATAGACACAGGAGTGATAGGCATCCCCGGTCTGCTTGCTCAGAAAGAAAAGGATGTCGCCATATCGGTAAGGCGGCTCAATCGGTTCAAATTTCTCCAGCACTGCGCTCGTGGCCAGACGTGAGTCCAGCAGATACTCATGCGGATCATAGTTGAAGAAATTTAAGCTGGTCCAGTGGCAGTCAGGCAGGATGCCCTGCTTCCCCATGTCCAGGCTAGGGTAGGTATAGATCAGCTTGCGGACCAAAGCGGGCAGCATGTGGGAAAGCGGCAGCGCCTCCATCCCGTCCGTGTCGATAATCGACTGCAGCAGCGGCTCCACATCTTTGCGACGCAGGCCAAGGCCCAGGGTCCAGTAGTCGACCAGTTCTTCGATGTTTGTGTTTCGATCCGCCTCGATTTTGACCAACAGGCCACGGGTGCGGGTCATGGCTTTGAAGATGGCGCGCGCTTCGGTGTCAGACTGGGCGTAGCTGAGCAGCAGGGCGATGTCACTGAAAGCCGTTGTCTGTCCACGCTTGTAGGACAGCTTCTCCACCTTCTGAATGATCTCCGCGCGCATCTTGCTCGTCCGATACCATTCCGGCACCGTCTGGCCGATGATCAGCACGGGATCGACCTGAAACTCATTGGCAGGATACTTGGCAAGTTCTGTGTAGATCACCGCACGGGTTTCCGGCGAGATGGCTTCCAAGTCCGGGATCTTGGGAAACATGTAAAGCATGCCATCCGCAACGACCAAGGTCTTGGCATCCATGAGGTCAGCCACCATGGCCGCTGAAAGCCCTGCTCTTTGCAGAAAGGCAGGCAGATCATTGCGCATCACCTCGGGAAAGGCCCAGCGGGGCTGAGTATTTGGGAGAGGAAAATTGTCAATCAGGCTCTTCGGCGCCTCGAGATAGATGTAAGTGCAGCGCAGGTTTCCCCAAGGCCCCGGATTGGCATAAAAGACATTGGGGTTGCTACTGACCTTCGGTGCCGGTGCCGTTGAAGGCTGCACGGGCGGATTCTGAACCAAAAGCTGCTGTAAGTCCTCGATGCTCGAAATCTGAGCGAAAAGTGAGGATGCAAAGATTAGGCAGATGAAAGCAAAAGTGCGCAGGAGGGGGGGCAGCATGAACAATAGGTTGAGAGGCGTGTAAACGCGAGGGCTGTAGCGGATCACACTACATTTTAGGATGCGTTTTGCACTTCTTTATTCATTTTTTCCGTCACTTGGCCATAACCCGCTAACACCCAACACACTAGTCAGGCTGCTACAAAAAACTCACAAAATCCGGAATGTCATCGGTGCGGCGTGGGCGGCCTAACACATGAGACAGTCGAGTTCTCGTCTTGTTTAATACCGGGTTATAGTTTCGTGCAGATTCAGCACGACGCGACAGACGCTGGTCCAGGCAGCAAGCTCAGGGTCCAGGTGAGCAGGCACCGGCTGCAAGCCCGTGGACAGCAGTTTCGCAGCTTCCTCGGGCGCGCTTCGGAAGGTCTCTCTCTGAGTGTTGAGGAAGGCCAGTAGGCTGGTTCTTTCCTGCGGCTTCGGCAGTCGCGCCAGCGCCCGCAGATAAAGCGCATCCAGCCTCGACTCATCGCTGACTGCCGACGGAAGCCCGCTGGCGAGAGACCGGGCAGCCTCAACAAAGGTGGGATCGTTCAGCAGGGTCAAGGCCTGCTGCGGAGTGTTGGAGACATTCCTCGAGCAGGTGCATTCATCGCGGTTCGGCGCATCGAAGTTCGCCAGCATCGGATGCAAAAAAGTGCGCTGCCAATGCATGTAGACACCGCGGCGCCACTGGCTCCCATCCGTATCGGCGATGTAGTCACGGCTCGGGAACTGCAGGTTCTCGTAATAGTTGGCGGGCTGGTAAGGTTTCGCACTCGGGCCGCCGATGTCTTCCAGGTTTAAAATACCCGCGATCGCCAGTGCATTGTCACGCACGAACTCCGCATCAAGCCGACGTGGATTCTGAAACGCCAGCAGGCGGTTGTTCGGATCCACCTCCTTGAGATCAGGTCGTGTCTTGCTGTCCTGAAGGTAGGTGTGACTCGTCACGATCAGTTTCATCATGTGCTGAATGTCCCAGCCAGAGTCTCTGAACTCACAGGCCAGCCAGTCAAGCAGCTCAGGATGACTCGGGGTCTCTCCTTGGGCCCCCAGATCATCGGTGGCTGCCGAAAGCCCGATGCCGAAGAACTGCTTCCAAAGCCGGTTCATGAAGGCGCGGGCCGTCAGGGGATTCTCAGGCGAGCAAAGCCAGCGCGCCAGATCAATGCGCGACTTCCGGGAGCCGGCTCCTGTTTGACTCTCCGCTTGAAGAAACTGGGGTGGTGCAGGCATGCAGATCTCACCGCTTTCATCCATCCAGTTGCCACGCGGCAGCCGGCGGATCGGCATGGGATCGTTCACCGCCACCGTGACTTGCGTCCAGGTCTTGCCCCCGTTGCATTGGATGAAGTCGCTGTAGAGCTTCCGCCATTCGGCATACTCGGCACTGTCGTAGCCCGCTTGTGCCAGCCAAGCCTGCGGGTTCGCATCAAAGTCCTGCAAGGGGTGCAGCGGCGCCACACTGGCCACCCGAATGCGCACGCTGCCAAGCGTATGGTTAGGCACACGCACGATGAAAACATCCTCTTCACCGAGTGCCGGCGGCTTCTCAATCAGCCACACACTGCTGTGCGCCTTGTGCGCATCTGCGGCACGCGTCTTCCAGCCCGACACAGTGCCGATCCTCTCCACCGTGCTGCTATAGACAGCCTCCTTGAGCTCGGCATCGGCATGCAAGAGTGTGAAGTTTGTCTCATTCTTCACGCCTGCTTTCTTCAGCGAGAAAGTCGGCTTGAAGCTCAATGAGGTCTCACCACCTCCACGCACGATGCTGTCCTGGTGCTCAGGAGTCGGCAGAAGCTCGATCTTCACCGCAGCGATGCGCTGCCCCTTTGCCTTGAAGCTAAAGCTCGTGCTCTGCATGCCTAGGGTGCCAAAGGTAACCTGCCCGCCATTCCCCACACGAAACTCCGCTGGAGGCAGCTCTACCTTCGGCGCCTTGTCTTTCGCCTTGGCCTTTTTCTCTTTCTTCGCCTGCCCTTTGGCTGGCGGCGGCTCGACCGATTTTGATTCTACCTCAGCCACCAGCGGCAGCCAGGGATTCTCCTGATTTTTGTGCAGAGCCACCATGCTCGATGCGCGCCACTCCTCATAAGCCTGACGCTTGGCAGGATCCTTCAGCACGGCCTCGGCAATCGCCAGCATCTGCGTGGCGATGCGCGTCTGCTTCTTCTCCAGATAGGGACTCTCCACCAGGATCTCCGGCGGAAAGGGATGCTCATTGCTAAAACCCTTCAGCTCCTCCGACTCACCCGCGCGGTAGCTCGAGTACACGCCGAACTGTTTTATGTCCGCGAAGTAGGCGGACATGGCATAGAAGTCATGGGCGCTGAAGGGATCGAACTTATGGTCATGGCACTCGCAACAACCCAGAGTGGCTCCGAGCCAGGCACCACCCACCGTGCGCACACGGTCCGCCTGGTACTTCATGAGATACTCCTTGGCCTGGGCACCGCCCTCGCGGGTCATCATGTTCAGCCGGTTGAAACCCGAGGCGATGCGCTGCTCGGTCGTGGCATCAGGAAGGAGATCGCCGGCGAGTTGTTCGAGCGTGAACTGGTCGAATTGTTTGTTCGCGTTAAAAGCATTGATGACATAGTCACGGTAGGGGTAGATGCGCTGGTTCTGATCCCCATGGAAGCCGACCGTGTCGGAGAAGCGCGCCACATCCAGCCACCACGCTGCCCAGCGCTCACCGAAGTGCGGCGATTGCACCAACCGTGCGACCAGGGTCTGAATACCCTTGGGCGAGGAGTCTTTGAGAAAGTCTTCAACCTCCGTCACCGAGGGTGGCAGCCCCACCAAATCCAACGACAGACGACGGATGATCGCCCGCGGATCTGCCAAAGGGGCAGGGGTGATCTTCTTCTCGCTGAGTTCAGCCTGAATAAACGCATCAATGGGATGGACACCCTGCTTGGCAGGAACCGCAGGCCTAACAAGAGGTGTGTATGACCAGTGCGGCTCGTACTCTGCCCCCTGTTTCACCCATTCGATCAATGTCTGTTTCTGCGCCTCCGTCAGTGTCTTCTTGGATTCCGGCGGTGGCATGATGTCATCCTCATCATGCGTCTGGATGCGCTCGATAATGGAGCTAGCCTCCGGCCTGCCGGGTTGGATGGCCTTGGCGGTGATCGCATCCGCCCGGATGTCCAGGCGCAGGTCTGCCTCGCGGTGGCTCTTGTCCGGTCCATGGCAGTGAAAGCAGTTGTCGCTGAGGATCGGCCTGATGTCCCGGTTGTAGCGCAGCTTGCCAGTCACCGGAGCCGTGGCTGCAGCATGGACGGAGGCGGTGAGTGCCAGAAAGAGGACGGGCGTGAGGCGCATGAGACAGTGCGAGAGATGCACGGAAAGAGTACCGTGCTCAGCGGCCTCAGTTTATCAGCGGGTCGTGTCAGTTTCAGAACGAGGGTCCCGGGAGAGCAGGGCGCGCATGGCCTCGCGAGCCGGTTTGCCCTCGTGCAGGATCGCATAAATCTCCGCCAGCAGTGGCGCGCGCACCTCGCGGGCCTGGGTGGCCTCATAGAGGCTCGCCGTGTTTGGCACCCCCTCAGCGACCATGCGTGTGCTGGCGATGATGTCCGCCAGTGACATTCCTTCGCCGAGCAGTTTGCCCACACGATGGTTGCGGCTGTGCTCGGAGTAGCTCGTGGCGATCAGATCCCCCACGCCAGCCAGCCCGTAGCACGTCTCCGGCCTGCCTCCCATGACGGCGATCATGCGGACCATCTCCGCCAGTGCCCGCGTCACGAGCGCGGCGATGGCATTGTCTCCCAGCTTCAGGCCGCGCGCCATGCCCGCAGCGATGGCATAGGGGTTCTTCATGGCTCCCGCCCACTCCACTCCAGCCACATCGTCACTCGTGTAGCTGCGGAACCAGGGCAGCGTGAAGCAGGACTGCACCGCCAGCGCCGTCTCCTCATGCGCACAAGCCACCACAGCGGCCGTGGCCAGCCGCTGCGCCACTTCTTCCGCATGGTTCGGACCTGTCAAAACCGCGTGCTGAGGCCCGGGTAATGTTTCCGCCAAAATCTCTGACATGCGTTTACCCGATCGCAGCTCGATCCCCTTCGCGCAGGAGACGATCACCTTCGCCGAGGCATGCAGACCCGTGGCTGCAATCAATGCCGCCGTTTCGCGAATGCCTTTGGACGGCACCACCAGCAGCAGCATCTCCGCAGGCTTCAGGCTGCGCAGGTCACTGATGGCCGTGATGCCCTCAGGCAGATGCAGTGATGGCAGATAGCGTGCATTTCGCCGCGTCTGGCGGATCTCGCCCATCAGCGCTTCATCACGGCCCCAGAACTGCACCTGCAGGCCGCGCTCATGCAGCGTGGAGGCCAGTCCCGTGCCCCAGCTTCCCGCGCCGAAGACGATGGCGCTGTTCATGGTGGGTGGGAGTGAGTTGGGCATGCTGCCTTTTCTGCCGGGGAGCATGGCAGGCGTCAAGCGCAGTGATGCTCCCGCAAGGATCAATTCAACGACACAGCACCCACTGTCGGCACGTAGAGCTCGTCACCTTCCTTGATCGGCCTATCAGCGCTCTGCTTGTTGATGGAGCGGATGTTCTCCGCGCTGGTGCCAAAGAGGTTCGCCACGCTTTCGATCGTGTCCCCACGCTGGGCGCGGTAGGCCACAATGCCACGCGGCATGCCTGGTTCGGCATCAGCGATGGAGCTCGACGGCTTGGTGATCGGTGGAAGAGCCGAGGCGGGTGGAGGTGCGGGTGCCGCAGGCTTCACCGGAGCTCTCATGACAGGCTCGCTGTCCGCTTCCACCAGACGCAGGTTCGGTAGCGGCGTGGTTTCCTGTTCTTCACGCAGATTGGCAGGCACAGGCTGGCTGATGGTGCGCGTGGTCCTCTTCCCCGGCACCAGCAGTTTCTGCCCTACCACGATCTTGTTGGCATTCTTGATGCCATTCGCTGCCATCAGTTTGGAAAGGGTGATCCCATGCTTGGAGGCGATGCGGCCCAGCATTTCGCCCTTCTTCACGATGTGCGTGACATTGCTGGTCACCACGGTGGAGGTCGTGGTGCCACCACGCGGGGTGTGGCTCACACTGCGGGGACCCGAAGATGGCAGACGCTGAGGATTGGGAATGGTCAGGCGCTCGCCATGGCGCAGGTCACTCGCATACGCGGTTGGATTGGCACGGGCGATGGAGTCCTCGGTCACGCCATACTGACGGGCGATGGATGCCATGCTTTCCTCACCAGAAACAACGTGCACTGCGGTCCTGTTCGCGGGTTTCGCGGACCATGTCTGACCATCCGGAATCAGCAGCGTCTCGCCGATGTCCAGCGTGTCATCGCTCAGTCTGTTGATGGAACGCAGTTCAGCGACACTCGTGCTGTAGCGCGAGGACACGCTGAAAAGCGTGTCGCCTGGGCGTACGATGTGTGTCTTGCCGGAGGGCACGATGTCAGCCACGCCCCCCCCTTCGATGCTGGGTGGAAGCAGCCCCACATCGCGCTCCAACCGACCGAGACGAAGATCCTGGCGGTGACCGTTGCTCTCCAGCTTGCCCACACGGGACTCGATGGAGGGACTCGTCGGAGTGGTCTTGGCCTTCGGCGTCATCTTTCCGCCGGTGGCTGGGCGGTAGTTACTCTTCGGGGCACTTGCCGTGACGGTGGACCTGGTGCCGCTCTTGGACTTCACCGGCGCTTTGGCGCCCGCAGGGGGTGGCGTCTGATAGCGGATCTGTGCTGGCGCTGTGGGCGCCCCTTGGGGCCCCCGCATCGTCGGCGGATGATAAGCAGACATGTTATACCCTGGAGGCGGCTGGCCTGGAGGGGGGGTGGGCGGCCTGGGGGCCACCGGCATCTGGTAGGCTGGAGGCTGCACAGCCCCGGGGGCGTAATAGCTATTCAAGCCAGCTCCACTGGGAGGGGCGGGCTGCGCCGAGACAAGTCCGGCGCTCGTGGAAGCTACGAGGAGAGCTAAACGTACCAGCGAAGTTGCAGAAGTGGGAGCCTTCATGCTATTAGTTTACTGGTCCAGATAATTCAGACCAACAAAATTTTTAAAATTCTGAACAAAAGTTTCAAAAACTCTCTTCCGTGATGCCTCGCGCCCGTCGATTTCAGCTCTTTGTCAGTTGCCTGGGCTCCTACGTAGCGCTGGCGGTTACCCTGGGCGCGCTGGCTTGGCAGGCCTTGCTGATCGAGGCACTGCCCGTGGTCTATTTGCCCTCCTGGGATGCCGATGCCGCGCCCTTGGTCGTCGTGGATGCCGGTCACGGCGGCCATGATGGGGGGGCAGTGGCCAATGGCGTGATTGAGAAAGATCTCAGCCTGAATCTCGCTCGACAGGTGAAGGCCCATCTCGAGAAAGCAGGTGTGAGGGTCCGCATGACTCGTGAGAAGGACCGCTTTCTGGAACTTGATGAGCGCTGCCAGGTCGCCACCGAAACCAAGGCAGATGCCTTTGTCAGCGTGCATCTCAACACCAGCCCGGCGAAGGAGATCCAGGGCATCGAGACTTATTATGCCACTGCCAGCACTCTCATGGCGCGCGCCGTGAAGTCTGCGGCCGGCGCCGCCTCCGATCGCTTATCAGGAGAGGCACTGGCCCGCACCATCCAGCGTCATGCCAGCACCGGCACGAAGGCCGAGGATCGAGGTATCAAGGACAGTCAGTTGATCGTGGTCATGCGCACCCCCTGCCCAGCTGCCCTCGTCGAGTGCGGTTTCCTGACCCATCCTGAGGAGGTCAAGAAGCTCCAGCAGAAGGCTTATCAGGAAAGACTGACGCGGGGCATCGCAGACGGGGTGACGGAATTTTTGAAATGCAGTGTCCAAGCGCATGCCAAGCCTCGCATGAAAGTCGCCGCTCACTGAGGCTGAAAACGGGGTGAGTCCTGATGTCACATCACAAGATGACACCGAGACCCGTTTGACGTCCCCCGGCCGCGCGCTAGAGCAATGGGCATGGCACGCATCGGCACACCCCTTTCTTCCACAGCTACCAAAGTCATGCTCCTTGGCTCCGGAGAGCTGGGAAAAGAAGTCGTCATTGAGCTTCAGCGCCTCGGCTGTGAGGTCATCGCTGTCGACCGCTACGCCAACGCCCCGGCCATGCAGGTGGCTCATCGCAGCCACGTCATCACCATGCTGGATGGCGAGGCCCTGCGCCGCATCATTGAGGTCGAGAAGCCTAACTTCATCGTCCCTGAGATTGAGGCTATTGCCACGGACACCTTGATCGAGCTCGAGAATGAGGGCTACACCATCGTTCCCACCGCCCGTGCCGCCCAACTCACGATGAACCGCGAGGGCATCCGCCGCCTTGCCGCTGAGGAACTCGGACTGAAAACCTCCCCTTACGTTTTCGCGAGCACTGAAGAAGAGTTCCGCGCTGGCATCGCCAAGATCGGCATGCCTTGCGTGGTGAAGCCCATCATGTCGTCCAGTGGCAAAGGCCAGAGCGTGGTGAGGACAGAGGCCGACATCGCCTATTCCTGGCAGTATGCCCAGGAAGGCGGTCGAGCCGGGAAGGGGAAGGTGATCGTCGAAGGCTTCGTGGTGTTTGACTACGAGATCACCATGCTGACGGTCCGTCATGTCGGCGGCACCAGTTTCTGCGCTCCTGTCGGCCATACGCAGATCAAAGGTGACTACCGTGAATCCTGGCAGCCGCATCCCATGTCTCACGAGGCGCTCGCAGCCGCTGAGCACATGGCTGGCGCCATCACGGAGGCCCTTGGGGGCAGGGGACTCTTCGGCGTGGAGATGTTCATCAAAGGAGACGAAGTCATCTTTAGCGAAGTCTCACCTCGTCCGCACGACACCGGCCTGGTCACTCTGATCTCCCAGGACCTCAGTCAGTTCGCCCTGCACGTGCGCGCCATCCTCGGCCTGCCGATCCCTAACATCCACCAGCACGGTTCCAGCGCGAGCTGCGCCGTCCTCGTGGAGGGCGAATCCAGCAACGTCCAGTTCGGCGCGCTGGATCACGTGCTCTCCGAGCCTGACACCCAGGTCCGCCTCTTTGGAAAGCCCACTGTCAGCGGCCAGCGCCGCATGGCCGTGACCCTCGCCCGCTCCGGTGACATCGAGACGGCTCGCGCCAAGGCCCACTGGGCCGCCCAGGCGATGGAGATCCGCCTCTAATCAGCGCCGCCCCCCACATTCCCAATCACTAGTTCGGCAGCGCCTCCAAGTGCTGCCGAACTAGTTTTGCACTCAGGCGAAGCCGCGAGGCATGGAGCAGGCATTCCTCGTCAACACCGCTAGCGGCGCATGCTGAGCGCCATCTCCTCTAGCCGACTTCTGCCCATTCAGCATGACTCTGCGCGTTGCGAAGTGCCCGCCTGCTCGCCTAACCGATTAGTTAGGCCACTCTCTGGAAAAGTCAGCGCAGATCCCAGCGCTGCCACACGAAACGTAACCTACCCTTAAATGACTCCTGCTCCCGCGCCTCCTGCGCAAAGCCTGATAGGCGGACGTTCACAGCGATACTGAAATGATGTCGAGAGGCTCCAGACCATGAAAAACCCTGAGGGTTTTGTCTTTCAGAAAAGCTTACCGTTCCTGTTGAACGGTGGAGCGGGTGACGCGATTCGAACGCGCGACATCTTCCTTGGCAAGGAAGTGCTCTACCACTGAGCTACACCCGCTTTTCTGTTGGGCCGTTATTCTGTAACAGGATGGCCTTCCTGCAAGTGCAAAGTTCAGTTTTGTTGTTCTTTTTCTTCCTTCTTTGCAGGTGTGAATGCGCGTGCAGCCCTGGCCTTGTCTTCGTCCGCGCGGTGACGGTCATAAGCCTCGATGATGCGCTGCACCACTGGGAGACGAACGATGTCCTTGCTGAGGAAGTTCACGAAGCGCACTCCCGGCACATCCTGGAGATATTCCACCGCTTCACGCAGACCTGACTTCACGTGACGGCGCAGGTCCACCTGGCTTGGATCACCCGTGATCACACAGCGCGCGCCTTCACCCAGACGCGTCAGAAACATCAGCATCTGCTCCGTCGTCGTGTTCTGCGCTTCATCGAGAATGATGAAGGCATTCTTCAAGGTGCGTCCGCGCATGTAAGCCAGCGGCGCGATCTCGATGGCACCCTTCTCAATCAAGCGTTCTGCCTCATCCGGCTCCAGCATGTCATAGAGCGCATCGTAGAGCGGACGCAGATAAGGGAAGATCTTTTCCTTGAGATCACCCGGCAGGAAACCCAGCGCCTCTCCCGCCTCCACGGCAGGCCGTGTCAGCACGAGCCGCTGCACCTGTTTCTCACGCAGCAGGTGCAACCCCTGGGCCATGGCGAGGTAGGTCTTGCCAGTGCCTGCAGGGCCCACGCCGAAGACGACCTCGTTATCCCGCATGGCTTGCACATAGCCCATCTGACCACGTGTCTTCGCGAGCACCGGCGGCTTCCGGGTAGATGTCGTCAGTTTGAGCGCATGAATGGCCTCCGCAGGCTTGTCGCCGTGCTCAGCCATCACACTCTCGGCCACGAGACGGATCATCGCAGACGTGATTTCACCGCCACTGCGGCGCACCTTTTCCAGTTGGATGAAGACCTCGCGCGCGGCCGTGACGGCCTCCCCCGAGCCTTCCATTTTCACCCAGCTTTCGCGTGAGGTGGTCTGGGCGCCGGTGATCTCCGCGATGACACGCAGTCCGGCGAGATCGTGGCCAAGCAGCTTCTGCAGAAACTGGGGCGTTTCGTATGAAATGGTTTCAGTCATGGATGGAACGAGAAAATCAGGTGGGTGAGTTCAACAGGCACAAGGATGCGCGGTCGTGTCGTGAAACACCAGCCCATCCTCAGTCCGCTGTATCCTCAATACGTCATGCGATAGCTCCCCGCGTCCAAATACGAGGGGAGTCCTCATAACGGGCGAGTCAAACGAGCCTTAGAAGACACTGCACAAAAACCAAAGACAGCGGGCAGGGACTTCGTGCCCTACGCGCTGTCGTTGGTTATGAGTCAATGCGGTCTCACCACCCGTTTTTTTCAGGCGCCGACCAGCATGCGTGCCGGGTTCTCGATGCAGTCCTTGATGCGGATGAGGAACGTCACCGCTTCCTTGCCATCGACCACGCGGTGATCGTAGCTCAGGGCGAGATACATCATCGGACGTGCCACGATCTGACCATCCACCACCACCGCACGCTGCTGGATGCTGTGCATGCCCAGGATGGCGCTCTGCGGAGGATTGATGATCGGCGTGCTCAGCAGGCTGCCATACACGCCGCCATTGGAAATGGTGAACACACCCCCGGTTAGGTCAGAGAGCTCGATCTTGCCTTCCTTGGCCTTGGCGGCGTAGGCGAGGATGTCTTTCTCAATGTCCGCAAAGCTCTTCTGATCCGCATCACGGATCACGGGCACGATCAAGCCGCGCTCAGTTCCGACTGCGACGCCGATGTCAAAGAAGTGCTGCTGCACGATCTCATCACCTTCCACGCGCACATTGATCTGCGGCACGGCCTTCAGGGCTTCCACCACGGCCTTCACGAAGAAGGACATGAAGCCGAGCTTCACGCCGTGACTTTTGACAAAGCTGTCCTGCAGCTTGGAGCGCATGGCCATGATGCCGCTCATGTCACACTCGTTGAAGGTGGTGAGGATGGCGGCGGTCTGCTGGGCGCTGACGAGCTGCTCGGCGATCTTCCGGCGCAGCGGCGTCATCTTCTTGCGGGTGATGCGGCCCTCGGGAGCGGGAGCTTTCGCAGCTGCTTTGGGGGCAGGCTTCGGCGCGGGTGCTGGAGCAGGCGTAGGCTTGGGAGCTTCAGCGACTGGAGCAGGAGTGGCTGCTTTCGGCGCTTCAGCGGCCGCAGGGGCGGGAGCCGCAGGAGCAGGGGTGGCGGCGGGTGCAGCAGCGGCAGCACCTTCCGTGATCTGGCCCACGACAGCACCGATGGTCACGTCATCACCTTCATTGGAGGCGATGCTGGCCAGCACGCCGTTGAACTCGGAGGTGACTTCTGCGGCCACCTTGTCGGTCTCCAGCGTCAGCAGGACGTCACCGATCTTGACGGCGTCGCCAACTTTGAAGTGCCACTTGGAGATTTGACCTCCGGCGACGGATTCGCCGAGTGCGGGGATTTTAATATCAGCCATGATCGTGAAAGGAAAAGGAGCGTTAGGGCGGGATTAACAAGGAGTCAGGAAACAAAGAGGGCGGTGGATCAAGAGCTGAAGGCGGCTTCAACGAGGTTGTCCTGTTCGTGGACATGGATGGCCTTGGATCCTGCGGCGGGGCTGGAGGACCGTTCACGACCGGCGTAACGAAGCTTGTGGTTAGACAGCTCTTCAAGACGAGGACGGATGTAGTAGAAGGCGCCCATGTTGCGGGGCTCTTCCTGACACCAGATCCACTTCTTCTGCGCACGTGGATACTTGGCCACGATGCCTTTCATCATTTCATAGTTCAGCGGGTAGAGCTGCTCCACGCGGATGATCGCGGCATTCTTGATCTTGTTCTTCTCGCGGAAATCGATCAGGTCATAGTACACCTTGCCGGAGCAGAAGATGAGGCGTGTGACACGCTCAGGGCTGATGGTGAGAAGCTCATCATCCAGCACTTCCTTGAAGCTGGTGCCAGCGGCCATCTCATCGAGCTTCGAGACACAGCGCGGATGACGGAGCAGGCTCTTCGGGGTCATCACCACCAGTGGCTTGCGGGTGCCGCGCTTCACCTGACGGCGCAGCGCATGGAAATACTGGGCAGGAGTGGTGAAATTGCACACCTGCATGTTGCCGCCGGCGCAGAGCTGCAGGAAGCGCTCGAGACGCGCGCTGCTGTGCTCAGGTCCCTGGCCTTCATAACCGTGCGGCAAAAGCAGCGTCAGGTGGCTCGGGCGCTGCCACTTGCTTTCTGCGGAGGCGAGGAACTGGTCGATGATCACCTGGGCGCCGTTCACGAAGTCACCGAACTGGGCTTCCCAGCAGATCAGCAGGTTTGCGGCGAGGAGTGAATAACCATAGTCGAAACCCAGCACCGCAGCCTCTGAAAGCAGCGAGTTGTAGACGCAGAACTTGGCCTGCCCTTCCTCGAGGTTGTTCAGGGGGATGTGACGTGCCCGTGTCTGGGTGTCATAAAACACGCTGTGACGATGGCTGAACGTGCCGCGGCGGACGTCCTGGCCGGAAAGCCGGACGCCATTGCCTTCAGTGAGCAGGGAACCAAACGCGAGAGACTCGGCGGTGGCCCAGTCCACACCTTCGCCGCTTTCGATCGCCTTGCCGCGTGCGGCCAGGAATCGCTTGGCGATGGTCGGGTGCAGGTTGAAACCTTCCGGAGCTTCCAGAAGCTTCTTGCCGATCTTGGTAAGCTGCTCGCGAGCCACCCCCGTGTCGATGACATTGTAGTCATACGCGGCCTGGGGCTGGGCTGTGGAGCCTTCAAAAGGATTGCCACCCGCGCCATCTTTCTTGGCCAGATCAGTCACACCAGCCTCAAGTTCATCCTCGAGCTCCTTCTGCAGGGCATTGGCACCCGCCTCGTCGAGCACGCCTGTTTGCAGCAGCTCCTGGCGGAACAATGTCGCCGTGGAGGGCAGTGAACCAATGGCGCGCGCCATGTTCGGCTGGGTGAACGCAGGCTCATCAGTCTCGTTGTGGCCGTAACGGCGGTAACAGACGATGTCGATAAACACATCCCGGGCGAACTTCATGCGGAAGTCGAGCGCGAGACGTGCAGCAGCCGCCACTTCCAGCGGACGGTCACCATTCACATGAATGACCGGCGCATCGATCAGCTTCGCCACATCGGTGCAATAATTGGTTGAGCGGGCATCCGCAGGCAGCGTGGTGAAACCGATCTGGTTGTTCACCACCACATGGATGGTGCCGCCCGTGTGGTAGCCAGGAAGCTGGGAGAGGTTCAGCACCTCGGCCACGATGCCTTGACCTGCCACCGCGGCGTCACCGTGGAGCAGGATGGGCATGACTTGCTTGCGCTCGATGGTGTCGCCCAGGAAACGCTGACGCGCACGGGCCATGCCTTCCACCACGGGATCCACGGCTTCCAGATGGCTCGGGTTGGGAGCCAGGGAGATGGAGACTTTACTGCCGCTACGAGTATCGCGAACAGTCTCAAAACCGAGGTGATACTTCACGTCGCCATCACCGCCCACGGTGTCTGGCACATAGTTTTCGCTGAACTCATAGAAGAGCATCTCCAGCGGCTTGCGCAGGAAATTCGCCAGCACGCTCAGACGACCGCGGTGGGCCATGCCCATCACGATCTCCTTGCCACCATGCCCGGGCATGCCTTCCAGGATCGTCTCCAGCGCCACCAGCATGGCCTCTCCACCCTCGACGGAGAAGCGCTTCTGGCCAACGAAACGCTTGTGCAGGAAGCGCTCGAAAGTCTCGGCTTCCAGGAGCCAGCGCAGCGCGTCCACCTGGGACTCCTTGGAAGGAGCCGGCTCAAAGGTGCGGTTTTCGATGCGCTCCAGCAGCCAGTTGCGCACTTCCGGATTGTGGATGTGCATAAACTCAAAGCCGCTGGTGCTGCAGTACACGCGCTTCAGTTCGCCCAGGAAGTCCTTCAGCTTCATGGCCTGGCCGCCACGGAACATCTGCGTCTGCACCTCACGGTCGAGGTCGGCATCGGAAAAGCCGAGAGCTTCCATCGTCAGTTCAGGGGCCACCGGACCGCTGGTGCTGAGCGGATCCAGATGGGCGGCACGGTGGCCAAGCGAGCGGAAGGTCAGCAGCGCGTTGGTCACGCGCATGCGGAAGTTCAGCACCGCCTCAGAAAGCGTGGCGTCACCCGAAGCAGCGGAGGAACCAGCACCTGGGGCCGCTTTGCGACGTGCCAGTTCGGCCATGCCAAGCTCGAATCCTTCGAAAAAGGATGCCCATCCGGCATCGACGGAGGCGGGGTCTTTACTCCAGTCAGAATATTTGGCGTCGAGAAGGTCTTGGTTCGCGCGGAACGGCAGCGTGGCACTCATGGGTGGTCTTGGGGGAGGCCAGAATTGCGTTCTTTCGATAGAGATGCAACTGAGTAAAGGAGTGTTTTTCCAGGGAACGTGCAGGCACTTGCCCGGGTGAGCAGAAAGCGCCAGAGATGGTCTCACTCTCCCATCCATGAAAGTCCTTCCCGTCTGTTTTGCGCTCGCCCTCCAGGTCTTGGCCGCCTTTGCCGCACCACCCCAGGGCAGTTGGATCGCGCCTGATGCCAGCGGCAAGCCCTGGCGCCACGAGCCCACAGGCCTGACATTTCCTCTCAACCTGGGCAAACATCGCTTGGCCGGGGAGTTTCGCTACGAGCAGGGCGGGGGACGCTTCATTCGCTACGAGAGTGTGGATGAACGCTCCCGTGCAGACATCTTCTTCTTTCCAGTGTCTTCCAAGACTCTCACCATGGAGGAGAAGCAGCGCCTCATCCTTCAGGAGATGGACAACGTGGTGAAAGACCTCAACGCCATGACCAAAGAGGGCCGCTACCGTAAGCTCAAGATCGGTGAGATCGGCGTCGGGGGCATCGACCTTTGGGACAAAGAATCCCTGCCCATGGCAGCCCGCCTGTGTGAAATGACGCGTGTGGCCAAAGGGCCCACGGGTGTTGAGGAGGAGGTGCAATTGAAGCAGTGGACAGGAATCATCATGCTGGAGGACTACCTCATCACCATCCGCCAGATGCGCCCCGTCACGACTGAAGACAATGGGGAGGCCGGGATCCAGGCTTTCGCCCAGATGGTCACCAAAATCGTTAAGGACCCGCCGCTCCGTCAAGGGGTGGCGAGCCTGATTGACAGCTACCTTGCCGATCCACTGTCCGATGAAGGCGTGCAGGCCACGGCTGCCGTGCTTGCCTATCTAAAGACCACCACCGATCTCCCCATCAGCATCCCAGAACATCCCCTGCAGCAGTGGCTGGAGCATTGTAAAAAGGTCGCCCCGGGAACCGAGGATCATCTGCTCCGCGCATTCATGCTGGGCTCCGCCAAGGTCGCCTTTGCCGGGGGTGATGCCGCCGCCTGCCTCAACGCCGGAGCCACCCAGTTCGCTAAAGTCTATCGCCAGCTTCACGCCAAGCATCCCGAGATCAAACTCCTCGACATCGATGCCTTCCTCGCTGCCGCCAACGAAAACAAAGGCGGCGAGTGGCTCCTCCGGTACACGAGTTCTGGGAGATGAGGTTGGTTCCGGGAGGCCTTCCTGGCTTTTGACTCTTCCAAAAACAAAATCGATCAAGCTGTCCCTACCGTAGAAAGACGGTCCAGCCTCACTGCGCCGAATCCTTCGCCTGCTGCTGGCTCGCCGCATCCAGCTTGCTCAGTGGATACGCCATCTCCTGCGCATTCGCGGGCATCTTGAGGATTACATTCTCACCTTCCAGCCGGAGGAAGCCTGCCTTGATCTTCTTCCCTTCAAAGTTGGTCCAGGTCATGATCGGAGGCAGCCCAGGCTTCGCCAGGCCCTTTTTGGCGGTTGGCACCATCTTCGCGCCCTTGCCATCCAGGGAAGCGCCTTCGGTGATCCACTCGCGCAGCTTCTGGAGCTGGTCCGGCGGCAGGTTCTCATCCGGCGGCATGTGTGCATCATGGTTCGGGTCCGCAATAACCTCAAAGAAATGACTCTCTCCTGGGCTGCCCGGCACGATCGCCCCCTTCGGATTGATGTCCAGCTTCAGTGTCTCGAGATCATCAAACACATACCCCGCCTTCTTCTTCCCCGTCTTGTTGCTGTGGCACTTGTAGCAACTCGCCTCCAGAATCGGCACGATATCCTTCTTAAAGTCAGCCGCAGCGGCTGGCAGGGCGGAAATCAGAAGAAGCGGCAATAGAGAACGGCAATTCATGCGTGTGGGGGGACAATGCACTCAAACAAACGGCACTAAACTCGAAACCTTAGGCCGTCCTCAAAAACCAAGGGGATCGGAGTCGCTCGCACCCTCCGCTTGCTCATTGGCTCCATGAAAATTCCAAGGCAGACCACCTCTTGACCCCTGCACCTCCCCAACGCATCTCTGGGGAACATGCTCACGCACATCGAAAGCTTCATCCTGCATCTCGCCACGGAGCGCGGGTTGTCGGTGAATTACCAGCTTCTGGTGCGGCGGGTGCTGGAAGGCCTGGCCTCATGGTTGAAGGACCATCGGGACATTGATGACAGTGCCGCCGTGAGCACCGCCATGCTCACGGACTATCTCGCCCGTCGAAAGAAGGACGGCATCTCAGCCTCCAGCGCACGGGTGGAGCTGGTGGCCGTCAAAATATTCTTCCGTTGGCTGGCCGCCCGGGGCAAGCGGGTCGGTGATCCCGCCGAACCCATCCTCCCGCCACGCGTGGAAAAGCACCTGCCCGGCACCCTGAATGAGGAAACGGCACGGCAGCTTGTGGAGAGCATTACCGGAAACAGCGCTTTGGATCGCCGTGACCGCGCCATCCTCGAACTCTTCTATGCCAGCGGCCTGCGCCTTTCGGAACTGGTGCATGCTCGCCTGGAGAATTTGAGCCTTGAGGAGGGCTGGATCCGCGTGGTGGGAAAGGGGAACAAGACCCGCATCTGCCCCGTGGGTGGAGCCGCCAGGGCCGCCCTCCAGGCTTACCTGGATCTGGCGCGGCCGGAACTCGTGGGAGCGAAGTCCCAAAGCCATGTTTTTCTTTCCATCCGCGGCACCCATCTAACGCCGGCCCGTGTCCGCCAAGTCGTCGAAGAACGAGCGAAAGCCTCCGGCCTGGGAGTACACGTGTATCCGCATCTGTTACGACATTCCTTTGCCACCCATTTGCTGAACAACGGTGCCGACCTGCGCGTGATCCAGGAGATGCTCGGCCACGCGGACATCTCCACGACCCAGATCTATACCCACGTCGACCAAAAGCGCCTGAAGCAGGTGCACCGGAATTTCCATCCCCGGGCGTGAAAAGGCCCCCGGGAGGCTCTTTTCGGAATAAAAGCTGCTGCGCTAGAGTCTCACAGATCGAACGTTTTGATCTCCAGCAGCACAATACGTTAGTCCGCCATGCCCGCCTCCGCCCTCCAGATCATGCTCGCCCTGCTTATGGCAGTGCCGCTGCATTTCTGTTGCTGGATGGGCCTCATGAAAGCTTCTGAAGGCGAGGAAGCCTGCATGGCCTGCCATCAGTTCCTGACACCTGAAGAACGCTCTGAAGTCCCCGCTGCCCCGCCCGCTAAAAACCGCCATTGCGAATGCTGTGATGGCACGCTTCAGCGCGACCAGACTCCCATCGCTCTCCATGCGCCGAAAGCGGTGCTACACGCGCTGCCCGTCATACCCTGGGTGGACATATTTGATGTGCTCCAGCCTGACTTGGCCCCCGTCTCCCAAGGGCACGTTCTGGCGCCCAAACGTCCACCGCTCGATCTCAAAGTGCCGTTGTATCAACGTCACTGCGCGCTGCTCATCTGAAGCCGTCGGGCTTTTACGGCTACCGATGTTTAATCGTTCTCCGTGAACACCCATGGTCAGGTGTTTCGAGCCCCGGCGTGAGCCCCACGCACCGCCTTTTGCGGGATGATCATGTCCGCATACGTCCAAGACCTTCAAGTTCAAGAATCTAAACTCAAATCCTAACATCCTTTATTACCATGAAAACGATTCTCACCACCCTCGCCATCGCAGCCCTCTCCACTGGCCTCTTCGCCGGTGAAGCCTGCAAAAAGTGCTGCTCCGACAAAGGCAAGACCTGCGCTGAGTGCTGCAAAGATGCTGGCAAAACCTGCGGCAAGGACTGCTGCAAAGAAAAGGAGAAGTAATCACCGCTGAACGTCCGTGATGTCACGCCGCCGTCATTCGCACCAGGGATGACGGCGGTTCTGTTTTGAGCGGACGCCTATGATCCATGGCCTTCACGGCTTGGCGTCAGCCTTCGTCTTCGTCGCCTCGCGCGGGGGCGCATTCCGCAGTGTCGGCCCGCCCGGCAGCTTCAGTGTCGATAGATAAGCAATGATGTCCCACCGCTGCTCAGGTTTCAGAACAGTCTCAAAACTCACCATCGGTGTGCCGTTCATACCCGTGGCGAGGACCCGGTAAACATCCTCCGGCCGATCTCCGCAGCGAAGATGCGGCTGGCGCAAATCTGACGGACGCGATGCCTGTCCCCAAATGTCCTGCAAGGCAGATCCCACAGGCCCTTTGCCATCCGCCTCAGAGCCATGGCAGGCCAGGCAATTCAACTGGTAGAGCGCTTTACCCGTGGCTGCATGCGCGCTCGTTTGCGTGGCATCTTCAAACCACGCTGGCCTGGTCGACAACTCCATCGGCTCCGCGAAATTTTCCGCCTTGCGCCAGCGGCGCGAGAAGGTCTTCACATACTCCATGACCAGCGTGATGTCCCGGTCCCCCAGCTTGGAGAAATCTCCCATCGCCGTGCCGGTGAGGCCATGCTTGATCGTGTGCCGGAGATCATCATCCGTGGGCAGGGTGCCAAAGGGTGTGGTGCGGAACTTGAACATGCCTTCGCGAAACGACCTCGGCTGGGGCACCAGAGTCGCCGCCATCTCGCCTTTCCCATCACCGCGCACGCCATGGCAGATCAGGCAGTTCTGCTCAAAGATATACTTCGCCTCCATGTAACCATTCAGATCAAGATCTGCGGCAAGGGTGCAGGAGGAAGCGATCAGCAGGAAAAAAACAAGTAGGCGCATTCGGGCGGCATCGTGGCCAGCGGAACAACGCATCGCCTCTGGTCCGGGACTTCGCCAATCTTGCGTTTCATCGTGAGAGGATTTGCGACCGCATCCTTCTTTCGGAGCAGCCTGGCTCTGCCGTGTTGATTGACCGCGTGCCTTGCTCATCTTGCCATCGCCGCCCCCGTCCTTCGCCTCTCCTCTATGAAACCCTTCACAGAAACTCAGGAAAAACTCCTGCTCGGACTGTCAATCTTCGGACTCATCGTGCCAAACGGAGTCTTCCTCTACTACGCCTTGGCGTCACGGGAGACTCTTCAGGCCGCGATGGCCAATCCCGTGTCCCTCGTGTTCATCATTGAGGCTTTCGTCCTCATGTTTTTGTTCGCCTGGCTCATCCATCGCCAGGGCATTAAATCGCCCGGCTGGCTTGCCTTTGTCGCCATGTCCTTGGTGGGCAGCATGATCTTCAGCGTCCCGGCCTGCCTGTATCTGGCCAGCCGAAAGGCCCGTCAGATGGCCTCCGTGACCTGATCACAGCTTCAGGTACATCGGGTAAAAAAGACATCGCCAGCATGGAAGGTGCTGGGCTAGGCTGCGTTTCAGCCCACACATGCATTTGCTTTTTTCCCTGCTGAGCCTGCTCAGCGCTTTCCTTCTGTTTCAGGTCCAGCCGGTCATCAGCAAATTCATCCTGCCATGGTTTGGTGGCAGCCCGGGCGTGTGGACGACCTGCATGCTGTTCTTCCAGATCGTGCTCTTCGGCGGTTATGCCTATGCGCATTGTCTGACCCGGCTGCGCCCCAAGGCCCAGTGGCTGGTCCATTCAGTGCTCCTTCTGACCGCGCTCGTCTTCCTGCCCATTGCCCCGGGCGACTTTTGGAAACCCGCAGGCAACGAAGAACCCGTCGGACGGATTCTTCTCCTCCTTCTGGGCACCGTCGGCCTGCCCTACTTCGTTCTCTCCAGCACCAGTCCGCTGACCCAGGTCTGGTTCACGCGCGCCATGCCGGGCAAGTCCCCCTGGCGGCTCTATGCACTGTCAAATCTCGGCTCCCTGGCGGCCCTCCTGACTTATCCCTTCCTCATCGAGCCACGCTGGGACGTCACCCAGCAGACCTGGGTGTGGTCGGGTGGCTTTGTGCTGTTTGCAGGCCTCTCCCTTTGGCTGGCAAGGAAGACCATCTCTCTGGCTCCATCCGCGCCAGCGGCATCCCCAGAAGTCGTCGTCAGCGGGCCTGAGGGACTGCTCGTGCCGGCTGCTGAAACGGAGACTGTCGAGTCGCCAGCCACACCCCGCTGGTGGCAGCGCCTTCTTTGGGTGCTGCTTCCGGCTGCGGCCAGTGCTCTGCTCCTGGCCACCAGCAATCATGTGTCCCAGGATGTGGCCGTGGTGCCCTTCATGTGGGTGATACCGCTCAGCCTGTATCTGCTGACCTTCATCATATGCTTCGAGCATGAGCGCTGGTATGGCAGCTGGTTCTGGGCGCTCCTGGCCCTTGGGATTCTCTTTGTCACGGCTGTCGGCAAGAAGCTCGATGTCACTGCCGAGCCGATGCCTAACTACCTTTTCTCCCTCGGCTGGAGCTTCGCTGCCGTGTTCGTGGCCTGCATGGTCTGTCATGGCGAGCTCGCCCGCCTGAAGCCGCGCACCTCCCACCTCACGGAGTTCTACCTGCTCATGTCCCTGGGAGGGGCCCTGGGAGGGTTGCTGGTGAGCATGGTGGCTCCCCAGGTTTTCGTGACCTACCTGGAGTGGCCGCTCGGCCTCATCGTTTGCTTCGTGGTCGCCTGGTGCGCCTGGGTCGCCTGGGTATGGCGCAGCAGCTTTCGTCGACTGGCCATCACGCTGGGCGCTCTCGCACTCGCGGCCGGCATCACGCACCTGAGCGCGGCCAAATACGTCCAGCCTCTCACCGACCCGCAACACTGGAAATCTGAACTGGCGGAGATCTTGGTCAGCTTGGACAAAGCCTTCTATAAATGGCTGGCAACTCTGCCTCCGACCACACACAACCAGATCATCTCCCTGGAAGATGCCAAGGAATGGCTGCTCTACGCCTGCCTCGCCGTCGCGTCTCTCGTTCTAGCGGCGCTGATCTACCGCCAGCCTAAACGCGCGCTGAACTTCCTCGTCATCGTCGCCTCTTTCGCTCTCGGTGCCACCGGCTTCCACAACCTGCAAAAGCAGACACTCACGGTCGACAAGCGTCTCGAGCGCGTTCGTAACTTTTACGGCGCGCTGAACGTGGACGAGGACTACGACGAAGGCCTGAGCAACTCCTACCGCACGCTCACCCACGGCGGCATCATCCATGGCATGCAGAATCTCGGCACGGCCTACCGTGAGGAGCCGGTGACCTACTACGGACATAAGACCGGCATCGGCCGGGCCCTCGATACCCTCGCCGAACGTCCCGATGCCCGCGTCGCCATCGTCGGCATGGGAGCCGGCACCACGGCCTGCTATGCCAAAGCCGGGCAGGCTTGGCGCTTCTATGAGATCAATCCCGAGATCCCACGCCTCGCCACGAAGTACTTCACCTACCTCGCCGATGGCGAAAAGCGTGGCGCGGAGATCGACACCGTCCTCGGCGATGCCCGCCTCATGCTCGAGCGTGAGCCTGACCAGAAGTTTGACGTTCTCTTGCTGGATGCCTTCAGTGGCGATGCCATCCCGATGCACCTGCTGACTAAGGAAGCTTTCGCCATCTACCGCCGCCACATGAAGCCGGACGGCATCATCGCCGTGCACGTCACGAACAGCTACCTCGCCCTCGCACCCGTGGTGGAAAAGCTCGCCGCTGACATCGGCTGGAAAACCACCCGCATCATCACCGAGGAGGACGGCGATCACGATAGCACGGACTATGTCATGGTTACCGTCAACGAGCCCTTCCTCACCGCCACCCCACGCGACTACCCCGAAGCCAAAGAACCCGACGACGTCCCCCTCTGGACCGACCGCCGCCACGACCTCTTCCAGATTCTCATGCTGGACTAATGGCTCGTGATGGAAAGGGCCTTCTGACGACGATCTATTCCCTGTAAGCCATGTCTCATCCCGCCTTTGATCCTGCGGCACATGCGCTCAGCGTCCGTCGCCGCACCTTCCTCACTCAGTCTGCCTTTGGCCTGGGCGGGATGGCGCTTGCCTCGCTGATGGATCAGGCGCAGGCCGGACAGCCCGGAGCTATGCAGAAACCTCACCTGCCGGTGAAGGCGAAGCGTGTGATCTTCCTCTGCATGGCCGGTGGCCCTTCTCATTTGGAGACCTTCGATTGGAAGCCCAAGCTCAAGGAACTGGATGGCAAGCCTTTCCCGGAGTCGCTGACCAAGGGCCAGCAGATCGCCCAACTCCAGGGGGCTGAACTCAAGGCGCGCGGTGCCTTCTGCGAGTTTAAAAAGTGGGGCCAGAGCGGCCAGGAGATCTCAGAAGTCTTCCCGCACATCGGCTCCATGGCAGATGACCTGTGCATCATCCGCTCCATGCAGACGGAGCAGATCAATCATGACACGGCTCACGCCTTCATGAACACGGGCAGCATCATCAAAGGCCGGCCCAGCATGGGCTCCTGGCTGCTCTATGGCCTCGGCTCGGACACCAGTGACCTCCCAGGCTTCGTGGTTCTCACCTCGGCGGGCAAAACCGGCCAGCAGCCCGTCTCCGCCCGCCAGTGGTCCGCGGGAGTGCTGCCGAGCAAGTATCAGGGCATTCTTTTCCAATCCAAAGGCCAGCCCGTCCACTACCTCGGCAGCCCGGATGGCGTCTGCCAGAGCATGCAGCGGCAGGTGGTGGAGGAGGTCCAGCGCCTGAATGGCATGCTCGCCCAGGAGAAGCTCGACCCCGAGATCCAGACGCGCATCGCCCAATACGAGATGGCCTTCCAGATGCAGTCCAGCGTGCCGGACCTCATCGACATGAAGAGCGAGCCGAAGCACGTTCTGGACATGTACGGCATCAAGGAGCCGGGGGATGGCAGCTTTGCCTCAAACTGCCTCCTCGCCCGCCGCCTCGCCGAGCGGGGCACCCGCATGATCCAGCTCTACCATCGCGCCTGGGACCACCACGGCGGCATCGAAGAAGGCATCAAAGCGGCTGCTCAGGACGTCGACAAGGCCACCGCCGCCCTGATCAAGGATCTCAAGCAGCGCGGCATGCTGAATGACACCCTCATCCTCTGGGGCGGCGAATTTGGGCGTACGCCGATGGGGCAGGGGACCGGCCGCGATCACCATATCCTGGCCTTCAATGTCTTCATGGCAGGCGGCGGCGTGAAGCCCGGCATCAGCTATGGGGCCACGGACGAGCTCGGCTATCGGGCCGTGGAAGACGTGGTCCACGTCCACGATCTCCACGCCACCATGCTCCACCTCCTGGGTGTTGACCACAAGCGCCTGACCGTGAAATTCCAGGGCCTGGATGTCCGCCTGACCGGCGTGGCTGGGAACCTGGTGAAAAAGGTGCTGGCGTGAGGCCTTTTTGACCGTGTTTCGGGCACCCCGGCGAGCCGCCAAAACGCCCCGGAAAATCCAGCCTCCCGGGACCGCTAAAAAAACACTGTCCAAAGGCATAAAAACCTTTGCACCAGGGGGCATCTCGCTAGTCTCAAAAGCAGCCCATCGAGCACGTTTCTGGAGCGGTGTTTTGGACAGACTCAGGCGATGGCAACCCGACATCTTTTATGCCAGACGAAATCATTGAATCCATCGATTCAAACTCAACCGCCGTAGCCTCCGACCAGGCTTATGGTGCCGATCAGATCCAGCACCTGGAAGGCCTGAAGGCCGTCCGCCTCCGTCCCGGAATGTACATCGGCGATCCGGATGAGCGAGGTCTTCACCACTGCGTCTTTGAAGTGGTGGACAACTCCATCGATGAGCATCTCGCCGGCAACTGTAAAAACGTCTGGATTAACATCCACAGCGACGGCTCGCTCAGCGTCGAGGATGATGGCCGCGGCATCCCGGTCGAGATGCACCCCAAGGGCATGCCAACCGTCGAGCTGGTGCTCACGAACCTCCATGCAGGCGGCAAGTTTGGTGATGGCGCCTATGAGTTCTCCGGTGGTCTTCACGGTGTCGGCGCGAAGTGCGTCAACGCCCTGTCGGATTGGTTCAAGTGCGAGGTCTATCGCGATGGGAAAGTCTACACCATCGGCTTCGAGCGCGGCATCACCACGGAGCCGCTGAGCGTGCTCGGTGAGCTGGACGATCCGAAGCGCACGGGCACGAAGATTAGCTTCTACCCCGATGCCACGATCTTCACGATCACCACGACCTTCGTCTTCGAACGCCTGCTCACTCGCCTCCGCGAGCTTGCTTTCCTGAATCCAGGCATCAAGATCACCATCACGGACGAGCGTGGCGAAACGCCCCGTCAGGAAGTGCTCTTTTACAAGGAAGGCGTGAAGCAGTTCGTTCGCGAACTCGGCGCAGACAAAGACAAGGTTCATCCTGATGCCATTGCGCTCGCCGGTCGGCGTGAGGTGGTGATCGATGACAAGAACAAGTTCATCCTCGTCGACTGCGTGCTGCAGTGGAACAAGGGACTGAATGAGCAGACACTCTGCTTTGCCAATGCTATCCCGAATTCAGACGGTGGCACGCATTACAGTGGTCTGAAAGCCGCTCTCACCCGTGCTGTGAAGGCCTACATCGGGAACAACCCGAAGAGCTTCAAAGACAAACTGCCTGAGATTGAGAGCGATGACTGCCGCGAAGGCCTGATCTGCGTCTTGAGCGTGAAGCTGCCGAACCCGCGCTTCAACTCGCAGACGAAGGTCAAGCTGGTGAATGGCGAGGTCGAAGGTGTGGTCAGCTCCATCGTCTATGAAGGCCTCATGCGCTTCTTCGATGAGACACCTGAGATCGCCGTGACGGTGATCAACAACATCATCATCGCCGCCAAGTCCCGCGAGGCTGCCCGCAAAGCCCGTGAAGCCATCCGCAAGGACGCCATGAGCAGCGGTGGTTTGCCTGGCAAGCTGGCTGACTGCTCCGAACGCGACCCGTCGAAGACCGAGCTGTTTATTGTCGAGGGTGACTCCGCCGGTGGCTCCGCCAAGATGGGCCGCAATCGTCACAACCAAGCCATTTTGCCCCTGCGAGGTAAGCTCATCAACACCGAGAAGGCCCGCTTGGAGAAGGTGCTTCAGAACAAGGAAGTGCAGACCATGATCACCGCCATCGGTACCGGCATCGGTGGCGACAGCGAGGTCGAAGGCTCCTTCAACCTCGACAAGCTCCGCTACCATAAGATCGTCATCATGACCGATGCCGACGTCGATGGCTCTCACATCCGCACCCTGCTGCTGACCTTCTTCTACCGTCAGATGCCTGAACTGGTGAAAGGCGGTCACATTTACGTCGCTCAGCCTCCCCTGTACCAGGTCACGCGTAAGAAGCGCGAGGAGTATGTGCAGGATGACAATGAGATGGAAGCCATGCTGCTTGAGATGGGCTCCGGTGAAATCAGCCTGCGTAACATCGCTGATGGCAGCAAGGTGGCGGACGACAAGCTCAAGGCCATCCTTGAGCAGCTCGTGCCTGTGGCCAAGTTTGCTGACATCATCCGCCGTCATGGTGGCGACTTTGAGGCCTATCTCCAAGCCCGCGATGAAGTCAGCGGCAACCTGCCGCACTACCTCGTCACCATCCGCGAGGGCAATGAAATCAACATCAAGTATTTCCTCGGCAACGAGCAGCTCGCCGCCTTTGCCCGTGAGAACAACGATCTTCATCTCTTCGGCAAGCCCGAGGTCGACCCCGAAGCCAACGGAACGGCTGCGCCCAAGGCGCATCGCCGCGCCCGCTTGATCGAGATTCACGAAGCTCACGGCATGAAGCGCCGCTTCCAGCATCTGGATGAGCTCGGCTTGCACGTGGATCACTTCAGCAGCCAGGACAAGCCACTGTTTGAGGTCATCGAAGGCGAGGGCGACCACGCCAAGGTTCACCCCGTCTTCAGCATCCCCGGCATCCTCGACAAGGTGATGGAGATCGGTAAACGCGGCATGGAGATCAAGCGATTCAAGGGTCTCGGTGAAATGAATGCCAAGCAGCTCTTCGAGACCACCATGGACCCGAACAAGCGCACCTTGCTGCAGGTGAAGCTCGATGAGAGCAACGCCCAGGAGGCCGAACGCATGTTCACCATCCTCATGGGCGACGTCGTCGAACCCCGCAAACACTTCATCGAAGAGAACGCCCTGAACGTGCGCAACCTCGACGTCTGATCCCTCTTCACTTTTCGCCAAGCACTTTCGACTCACGTCCATGCAAGAATCCAACACCCGCCCCATCTCCGTCGCTGATGAGGTCAAGAACTCGTTCCTCGACTACTCGATGTCGGTCATCATTTCGCGTGCGTTGCCGGACGTGCGAGATGGTCTGAAACCCTCCCAGCGCCGCATTCTGTATGCGATGCATGAGCTGGGCCTGTATCCGCCGAAGAAGCAGATGAAGTGCGCGAAGATCTGCGGTGACACCTCCGGTAACTACCATCCGCACGGTGAAGCCGTCATCTACCCCACGCTCGTCCACATGGGCCAGCCATGGGCGATGCGTGAAACTTTGATCGATCCTCAAGGTAACTTTGGTTCGGTGGAAGGTGATCCTCCGGCGGCCATGCGATACACGGAAGCCCGCATGACGCCTCTGGGCGGCACGCTGATGTCCGACATGGAAAAGGACACGGTCGACTTCGTGCCTAACTATGATGAACGTCTGACGGAACCCACCGTCTTCCCGGCAGCCTTCCCGAACCTGCTCGTCAATGGCGGCACCGGTATCGCCGTGGGTATGGCGACGAACATGCCACCGCACAACCTCGGCGAAATCGTCGATGGCGTCTGCGCGCAGATCGACAATCCGGCCATCACGGTGACGGAGCTGAGCCAGTTCATCAAAGGTCCTGACTTCCCGACGGGATGCGTGATCCACGGGCTGGACGGCATTCGCGAATACATGGCCACCGGTCACGGCAGCGTGCGCGTTCGTGGTCAGGCGGAGATCGTGGACAACAATGGTCGTGAGCAGATCATCATCACGGAAATCCCTTATAACGTGAACCGTGCGGAGCTGGTGAAGCGCATCGCTGAGCTCGCGAACGAAAAGGTGATCTCGGACATCGTCGCCGTGCGCGATGAGTCGGATGAGAACACCCGCGTTGTGGTCGATCTGAAGCGTGATGCCCGCCCGCAGGTGGTGCTGAACAACCTCTACAAGTTCACCGCCCTCGAAAGCAGCTTCAGCATTCACATGCTGGCCATTGATGGCGGCCGCCCACGTGTGCTCAGCATCAAAGACGCCATCGGTTGCTACATCGAGCATCGCCGTGAGGTCATCATCCGCCGCACCCGCTTCCTTCTCAGCAAAGCCGAGCAGCAGGCGGAGAAACTCGAAGCCTATCTCCTCGCGCTTGGCCATCTCGATGACTTCATCAAGATCATCCGTGACAGCCGCAACCGTGAGGAAGCCCGCATCGGCCTGAAGGCCTATCACTTCAGCACCGAGACCGCCATGCGCCTCGGCATTCTGATCCGCAATCAGCCAAGCATCCAGGGTGACCGCTATGTCTTCACAGACACGCAGGTGGACCAGATCCTGGAACTCCGCCTCTATCAGCTCACCGGCATGGAGCGTGACAAGATCAAGGCGGACTACGATGAGCTTCTCTCCACGATCACTGACCTCATGGACATCCTGGCCCATGAGCACCGCGTGCTGACCATCATCAAGGACGAGCTCCGCGCCATCAAGCTCAAGCATGGCAACGGCCGTCTGACCCGCATCGATGCCAGCGGTGGTGGCATTGAGACCATCGATCTCATCCCGAATGACGCGAACATCGTTACCCTGACGCACCTCGGCTATGTGAAGCGCACACTCACCAACGAGTACCGCCTGCAGGCACGCGGCGGCAAGGGACTCAAAGGCATGGAGACCCGCGAGGCCGTGAGCAAAGAGGACAAGAACGATTTCGTGGAGACGCTCTTCAGCGCCAACATGCATGACTTCCTGCTCTTCTTCACGAACACCGGTCGTGTCTATGTGGAGCGTGTGTACCAGCTCCCTGAAGCCCCACGCACCGGCAAGGGACGCAGCATTAAGAACGTGCTGAACCTGGGCCCTGATGAGAAGATCAACAGCGTCCTGCGCCTGGAAGCCCAGGGCGTGGAAGATGACGCCATGTGGAGTCCAGAGAAGTTTGTGCTCTTCGCCACCAAGGACGGCACGGTGAAAAAGACCTCGCTGGACGCCTTCAAAAACTACCGCAAGGCAGGCATGAACGCCATCAACATCGAGGAAGGCAATGACCTCGTGGATGTCGTGCTCACCGATGGCAAGAGCGAGATCTGCTTCGCCACGCGTGATGGCATGTGCCTCCGCTGTGAGGAGACAGACATCCGCGCCATGGGCCGTGGTGCCGCTGGCGTGCGTGGCATTCGTCTCGATGAAGGTGACTTCCTTGTTGCCCTCACCGCCGTGGTTCCGGGCACCCAGCTGCTCGTTGTCTCTGAGAAGGGTCTCGGCAAGCGCACACCGTTTGAAGAGTACCGTCTCATCAACCGCGGTGGCAAAGGTGTGAAGACCATCGACATCACGGAGAAGACCGGCAAGGTCGTCGCGGCGATGGCCGTGCACAATGATGACGAGCTCATGCTCATCACCAGCAAGGGGCAGAACGTCCGCATCCGCGTCGGTGGCGAGAAGGGCATTCGCGAAACCGGCCGTGTGGCCCAGGGAGTGAAGCTCATGGACCTCAAGAAGGACGAGACCATCCAGGACGTCGCCACGGTGATCGCTGAAGAGGAAGAAGCCGTAGAGGCTGAATCCGAAGCTGTCGAGACATCCGAACCAGCCGAATCCACGACAGATTCACCACCGGAAGCTTCCGGCGAAACCTCTTCCGAGGCCTAACAAACATCACCTCCACCTCCGCCATGCGACGAGCCATTTATCCAGGCAGCTTTGACCCCATCACGAACGGACATCTCGATGTCCTTCAGCGTGCGGCCGGCATCTTTGATGAGTTGATCGTCGCCGTGGCGAAGGACAATGCGAAGCAGAGCCTCTTCACCGTCGAGGAGCGGGTGGAGATGCTCAGCCTCGCCACGGAGCATCTGCCCAACCTGCGCGTGCTGCCTTTTGAGGGCTTGCTGGTCGATTTCGCCCGCAAGCAAAAGGCCATCGCCCTGGTACGTGGTCTGCGTGCGGTGAGCGACTTCGAGTTCGAGTTCCAGCTTGCGCTCATGAACCGCAAACTCGAGCCGAACCTTGAGACCCTCTTCCTCATGCCCCGCGAGGAGCTGACCTATATCAGCAGCCGCCTTGTGAAGGAAATCTCACGTCTCGGTGGCAATGTGAACCAGTTCGTCCCACCGCACGTGGTCACGGCGCTGAAAAAGAAGCAGGGCAAGGGGTGAGGTACGGGCTATCGTGAAATCCCCATCAAGGGACAGACTGCATAGAATAGAATGCAGTGAGCGGTGAAATGGTGTTCATCAACCACACCCAAGACCCTGGCATCCTGTCTTGGGGGACTCTCATTTTCTGTCCATGTAGGCCTTCAGCACATTGGCGAGCGCCTCCTCCCTCCACACGGCGGCCAGCTCAGCGGCAGATAGCGGTCGGGTGGTATCGAGGTCGGTCCACCTCAGATAGGCTTTGGCTGCTTCGGGGCCATAGTAATTCCCTGAAGCCATCTCCCAGAGTGTTACGCCCTTGGCGAGAAAATGGAGCCGCAGCAAGGGCTGCCCCGTGGCGAGATCCACGAGAATGGGGCGGGCTCCTTGACCGCACAGCCAAAGGTGCTTCTGGCTAGGCCCAAAGCCCACTGGCATGAGGCCTGTTTCGTCGGTGAAGTGCTTCCACGATCCGATCTGGTATTTCATCCGCCCTTCCGCATCCACGACAATGCCCGTGAAAGGTGACTTAAGGATCTGCCAACTAACTGCCAGACTTGGAGCGGACGAGTGCGTGAACCCATCCGTGTAGGTGCCGCTGGGAAGGGTGAGCTTGTTCTCCGGACCCGCCGAACCAACTGCATAACTCCACCAGTGGCGCTCGCTATCAATCCACCCGATATGCCCGCCATCAGCGGATACCAACAATGCCTGTGGCAGGCAGCGGGGCAGCGTAAACTCAGCGACGGCCTGCCAATCGGGCGCCCTCCTGAGCACCAACTTTTTTTCATCCTGATCTTGGTGCAGCACCCATTGTGCATCCGGCGAAGCCAACCACCCCGTCCCAATGAACAGCGGGAAACTCTGGATCGCTGCCTTTTTTCCATGACTGAACGAATGGACCGTCATCTCACTATTCGAGCGCAGCCAGACTGAATCACCGATGCACTGAACATCGAAGACTGAAGACTCCCACTGAACCTCGAGAGGCTCCACGGTGCCATATTCGTAACGCTGCCAGCCGGTCGGTGTCGATAGGATGAAAGAGTCTATCGAGGATGAATCCCTCGGCTGTGGCGAAGCTACGTCGGAGGCAGTCTTCCATTCCAGCGGATGATGGCAATCGACGATGCTCCAGTCTCCCTCAGGGGTCTTGATTGCCAGCATCCCGCCTGCGGAAGACAAGGCGGTAGATTCTCTGACATCCACGACCCTGTCACCAAGGTGTTTGGTGCCAAACTTTCGGACAAGCTTTCCAGTGCGGGCATTGATGAGTTGAATGCCATTGCTGCTCGGCACAGCGAGAGTGCCGCTGTCTGCCGACCATGCCACACCTTCTTCGAACACCTTTCCCAGGAGGTCGGCGGCGGCTATGGACTTGCCGTTTCGATCATACACAGCCCATCGGCCAAGGGTGCCCCCCAACCAAAGGCTGCCATCTGGCGATGGCAAGTAAGTCCGTCCACGCAGGGATTCGACTACTTGGAAACCCTTCTCTGGCTCATCCGCATTGGCCAGCAGCGCCCCCGAAGAAGTGGCGAGACTGATCCAAGAGGCCTGCGACGTGCCGTGGGAATAATAGAATGGTTTAGGCTGTTGGGGAGCAATCCTTGCCGACTCCAGGAGGTCCTTGTCCAGAATGTATGTCGTGCGACCGCTCATGCACACAGCAGTCCGGCCCTGGCTGATGGAGTGGACACTGGCGCAGATGCTGTTGCTGGGTGCCTGCCATTGGGCGACGACTTTTCCCTCAGGCCACTGTAGACGGGCCACCCGGCCAGTGTAGCCCTCCCGGTCAGCGAAGGCCAACGTAACGCTGGAGGACGTGAGGCCCGTGAGCTCCGTGGCGACCTCATCGGATGACCAAGCCACCTTTCGGGTTCTGCGATTGGTGATGATTGCCTTCCCATTCTCAAGGGTTCCGATCCACTCGCCATCAGATGAAGCCACCAAATGTTTTGCCAATGGAACACCCGATGAAGGCAAAGTATGAAGCAGGTTACCTGTAGCCGTTTCCCAGACGCGCACTTCCCCCAGATCGCTTATTGAGATCAGGAGCTGGTCATTGCGTGCCCAAGCCACCAGAGACGGATCTAGCCCTAGGGCCATCTCCACGGCAATCTCCGCAGGACTGGCGGCCGGCAGGAAAAACAGGCAAAGGACCAGCCACAAAGACCAAAAACTTGACGGTCTGGCTTGCTTTCTTGGGTGAGATTCACGGCGGATCGTCATACCTTTGATCGCATGCTGGGCAGGCCACGTGCCCGACTTGGCGGCAGCCTCAAGTTCAAGACTGTATTTCTGCGCGCAGGTGGATAATGCCGACAGAGCAGTGAGGGGAACGGTGGCAATGACTCGAGTTGAAAAAGAATGGAGGAATGCCGGAAGGTCCATGTGCAGCGTGGTAAGAATGGGCAGCAAGAGGGAAAGCCTGCCAATTGTTTTTTTGGGTGCATTACGCGGTTCACGGCGATTGACACCTGAACAGAATCCCACACTCTCACGTCTGAGGTTTCCACCACGCCCCCCACGCCCTCATTATGAGCACCCTCGACCGTCTCGAACGCGTCTTCTTCTGGCTCGCTGGAGCCAGCTCCGATAATCTCGACGCCTGCCCGGCCTGGGAACGGCGAAAGTACGTGGCCTTCGGGGCCACCGTCCTCGTTCCATCCACCTTCGCCACCATCGCCTGCGCCTATGCCCTGTCCACGTTGACAGACAATTGGTACGTCATCGGTGCGGTGTCCCTCGTCTGGGCCTTCATCATTCTCACGGTGGACCGCGCTCTGCTGGCCACCTACCGGGCCTACCAAAACATCTTCCGGAAGATGTCCCAGTTCGCTCTTCGTATCGTGGTCGCCGCGCTCATGGGCATCACGATCTCCCACCCGCTGACCCTTCTGCTGTTCCGGGACACCGTCACCTCCGTGATCGAGAAGGAGCGTGATGTGGAGATCGACAAGGCGCGCAAGGAAGCCGTCGCGCAGAAGGCGCTGGTTGAGGCCCGTGTGAAGACATTGGAAACCGAGATTGCCACACAGCGCGAGGCTTGGAATGCCAGTTTCAACGCCAAGTTCCTCGATGAGAACGGCAAGCCCGTCGAGAAGCCGCTGACCGATGACGAGAAGAAGGCCAAGGCCGAGCGCGAGGCGAAGATCGCTGAAGCCGTCACGCCTGGAAAGCTGCGGCTGGAAACGCTCGACAAGGAGATGGCCAAGACCAGCGCTGACTACCAGAAGATCGCCGCCGAGCTGAACCAATGGCAGACCGACTTCGAACGCGAAGTGAATGGCCAGCGCAGCGGCATCGTCGGCCTCGGACCACGTGCAAAAAGCATCCAGGAAGACCAGCTTGCCTGGCGCCGAGCTGAGTCCGGTCGTCTGAGCGGCGTGCTGGATACCATGACGCAGACCCGCGTGGCCGTGGTGGCCGAGATCAAGGCTGCTGAAGATGGTGTGAATGCCGCCCTGGATGCCAAGGCCGCTGACGATGCCCTTAAACTCAAGGCGGAGGCAGATCGTATCGACGGCCTGCGCCGTCAGGTGCAGCAGCAGCAGGCGGATCAGTTCGTGGGCCAGCAGAATTCCATTCGTGAGACCTTGAAGGCGCAGATCGACGCGCAGCTTCTGCAGCTCAAAGGCCTTCACGATGAAGTCACCCGCCTAGCCAATGATGAGGAAACACGCATCGCGGGCATTCGCGCCGAGCCTCGCCGTGACATCCTGGCCCAGACCAAGGCGCTGCATCATCTCTTCGAGAACGACGCCGAAGGCGGCCACTTCGCCTACATCGCTTACATCGTTCTCTCCCTGCTCTTCATGCTGGTGGACACCATCCCGCTCGTCGTGAAGTTCTTTTCGAAGCCCGGCCCGTATGACTGCCTGCTCGACTGCGAGGAAGTGAAATTCTCCCGCGAGCGTCTGGCCTTCCTGAAAGGCTTTGATCGCTACATGAAGCAGCTCGTGGACAGCCCCTTCCTGCACATCACGCAGAACCGTCCTCTGGAGCGCGCCTTGATTGAAGGCGTTGATCGGAGCCGTGCGGCCAAGGCCTTCCTCGAGCACCTCATGGAGCTCGAGCAGACCTTCCAGGAAAAGATGCGGCTGGACCGCGAGCGTCAAGCCACCCAGGGAGTCGGCGCTCAGGCCGAGATGCTGGAGGAAATGGCCGCCAAATTCTATGGAGACATGCGCGAGCGCATGGAGTCCTTCTTCCGCGACGACGGCCGTCGTACGCCGGTCACGGGCCGGGCTTGAGGGCTTCTCTGTTAAGGCTCTGTAAAGTTTTGTGTAGCCGGACAGGGCTTCCTGTCCGGCTAACTGCTTTTAATACCCTTTTTTGTTAAGCCGGGGTAAAGTCTCTGGCCGCACGATTGGCTTGGGAGAGAATGGCATCGTCAAACAACCTCTCCAGCGCCATGAACTCCCGCCTTTGCACCCTCAGTCTGCTGCTGATCACCGCCTCCAGCGCCACCGCCCAGGATGGTGTGTTGGACCTAACCAACTTGGCAAATTATGCCACCCAGACTCGTCCCGGTTACATCGTGAGGGATAACACTCCCGGCGGAGCTGGTGCCAACCCCATCACCAATCTGGGAGCCACCTTGGGCAGAGTGCTGTTTTATGACAAGCGCCTCTCTCGCAATAGCACCATCTCCTGCGCCTCCTGCCACCAGCAAGCGGCTGCGTTCGGAGATACCGCTACCGCCAGCACCGGCGTGGCAGGCACCACCGGCCGCCACTCCATGCGCTTGGTGAACAGTCGCTTTGGCCAGGAAGTGAAGTTCTTCTGGGATGAACGCGCCACGTCCCTCGAGAGCCAGACCACTCGCCCCATTCAGGACCATGTGGAGATGGGCTTCAGCAATACCCTGGGAGATCCAGCCTTCGCTGATCTCGTGACACGGCTCACCGCCATTGAAGAGTATCGCGTGCTCTTTGCCGCCGTGTTCGGAAACTCCACCATTACCGAGACGCGAGTGCAGCGTTCGCTGGCTCAGTTCGTGCGCAGCATCCAGTCCTTCGATTCCAAATACGATGTGGGGCGCGCGCTCAACGCCGACAATCAGAACTTCGCCAACTTCACCGCCGCAGAAAACCGAGGCAAACAGATCTTCCTCGGCGCTCCTCCCGGAGGTGCCGGCTGCGCGGGTTGCCATCGCCCACCTGAGTTTGACATTGATCCCAACAGCCTGAACAACGGTGTCATCACCGGTTTCAACGGCCAGGACCTCACCAACACCCGATCCCCAAGTTTGCGGGACCTTTTGAATCCTGTGGGAGGAAGCAATGGAGCCTTCATGCATGACGCCAGCCTCGCGGCCCTGGCAGACGTGATCAATCACTACAACGCGATTCCGGGAGACAACGCCAACCTGGACAATCGCCTCCGCCGCCCAGGGGGTAATGTGCAGAATCTGAACCTCACCCCCCAGCAGCGAGGAGACCTTGCCGCGTTCCTTCGCACCCTGACAGGCAGTGCGGTCTACACAGATGCGAAGTGGTCCAGCCCCTTTAACGCCAGCGCGCAACTCAGCCTCATCGTTCTTCCCAGCGTCGCCACAGACGTGCAGGCCGCTGGCGCAGGCACCGCCACGGTGATTTCCAAAGGTGTTCCAGGACTGCCTTATGCCGTGCAGGCTTCCACCACTCTCTCTTCATGGACCACCATGACCACCATCACAGCTCCTGCGAACGGCGTGCTGCAGCACACCATCTCCACCACCACGGGAGCTGTCTTCTACCGCTTCACCTACACGCCGCCGACCTCGTAGTATCTGGCTGGCGAGAGATCAAGACTGAGGGATGCTGAGCAGACATCGCTCTGGGTGGTCTTTGCCTTTTCCTAAGGCAGGCTACTGAAAAACGGCCAAGAGCACGTGCGGGCCACTTCCCACACTTGCCGGGGGGCAAATGCTCGTTTTGATCCCCGCTTCTCCCTCTCATGCCCACTGCTCCAGCCTTCGCCCCTCGCCACCTTGGCCCATCGGCCTCCGAACAGGCCGCCATGCTCGAAACCCTCGGCGTGAAAAGCCTGGACGCACTGATCGACCAAGTGGTCCCGGAGGCCATCCGCCAGCGCACGGAACTCAATCTGCCGCAGCCTCTGACCGAAGAGCAGGCCCTCCGCCGTCTGCGCCAAGTCATGGACCGCAACAAGGTTATGCGCAGTTTCATCGGCATGGGTTACTACGACACCTTTACACCGCCGGTGATCCAGAGAAACATTTTGGAGAACCCAGGCTGGTACACCGCCTACACTCCCTATCAGCCGGAGATCAGCCAGGGCCGTCTTGAAGCCCTGCTGAACTTCCAGACGATGATCTGTGATCTCACGGGCCTGGACGTGGCCAATGCCAGTCTCCTTGATGAAGGCACCGCCTGCGCGGAAGCTCTCACACTCGCTCATGCCCAGGTCAGTGGCAGCACACGTGTCTTTGTGTCTGATCACTGCCATCCGCAGACGATCTCCGTCGTGCAAACACGCCTGCATGCGCTCGGCGTTCAGGTGGTGGTCGGTGACACCTCCACCTGGAAGAAGGATGGTGGCGCAGTGGGTTATGCCGCCGTGCTCGTGCAGTATCCAGACACGCATGGCGTGATTCATGACTACGCGGATCTAGCTGCTCAAGTGCATGAGGCAGGTGCCTTGCTCGTTGTGGCGGCGGATCTGCTGGCCCTGACTCTGCTGAAAGCTCCCGGCGAGTTCGGTGCTGATATCTGTGTGGGGAACAGCCAGCGCTTCGGTGTGCCGCTCGGTTTCGGCGGCCCGCACGCGGCCTTCATGGCGGTGAAGGATCCCCTCAAGCGCCGCATCCCAGGGCGCCTCATCGGCGTCTCAAAAGATGCCGATGGCCGTCCCGCCTATCGTCTTTCCCTGCAGACTCGTGAGCAGCACATCCGCCGTGAAAAGGCCACGAGTAATATCTGCACTGCCCAGGTGCTGCTGGCCGTCATGGCCAGCATGTATGCCGTCTATCACGGTCCGGAGGGCTTGAAAAACATCGCCCTGCGCGTCCATGGCGCCGCCGTGTGGCTGGCCACTGAGTTGATGGCGGCCGGGCTCGATCTCGCCAGCGACGACTTCTTTGACACGCTCACGGTGCGCGTTCACAACGCCGATGAGGTCTTGCGCTCAGCTCTGCTGTTCGGCATGAACCTGCGCAAGATCGATGCCACCCATGTGAGCATCGCCCTCGATGAGCGGATCACCGCAGAAGAGTTGGTTAGTCTCGCCGCCGCGCTTGGCATTAAGACAGCTCGTCAGGCGCCTGACCTGGACGCAGCCGTGGATCCTCATTTCTCCGCGCTCTATCTGCGCGAGTCAGCCTTTCTGACCCACCCGGTCTTCAACCGCTACCACTCCGAAACGGAGATGATGCGCTACCTGCATCGTCTGGAGGCACGCGATATCGCGCTGAACCGCAGCATGATCCCGCTGGGTTCCTGCACCATGAAGCTCAATGCAGCGGCTGAGATGATGCCCCTGAGCTGGCCAGAGGTAAATTCCATCCATCCCTTCGCTCCCTTGGACCAGACGGAAGGCTACCACGCCATGTTTGCCGAGCTGGAGGAATGGCTTGCAGAGTCCACCGGATTTGATGCCGTGTCCCTCCAGCCGAATGCGGGCTCTCAGGGCGAATACGCCGGACTGCTGGCAATCAAACGTTACCATGAGGCGCATGGGGAAGGGCACCGGGATATCTGCCTGATCCCCACCAGCGCTCACGGCACGAACCCTGCGAGCGCCGTCATGTGCGCCTTCAAGGTGGTGGCCGTCACCTGTGACGACCAGGGTAATATCTCGCTCGATGACTTGAAGGCCAAGTTGGATGCGCACGCCGGCAAGGTCGCAGCGCTCATGGTGACCTATCCGAGCACCCACGGTGTCTTTGAGGAAACCATCATCGAAATCTGCCGCCTCACGCACGAGCACGGCGGCCAGGTCTATATGGATGGTGCGAACATGAATGCCCAGGTGGGCCTCACCTCACCGGGCCGCATCGGTGCGGACGTCTGCCATTTGAACCTGCACAAGACCTTCTGCATTCCGCATGGCGGTGGGGGGCCAGGTGTCGGTCCCATCGCCGTGGCCGCTCATTTGCGCCCGCATTTGCCGGGACACTTCATCTGGGCGGACAAATCTGATGGCGCCGTCTGTTCTGCACCGTGGGGCAGCGCCAGCATCTGCACCATCTCCTGGATGTATGTCGCCATGATGGGCACTCAGCTCACGGAGGCGACCAAGCTGGCCATCTTGAACGCGAACTACATCGCCAAGAAGCTCGCCCCGCATTTCCCCACGCTCTACAAAGGTGGGAACGGTTACGTCGCGCATGAATGCATTCTCGACTTCCGCCATTTTGCCAAGGTGACCGTCGAGGACGTGGCCAAGCGCCTGATGGACTTCGGTTATCACGCCCCCACGATGAGCTGGCCGGTCGCCGGCACGCTCATGGTCGAGCCGACCGAAAGCGAGAGCAAAGCCGAGATCGACAGCTTCTGCGAGGCCATGATCTGCATCCGCGAGGAGATCGCTGGTGTTGAGGAAGGTCGCTTCCACGCCACCGACAACACGCTTAAGCGCGCCCCGCACACCGCCGAGTTTGTCACCAAATCCGACTGGCCGCACGCCTACACCCGCGAGGCCGCCGCCTACCCGCTCGCCTGGGTCAAGGAATCCAAATACTGGCCCCCCGTCGCACGTGTCGACAATGTCCACGGCGATCGCCACCTCATCTGCTCCTGCCCGACCGTGGAAGAAGCGGCGGGACAGTGAGGAGGATTGTTTCCTGGGGTTGACGGGATTCGTAGTGTTTGCGACATCCCGTCCCCCCCAATGTCATCTTCCAAAGACATCTCTCCTCAGCCGCCTTCAAAGTTCACGGGAATCCAGGTCGGCAAGACCAAGACCAGCGCCGCTGGTGTGCCTGCGGTCACGAACTCGCTGAAGCACATCTATGGCAGTGCCGGCCTCTTGCGCGGCACGGAGGCGATGCTGAAGCTGAACCAGTGGGAAGGCTTTGATTGCCCGAGTTGTGCTTGGCCGGATCCGGATGACCACCGCAGCGCCTTTGAGTTCTGTGAGAACGGGGCCAAGGCCATCGCCTCCGAGACGACGAGAAAGAGGGTGACGCCGGAGTTCTTTGAGGAATACAGCGTGGCAGAACTGGCGGGGTGGAGCGACTTCGAGATGGATCAGGCCGGACGCATCACGCATCCGATGATCCTCCGGGAGGGGGATACCCACTATCGCGAGATCTCCTGGGACGACGCCTTCAATCTCATCGGCAAGGAACTGAATGCACTGGCATCACCTGATGAAGGCATCTTTTACACCTCGGGCCGGGCGACCAATGAGGCCGCCTTCCTTTACCAACTTTTTGTTCGGAATTTTGGCACCAACAACCTGCCGGATTGCTCCAACATGTGCCATGAGTCCAGCGGCGCGGCCATGAACCAAAGCGTGGGCGTGGGGAAGGGGACCGTGACGCTGAAGGACCTCGAAACTGCGGAAACCATCCTCATCATCGGCCAGAACCCAGGCACAAATCACCCGCGCATGCTCAGCAGCCTGCAAAAGGCTGTTGAAGGTGGAGCCACCATCATCGCGGTGAACCCGATGAAAGAGGCCGGGCTCACAGGCTTCATGCATCCGCAGCAGGTCAAAGGCATGATGGGCAAGGCCACGGCGCTGGCGAAGCAATTCATGCAAGTGAAGCTGAATGGTGATCAGGCCTTGCTCAAAGGCATCGGCAAGACGCTCATTGAGGACAACACGATCGATGAATCCTTCCTGGCCGAGCACACGAAGGGCTTTGAAACTTATCGTGAGCATCTGAAAAGCCTGGATTGGGCGGAACTGGAAAGCGTGTCAGGCATAGCCAAGAGCGAGATCCAGAAGGCAGCCCGCCAATGCGCCAGCGGAAACCGTAAAGTCATCACTTGTTGGGCCATGGGGCTGACGCAGCACAAGAATGCCGTCGCGACGATTCAGGAGGTGGTGAACATCCATCTGATGCTCGGCGCCCTCGGTCGGGAAAGCGCGGGCCTCTGCCCGGTACGTGGACATAGCAACGTGCAGGGCGACCGCACCATGGGCGTGTTTGAAAAGATGCCCGAATGGTTCATGGACAACCTGGAGAAGGCCTTTGAATTCAAAGTCCCGCGCCATCATGGCTGGGATGTGGTGAATGCCATCAAGGCCATGCACGCGGGCAAGGGAAAAGTCTTCTATGCACTGGGTGGCAATTTCCTCCAGGCCACGCCGGACACGGAATACACGGCAGAGGCGCTGCGCCGCTGCTCGCTGACCGTTCATGTCTGCACAAAACTCAATCGTAGCCACATCATCACCGGCCGGACGGGTTTGATCCTGCCATGCTACGGTCGCAGTGAGTTGGACTGGCGAAACGGCGGACCGCAGTTCCTTACGGTAGAAAACAGCATGAGCGTGGTACACCAGTCGCAAGGTCAGCTTGACCCCGCGTCTCCACACCTGCTGAGCGAGCCTGAGATCGTGGCACGCACGGCGGCAGCCACGTTGGGTGATCGCTCATGCGTTGATTGGCGCTGGCTGGTGGAGGACTATGACCGCGTGCGCGACATCATTGAGCGCGTGGTGCCTGGGTTTGAAAACTTCAATGCGCGTGTTCGTCAACAGGGGGGCTTCTATCTGCCGAATGTGGCGCGTGAGCTGAACTGGTCAGGCATCGGTGGCAAGGCCATCATCTTCACTCATCCACTGGCCTGCGTGCAGCCGGAGAAGGATCAGCTACTGTTGCAGACTTTCCGCAGCCACGATCAGTTCAACACCACCGTCTATGGCTTGAACGACCGCTACCGCGGCATCGGCAATGAGCGTCGTGTCATCTTCATGAATCCTCAGGACATGAAGGACCGCGGCATCGGCCCCGTCACGCCGGTTGACATCACCAGTCACTTCAAAGGCACCGTGCGTGAGGCGAAAAAATTCCTCGCCATCCCTTACGATCTTCCCGCAGGCAGCACTGCCGCCTACTTCCCCGAGGCGAACGTGCTTGTCCCCATCGACAGTTATGCTGATGTCAGCCTGACACCGACATCGAAGAGCGTGGTGGTGACGGTGAAAGCCTCGGAATCTTAATGTCTTGAAGGGATCTGAACTGCCAGTCCGTTGTTTAAAAGGCGTCACGCCTTGATCTTACTATGAAACACTTTCTTGCCGCCCTCCTCATGACCGCCACATCTCTTCTTGCCGCCGACATTCAAAGCTTCGAGCTCAAGACCATCGATGGCAAAGAGGCCTCGTTGAAGGACTACGCCGGGAAAGTGCTGCTCATCGTCAATGTGGCCTCAGAGTGCGGTTACACCAGCCAGTATGCGGGGCTTCAGGCCCTGCATGCCAAGTATGCGGACAAGGGTTTTGCCGTGCTCGGCTTTCCCAGCAATGATTTTGGCGGCCAGGAACCTGGGAGCGAGGCAGAGATCAAGACATTCTGCACCAGCCGCTACAGCGTGACTTTCCCCATGTTCTCCAAAGTGAAGATCACTGGCGCGGACAAGCATCCCCTGTATGCCGAACTCACCAGCGGAAACGATGTGCAGTGGAACTTTGAAAAGTTCCTGGTCGGCAAGGATGGCAAGCTGTTCTCCCGCTATGGCTCCGATGCCGAACCTGAGGGTGGAGACATCGAGACGGCCGTGAAGAAAGCTCTCGGGCTGCCTTGACCCCGCATGTGACCTCGCCATCGCTGCCCCCCGTGGTGTCTGACCGTCCGTTCATCGACCGAGCCAGCTTGCGCGCCAGTCAATGGAGCAAGCTGAGATCCGTCGTGCTCCATCTCGCCGCCTCGGAGGGCTTTTACACGCAGAAATTTCGTGAGCGCAGCCTAGCAATAGCTTCGCTGGAAAGCCTTGAAGACTTCATCCAGCAGGTGCCGTTCACAGTGAAGGCAGAGGTTTTGCAGGATCGGCTACAGCACCCCCCGTTTGGCACCAACCTCACCCGCCCACTGGATCAGTACACACGTTTCTGCCAGACCAGCGGCACCAGCAGTGGCCAGCCGATGGCCTGGCTGGACACGGTGGAAAGCTGGGAAGCCATGCTGGCCTGCTGGAGACGCGTGTTTGACGGTGCCGACTTGGTGAAGGGGCGCGACCGCATCTTCTTTGCCTTTTCCTTCGGGCCCTTCCTCGGTTTTTGGACGGCTTTTGAAGCCGCCGCTCGGGACTACATGGTGCTGCCTGGCGGTGGGCTTTCCAGCCAGGCACGGTTGGAGATGATGGCTCGCTATGGTGCTACGACTCTCTGCTGCACACCGACCTATGCACTGCGTCTCGGTGAGATGATTGGTTCGGCAAGCGGGATTGATCGCTCAGCCTTGTGCGTGAGCAAGATCATCGTCGCCGGCGAGCCCGGCGGCAGCATTCCCGAGGTGCGTGCGCGCATTGAGCAGTTATGGAATGCCCGCGTGTACGATCACCATGGCATGACGGAAGTGGGACCGGTGAGTTATGAGATCACGGACCATCCACGTGACCTCATCATCATTGAGGAAGCTTATCTCGCGGAGATCATTCACCCCGATACCGGCACTGAAGTGGCTGTTGGGGAATACGGGGAGCTTGTTCTTACCACCCTGGATCGAGTGGCCTGCCCGTTGCTGCGCTATCGCACAGGTGACTGGGTCAAAAAGCAGGAGAGAGGCGGCCGTCTGATTTTAGAGGGAGGGGTGTTAAGTCGTGTGGACGAGATGGTCGTCGTGCGTGGTGTGAACGTTTATCCTAGCGCGATCGAGGCTGTCGTTCGTCAGTTCGCTGAAGTCGTGGAGTTTATGGTCGAGCAGAAAAAGGTCGATGCCATGGATGAAATTGAACTGCTTGTCGAACTCGCGCCAGATGCCTCCAAGAGCCTGATCAAACGTCTCGAGGCACGCCTGCGGGACACCTTCTCCCTGCGGATTCCAGTGCAACTCGTCGAGTGTGACACCTTGCCGAGGCATGAGTTTAAAGCTCGACGCTGGCGGCGTGTTTGAAGAGTCTTGTGACACACGTTTATTGTCGCATCATCGCCCCATGTCCCTGCTCACCCTTTCCCATATCTCGAAGTCCTACCGTGAACCCGGCAGCGGACACAGCGTACCTGTCCTGCGGGACGTCAGCCTGACCATCGATGCCGGTGAATCTGTGGCGATTGTCGGCCCCTCAGGTTGTGGCAAGAGCACCCTGCTGAATATCCTGGGCACATTGGACACACCTGATACCGGCAGTCACGAGTTTGACGGTGTGAGCATGGATAAATGCAGCGCGCAGCAGCTTGCCGCGATCCGCAGCGAGAAGATCGGCTTCATCTTCCAGCTTCATCATCTGATGCCTCAGTGCACGGTTTTGGAAAACGTGCTGCTGCCGACGCTGGCTTTGAAAGCACCCGCGGACGCAGCCCGCTCAAGGGCCGAATCTCTGCTCGCCTCTGTGGGTCTTCAGGACCGTTTGAACTGGAAACCTGCCCAGCTCTCCGGCGGCGAACGTCAGCGTGTGGCCGTGGTGCGCGCTTTGATCAATCAACCGAAGCTCATCCTGGCGGATGAACCCACCGGTGCGCTCGATGAGAAGAATGCTGAAGGTCTGACATCACTCCTGCTGGATTTGCAGAAGAGCACCGGCGTGAGCCTGGTGCTCGTCACTCATCATCCGGCGCAAGCGGCGCGCATGGGCCGAATGCTGAAGATCCATGAAGGCGTGCTGACGGATTGATCCAGATCGTCTATCGATCGGATGAAGCTATGAGACACGTCTTGGAATGCCTGGGAGATGCGATGTCCTTGAGTGGACTTGTCACGCCAAGTTGAAAGCCGTCCGCACATGCCCGTTGTGGCGCGGAGTGTGCTAGCTAAGGTAGGCTTATGAAACCCCTCGAAGTTGTTGTGCTGGGCGGCGGATTCGCCGGCCTTACCTGCGCCAAGGCCCTGAAGGATCCCCGTTTTCATGTGACATTGGTGGATCGTTGGAATCATCACCTCTTCCAGCCCTTGCTGTATCAGGTGGCGAGTGCGGGGCTTTCCACCACAGAGATTGCACAGCCGCTGCGCGCCATCCTCTCCGACTACAAAAACGTCACCACCCTGATGGATGAGGTCACGCACATCGACCTCGCAGCGAAGCAGGTGCGCATGAAGGAGCATGAGCTGAGCTATGACTACCTCGTCGTCGCTCTTGGCGCCAAGACAGGTTTCTTTGGTCACAACGAATGGGAGGCTCACACCATGGGCCTGAAGAGTCTGGATGATGCCATGCGCATCCGGCGTGAAGTTCTGCTCGCCTTTGAAAAGGCCGAGTCGGCCAATGATCCCACGGAGACGGCGAAACTGCTGAACATGGTCATTGTCGGCGGTGGACCCACAGGCGTGGAAATGGCTGGCGCTCTGGCGGAGCTGGCACAGGTGGTCTTGAGAGATGATTTTCGCCGCATCGATCCCACAAAGGCCCGCGTGCATCTCATCGAGGCTGGGCCACGATTGCTTCCCATGTTCTCGGAAGACCTCTCCGAGTATACACGTGTGCGTCTGGAAAAGATGGGCGTGCAGGTGCATCTCAATTGTCCGGTGAAAGAAGTAGGAGACGGCTATGTGCTCACCGCCGCAGAGCGCATGGAGTCCAAACTGGTCATCTGGGCAGCAGGTGTGGAAGCCAGTGAGGTGACCCGAACCTTGGCGGGCATTCCCCTGGATCGTGGCGGACGCATCCAGGTGCAGCCTGACCTCAGCTTGCCTGGACATCCTGAAGTGTTCGCCGCAGGTGATCTGGTCAGCCTGACCGACAAAAATGGCGTGAAGGTTCCCGGCGTTTCCCCGGCCGCGATTCAGATGGGGCAACACATCGCGAAACTCATTCAAGCCGAGCCTTCCAACGAACCGCGCCCATCCTACGGCTACTGGGACAAAGGCAGCATGGCCACCATTGGCCGCAAGTCTGCAGTGGCGATGTTCCAGGGCATGCACGTGAAGGGCTTTCTTGCCTGGCTCATGTGGCTCTTCGTGCATCTCATCTTCCTCGTCGGCATGAGAAACCGGGCCTCGGTCTTCCTGCACTGGGTGTGGTCCTATTTCACCTGGCAGCGCGGCGCGCGCATCATCCTGAACAAGGACTGATCGGTGTGCGAAAGGACAGGGAAGGGTGCTTGCATCTCCAGTGTGTTTGGCCACAATGGCGACCCTTTTACCTACCTCATGCCCCCCAATGAAGAGAGCCCCCTAGAGGGCAAGTCCACGCCGTCTTCACACGAAGAAAGCCCTGCCTCGGAAGCACTCCTGGAGACTGCGCAGACTTGCATGCAGCAAGGCATCGATGTGCTGTCCACCGGCAGGGAAGGAGCCGCCCAGGAAGCGCTGGAGTTTTTTGACAAGGCGATCGCCTCAGGCCGCCAGCTGCCGTGGGAGACTAACAAACAGTATCGCTGGCTGCTGGCCGCATGCTGGATGAACCGCGGTGAGCTGCTGAATCACGCGGAGGACGGTGCTGCCCTGGCCGAGGCCGTGCGCAGCTTTGACGAGGCGATCACGCATCTGGAATGCCTCCCCCACGACACGGAGGAGCAGTATCATGGCACGCTGGTGATGGCGTGGATGAGCCGTTCCCACGCCCTGCGGTCCCTGGCCAATCCGGACGCCCTTAAAGAGGCGCTGCTGGCCCTGGGACGCGCGGAGGAGGTGCGGAGCACTGGCCCGGCATCATCAGATGTGGGGCTTCGCGCCTCCATCATGATCAACCGGGCAGCGCTGCAACTCGAGTTCACTCCACCTAACGCGCTGGAAGCTTTGCAGGAGGCTGATGCATTGATCCAGCTTTGCTCTCCCGATGAAGACAAGCAGCCGATGGCTGCGGAACTGGGGCTGAAAGCCCGGCATCTGTTCTGCCGGGCCGTGGATACTTTGATGCAGGCAGGGCCTGAGGATCCTGCCCAGGCTGAGGAATGGCTGATGCGCACCACAGACCGCATTGAAGAAGCCCTGCAACTCGCGGCACGCTGGCGTGAGCAGAACCAGATCCCTGCGTTTGAGCGCCTGCAGGTCGAGTTCTTCCGTTTCGGTTGTCATCTCTATCTGGTATCACAGCCGCACTTCCTGGCGGAGTTTGTACTGGATGTGCTGGATGCGGAACGGGCCTCGCCCATGCATTCCAATTCCAAAGAACTTCGAGAAGCCGGTTTGGAGATGCTGGCACGCGCCTCGCAGACGCTCAAGCAGCGCGGACCGGCGACTTTCGGAGCGCAGCGGATGGACCGCTTGGTGGAGATCGTCCAGTCCCTGGATGCCGCTTCGGAGCGAGTTCAAAGTCTGCCTGTACAGGTTTTGATGGCGTGAAGATGCGATCTTTCATCACTGCCTGACCTCATGGCCGAAAACCTCCCAGCAGCCGCTCCGGCAGATCAGGCCCATGAAGAACTGGCGGTGACGGCCAAGACATGGATGCAGCGCGGCATCGCGCTGCTTTCCGCCGGAAAGCCGGAAGTGCTGAAGGATGCCCTGCATTGCTTTGACCAGGCCCTGGAGCTGCGTCGCCAGCTACCCTGGCAGACTAACGAAAAGTATCGCTGGCTGCTGACAGCCTGCTGGATGAACCGCGGTGATGTGCTCACGCGCCTGGGCGGGCCTCCAATGCTCCTGGATGCCGTGCGCAGCTTTGACGAGGCGATCACGGTTCTGGAAGCCCTTCCGCTGGATGCCGATCCGCAGTATCGTGGCCGCTTGGTCCTGGCCTGGATGAACCGCTCGTTGGCCCTGCGCTTTCAGGAAGGTCCGGAGAGCTTGGATGAGGCCCTGTTTTCACTGGCACGGGCGGAGAGCACCCTGCTGGAGGGCACACGCGCACCCGACATGTCCCTGCTTGCTTCCATCATCATGAACCGCGCCGCGCTGCTGCTCGAGTTCTCACCACCGCGTGCGCAGGAAGCTTTGCAAGGCGCCGATACCTTGATCGAGCTTTGCGGTCCGACAGAGAAGACAGACGAACTGGCTTTTGAACTGGGATTGAAGGCACGTCACGTCTTCTGCCGAGCTGTGGCGTACTTGCTGGAGACTCCACCCGTCGATCCCGCTCACGCAGATGACTGGCTGATGCGCGCCACGGATCGGGTGGACGAAGCTCTTCGGCTCACCGCCATTTGGAGCAAGCAGGACACCGCGCCTGCATTCCAAATCCTTCAATTCGAACTCTTCCGCTTTGGCTGCCACATGTACCTCGCCTGGCAGCCACACTTCCTGGCGGACTTCATTCTGGATGTGCTGGATGCGGAGCGCCATTCCCCTTTGTTTTCTGACTCAAAGCAACTCCACGCCGCGGGCATGGCAGCGCTGGCCATGGCAGCCGAGGTGCTCAAGCGCCGCGGACCACTCGACTTTGGCCTCAACAAGGTAGACCGACTGATCGAGGTCATCGGCACTTTGAATGAGGCTGCGGACAGGATCAAAAATCAGCCATGCCAGTTGTAGGGGCGGCTAAACACGGGCCAAAAGTGTCCATGCATCAGCTTTAACAGACAAAGGATTGAACCACCCGACGAGGTGGCAGAAACAGCGGTGCTCCGTTGAAAATCAACACTCTCGGTTTTCGGCAGAGCTCCCACTCAAACACCACCCAATCATGCCCAAGAAGTCCACGTCTTCATCCCGACGTCGTGCCCGCAAGCCAGCCACAGAAGCCCTTTCTCTCGCTTCATTGCTCTGCGCGGCTGGCAGCGTCACCGCCCAGACAGCCGCCCCGTCTACGGAACAAAAGAAGCCCGAACAAACGACCGAGATCAGCGAGATCATCGTTGAAGGGCGCAAGGACGTCTACAATCCACAGCGCCTTCAATCGCCTAAATACACGGAGCCACTGCGGAACATCCCGCAGACCATCACCGTGATCCCCAGGTCGGTGATTGAAGACCGTGGTGCCTTCAGTCTGCGTGATGTGCTGAAGAACACACCCGGCATCTCCATGCAGGCAGGTGAAGGTGTGAGTGGTGCTGGCACGGGTGATAACTTGGCGATCCGAGGCTTCAGTTCCCGCAGCGATTGGTTCATTGATGGCATCCGCGATCTGGCCACTTACAATCGTGATCCCTTCAACATCGAGCAGGTTGAAGTGGTGAAGGGCCCTGCCTCTACCACAGTCGGCCGTGGCTCCACGGGTGGCTCGATCAATCTGGCGACGAAGATGGCCACGCTGGACTCCTCGAACCTGAGCACCATCTCCATCGGCACGAACAATCTGGCCCGCGGCACGTTTGATGTGAACCAAAAGCTGGATGAGCATACTGCCATCCGCCTCAATGGCATGTATCATGAGCAGGATGTCGCCGGTCGTGACGACGTGCATCAGGAGCGTTATGGCCTGGCCGCATCCCTGGCCTTCGGCCTCGGCACGGAAACTCGCGTCACGCTGAATTATCAGCGTCTGGAAGAAAACAACATCCCGGACTTCGGCATTCCCTGGGTTCCAGGAACGGGTAACTTCGTCGGTGCCGCCGCCGGTTTGGGCTCGCGCCGCAATGACACTCCAGGAGTTAGCTATGACAATTTCTACGGCCGCAAGGACGTGGACTTCCAAAAGACCCAGGGTGATATCTTCACGGCCATCATCGAGCACGATTTCTCGGATCATTTCCACATCCGGAACACGACCCGCTACTCGCGCGTGCACACCAACAGCCTCCTGACGGCACCACGCTTCCGCGACATCACCCCGGGCGGCGTAACCAACTATGACGGCACCCTGTCTCGTGAGGAGCAGCGTCGTCAGATGACGAACGAGTACATCACCAACCAGACGCTGATCACGGCAGACTTCAAGACAGGCCTTCTGAAGCACGATCTCGTGACTGGCTTTGAGTTTACCGCCGAGCGCCAACTGACGGCCACACGTGCCGGCATCACCTCCTTCACAAACATCTTCAATCCAGGCGTGGATCTGCCTCTGCCCTTGGGCCAGGCGAATCCTAACCGGGACAACAAGACCCAGCTGCCAGGAGCTGCGGAAGCGCATCTGGACACCGCCTCAGCCTACATCTTTGACACCATCTCCATCGGGGAGCACTTCCAGGTCAGCGGCGGCCTGCGCTATGATCACATGGAGGCCGAGGCCCGCGGGCGTGGCACGGGCGATTACTTCGGGGGAGGCTCTGAAGGGCCTACTAACACGGATGACCTCTTCAGCTGGAAGGCCGCCGTGGTCTACAAACCCGTCGATTACGGCAGCGTCTACTTCGGTTACGCCACTGCCTTCAATCCGACCGTGGATGGAGCCATCCCTGGTGGTCTGGGACTCAATACCCCGACCAACCTCACCAGCGCCCAGTTGGACCCTGAGGAGAGCCGTAGCTATGAGCTCGGAACCAAGTGGGACATCCTGGACAACCGACTGTCTCTGATGGCCTCCCTGTTCCGGACGGAGAAGACCAACGCGCGCACCACCTTTGCAGGTGTCACCACCTTGGCGGGTGACCTTGTGGTGGATGGCATCGAACTCGGTGTCTCAGGGCAGATCACTAAAAACTGGCAGATCTTTGCCGGCGCCGCGCACATGCAGAGCGAGGTGAAGGATTCCTCCAATGTCGGCGAAATCGGACATCCTCTGGCCAGCGCTCCGGAATACACCTTCAACCTCTGGACGACCTACAACATCATCGAACCTCTCCAAATCGGTTTCGGTGCCCAATACATGGGTGAGGTCGTGGGCTCCACGACCAACACCGTGCGTGTGGTTCCAGACTACTGGACGGTGGACGCCATGGTGTCCTACAGGATCAATGACAAGGTCAGCCTGCGTCTGAACATCTACAACCTCGCGGATCATCGCTACATCGAGACCAGCGGCAGCACCGGCCATTTCATCCCCGGCCCGGGACGCTCCGCAGCTCTTTCAGCCAACATCAAATTCTAACGCCTGATTCCAGGCATCCAGGACAGCCGGGAGGGGGTGACCCCTTCCGGCCTTTTTGTGGTCGAAAACTCCAAGCTCCCAACTCTGCGGGCCAGTCACGGGCGCTTGCATCCCCCGGCAGGCTCGCCACTATGACGGCCCTTTTCCCGTCATGGCCTACATCAACGAAAACTACAACAAGCTCAAAGCCGGTTACCTGTTCCCTGAAATCGCGCGCCGCGTGAAAGCCTTCACAGAGGCGAATCCAGAGGCTGCCAAGCGCCTGATCCGCTGCGGCATCGGTGACGTGACCGAGGCACTTCCCCAGGCCGTGCGTGATGCCATGCACAAGGCGGTGGATGAACTGGGTGACCGCGCCACCTTCCGTGGCTACGGCCCTGAGCAGGGTTATGACTTCCTTCGTAACGCTGTCGCGGAGCACGATTTCAAGGCCCGTGGCATCCAGATCGAGGCAGACGAGATCTTCATCTCCGATGGCAGCAAGTGTGATACCGGCAACATTCTGGACATCTTCGGCGCCGGAAACAAGATCGCCATCACCGATCCCGTGTATCCCGTGTATGTCGACACCAACGTCATGGCTGGCAATACCGGCGAAGCGGATGAAAGCGGTGCCTATGCAGGTCTGCACTATCTGAAGTGCAACCCCGCGAATGGCTTCGTTCCAGAGATCCCGAGCGAGCCCGTGGATCTGGCTTACCTCTGCTACCCCAACAACCCCACGGGTGCCGTGGCCACACGCGCCCAGCTCGAGGCCTGGGTGAAGTATGCTCTCGCCAACGGAACGACCATTCTTTACGATGCCGCCTACGAAGCCTTCATCCGGGATCCTGAGCTCCCACGCTCCATCTACGAGATCGAAGGCGCCCGCGACTGCGCCATCGAGTTCCGCAGCTTCTCCAAGAACGGCGGATTCACCGGCGTGCGCTGCGGCATCGTGGTGATTCCCAAAGGCCTCATGGGCAAGATCAAGGCCGGTGGCAAGCAGGCTATCCACCCGCTCTGGAGCCGCCGTCACAGCACCAAGTTCAACGGCACCAGCTACATCGTCCAGCGCGGAGCCGAGGCCGTCTACAGCCCTGAAGGCAAGAAGCAGGTCACCACCCTGATCGAGCACTACATGGGCAATGCCACCCTCCTGGTGGAAGCCTGCAAAAAAGCCGGTCTCTCCGTCTATGGCGGCGTAAACGCCCCCTACGTCTGGGTCGGCTGCCCGAACGGCATCACCAGCTGGCAGATGTTCGACAAGATGCTGAATGAGGCGAATGTGGTCATCACCCCCGGCAGTGGCTTCGGCAGCGCTGGCGAGGGCTATTTCCGCATCAGCGCCTTCAACAGCCGCGCCAATGTGGAGGAAGTCTGCCGCCGCATTGCTACTGCCCTCTAAGACGGAGGAATTGAACTAATTCACCCTCCACCTTTCAAACGACGAACGTAGAATCTCGTCCTACCCCTGAATTATGAGCCAACCCAAAATCACCGCCTACCTCAAAACCTACTGCGGCTGGAGCGAAGGCGTGCGCGCCATCTTCCGCAAGTATGACCTGCCCTTCGAAGAGAAGGACATCATCAAGAATCCCGCTTTCCGCTGGGAAATGGAGCAGAAGAGCGGCCAGCCCCTCAGCCCCTGCGTCGAGATCAACGGCACCATGCTGCCGGACATCAGCGGCGAAGAAGTTGAACGCTGGATGACCGCCAACAACCTGCTCACGCCAAGTGATGCAGTGCCTGACGCTCCCATCGATAGCGCCTGCACGGATGCCCAGCACGCCGCCATGGCTGCCGGACAGGTCGGCAAGATCAGCTTTGTGAACTGAGATTTCACAGCCAGCTGCTAACAAAAAGCCCGAGGTGCGAACCTCGGGCTTTTTGCGTCAAACAGTGCCACTGGGACGTGGGCACCCAGAGCTTACGCCAGCATTGGCGGATGCATCTCAAACAGGGGGATGCGCACGAAGATCGGCCGTCCCTGCGTTGTCGTTCCAAAAAAGGAACCGGTGGCCGTGCTTTCGGCTTTGATCACATGGTAGGAATTATAACTAAAAGTCTGACCCGGCTCCAGCTTTGGAAACTGGCCCACCACGCCGTCACCTTCCACTACAAGGGTGTCTCCGTCCGTGTCCCGGACGATCCATTTACGGCCAAAAATGTTCACCGTCTCCTCTGAGCCATTGTGGATGGACACATGGTAGACAAACGGGTGCGGCCTGTCGGGTGGAGCAGGGCGGGTGGGATCATAGGCGACATCATCCACCGTAGCGGTCAAACCCGGGAGAAGATCAAAAGTAACGGTCATGGAGGGAAAAGATAATCGAGATATCCATCCGAACAAGGAGTGGAATGTTTTGTTCAGTTTGGAAGCAGGTTTCGGAAGAAGCGTGGTCCTCAGCCGTTTCGCAGGTGATTGAAAGCATCCACTTTCTTGCTCCAGATTCACCTGCCGTCTTCTGGCACTCGATCCCTATGAGATACATTGCCCTCGCTGCGTTGGCCGCACTCGTCATGACCCTTTCCGCCCAGGCGCAATTGGCTGGGCAGGCGGACTTGAGCCTGGCTGCCAAAGTGGGTTCCATCAATCGCGAGGTCACGGTCGTCCGGACTGCTGGGGAAGGGAAGATCTACATCGCCGGGAACTTTACGCAGGTCCATGGAGTGTCTCGTGATCGTCTGGCCCGTCTCAATGCTGATGGAACTCTGGATGACACCTTCATTCCCGGCTCTGGATTCAAACAACAAGGCTATTCCTCACAGGTTGAGATTCATGCTCTGGTCATTCAGACGGATGGCAAACTGCTCGTCGGCGGACGTTTTACCAACTACGGAGGAAAAACGCACAACGGTGTTCTTCGGCTGCACAGCAATGGCATCCTGGACACTAGCTTCAATACAGGCACAGGGGCCAACGGATCCGTCGAGACCATCACCCTGCAACCCGATGGCAAACTGATTCTCACGGGCTATTTTACTAGCTTTGGTGGCAAGTCGTGCGGCGGGATCGCACGCATCAACATCAACGGCAGTGTGGACACCACTTTCAAGCATGGGGCCGATGCTCAAGGATCATCCGTCGCCGCGCTGGGCCTGCAATCAGACGGCAAGATCGTCGTGGCCGGCTATTTCTCGCAATGGAGCAGTGCGAACAATACCCCCACGGAACGGATCGCCAGGCTTAACAGCAACGGCATGCTGGACACCACCTTCGCCATCGGAACAGGGGCAGACGGCAGCATCAACGCCATGCAGATTCAGCCTGACAATAAAATGGTCATCGTGGGCAACTTTACCCACTTCAATGGCACACCGCGTAACCGTATTGCGCGGCTCAACAGTGATGGAACGTTGGACTCTTCGTTCAGTGGCGGCACAGGATTCGCCACACCACTTCAGGGCGTCCTTTCCTTGGTCCGTCAAACGGACGGCAAACTCGTCATCGGCGGTGACTTTGCCAGCTACAATGGCACCCCCTGCAAAGGCATCGTGCGCATCAACGAAAATGCCAGCATCGACAGCAGTTTCGATGCTGGCGCCGGCCCTGGCGGCTATTTTTACATCGATACGAATGGATGGAAGCCGGGGAAAATACTCTTTCTGGAACTTCAAGCAGATGACCGGTTGCTCGTGGGTGGCGGGTTTGCCATCTTCGACGACGCGGCGCACAGCCGCGTTGTCAGGCTGGCGAGCAATGGAGCCGTTGATCCAGCTTTTCTTCCGGGCTCCGGACTGTGGGCTGACCATGAAAGGGCCGAGGAGATCAGTGATGTGCTCATCCAGGCAGACGGCAAAAAAATCATCGGCGGCCACTTCTCCCGAATTGATAATGTGAAAATCAACAGCATTGCCCGGCTCAACGATGATGGCAGCCGTGACCTCAGCTTCAACACCGGCACCGGAATCGGACTTCCCTCCGCACCCCGGTATGCGCAGGTCATCACCTTGGCGATGCAATCTGACGGCAAGGTGATCATCGCTGGAACGTTCACCCACGTCAACGGCACCGCGCGCGGCCACATCGCCAGACTGAACGCAAACGGCACTTTGGACGCTGGCTTCAGTCAAGGCACGGGAGCCGCAGGCCGCGGGGATGCGGCCTTTGTTTCCATTCGTGCCGTGGCAGTACAGGCCGATGGGAAGATTGTCATAGGCGGCACTTTCGTCAGCTTCAATGGAACTCCATGCAAAAATATTGTTAGGCTCAACAGCGACGGCAGCCTCGACAACACTTTTCAGTCAGGCCCCGGTGCCCGCAGACATTCGATCATCGACTGCATCGTTGCAGATATCGAGGTGCTTCCAGGAGGCAAACTGATGATCTGCGGGGACTTTGACTACTATGCTGAAACGTATCGTAAAGGCGTGGCCCGGTTGAATAGCAACGGCAGTCTCGACACATCTTTCGACGCTGATCTGGCCAAGGGGGCTGAGTATCCTTACTACTCGGGGATCGTTTCCGACGTTGCGATCCAGACGGACGGGAAGCTCCTCATCTGTGGCACGTTTGATCCGCCTGGTCCTTCGCCCCGAAGAGTCGTCCGGCTCACCAGCAACGGCGGCAAGGACAGCACCTTCAGCGCGTTCGCCGACCTGGGAAACATCATGAATGTCGGCACGCTGAAATTGCAGGCAGATGGTAGGATCCTGTGCCTGGGTTACAGATCAGCAGCGCCCGGAGACGGCATCCCCATGAGCGGCCGCATGCTGCGTCTGAACAGCAATGGCAGTTTCGACAACCGCCTCCCGATCTGCAGCGGTGACCCGGAAAGCAGGTTCGCAGCCGTGGGCATTCAGGCCGATGGCAAACTGGTCCTCACAGGCAGGTTCAATGGCTGCAACGGCAGCGTCGGCGGAGGCATTTCAAGGATATTCAATGACCTGGACAGTCTTGGAAATGCCTTCAGCTTCAGCACCTCTGTCTATCTAGTGCCTCCCGCGAACAATCAGGTGGATGTCGTCATCACCCGCACGAGGGCGGATGCCGCGGCCAGCGTCACCCTCACCACACAGAATGGAACTGCTGGCGGGGCTTACAATGCAGCGGTCGCTGGAGTGGATTACCAAGCCCTCCAAACCACGGTCACTTTCGATGTCGGAGTCACCAGCGTGACACAGCCAGTCACACTGATCCCGCGCACCAATGCTCCGCCTAACAGACGATTCATTCTAAGCCTCGGTGATCCCACCAGCGGGATGGCCCTGGGATCCACGCCCTTGGCCGAAGTTCGTCTGCGGACTGTGGACATCACAGGTCCCACGCTCACCATCACCACACCTTCAGCCAGCACCAAAGTGCTTGGAACCGTATCACCTGTCACGGTCAGTGGCACCACCAGTGACCCTCTGGGCATGGATCGCGTGGAAATGGAGTATGAGGGCACGGTCTTCACCGTCAGCTTGGGAGGCCAGGCCAAATCGACGCCTGTGCCTTGGAGCATCCAGTTTACCCCTAAAACCGAGGGGCCTGTGACCCTCGTCTTCTCAGCTCATGATCCGAGCGGCAATAAAAGCACCGTGACACGCTCCTTTGTCTACGAACGCCGCTATGAATTGACGGCTGCTCGCGAGGTGCCCGTCGGCGCTGCCTTCGACAAGGCGGGAACCTTGACGATCAAAGCTCTGCCCACCCCTTCAGCCACATTGTTGACTCCGGCTCTGCCCGCAGCGGCAGCATCCCGCTGGGCCGTGCTGGCAGGGACCCATATCAGCGCCACAGCTGCCGCGAAAAGCGGCTATGTCTTCAGTCATTGGAGTGGTCTGCCTGTGGGTGCCGTGGTGCGTGGCACAGCCGCGAGTTTCATCATGCCGGTGGCAGATGTTCCTGCGCTGAAGGCAGTCTTCATCGCCAACCCTTTCATTCAGGGAGGCTTTGCTGCGCAGGGCTTAAAGCCGCTTTTTCAGGGCTTGCTCCGTCCGGACGGCGAGACAGAGGGCAGCAATGGCAGTGTGGGGTTCCTTTCAGCGGCCCTCACCTCAACCACCGGCACCCTCAGTGGTAAACTTTGGATGGATGGCCGCGTCACCAGCTTCACCGCCGTCATGCACGGAAATGGCGCCTTATGGTTTGTTTCCGGCTCCACGCTTTCGCCCACGCTAGCCTTCGCTGGTCATGAATTGACGATGAACTGGACGACGCAAGGCTTGGCGATGACGGTGAATCATTCGGGTGGTGGCGGCAGCACAGGTCTGGCGCGGATGCCTCTCTACACAAAGGCCAGTCTCGTGCGCCCGGGCCTTATGGATGCGGCAGGAAAACAGGGTTACTACACGCTAGCCCTCCCGGCTGCGGCCCAGAATCCCTCGATACCCGCATCGGACTTCCCGCAAGGTTCAGGGTTTGCGACTGTCACTCTGCTAAAAAGCGGAACATTCACCCTCAGCGGCGCTCTGGCGGAAGGCACCAAGATCACCGCCTCTGGGTACTTGGCGGCAGGGGATGATGGACAGATCTTTGTGGCCCTGCCCACACCTGGAGGCCGCACCACCAACGGCAGCCTGCTCGGCACTCTGCGCTTCGATGAGAGCCAGCCTGACACCGATGTCGACAGCGCGGATATGACGTGGTTTCGTCCCGTAGCGGAAACGAAAGTCACCGTCGTGCAGCCTTATCGTTCTGGATGGCCGGGCGGCATCACCCTGGGAGCCGTGGGTGCCCTCTACGATGCCATCATTCCAGCCCAAACAGCCCTCGGCGTGACGGCTCCGACGGCGAATGGCAATGCCAGGCTGCTCTTTCAACAGGGCAAGCTGCCATCGCCCGCAAGCATTGCCTTCAACCTTGATGGCAACAAAGTCATAAAACTGAATCCCACGGACAAGACCTGGAGTCTTGTCCTGACCTCCAAAACAGGGCTGATCAGCGGCACCTTCTCTCCACAGGGGGACAATGCCTCCTCAAAGCTTCCCACCTTTAGCGGCCTCCTGCTGCAGAAAGGTGCCAATAGAAATTTCTGGGGGTTCTTCCTGAGCAACAGGGTAGGGGACCTCTCTCCGGCGAGTGGTGACGTCTCTCTATCCGTCCCTGATTAAGACCTCATCTGGACAAGAGGTGAAAACCCATCTTGCACCAAATCGCTCCCGGAGCCGCCACAGTGCTCGCTCCCGGCACCGAGACCGCCGGTTTCGGCTCGACATAACGAAACATTCTTCGCGTTAGGTCATCTGAGCCATCTGGGGTGAGCATATGCCAGCCCTCTCCCTGACCCTTTGATCCGGTGCCATGTCAGAGTTTCGTAAGCGCGCCAAGGCTCAAAGGCGCGAATGCTTGTTATGGAAGCATTTGTGGCCGCCGCTCAGTCCAATTCAGCCTTGGAGGCTCTAGCATCTTCCAAGTATCCTGTGGCCATTCAGGTTAATGGCCAGAAGGTCTATGCCGAAATTGACCCCTCCACCACCCTCCTGGATTTCTTGCGGGAGCAGGTCGGGCTCACTGGCACCAAAAAAGGCTGTGATCATGGCCAGTGTGGCGCCTGCACCGTGCTGGCTGATGGAAAGAGAATCAACTCCTGCCTGACTCTGGCGCTGATGCGGCAAGGGCAGGCGATCACCACCATCGAAGGCTTGGCGGAGAATGGAGAACTGCATCCGCTGCAGGACGCCTTCATCCGCTGTGATGCCTTGCAGTGCGGCTACTGCACTCCAGGACAAATATGCTCGGCAGTCGGCCTGATGAATGAAGGACATGCCTCCACGCGAGATGAGATCCGCGAGCTGATGAGCGGCAATCTCTGCCGCTGCGGAGCCTACCCGCATATTGTCGATGCCATCCAGGAAGTGATGAGCTCTGACACCTCCTCCACCTCGTCATGAAGCCGTTCACCTTCTCAGTCGCTGACACTCCCGAAGGGGCGGTGAAGGAACTCAAGAGCTTCTCGGGAGCACGCTTGATCGCGGGTGGGACGAACCTCCTGGACCTCATGAAGGAGACCATCATGACGCCTTCACGTCTGGTGGATATCAACCACCTGGAATTGGCTGGCCTCCAGCAGCTTCCTGATGGCTCAGTGCTTCTCGGCGCTCTCATGACGAATGCCGACACGGCTTATCATGAGGTGATCCAGACCCGCTACCCGCTGCTCTCCCAAGCCATTCTCGCGGGTGCCTCACCCCAGCTCCGAAACATGGCCACCAATGGCGGAAACCTCATGCAGCGGACACGGTGCTACTACTTTTACGATGCCGGCATGCCCTGCAACAAACGCTGCCCAGGCACTGGCTGCCCGGCCATTCCCGGACTCAACCGCATCCACGCCATTCTAGGCACCAGTGACCATTGCATTGCCGTTCACCCCAGTGATTTCTGCGTGGCCCTGGCAGCACTGGCGGCGCAGATCCACATTCAGGGCCCAAATGGCAAGCGCACACTTTCCATGGCCGATTTCCATCGTCTGCCTGAAGACCATCCTGAGCGGGACAACAACCTTGCTGACGATGAGATCATCACCGGCATCCAGTTGCCGCCGGAAGACTTCGCGGTCCATCATGCCTATCTCAAGATCCGCGACCGTCAGTCTTATGCCTTTGCCCTGGTCTCCGTGGCTGCGGCATTGCGCCTGGAGGCTGGTGTCATCTCCCAAGCACGCATCGCGCTCGGCGGTGTGGCGGCAAAGCCATGGCGGGTGCCAGAGGCAGAAATCCTTTTGGTTGGGCACCCCCCTTCCGAAGACATCTTCATGAAAGCGGCGGAACACCTGCTCCAAGGGGCCGTGGGACGAGGTCACAATGACTTCAAGATCCCTCTGGCCAAGCGGGCCATCGTGCGGGCGCTGCAGGAAGCTGCTGACATGTGAACTCCATTTAAATTAGCCATGATCACCTTCACCCAGGCCTTCGAAAACTCCACGCGTCATGTGGGCCAGCCGGTGAGCCGTGTGGACGGCAGGGCCAAGGTCACAGGCGCGGCCTCGTATGCCGGCGAATTTGCTGAGGACGGCATGCTGTATGGCGTCGTGGTCTCCAGCAGCATCGCCAAAGGTAACATCCGCGGCTTTGACCTTCAGGCCGCGCTGGCGGTATCAGGAGTCGTCCACATCTTCACCCATGAGAACAGGCCTGACCTCGCTTGGTTTGACCGCAGCTACCGCGACTTGATCGGCCCTGCTGGCTCACCTCTGCGCCCGCTTTATGACGACAAAATTCATCACAGCTGCCAGCCTGTCGCGCTCGTTGTCGCGGACACCTTCGAAGCAGCCCGCAGTGCCGCTGCCTTGCTCTCGGTGAAGTATGAAGAGTCTCCGCATCAAACCAATCTCCGCGGCAATCTTCACACGGCTCGTGAGCCCGAATGGAAGTTTGGCCGCACTCCGCCGCCATCACCGAAGGGGAATGCCTTTGAGGCACTGAAAGCTTGTGCCCTTCAAGTCGATTTAGAATTCATGGCGCCTGCGGAGTATCACAACCCCATGGAGATGCATGCCTCCACAGTTCTTTATGAGCGCAAGACAGGTCACTTGACCGTCTATGACAAAACCCAAGGTGTGCAGAATGTGCTCGGCTATCTGACGAAGGTGTTTGGCCTCTCGAAAAGCAAAGTGAAAGTCGTCAGTCCCTATGTGGGTGGTGCCTTTGGCTCAGGACTTCGACCCGCTTACAATGTCTTCCTGACCGTCATGGCTGCCTTGGAACTAAAGCGGTCCGTCCGAGTCACGCTCACACGCCAGCAGATGTTCAGCTTCGGTCATCGTCCCTCCACGTTGCAAAGAGTGGCCATGGGATCTGGCACAGACGGCAAGCTTAAATCCCTCATTCATGAGGTCTATGCGGAAACCTCCCGCTATGAGGACTTCGTGGAGACCGTCGCGAATTGGTCCGGCGTCCTTTACCCTAGTGAAACCCATCACTTCCAGCACAGTCTCGTGCATCTGGATGTGCCCACTCCCATGGACATGCGCGCTCCAGGAGCAGGGTGGGGGCTTTATGCTGCCGAGTGTGCCATGGATGAACTCGCGGCCGAGGCTGGCATGGATCCGCTGCAGCTTCGCCTAGCTAATTATGCCGAAGTTGATCCCCTGTCGGGAAAGCCCTTTGGCAGCAAGGCTCTACGCGCCTGCTATGAGCAGGCTGCCACTCGCTTTGGCTGGGAGAAACGGCCCCGGGAACCACGCTCCATGAAAGAAGGTCACAAGCTGGTCGGCTGGGGCATGGCGACAGGTGCCTGGGAGGCCATGCAACTCTTCGCAGGGGCCAGGGCCCGGCTTGATGCCCACGGCAAACTGGGGGTCTCCTCAGCCACTTCCGACATCGGCACCGGCACCTACACGATCATGACTCAGATCGCGGCGGATGTCATGGGCCTGGACTTGGAAGCCGTGACTTTTTCCCTGGGTGACTCCACCATGCCTTTTGCACCTCCTCAAGGTGGCTCATTCACGGCTGTCACTGTGGGCAGCGCGGTGAAGTCTGCTTGTGACAAACTGGCCCGGAAGCTCTTTAAGTTAGCCCGCAAGATGGATGCCTCCCCCTTTGCGGGGACCCGATTTGAGGAGGTGGAACTGACTGGCGGAAAGCTCAGGCTCCGCGCCTCACCTCAAGATGCGGTGGCATTCACGACCATTCTGCAGCATGCCGGACTCTCCGAGCTCGAGGTTAAGATCACTGCTTTGCCATCGCTCAAACGCATGAGGCATGCGCACTATGCCCACTCCGCTGTTTTTGCTGAGGTGAAGGTGGATGAGGATTTCGGCACCATCCAGGTCAGCCGCGTGGTTAGCGCGGTCGCGGCAGGGAAGATCCTCAACCCAAAAACGGCGCGCAGCCAGGTGCTGGGCGGCATCGTCTGGGGCATTGGCATGGCCTTGCATGAGGAGGCCCTCATGGATCATCATTTTGGCCGCGTCATGAATCACAGCTTCGCCGAGTATCACATTCCAGCGAATGCCGATGTGGATCAGATCGAGGTGATTTTTGTCGAGGAGGAAGACAGCCATGTGAACGCGCTCGGTGCCAAGGGAGTTGGCGAAATCGGTTTGGTGGGCGTCGCCGCGGCGATCTGCAATGCGGTCTATCACGCCACCGGCCGGCGGGTGCGAAGCCTGCCTCTCACCCTGGATAAAATCATCTGCCCATGAAATCCATTCAGAGCATTCTTGGTTACGCCAAACAGCACCGTGAATCCCCCATGGCGCTGGCAAGCCTGGTGCGCACCCATGGCTCCACTTATCGCAAGCCCGGAGCCCGCATGCTCATCACCCCTGGAGGACAGACTCTCGGCGTCTTGAGCGGTGGATGTCTGGAGGAGATCATTGCCCAGGATGGCCTGGATGTGCTGAGAGATGGCCAGGCACGTCTGCGCATGATCGACACACGGCAATACTTCGGCTGTGAAGGCAGGCTGGAAATCTTCGTTGAGCGCATCGAGGCTGCTGGTGAGAACGGGAATGTCCTCACCGACCTCGCAGATCGGATCGGGCAGCGATCCCAAATCTGTCTGGGCACTCGATTTAGTGGAAGCAATGTTGGTTCAGCCTTGGCGAATTCCTTCCCACTGCGCATCAACGAGGATGAGGTCTACATCCAGCGTATGCCGCTGCCCGTCCGCCTGTTCGTGTTTGGCCAAGGCCCGGAGATCGTGCCCTTGAAGGCGCTGGCCGACACCCTCGGATGGATTCTTCACGTGTTTGATCATCCCACGGAATGCGGTTCTGAGTGGATCGGCGACTCACAGACGGCAGCTTTAGTCATGAATCATCACTTCGGCAAAGATGCTGAAGCCATGCTGCGCATCCTGCCCATGAGTCTGCCTTACATCGGCATCCTGGGACCTCGCCGCAGGACCCAGCAGCTTCTCTCTCATCTCTTGGATGATGGCGGCGGAGATCCCTCATCCTTGGACTCCGTTCATTCACCGGCAGGGCTGGACATTGGTAGTGAGAGTCCTGAAGAAATCGTGCTTTCCATCGTCTCTGAAATCCTCGCCGTGCTGTCAGGACATCAGGCAGGCTTCCTGAGTCATCGCCATGAAGCCGTGCCCGCACTGCGCTGTGCCTAGCCCGCCTTAAAAGACGATACACAAATCATGGCCCCTCTTGGAATCCTCCTTCTGGCCGCAGGCTCCTCCACACGCATGGGAAAGCCCAAGCAACTGCTCCCCTGGCATGACACCACACTGCTGAGGCACATGGCATCCATGGCCTGCAAGGCCCATGACGGACCTGTCATGGTCGTGCTCGGACACGAAGCCGAAAAGTGCCGCGAAACACTGCACGACCTGTCTTTGCAAATCACTTTCAATCCACGGTGGGAAGAGGGGATGGGATCTTCCATCGCGCATGGCATGGCAGCGCTTTTGAACACCCACCCAAACTTGAAAGGCGCAGTGGTGATGCTTTGTGATCAGATCGCCGTCAGCAGGGAAGTGCTGGGAGATCTCCTTCTAGCCCAAGCAGAAAGTAATGCGGACGTCGTGCTCTCTGACTATGACCACACCCACGGGCCTCCGGCCTTGTTCTCATGGCGCATGTTCCCGCAACTGCTGGCTCTGACCGGCTCTCAAGGAGCGAGAGCCCTGTGGGAGGAAGCTGAGAGCAGAGCGACGGTCTCGTTTCCCTTGGGAATCTATGATCTAGACACTCCTGAACAGTATCAAACCCATGCTGGCGGTCACATCTCACTTGCGGTTTCGTGAAATCACATAACTGTTCTTTGGAACAGTTATGAATGAAAAACTATCACTTCTTCGCTCCTTGGTCGCGGCTCGCTTTCCTGCCGCCATGCAGGCGAATTTTCTCCGGACAGCAGCTACTGCCGGAGAGTCTGTGGAACTGCTTCCAGGAAAATTAGTGGAAGTCGTTTCCCCCAGGCATTCTGCCGGTTCGGGTCTGATCATGCTGCATCTAGGCCAACAGGCTCAGGGTGGCTTGGCGTGGGTGGATGCAGGGGATTGCCTGGATCTCGCCTCGCTTCCTTTGGAACTTCGGAAACGCGTGCTCTGGCTGCGTGCCCATGGTGTGAAGGACAGTCTGAAAGCAGCGGACATGCTGCTCAGGGATGGCAATCTACGCACCGTCTTTCTGGATCTGCGGCTGGAGCCAGAAAAAAACCTCTTTGGCCTGCCTTCCAGCATCTGGCATCGGCTGCGGATGCTGGCAGAGAAGGCGAATGTCTCCGTGGGTATCTTCACATCCTTTCAAACGGTGGCCTGCGCCGCGAGTCGCTGGCATGTGAGAAGTGATTTCGATCTCAGCAGCCTTCACCGAGATCGCGACATCATGAGAAGTGCCCTGCAGACCACTCAGCAGCGCAGCCTGGGGCAGACGCTGGATTTTGAGCATGCGGCTCTCTCGCTGCCAAGCTGAACCCTGGCACACATCTCAATCTCGATCCCATCATGTTTGCTGCATGGAGACTGCCGCAGTTTATGCTCCAGGCCCTGAAGGTGCCGGCCCAAGCTCATGCCGTCGTACTGGATGGCCAATCCCGCAAGGATTCTCCCAAAAGCGAGGACGGCCTGCTTCTCTGCGTGAGCCGCCCTGCGGAAGATCTGGGGGTGCATGTCGGCATGAGTGCCTCCCAGGCCATGGCCAGATGTCCAGGCATCACCAGTGTGTATCGGGATGAAGCCGCAGAAAAAGAACTGCAGGATCGGCTGCTGAAATGTGCGGAGGCATGGACGGCAGATTTTGAATCCACCCATCCAGGTCTTTGCGTTCTGGATCTGCGTCGGGTCCACCATCGGCAGCAGCCAAGTTGGTTGGATCAAGGATTGCTGATGCATCAGGATGTGCGCGAGCATGGCCATGAGATCTGCGTGGGATTCGCTGAAACCGCTGATCTGGCTCTGCTGGCCTCTCATGTGGCCTTTCCCGTGAAAGTCATCCGTGACTCGATGACCGATGAGAAAGCTGCGTTCCTTGAGCTGCCGCTCACCGTGCTCTCGCCGACCGTCGAGCTTCAGCATACTTTACGCTTGTGGGGAATCCACACCCTGGGTGAATTGAAAGCCCTGAAACGACAGGCCGTCGGGGAGCGTCTCGGCCCTGCCGGGCTGGCTCTGTGGGATCTGGCCCACGGTGGGAAGGAGAGGCTGCTGAAGCTGGTTCGTCCGCCGGTTCACTATCGGCAGGACATAGAGCTGGAAAGCGGCATCGAGACACTGGAGCCGTTGATGCATGTTCTTCGTGATTTCAGCCAGCGCCTCTGCTCTCAGCTCAGCCTCGCCTGGAAGGCAGCCTCATCTCTGCACTTTCAGTTAGGCTTTGAGGATGGTTCGTCGCATGCCAAGGACCTGCGCATCGCGGAACCGACACGGGATGTGGAGGTGCTTTTGCGCCTCCTGGAGACACATCTGGAGAGCCTCAAGGCCTCCGCGCCAGTCATGCGGATCTCTTTGGAGATCACTCCGGTCAATCCATCGGCAGCGCAGGATCTGCTTTTTGATCGAGGATTACGCGATCCAGCCAAATTCGCCGAGACTCTTTCTGCCCTGGAAGCCTTGTTGGGCCATGATCGAGCAGGCCGAGGCCAGTTGCTCCCCACCCATCAGCCAGATGCTTTTGTGGTGACTCCCTTCCTCGAGAAACCAAGCTCTGGTGAGCAGCCCGCTGAAACTCATCGAGGCCTGCCACTGCTACGTTTTCGTCCGTCTTGGAAAGCGGAAGTACAGCTTCAAGATACGCGGCCAGTGTGGCTGCGCAGTGGTCATCTCAGCATGCCGCTCACCGGATGTCATGGCCCCTGGTTTCTGTCCGGGCACTGGTGGGATGCGCGGCATGCCTGGGCTCAGGAAGTATGGGACGTGGCTTCACAGGAGGGCGGTCTTTACCGGCTGGTCCGTGAGAAAGGCACCTGGAGACTGGAGGGCCGTTATGGTTGAGCGCGCCCCACCTTTTTATGAACTGCATGCCCGCAGCGCCTTCAGCTTCCTGCGCGGTGCCTCGAGTCCTGAAGCCATGGTCAGGCAGGCTGCCGAACTAGGCATGAGTCATCTCGTGATCACCGACCGCGATGGTGTTTATGGTTCGGCCAGGGCACATCACGAAGCCAAGGCGCTCGGGATCAAAGCCGTGGTCGGCGCTGAACTCACGATCGAGTGTGGCGGTGTCCTTCCGGTCATTGTGCGCACAAGGGAGGGTTATCAAAACCTCTGCCGAATGCTTACACGAGCCAAACTGGCGGCCGCCAAAGGCCAAAGCCGGGTCACTTGGGATAACCTGGCTGCTTATGCGGAAGGCTTGAGCGCGCTGAGCGGTGATCACGAAGGCTTGCTTCATCGTGCCCTGGATGCAGGAAACAAGCAGCATGCCGTGACTTTGATGCAGCGCCTTGGCCAGATCTTTGGGAAGGAACATGTGCATCTGGAAATCCATCGCCGGCGGCTCCGGCATGAAGACATCCGGCTGGGTGCCATCCGCGATCTCGCTGCTCATCTGAAGCTGCCGCTGGTGGCTTCCAATGCTCCCCTCTATGCCACTCGGCAGCAGCGCATTCTTCAAGATGCCTTCACCTGCCTGCGCCATCACACACAGCTGGATGCCGCAGGCCTGCATCTGGCGGCCAATGCTGAGGCCTGCCTCAAATCGGCAACACAGATGCAAGGTTTATTTGCCGATCTGCCGCAGGCTTTGACTGAAACTGCCCGCGTGATGGAGAAGGTGGAGTTTGGCCTGGAAAACCTGGGTTATAAATTCCCATCGCATCCTGTTCCCCCAGGTCATGACCAGGATAGCTTTTTGCGGGAAAGAACCTGGGCAGGCGCACGCGAGCGGTATGAAGGGGACACGCTGAACAGGAAAGCCCGTGAGCAACTGGAGCGTGAATTAGCGCTCATTTCCAAGCTCGGCTTCAGCGGCTATTTTCTCGTCGTCTGGGACATCGTCCGATGGATCAAGGAGAACGGCATCCTGGTGCAGGGCAGGGGCAGCGCGGCCAACAGCGCGGTCTGTTTCAGCCTCGGCATCACCAATGTGGAACCCGTGAGCAACAACCTGCTCTTTGAACGCTTTCTTGCCGAAGGCCGCCGAAGCTGGCCGGACATCGATCTGGACCTGCCCAGCGGTGATCAGCGGGAGAAAGTCATCCAGGAAATGTATCGCCGCTTTGCTCCTTATGGAGCCGCCATGACGGCGAATGTCATCACCTACCGCGGCCGCAGTGCCATGCGTGAAATGGGCAAGGTGCTGAACCTGCCGCAAGATGTGATCGAGCGTTTCACCGATCTCTACGCGAACGGCGACTTCCCGCATACCTTGAGGCTGGAAGAACAGGTGAAGCAGGCGGGCCTGCCCCACGAGCATCCACGTTTGCGCCCTTTCCTCAGTCTTTACTCCATGGTTCATGGCCTCCCCCGGCATCTGGGCCAGCACAGTGGCGGCATGGTGCTGTGCTCGAAAGGCCTGGATGGCATCGTCCCTTTGGAGCCCGCCACCATGCCTGGCCGGGTGGTTGTGCAATGGGACAAGGATGACTGTGAGGACCTCGGCATCATCAAGGTGGACTTCCTGGGTCTTGGCATGATGGCAGTCATCGAAGAAGCCGTGCAGACCAGTGAACGACGCGGCCACCCGGTGCCTCTCCACAAATTTCCCTGCGACGATCCCGCCTGCTATGAACTCATGCGAAAGGCGGACACCGTCGGCGTCTTCCAAATCGAGAGCCGCGCCCAGATGGCCACCCTGCCACGCATGCAGCCGAAAAACTTTTACGACTTGGTGGTCGAGGTGGCCATCATCCGTCCGGGTCCCATCGTGGGAAAAATGGTTCACCCTTACCTGCGGCGCCGCAAGGATCCCAGCGAGATCGATTACATCGATCCATCCTTTGAGCCTATCCTCAAAAGAACGTTAGGCGTGCCTTTGTTTCAGGAGCAGATGCTGAAGATGGCCATGGTGATCGCTGACTTCAGCGGGAGCGAGGCCGAGGAACTGCGCCGCGCCATGAGCTTCCACCGCAGCGAGGAGAGAATGGACAAGGCCATGGCCAAGCTCTCTGCGGCCATGGCACGCAAGAAGGTGAAAGCGGATGTTCAAGAACGCATCAGGGATAGCATCCGTTCCTTTGCCTTGTATGGTTTTCCAGAAAGTCACGCCATCAGCTTTGCGCAGCTGGCCTTTACCAGTGTCTGGCTGAAGGTGCACCGCACGGCAGAGTTTTATGCCGCCCTGCTCAACTGCCAGCCCATGGGCTTTTACAGTTGTTCCACGCTTGTTCGCGATGCGAAGAAGCATGGGCTGCGCATCCTGCCCGTATGTGTCTGCCAGTCCGATGCCCTCTGCACAGTGATGGATGACGAGACGCTGAGACTGGGGTTTCAGCAGCTTCGTAGTTTCTCCAGCGCTGCGGCCCAACATCTTTTGCGTCAACGCGCCGCAGCCCCGTGGCAGGATCTCGCAGATCTCCTCAGCCGCTGCCAGTTCAGCCAGCGTGACAAGCGGGTGCTGGCGCAGGCAGGTGCCTTCAATGCGCTGGGACATCATCGGCGCAGCGCGCTGTGGGAATCTGCCGTACCTCTGCATGAGGATCTCTTCGAGGCACCCACGACTTCCGAGACCTCGCCGCTGGCCGTCATGTCTGACTATGAACGGCTGGCCTCGGATTATGAGGTCACGGGACTCACGGTCGGCAAGCACCCCATGAGTCTTATTCGGGACCAGCTTTGTGGGATTGTGAAAGCCACCGACTTGCCGCTGCACCGAAGCCGTTCGCGCGTTGCCATCGCCGGCATGGTCATTTGTCGGCAGCGTCCCGGCACGGCAAACGGCCACTGCTTCATCAGTTTGGAAGATGAGACCGGCGTCTCCAATGCCTTTGTGCCGTCCACACTCTTTGAATCCCACCGCCTTGTCATCACCCAGGAGAGATTCCTCAAGATCCACGGCGAACTGCAGCATCAAGAAGGTGTGGTCACAGTCCTTGCCCATGGCATCACCTCACTGCGCTATGAGCAGCTCAAGCAGGCCAGGGTGGAATCCCATGACTTCAGGTGATGGCTCCTCCAGTGGCCTGGGACGAAATCGAACCGCCGACACGGGGATCTTCAATCCACTGCTCTCCCCACTAAGTCAGCTCGAAATGAATCTGCGTGTAATCCACCACAGAGGGGCAGTTGATTTCAAACGGGTGGAGAACGGCGGCGGTGATGGCGACCACATCACAGCCAGCGCTTTGGCCTGCCTTGAGGCCTGCGGGTGCATCCTCGAAGACGAGGCACTGATCTGCTGGCACGCCGAGAAGGCGCGCTGCCTTCAGATATCCTGCCGGATCAGGCTTGCCCTGCGCCACATCTTCAGCCGTGACCAAGACTGCTGGGATGGGCAGGCCGGCAGCCGTCAGACGGCGTACCGCCAGCTCACGACTTGCTGAAGTCACGACCGCCCATCGATCTCCGAGCCGTGCGACAAGTTCGTGGGCACCGGTGATGGCAACGATCCCTTCCGTGTCAGCGATCTCTTGGTCCTCGATCATGCGAGCCTCGGCCTCGACATCCATGCCGGGAACCGCGAACTCAGACACTGAGTCAATAGTCCTCCGGCCATGCGAAACGGCCAGGATGTGGGAGACGTCAAAGCCATGGATGGCAGCCCATCCGCGCATCACCCGGTCCACGATCGCCCGGGAGTCCACCAGTGTTCCATCCATGTCGAACAAGACACCCTGATAGTTGCGTTCAAGGGTGAGGACCGTTGCTGGAGGATTCGTCATGTGTTCTTGGACTATGATGGAAGTCAATTTCTGGGCTTCCCACTGTCCATTTCACAAGGCGCTGAATGCCTTTCTTTTCCACTGGAAAAGTGATCTTCGGGACGACTCACATCATCCCCTCGCGCGCATCACGAACGTCGTTGTGTCAACAGAGTCCTTGCCGCATCTGAGCGCGCTATAACTTCATGGCAAACCTCGTGCCCTGCGGCACTCAGCCGATCCAGACATGCCCGATACAGTTCAGGTGAATGGGTCTCCAGGGCCACGGCTTTGATTTCCCGCAGCAATGGCCCGAATCCGTCCAGGACAAGCACTTCCGCTCCTTCCACATCAATTTTCACCAGATCAGGCACCGCAACGCATCCACTGCTGACCAGAGTCTCGACGCGGCGCATCCGCACCTCTTCTGTCATCCAGCCGTCATGCGCCTCGCCTTCCAGCAAATGCTGGCCGCCAGTGCGCTCTGGATGCACGGCGAACGACACGCTCTCGACATCACGATCCCCGATCGCCACATGATGAGCGGTGCAGCCCCGCCAGCCCGCATAATTCATCCTTAGAATCTCATGCTCTGAAGTGGAGGGTTCAAAGCCATGGATGACTGCGTCCGGGAACAAGGACTTCATGTAAAAGCTGCTCAGCCCGATGTTCGCTCCAATGTCGAGAATCACCGAAGGCGTGAAATTTAGCTTTTGCAGGCAGCTATACTCCTCATCCACCACCACTTCGACAAAGAGGATCGCATCCGCGCCTGTCATCCGCACATTCAGCACATCCGCAGCAGGGACAGTGGTGTGGCACTTCATGATTTCGCCATTAAAGCGCATGAGACCTCCATGGCAGGCCAGCAGGTGGAACAGTTGCCGTTTGTCATCCAAGCCTTTGCCCAGACGCAGAGAGGTGGAGGCCAGATGAAGTTTTCGTTTCAGGGACATTACTCGTGGATCGCGCTCTTATGCCTGCCGTAGTCACTCCATAGTTCGGCCGAAAAAGTGTCGCGAGAAAAGCTAGGCTGCGATTAAAATGCACGCAAGCCTAACATCGTTCGTCCGAAAAAGTGTCCCGGGAAAAATCTTGGAACCCATCATTTTTTCCACGCCTTTAGGGATCGTGAAAAAGGATGGCGGACAGGGAGGGATTATCCGTCAAAAGCCTAAACATCCTGAAAATCAACAATCTAAACAAGTGACTTTAAAACCTGCTGTAGCATAATGCTGTATCACTTTAACCGCCGCAAAACTGCAATGCAAGGGGATAGCTACGTTCAGAAAGCGGAAAGCCCTTTTACCCAGATTGTTGACGGTGTATTCAAATGAATGACGGACGCACAATCCACAGCATTGGCAGAAGACATTTTGTCGCAGTTTGGCATTGAGATGGTTCCCATCCCTCGAGGGGAGGAAAAAACACCCGATTTTGAATTCACCTGTGAGTCGGATCACTATGTCGTGGAAATTAAAGACCGCGTGGCTCAATGGGCACTCAGCGAAGAAGAGATAAAGGCATTTCAATCTGGGGAAATCGTCCACAAAAGTGAGGGCCTCGGGCATAAACAGAGTTTCGCATCAAGGATTGTTGACGGAACGCGGCAGATTGAAGCCTACAATCCAAGCAAGGACTCATTCAGACTCATTTGGTATTTCGCCTATGGAGGAAGGGCGTCAGTGGCTGCAAAGCGTATTGTAGCAACCCTAGTCGGAGATGCCTGGGCTATTGATATGCAGACAGGGAAGCAATGGACCGCATACTTCTTTAGAGACAATTTGTTCTCAGCACTGAAGGATAAACTGGATGGTGCCCTCATTCTTCAGGAGACAGAGAATGACACATTCATTGCCCAATTTCTTATCAACCCTCATTCATCTCGATATGAGAAGCTGCGATTGACTCGCTTCGCCTCATTGTTTCCCGAGGGCTTGATTGATCCTCTCGCGATGGAAGCTCTCGATGAAGCCTTGATCGTGCCTGAAGGTATCGATAGGACTTCGGAGCAGGCGATTACGTCTGCCTTGGGCTTTAAGTATGGCATCAATCCACCCGTGATAATGCCACAGGGCCATATGGTCGCTATTTGCAGCACTGATCCAACCCATTACGGTGAGGGTTATAGTGAAGAAGCAGAGCCGGGATAATTTATACCTTTCGCAGCAACGCGAACTTTAAGCTGTCCGTTGTGCCAAAATTCATGTCCTTTTGCTTGCCCAACATCTAGAGCCATTTGGCTTTGCATAAAGCGGACATATTCCGGAGTGTCTTCGTTATATTGCACGACATACCGAGAAGAATGAAGGGAGGACCAATATAGCTTTACATGTTGATATCGCGGTTCGGCCAGAACTCGAAGTGCCTCATTTGTGGAACTGATTTGACAGTCTGTGCCAAAAATAACCGCCTGCACAGCCTCCGCCGGTATTGCCACCGCGTCTCTAAAAGTCGGATGCTCACAGTCATTCGCTCTCAAATTTTTAGCCCCACAATTCTGGCAAGCCAACCATACTTGCCGATACTCAGAGGTCGTGATCAGTTCCTCAAGATCATAAATCATTCGGATCTCCTGCTCATACTTCCAAGCAGGTGATTTATGAATGAGGATATCAATGAATCTCTGCCGTCGCAAGTGCGCGGCTAATGCCCAAGGTAATTCCAAACCGGAGGAAGGATCAACCACGTTACCCGTCTGAATAGGCCGCGCAGCCATGAGTTTAAGAATGGAATCATAGTGCTCTACTGGGAGCGTCCGTCTCTCCTCGCCGTATGACACTTCATATCCATGCGCTTGAACACCATTGAAAAATTTGGCAGGGTCGAGAGCTATGCACATTCCTTGAAATTGATCCCCATAATGTGCCCACATCAGAGTGGCATTCTCCTCGCGTTGCACACTTGATTCTTCCGCCTCCAGTATGTTTGGAACGAGGCTCAGCACCCGTAGCTTAGCATGCAGTTGCTCGAAAACGCCCTTGTTGTTGGAGTCCGCAATACCGCGCTGAAGCTCCACATCTTGTGGAGGACTTGCTGGCCTGTATAGCATGGTCTGACCGCTATCTACCGCCCCCTTCTCAGTGCATATAAGCAGATTCGTTCCCCCCAGAATCCGATTTTTGAGATCCTCGTTCTGAAATTGCCGCAACTCATGTTCGGAAGTCCAAGCCGGGCGCATCTCAAAGGGATCGTTGAGATCCAACGGGCTGGTGACAAATATTGAATTGAACTTCAATATAGCCAGAGCCCCCTCGGCAGTGGAAAACTTATAGAGCAGCATGGAAAGGAATGCAGGCTGGGGTTGCGGACAGTGGCGAACAACTTAGCATGCCTACGTCAAAGGAATGGCACCAGTTGTCTGGCTGGAAGAAGATTCAACCTGTTGGCGTCGCTGCCGCCGCTCCAATGTCAAGACATCAGCCGTCGTAACGTCCCTCAATCGCTGCAAAGCGACCTGGCAGCTAGGGGAGGGAACGAACGTGATAGCTTGCCGCCTCTGCTGATTCCTGGCTTTCTCCAAGAGGCGCGAACGAACCAGGGCATCAATGGACTCGTTTAACCATTCGACGCGAGAAACCGCGCCCTCGCTCATAAGAAGGTTCATGATGACTCTGGCGGCGTTTAGCGTTTCGCATCGACTCGCTATGCGGAATATCAAGTCAGTGGGAGAGTGACTCCAAGGAACGATTCCTGATGATTGCTGCCGCTCTAGATGTTCAAGGAACCCATTTAGAACATCCGCTGCGTCCTCACTGTAGCCTTGCAGCACATTGACCATTCCCACCGCGCCCTGGGCTTCTCTTGGCAGGGGCGAACGAGAAGCAAAGCTTCGAAGATCGTATCTTACCTCGAGTCGAACTCGGCGGTCAGTCTTCGCATAGGCAACGATCCTTGTTCCTGGGCGCACTGTTACGAATAGAACAGTCCCATTAACGCTAAAGCCAATGCCGTTAAGCAATGTGGGTGACCAAATAGACGGGGGGAGAG